>DATMGU010000001.1:0-32883 GCA_035555315.1 Allostellaceae bacterium
CACCGGGCGCAGCTCGTCGTTGAGCCGGTCGATCAACTCGGTCGGCGCCGGGGCCGCGGGCGTCAATCGGGCGAGCATCCGGCTGACCACCGGATAGCCCTGCTTGGCGCTGCCCATGGCTTTCACCACATTGCCGGCGAAGGAAGGATGCAAATCGCCGAAGAAGCTGATCGCCTTGCCATCCGGACGTAGGCTCATCAGCACGCTCACCGTCTCGGGCTTGGCGGACTTCACCGGGCGAACCGGCGTTCCTTCCTCGTCGATCGCCTGAAAATAGCGACCATCGACCGTTACATTGTCAGGGTCTTCGCGGCCCAGCACCGTGTTGGGTTGTGTGCCGGCGGCGATCAGGATAGTGCGTGCCGGCAAGGTCACCCGCTCACCGGTAACGCCGCCGCGGGTCAGTACCAGGGCGCTTGCATTGCCGCGCGCATCGACCTCGACCTCCTCCGGCGTCAGGCCCTCGGCGAAACGGATGCCTTCCTGCATCGCCAGCGCCACTTCCTCGTGGTTGAGGGTGTAACTCGGCGCCTCGACCAGCTTGCGGCGATAGGCCAGCGTGACGCCGCCCCATTCGTTCAACAGGTCGATCGCCCGCGATGGCCGGCCCTCGGCAGCGGCGGTGGCGGCTTCGTTACGCAGGGCGCGGGCATGGGCGATGAACTCGTCCGCGGTCAGCCGCTCATCCTCGGTCCAGCTCATACGCACCGCGAGCTCGCCTCGCTCGACCACCAGGATTTCGTAGCGCTTCAGGAATTTTTCGACCTGGATCGGGTAGTAGGCGAGCGATTCGGTCGCCGTATCGATCGCGGTCAAGCCACCGCCGACGACCACGACCGGCAGGCGAACCTGCAGATTGGCGATCGAATCCGGCTTCGCGGCCCCGGTCAGCTGCAGCGCCATCAGGAAGTCCGAGGCCTGTCGCACGCCGCCGGCGAGACCGTTCTTCATCGGGATCACGGTCGGGCGCCCTGCCCCGGCAGCCAGCGCCACATGGTCGAAGCCCAGCTCGAACGCGCTGTCGATGGTGATGGCCCCGCCGAAACGCACGCCACCCATCATCGCGAATTGCCGCCGCCGCTCAAGCAGCAAGCGGATGACCTTCAGGAAGTTCTTGTTCCAGCGCACGGTGATGCCGTATTCGGCCACGCCGCCGAAGCCGGCCAGCACCCGCTCGTCGAGCCGCTCATAGAGATCCGTTACGTCGCGTACCGGCTCGAACGGCACCTTTTGGCCGAGGGCGGTAACCCCTGAGATTTCAGGGGGTAGCGGCTCGATCTTAAGGCCATCGATGGCGACGACCGTGTGGCCGTCATTCATCAGGTGGTGGGACAGGGTGAATCCGGCCGGGCCCAATCCGACAACCAGTACCTTGAAACCGGTCTCCGGCTTGGGCAGCGGCCGGGCGAAGTTCAGCGGGTTCCAGCGGGTCAGCAAGCTGTAGATCTCAAAGCCCCAGGGCAGTTCCAGCACGTCCTTCAGGGTGCGGGTCTCGACCTGCGGGATGTCGACCGGCTCCTGCTTCTGATAGATGCAGGACTTCATGCAGTCGTTGCAGATCCGGTGGCCGGTGCCCGCGCACATCGGGTTGTCGACCGTGACGATGGCGAGCGCGCCCAGCGTATTGCCGCGCGACTTCACCAGGTTCATCTCCGAAATCTTCTCCTCCAGCGGGCAACCGGCGAGCGGCACCCCGAAGGGGCTGGTCTTGAAGGTGCTCCCGGTGGCTGACGGGGTCTTTTCCTTGAGGCCCTTGGAGCAGCTATCCTTGCCCTGGTTGTGGCACCAGATGCAGTAATTCGCCTGGTCGAGCGCGCCGACCAGATCGGTGCCCGCGTCGGTCAGCGCGAAGCCGTGCCGCTGGCGCCATTGCGCGCGCGGCAGGCGCAGCATCGTGACACCGTCGCGCTCCTCGGTCTCGACGGGAACGAGATGCTCCGGGTCGAGCTTGTGTGGCACCTTGAACAGCACGCCCGCCCTATGCAGCTTGGTGCCGGCCGGCGACAGGGTTGCCCAGGTAGCGTAATCCTGCGCCAGCTTCAGGGCCGCCTCATGGGCGGGCTCGTCCTCCAGCCAACGCGCGACATGCTCGGCGAAGCTCGCCTCGGTCAACGGCGCCTGGACAAGCGTTTCCAGCTCGTCGGCAATGGCCGGGCCGTCGATCGCCGCGGCGATTTCCGGCGTCATGCCCTTGACCGCGCGGCGCTGCACGAACAGGCGCTTTACGGTATAGAGCGGCGCCAGTGCCTCGTGGCGGGCCTGCAGTGCCGTCACCTCGGCGGCGATGCCGAACAATTGGCCGAGGAAATCCTCGACATGCGGGGCGGCCTCGACGATGAGGTCGGAGGCATCCTTGGCCGGCATCCCCTCCGGGGCCGCCCGCGCCGCCATCAGCCGGTTGGATAGCGCCGGATCGGTCGCCTTGAGATGCTCGACGAAGGCCCGATCGAGCTTGATCAGCCCGTCACGCTGGTAAAGATCCTCGAAAGCCAGGCCATATCCCAGCGCCAGCGCACCGCTCATCGTCATTCTATCCCGTTAACGGCCAGAGGTTGCGGACCCAGATCCACACCATATTCGTTCGTATACATACAATATTGCGGAGCGTGACTCAAGGGGTGGATCGTCGGGTCACCCCCGCAAGAGTTCAAACCGACTAGGCCTTGAGTTCGACCTCGATGAAGATGAACTCGAACGGATTGTCGTTGATCACGTCGTGCTCGACGCCCGTCAGCCGGTCATAGGATTTGCCGGTCACCAAAGCCGCCTTGGTGGTGCCGCTCGCAGCCTCGATCGTCAAGGTGCCGGTGGTGATCGGCACCACGCAATAGTCCATTTCGTGCCGATGAAACCCGGTCGCACCACCCGGCGGGAAGCGCCATTCCGTGACTTTCATCCGGGGATTATCGATCTGGACAGTGGGCGTGGCGGGCGGACGCGACATCAGGCGATCTCCTTGAAAAACAGACATTGGCAAATCCCAAGTTGGCGAAACAGCCTACGAACCGTAGTTTGTCGCAGCGCAAGGAGAAGCCATGGACATCGTTTACACGGATCGGCACGTGCGGCACCAGCCCAAGAACTTTCTACGCCGCGGCGTGCCTGCGGCAAATCCGGAAGTCGCCGCTCGTGCCTCCACCCTGCTCGACGGCGCGCGCAACGCCGGGCACAGGATCGTCGCGCCCGACAGCTTCGGTGCAGCGCCACGTGCGGCCGTCCACACAGCGGAGTATCTGACGTTCCTGGAGACGGCGATCGAACGCTGGCAATCCCTGCCCGAGGGCGGCGCTGAAATCGTGCCGAACATCCACCCCAACCGGCATATGGCGAACCGCCCGACCGGCATCATCGGCTTGGTCGGCTGGCACACCGCCGACACCGCCTGCCCGATCTCCACCGGCACCTGGGAGGCCGCGACGGCGGCGGCCGACGTCGCCGTGCACGCGACCGAACTGGTGCTGACCGGCGCCCCGATCGCCTATGGGCTGTGCCGGCCGCCGGGGCATCATGCCTATGCCGATATGGCGGGCGGCTTCTGCTATCTCAACAACGCGGCGATCGCGGCCCAGCACGCGGCCCAGAAACTTGGCCGCATCGCAATCCTCGATATCGATGTGCATCACGGCAACGGCACGCAAGGCATCTTCTGGGAGCGCGGCGACGTGTTCTTCGCCTCGGTCCATGCCGATCCGACCGATTATTACCCGTTCTACGCCGGCTATGCCGATGAACGGGGTACCGGCGCGGGTCTTGGTGCGAACCTGAATATACCGCTGGCGATCGGCAGCGGTGACGAGGCTTTCCTCGGCGGCATCGACCGGACGCTCTCGGCGATCGCCGATTTCGATCCCGCCCTGTTGGTCGTCTCGCTCGGCTTCGATGCCTATGAGAAGGACCCGCTCGGCGTGTTCAAAGTGACGACAGCGGGCTTCGGCGCCGCCGCGACGCGGATCGCCGGCTTACGCCGGCCGACCGTGCTGATCCAGGAAGGCGGTTATCTGACCGGCGATCTGGGTGTCAACCTCGCGCGCTTCCTCAAGGATTACGAGACAGCGCTGTCCTAGAACCGCCACCTCGAAGATCGGCTTCGGTAGAGCCTTCGACATCGGCCTCATCCTCGTATCGCCAGGATTACCAAATCCATGAACAAGGTTCCGCAAATCACCCTCGCGTTTTGGATCATGAAGATCTGCGCCACGACTCTCGGGGAGACGGGTGGCGATCTTCTGTCCATGACGCTGAACGTCGGCTATGCGATCAGTACGCTCATATTGATCAGCGTCTTCGTCGTTACCCTGATCGGGCAACTATCGTCGAAAGCCTATCACCCCTTCCTCTATTGGGCGGTGATCCTTTCGACCAGCACCGCCGGCACGACGATGTCGGACTTCATGGATCGAACGCTGGGTCTCGGTTACGCCACCGGCACCACCATCCTGGTCCTACTTCTCATCTCCATTCTGGCAGTGTGGCGCTTTTCGCTGGGTTCCCTATCGGTAACCCGCATCACGACGTTCAAGGTCGAGGCGTTCTATTGGGCGGCGATCTTGTTCTCGAACACGCTCGGCACGGCTCTGGGTGATTTCCTGGCCGATAGTTCGGGGCTGGGATTCGCCGGTGGTGCGCTGTTGATCGCGGGTATCCTGGCGCTGATCGTCGCCGCGCACTTCTTCACGGAGATTTCTGACACGCTGCTGTTCTGGATGGCGTTTGTCCTGACCCGGCCGTTCGGCGCGACGGCAGGGGATCTACTGACGAAGACGCCCAAGCAAGGCGGCCTCGGCTTCGGGACCGTCGGTTCTTCCCTGATCCTCGCATCGATCCTGATCGTTTGCATTCTGCTGACGTACTGGAAGGGGAGTCATCGGCAGGCGGCGTTGTCGCAACAGGAGACGTAAGCGGGATCAGGCCGGCTTTACGTTCCAGAACAGCGAGAAGCCGCTAAGCACATCCTTGATCGTCCGCCGATAGGCGGTCGGAGCGCGGCGCGCAGCAGCGGGAAGGGACGCTTCAGACGAAAGCGGATGGTGCGGTCATCCGGGGTGGAGAGCTCGTCGGTGAAGACGAGCAATGTCTGGCCGAAGCTATCCCGCGCCGCCCAGCGCCGAATGCTGGCGACGCAGTCGCGGCCGAGCACCGGGGTGTCGTCATTGAATCTCAACCCTTCGCGCCGAGATGCGGAACTGGTCGTCCATTCCGTACAGCGTGTCGAACACCATCAGCCCGTGATTGCGCGTCACATAGGCCTGGCTCCAGATTGGATCGAGCACGCCGAGATCGGCTTGAGGCACGAATTTCAGCACGCGGCTTCCCTGCGCCGCGGCGGCACCGGCGAGGAAGCTGCGACGGCGCATGCCGCCTATTCCGCCGCTGAACGCGCCGCCTCGGGCGAGGTGCGCCGGAGATGCGCGAGAGCATCATCCAGTGCCGTACTCAGCCCGTCGAAGAGCAGGTCGATCTCGCTCTCGCTGATGATCAGGGGCGGGCAGAGATAGACGGCTTCCGGCGTCGCACGCAGGATCACGCCATTTGCCAACGCGCTGTTCGTGATCACCTGATCGAGCCCGTCCGCCGAGGTGCAGGAAATGCGGGCCGTCTTGTCCTTGACGAGCTGCACCGCGCCGAGCAATCCCACCCCGCGAGCCTCGCCCACCAGCGGATGCGCCGCCAGCGCATGCAACCGCGCCTGGAAATGCCGTGCCACGCGCTGCACGACGGAAACGATGCCCATCTCCTCATAGATACGGAGCGTCTCGATGGCCACAGCCGAAGCGACCGGATGGCCGGCATAGGTGAAGCCATGCGCGAAATTGCCCAGCTTGGCGCTCTGCGAGACCAGCGCGTCGTTGATGGCACCGCTGATCACGGTGGCCGAGATGGGCATGTAGGCGGCGGAAAGCGCTTTCGCGACCGTCATGATATCCGGCTTGATACCGAAGGTGTCGCAGCCGAACATCTGCCCGGTACGGCCGAAGCCGCAGATCACCTCGTCGGCGATGAACAGGATATCGTAGCGGCGCAGCACCTCCTGCACCTTCTCGAAATAGCCCGGCGGCGGCACGATCACGCCGCCGCCGCCATTCACCGGCTCCGCGATGAAGGCGCCGATCGTGTCCGGTCCCTCCCGCAGGATCAGCCGCTCCAAATTGCCGACGATGCGCTCGACGAAATCGGCCTCGCTCTCGCCCGGCAGGCCAAAGAGATAGTGACTTGGGCAGTCGGTGCGCAGCACGCCGCCCAGCGGCAGGTCGAATTCGGCGTGGTTCATCGGCTGGCTGGTCATGCTCCCGGCGTAGATGGTGACGCCGTGATAGCCGCGCGTGCGCGCGATGATCTTCTTCTTGCGGGGCTTGCCGATGGCATTGTGATAGTACCAGACCAGCTTGGCCGCCTGATCATTCGCCTCCGATCCGGAATTGGCGAACAGCACGCGCTCCAGACCCACCGGCGCTATAGCGAGCAAGCGCTCGGCCAGTTCGATGGACGGGCCGGTCGAGCGGCCGCCGAAAATATGATAGAAAGGCAGCGTATCCATCTGCCGCGCCGCAGCGGCCGCGAGGCGCTTTTCGCTGAAGCCGAGCGACGCGCACCACAGCCCGGCCATGCCTTCCAGATAGCGCTTGCCGTTCTCGTCCTCGACGAACACGCCGTCGCCGCGCGCGATCACCATCGGCCCAGCCGAACGGTGGCGGTCGAGATTGGTATAGGGGTGGATGAGGGACGTGATGTCCCTTTCGGCGGTCGAGTTCAGGCGCGTGCTCATGCGGACGGCTCCTGTGTCATGGTCGGGGTGGTTCGGCGGGTCGCGTGGAGAGGAAACCAGCCAGGAAGCTGGACAGGTTGCGGCCAAGCGCATCGACGGCATAGCCGCCTTCCTGGATCAGCACGGTCGGCAAGCCAAGCGCGCCGATCCGCGCGCCCACCATCGCGCAGAGCCTGCAACATCGCCTCCGCGCGCCTGGGATTCTCGCGTGCCGGCACGATCGCGCCGCGGATGACATAGGTTGCCGGCGCGTGCAGGGCATGGTTCGGATCGTAGACAGCCAGCATAGCGCTCAGACACCCCTTCTCGCGCCAAGTGGCGTGGTACCAGGTAAGCGTGGTTATTGAGTGCGACTATTCCCGGCCCGTCAATAGGCGGAGGCGTGAAATTAAAACCGACCGAACCACAAGGCGATTGCCAATTTCGGCACCGCGAGGCCATCCGGTGCTTGCACCAGGGGGGCGAACACGTTGCCCCCTGCCCTGCCGATCCGTTTGAGATAACCATCGGCGAGCCGCGCCGGCAGTAGCGCTGGCAGGGCCGCCCGAGCGATGCCGGTGCGTTCCGCTCGGGCGGAGACCAGATGGCGCCGTGCCAGATCGAGGATTTCACCGACCACCGCGAATAGTTGCGGCGTGGGGCGCAATTCGAACAGCTCGCCGGTGTGCAGATCGACCGAGGCCGCGAGATTGGCCGGCAGATAGACCCGCTTCGCCGCGGCATGAAACGGAATAGCCCGCAGCAAGCCGGTCAAGGCCCAGGCGATCCCGACATGCCGTGCCGCCTCGAAGGCGGCCGGCGACATGCCGTCCAGCACTTCGAGCGCCGCGAAAAGCAGCCGTGACGACGTCGCCTCGGCATAACGCTCCAGCTCGGCGCAATCGGCCGGCGGGACATCTGCCAGGTCGAATTCTCTTCCGTCGATCAGCGCGTCGAGATGGGTGCGGGTCAAGCCGTGTCGCTGGATCGCCTGGGCGAGCGCCAGGACAACGTCATGCCGGCGCGGCGGCTTGCCCGCATAGATCTCGTCGATGGCATCGCGCCACCACTGCAAGCGAATTTGGCCGATCAGCGGCTCGCTGATCAACTCGCGGACCTTGGCGACCTCCAGATTGAAACCCAGCAGCGCCATCAATCCATCCCGGGCCTCCGCCGGCGCCAGAAGCGCGGCGAGATAGCGATCGTGATCGTGCTGACGGACATTTTCGACCCAGAGAGCGTTCATAGGTACGGGACCCGCCCAACCAACCGGCCGGCCCATGTTTTCGCTTCCCAAGCGGGCCATCCCATCCTATCTCCTTGGGCAGACATCAGTGTCTGCGCATTCACGAGCCAGAACTCAACGAGGTCGCCATGTCATTTGAACTTCCGCCATTGCCGTATCCGAAGACCGCCCTCGAGCCGAACATGTCGGAGAAGACCTTCGACTTTCACTATGGCAAGCACCATCAGGCCTACGTGACCAATCTAAACAATCTGGTCAAGGACAGCCCGATGGCTGACCAGTCGCTGGAACAGATCATCGTCGCCACCGCGAAGGATGAATCCAAGGCCGGCGTTTTCAACAATGCCGCCCAGGTCTGGAACCACACCTTTTTCTGGAGCTGCATGAAGCCCGGCGGCGGCGGGGCGCCGAGCGGCGCGCTGGCCGAGAAGATCGCCAAGGCGTTCGGCAGCCTCGATGCCTTCAAGGAGCAGTTCAAGGCCGCCGCCGTGTCGCAGTTCGGCTCGGGTTGGGCCTGGCTGGTGCTCGATAAGGGTGAGCTCAAGATCACCAAGACCGCCAATGCCGTGACCCCGGTGGCCACCGGCCAAACGCCGCTGCTGACCGTCGATGTGTGGGAACACGCCTATTACCTCGACTATCAGAATCGCCGGCCGGACTTCGTCCAGACCTTCCTCGACAAGCTGGTGAATTGGGACTTCGTCGCGGCGAACCTCGCCAAGGTGAGTTGATCCGTCGAGGCGGATAACCGCATCACGACGACCTAATCAAGGATGGGGCCGCGGGATTTCTCGCGGCCCCATTTTTTTGTTTGTGAGACTGTTAAGGTGCTGCCTGGGCGCCCTATTCAGTCGAGCAGCGGGACCAGCGAGGCGACGAGCAGGCCCGCCATGGTGACGTTGAACACCCGGCGAGATCGGGCTGAATGCAGCAGCCGTCCCATCGCCAGCCCGAAGCCGGCCCATAGCGAATTCGACGGAAACGATACCACGGCGAAAGTGAGGGCGATCACGGTGGCCTGAAGCAGGATGTCGCCGCCGATCGTCGTATAGGTCGTCACCGCGCCGATCGCCACCACCCAGGCCTTGACGTTCACCCATTGAAACAAAGCGGCCTGCGAGAAGCTGAGCGGCGAGCGCTGGGCCACAGCCTCCTCCTCCGTCACCGGCTTCGCTTTATCCCGTTCGTCGACGGCGGTCGCGATCTTCCAGGCAAGGAACAGCAGATAGGCAGCACCTACGATCTTCAACACGTGATGCAGCAGCGGATACGCCTCGAATACGCTGGCGAGACCGCAGCCGACGGCGAGGAGCATAAGCGGAAATCCCGCGCTGATGCCCAGCATATGCGGAATGGTCCGGCGATAGCCGAAAGTCGCGGCCGACGCCATCACCATCAAATTGTTGGGACCGGGCGTGGCCGACATCGACACGGCGAAGGGCAGCAGAAGCAGAAAGGTCGCGAGCAGGGCAGCCTCCGGACGGGTATAAACGGGTACGACTGAATGGGTACCGTCGCATTCGGCCCTGAGTGGACCGACGCTGTGAGAGATTGGGGCAGAGACCGTATTTAGCACCATCCCTTGCATGGATAGACGAAACGGGAGCGAGATGCGCATGTTTGAGCACTGCCGTTGGCTGAATGAGCCAGATCAATGGGCTCTGGTTCCCGATGGCCTTACCGCTACGACAAATTACGCGACGGACTTCTGGCGGGAAACGCATTACGGCTTCACCCGGAACAGCGGTCACTTCTTCGGGTGCGAGGCGCTGGGAGGGTTCACCGCGTCACTCCGCGTCAGGGCACAATACGAGAGCCTTTACGACCAAGCCGGCATCATGGTGCGGCTCGACGACGCGACATGGATCAAGGCGGGAATCGAACTGTCGGATGGCGAGGCGCTGCTGGGTAGCGTCCTGACGATCGGGCAGTCCGACTGGGCCACCGGGCCGTTTCGCGGCGATGCGTCCGATTTCTGGATCAGGGTAACGGTCGATCGTGGCGTGCTGCGCCTGCAAGCCTCGACGGATGGCCGACGCTGGCCGCTGACACGGCTCTGTCCCTTTCCCGTCGCCGCACGCTACGCAGTCGGGCCGATGTGCTGCACCCCGGAGCGCGCCGGGCTGGAAGTCCTGTTCTCCGATTTCACGGTTACGACGTCCACGGGCCGCGCGCTTCACGACCTGTCCTGACTTCCGGACCTGTTTATCCACTGGACCCGGCTGTAGCCGGGCCTGCTACTGCTCTATCAGCACCGGCAGAGGATCGCGTTCAACAGGATCGTGGCGTCGTCACCCTCCGGCAGGCGCTCGAGAATCGGGGTGAGCCGGCCATCGAGGAGCAGCATGGCGAAACCGTGGACCATGGACCAGGCGGCGACCATGTGGGCAATCTTCGCCAGAGCGGGTGTTTCGGCGGTGGACTCCGGATGCAGGGTACCGACCGTGTCCGAAAGCACGCCGGAGGCGCGCTGCATAGCTTCCCGCAGGGCCGGCCGATCAACGTCGAGGCGCTCGCTGCGGAACATAAGTTGGAACAGCCCGGGACTGGCTACCGCGAAGTCGACATAGGCGCGACCGATGGCGGAAAGTCGGTGCTGGGGAGAGGTCTCGGCGGCGGTGATCAGGCGCTCGGTGAACCGATTGAAACCGATGGTGGCCAACTCGCTCAACAGGCCCGTCAGGTCATCGAAGTGGTTCTTGGGAGCGGCGTGAGAGGCGCCGGCCTCCCGGGCGGCGGCGCGTAGAGTAAGCCCTTGGATCCCGTCGCGATCGAGTATGCGCCCGGCCGCCTGCAGCATGGCCTCTCGAAGGGAGCCATGGTGGTAGGGCCGGGGCGGTTCGCCCCCCACCCCTGATGTACGCCGCGCCGTCATTTAGCCCCCAGTCCGAATTGACATCGTCAACATTATCGGTGATCAGGATGTCGTTCCTGACAGCGGCGGTCAACCTGGTGGTCGCGGTGGCATTCATCGCTTGGTGGCCAGACTTCATCGCCGTGTTCTCGATCGCCTCGAAAATGGCGCTCTTTTCGGGGCAGCTTCTCACGGTGCGCGCCCTGACTCGCCCGCTTGGCGACCATTGGCGCTGAACCCATTCCCTGACCTCAGCGTGGCAGCAGCAACGCCGCGGCCACCAGCCGGCCCTCGCCGATCAGCACGTTGTAAGTACGGCAGGCCGCACCGGTATCCATCGCGTCGACGGTCATGCCCGCCTGCTTCAACTCGGCACGAATCGCCTTGGGCACCGGTAGCATGCGCCGGCCGCAGCCGAGCAACAGGATCTCGATGCTGCCCCGATCGCGCACCGCCCCCAGGCTCTCCGAGGTGACTTCCGCGAAATCCGCCACATCCCAGCCAAGGGTTTCGGTAGGGAATACCAGCACCGAACCGCTGTAATCGACACCGGATATCCGGAACCCGCCGGAACCATAGCGCTCGACGATCTGCCGGCCCGCGGGAATGACGGGGGTAATATCCATGGCGGTGTGGCCGCTCTAGATCGGGATCGCCTGCGGCCGGGTGCGCTTCAACCACCAAACGACGAACAGCCGCGACAGCAGGAGGGTCGTGAACAGCGAGGTGAGGATGCCGAGGCACAGCGTCACCGCGAAGCCCTTCACCGGTCCCGACCCCAGGATGAACAAAAGGCTGCCGGCGATCAGATGGGTGACGTTCGCATCGACGATGGTCGCGACGGCGCGCTTGAAACCGGTATCGAGGGCAGAGATGACCGAGCGGCCTGCCTTGATCTCCTCGCGGATACGCTCGTTGATCAGCACGTTCGCATCGACCGCCATTCCCATGGTGAGGGCGATGCCGGCGATGCCCGGCAAGGTCAGCGTGGCGCCCAGCAGCGACAAGGCCCCCAACAGCAATGCCAGGTTGAAAACCAGCGCTATATCGGCGAATAGGCCGAACAGCCCGTAGAACAGCACCATGAAAATCGCCACCAGCGAGACGGCGACCAGGCTGGCTATCGTCCCGGCGCGGATCGAATCCGCCCCAAGATCGGGACCGACCGTCCGTTCCTCCAGGATGACCAACGGCGCCGGAAGGGCGCCGGCGCGCAGCAGCAGCGCCAGGTCGTTGGCGCTCTGCACGGTGAAGCTGCCCGAGATCACGCCGCTGCCGCCGGTAATCGGCTCCCGAATCACCGGCGCCGAGATAACCTTGCCGTCGAGCACGATGGCGAAGGGCTTGCCGACATTCTCACGGGTCGCGTCGCCGAATTTGCGCGCGCCATTGGAATCGAACTTGAAGGAAATGACCGGCTCGTTGTTCTGAAACGTGGCCTGGGCGCCGGTCAGCGTATCACCGCCCACCATGATGCGCCGACGCACCACGTATTGGCTGGGCGTACCACTGCGGCCCGCCGCATCGGCCGCCGGCAACAGTTCCGACCCGGGGGGCAATTTCCCGGAACGCGCGTCCTCCGGGCTGACATTGGTATCGACCAATTGGAAGGTCAGCTTGGCGGTGCGGCCGAGCAACGCCTTGACCCGTTCCGGATCATCGATGCCCGGCAATTGGACCACGATACGATCGGCGCCCTCACGTTGGATCGTCGGCTCCTTGGTGCCAGTTTCGTCGATCCGGCGGCGGATGATCTCGATCGACTGGTCGACCGCGGCGGTCTGGCGCGCCACCAGCGACTGATCGGTGAATTTCAGCGCAACCTGGCCATCGGGCTGGACAGTCGCCGCGAGATCGCTGTCGATATCCTTCGCCAATTGCGGGATATCGCCTTTGCGGTCCTGATCGCGCAGCGTGAACGTGACGGCGTCGCCGTTGATCGCGAGATTGGCATAGCCGATCTTGGCCTTGACCAAGGCTGCCCGCGCGCCGTCCAGCACGCCATTGAGCCGCTCCTGCGTGACGCCTTTCAGGTCCACTTCGAGCAGCAGATGGCTGCCGCCCTGCAGATCGAGGCCGAGGCTCACCTGCTGCTTCGGCAGCCAGGACGGCAGGCCGTCCAGGGTCTTGCGGCTGGCGAAATTGGGGGCGGCGAGGATCACGCCCAGGATCGTGACCGCGATGACGGTCCAGACCTTCCAGGGAGGAAAATTCAACATGGTGCTGGCTTATACCGCTTGATACCGCCTCAGGGCGACTTGGGGGCGGCCGGCGGGCGCGGCGTCGACCGACGACGCTTTGGCTCCACGGCGGATTTGACCGGCGCATCGGCCGCCTCGCCATCCGTCGCGTCGTCGTCGTCCGCATCCGCTCCCGTATCTTTGCCGACGGGTTGGGTTTTGGCGAGAACCTCGGTGATGGTCAACCGCATCAGGCGCACCCGGACATTCTCGGCGATCTCGACCGATACTTCCTGGTCGTTGAGGACGCGGACGATCTTGCCGATGATGCCGCCGGAGGTCAGCACCATGTCGCCACGGCGCAATGCCGCCATCGCCGCCTTATGCGCCTTGGCCTTCTGCTGCTGCGGCCTTACCAGCAGGAAGTACATGACCACGAAGATCAGGATGAACGGCGCGAATTGCAGCAGCATCCCATTCGGGTCGGAAAGTCCGGCGGTTTGGGCATAGGCGGGCGAAATCAACATACGACGTCAAACTCCTGGAACACGACCAGCCGGCGAGCGGCCAGCCCATCGATCGAAATCCGCGCCGATGGCAACGGATGGACGCTTCGGACGCCCTGCTCGCCGATGGGTCGCCATAGGTACGCAACTTGCCTCGAAAGAGCAATGCCCCGACCGAAGAGGTGCCCGGACCGAAGAGGTGCTCTGGCCGAAAAGGTCGGACCGGTTGACCGTTAGCCGTCATATGTTAGCGTCCGGCCGCCACCGAAAGGCCCATCCTCGCCCACAACCAACGCCATCTCAGGACTTTTGTCAGTGACCACCGAGACCGAAACGACCAACGCCCTGCTCGCCCGCATCGCCGGCGCTCTCGAGCGTCTGTCGCCGCCGCCGATCCCCCCGCTCGACCTCAAGGGCGCGGAGGCGTTCGTCTGGCATGCGGCGCGCGGCGAACTGGAGCCTGTGCCAAAGGTCAATCGGGTCGATCTCGGCCTATTGCATGGTGTCGAGCGGGTTCGTGACATCCTGCTCGACAACACGCGGCGCTTCGCCGCCGGATATCCGGCAAATAACGCCCTGCTCTGGGGTTCCCGTGGGATGGGCAAAAGCTCGCTGGTGAAGGCCGTGCATGGCGCGGTGGCGGCGGAGTTGCCGGCCGAGGCGCCGAGGCTTGTACTGGTCGAAATCCACCGCGAGGACATTCCCTCGCTGCCTCAACTGCTCGGCACGCTGCGCAATCGGGCCGAACGCTGCATCCTGTTCTGCGATGACCTGTCCTTCGATCATGACGATGCCGCCTATAAATCCCTGAAGGCGGTGCTGGATGGCGGCATCGAAGGGCGCCCGGCCAATGTCGTGCTCTACGCAACCTCCAACCGCCGCCATCTCATGCCCCGCGACATGATCGACAACGAGCGATCGAGCGCGGTGAACCCGGGAGAGGCCAACGAAGAAAAGATCTCGCTGTCGGACCGGTTTGGATTGTGGCTCGGCTTCTACGGCTGCGATCAACCGACCTATCTCGCGATGATCCGCGGCTACGCGGCCCGCTATGGGCTCGATCTGCCGGAAGCCGAGTTGGTGGCCGAGGCCAATGAATGGTCGGTGACACGCGGCGCCCGATCGGGCCGGGTCGCCTGGCAATTCATCCAAGACCTCGCCGGCCGCCAGCGCAAGCGGCTGGATTAGCTTTCGCCGCTGCTCAATTGCGGCAAATGGTCGAGCGGGTCGATCGCCCTCCGGTCGCGGCGTAGCTCGAAATGCAGCTGCGGTGTGCCGACCGATCCGGTGGCGCCGACTTGGGCGATCGGCTGGCCGCGCCGCACATGGTCGCCCTTCTTCACCAGCAATGTCCGGTTATGCGCATAGGCGCTGACCCAGCCGTCGGCATGCTTGATCAGGATGAGATTGCCGAAGCCGCGCAATTCGTTGCCCGCATAGGCGACGGTGCCGCCATCCGCGGCTGAGACCGTCGTGCCGGATGGTGCCTCGATATTGATACCGTCGTTATGGGCACCGCCCGCGGCCGCTCCATAGCCGGCGATGACCCGTCCGCGCACCGGCCAAAAGAACAGCGGCGCTGTCGGCGGACGATGCTCGGCGACCACCGGCGGCGGTTCTGGGCGCGCCACGGCCTCCTGCTGGGGCGGCGCGGCATCCGTGGGTTGCGCCGTATCCGCGGTGGCGGGCGGGGTCGGCTGGGCCGGTGGAACGAGAACGGCAGGCGGAACGACAGCGGGAGGTGGCGGCGCGGTGGCCACAGCCGGCGCAGGCGGCGGGGCGAGCGTCGCGGGTTTGCCCGCTTTCTCGGTGCCTGCCTTCTCGCTGGCCTTTTCGGCGGCGATATCGGCGGCGACCTGATCGGCGGGCGATGGGCCGGTGCCGGGTGGCGTCGCTGGAGCGGCGGGCGGCGGCACCAAGGATTGGGTGACGGCCCCGCCTCCCGCCGTTCCAGCCGCCTCACCCGGCGGGATCGGCGCCGCGGCGGTCGCCGTCGCGGGCACGCCGCCAACCGGCGCCGGCAGAACCAGCGGCAGACCGATCTTGATCGTATAGGGCTGCGATAGATTGTTCATGCGGGCGAGCGCGGTCGAATCCACGCCGAATTGCCGGGATACCGAATACAGCGTCTCGCCGGGTTGCACGATGTGCTGGCGTACCCGCGGAATGGTCAGGACCTGCCCCGTCGTCAGCTTATAGGGCGGCTGCAGGTTGTTGGCCTCGATCACCGACCGCACCGGCACATTTGCCGTGCGCGCCAAGGCGAAGAGCGTCTCGCCGGGCTGCACGACGACGCTGCTCGGCCCGGAATTCACGATCTCGGCCGGGGTCGGCGCCGCGCTGCGCTGACCGGCGTATCCACCGGTCACCGGTGCCGGCGGCGCAGTCCGCGTACAAGCGGCCAGCAACCCCAGCGCCAGCACCGCCGACACCCGCGAAAACCGCCCCATCACGCCGCCCCCTTCACGAGGCTGCCAGCATGCCGCCACGCGGCAGGCCGGAAACCAGCGGGACGAAGCGCACCGCCCCCATAGGTTCCGCGATCAATCCGGTCGCGGAACGCCGGAAACGGGTCAGCACCTGGTCGCGGCGCTCCTGCCCGACCGGCGCCACCAGAATACCGTCCGATGCGAGCAGATCGAGCAAGGCCGTTGGGATTTCGCGGGCGGCGGCGGTCACCAGGATGCGATCGAACGGCGCCGGCTCGGGCCAGCCTTTGGTACCGTCGCCATAGCGTGAAGTGACGTTACGCAGGCGCAACTCGGCAAACCGCCGATCGGCCTCACGCCACAGATCCTTGTGCCGTTCGATGGTGAAGACGCGACGAGCGAGGCGTGCCAGAATCGCTGTTTGATAGCCCGACCCGGTGCCGATCTCAAACACCGTATGCCGGTCATCCAGTTCCAGCGCCTGGGTCATCAACCCGACGATGCTGGGTTGGCTGACGGTCTGGCCATGGCCGATCGGCAGGGCCAGGTCCTCCCAGCTTCGATCCGCGAAAGTGCTGGGCACGAACCGGTCGCGCGGCACGCTCCGCATCGCCGCCAGCACCGGTTCCGATGTGACGCCCTGGCGCCGGAGATCCTGGACAAGCCGCGCGATCTTTGCCGTGGCGTGGCCTGGTCCCGGTGGCTCCATCAGGGGAAAACCCGGCGCAACGACTCAAGGGCGGCGACATGGGTGAGGTCGAGGAAGACCGGAGTCACCGAGATCTTGCCAGCATTGACCACCGCGATGTCGGTGCCCGGCCTTGTGGCGTCGATGTCGCGCATCGGCCCGATCCAATAATAGGGCTGTCCCCGCGGATCGATAGCCTCGACCAGATTGTCGCCGAGCTTGCGCCGGCCCTGCCGCCCCACTTCGATGCCCGCCACGTCGGCGGCCTCGACGTCCGGGAAATTGACGTTGATCAGCGTGTTGTAGGGCCAGGGGCTGGCCACCAGGCGCCGGATCACCTCGGGCGCATGCTGTTCGGCGGTCGCCCATTTCGGCTCGCCGCCATTGGCGATATGCAGGCTGAGCGCGATGCTGGGCACATCGAGCTGCGTGCCTTCCATGGCCGCCGCGACGGTGCCCGAATAGGTCATGTCCTCGCCCATATTGCCGCCGCGATTGACGCCGGACAGCACCAGGGTCGGCCGCGCGTCGCGCATGATCTTGTTGACCGCCAGCAGCACGCAATCGGTCGGCGTGCCGTCGACGGCGAACCGCTTCGGCCCCAATTGCCGGATGCGCAGCGGCCGGCGCAGGGTCAGGGAATGGCCGGCGCCGCTTTGCTCCTGCTCGGGTGCCACGACCCAGACATCGTCCGACAGCGTTTTGGCGACCCGTTCCAGAACCTCGAGCCCCGGGGCGCCGATGCCGTCATCATTCGACAGCAGGATGCGCGCCTTGGCAAGATCGATCGACTGCTCAAACATAGCTGTCGACCCGATGCCACATTTCCCGTTGAGCCATTCGCGTCATGCTCCGATCGTGTCGATCCCGCCCATATAGGGCCTCAAGGCATCCGGCACCGTGATGCCGCCATCGCCCGTTTGATAGTTTTCCAGAATGGCAACCATGGTCCGGCCGACGGCGAGCGCGCTGCCGTTCAGGGTATGGACGAAGCGGTTGCCCTTGCCCTCGGCCGGACGGAACCGCGCCTTCATGCGCCTCGCCTGAAAATCTCCGCAGACCGAACAGCTGGAAATCTCGCGATAGGTCCCCTGCCCCGGCAACCAGACCTCCAGATCATAGGTTTTGCGCGCGGTGAAGCCCATATCGCCAGCGCAAAGCAACATCACCCGATAGGGCAAGCCGAGCCGCTGCAGCACCGCCTCGGCGATGCTGGTCATCCGCTCGTGCTCGGCCGCGGAGTGATCCGGATGGGCGATCGATACGAGCTCAACCTTGCTGAACTGATGCTGGCGGATCATACCGCGCGTGTCCCGGCCGGCCGCCCCCGCCTCCAGGCGGAAACACGGCGTGAAGGCGGTGAAGCGCTGCGGCAGAGCGGCTTCGTCGAGGATCGTATCGGCCGCGAGATTGGTCAGCGGCACCTCCGCCGTCGGCACCAGCCAGCGGCCGTCGGTGGTACGGAACTGGTCGTCGGCGAATTTCGGCAATTGACCGGTACCGAACATGGTCTCGCTGTTGACCAGCACCGGCGGCGCGATCTCGGTATAGCCGAACTCGCGCGCGTGCAGGTCCAGCATGAAGGCGCCCAGCGCGCGCTCCATATGCGCCAGCGCGCCGCGTAGCACGACGAACCGGGCGCCGGAAAGCTTCGCCGCCGTGCTGAAATCCATCAGCCCCAGCGCCTCACCCAGCTCGAAATGCTGGCGTACCGGGAAATTGAACGCGCGCAGGGTACCCCACCGCCGCACCTCGACGTTGCCGGTCTCGTCGGCGCCGTCGGGCACCTCGTCGGCCGGCAGGTTGGGCAGCGCCGCCAGCAACCGTTCCAGGTCATCGCCCAGCCGCTTCTCGTCGGCCTCGAGCACCGGCAGGCGGTCCTTCAGGCTGGCGACTTCGGCGGTCAGCGCATCGGTCGGAGCACCGGATGCCTTGGCCTGGCCGATCTCGCGGGAGATCGCATTGCGGCGTGCCTGCACCTCCTGCAGGGCGGTCTGCGTGTCGCGCCGGGCGACGTCGAGTGCCAGCAGCGCCTCGGCCTGTGGCGCCACGCCGCGGCGGGCGAGCCCCCGATCGAATGCCGCCGGGTCGTCGCGAATTGACTTCAGATCATGCATGGGAGACTGGATCGATGACGGTGACGGACCCGGCTGCTTATAAGGGTTCCGCCCGGCAGCGTCCACCACGCCCGCCGGCAGGCCGGACCCCGTGGCGCGGGTGCCCTATTTCTTCGATCCGACCATCTCGTCCCAGCGTCGGAACGCCGCGACCATCCGATCGGGCTTCAACGGCAATTCGATCGGATTGCCACTGATCAACTCGGCGTAGTCAGGGCGTCCGAACTCGGCGATCACCTCCTGGCTGCGCTTTGGGGCCATCGCGAGAGGAACATCGCGGATGGCGGGACCGGGATACAGAAAGCCCTCGTCATAAGCATAGGCTTGCATGGCGGGCTTCAGCAGGAACGCCATCACGTCCAGCACCACCGCCAGCCGGTCCGGGGAGAGACCTTTCGGGACGCACATATAGTCGGCGTCGGATACCCAATGGAATCCCTTCAACGTGGCGATCGCGGCATTCTTCGGCACGATGCCCAGCGCGCGCGGGTTGATGTCCCACCCCGTGGTG
Organism: Allostellaceae bacterium; assembly: GCA_035555315.1. Classification (GTDB taxonomy): domain Bacteria; phylum Pseudomonadota; class Alphaproteobacteria; order ATCC43930; family CGMCC-115725; genus DATMGU01. The sequence goes on from DATMGU010000001.1 coordinate 19,274, forward strand.
CTGACGATGATGTCGCGCGATCCCTCGCTCAGCTCCTTCATCGTCACACCGGTGCCGGCCGGATAGTATTCGATGAAGCGGCCGATTTCCTGAAGATAGGCCCAGGTGTTGTCCCACCCGCCGATCGGATCCATCGGATCCTTGTCGCCCAGCAGGTAGGGCAGCCCCATCATGAAGGTACGGCCGGGGCCGGAATTGTTGGGACGCGCATACATGAAACGGTTCGGATGCGCCTTCGCCCAGGCGAGCAGGTCCTCCGCCGATCGAGGCACATCGGCCACCCGCTCCGGCAGGTATTCCAGCAGCGGACCGGACGGGTAATAGCACAGCACAACGCCGTAGCCCTGGCCCTGCGCCCGGTTGAGGTTGAGTGCCGCGGGCTCGTACACCGCATCGAGATCGGGGAACAGGGCGGCGTGGTCAGGTAGGATGCGTTGCCACAGATCCTGCTCCAACCCGGCGGACAGGCCGTCGCTGCCGCTCAGCACGATGTCGATATCCGTGCGGCCGGCCTGCTGCTGCGCGCGCAGCTTGCCGGCCAGTTCCGGCGCCGGCGCCTTGGAGTAGACGAAGCGGGAAACGAGCGAGGGGTTGGCCGCTCGATAGTCGTCGAACCCGCTCTGCATCAGCGCCAGCGCGCCAGCGACGTCGTAGACCGTGATGGTAAAGGGCGATTTCGGCACCGGTGGCGCCGCGCGCGCCGGCCCTGCCAAGGCCGCCACGGCCAGCCCGAGGACGACGCTGCGGCGACGCAGGAATGTTGACCGATCATCCATCCGAAACTTTCCCCCTCAAGCTACCCAAACCTTCAAGCTGCCCAGCCTTCAAGCTACTGGGTACACCCGCATCGCATCCGGCGCGCGCACCGCCGCGACGCGCCAGGCATCGGACCATCTGACTTCTCCCGCGTCCTGCGTCAGGCCATGCGCCGCCAGGGCCGGTCGCAGCATCGCCATAGGTCGCTCGCCAGCCATTGCCACCGCGATCTCCGACGACGCCACGCCCCAGGCCACGACGTTTCGGACCGCGGCGTCGAGGCAGAGCGAGGAACCGGCGAGCGACCGTGCACCGGGGACGCGGACCGTCCCGTCGGCATCGCGCTCGACCACCATCCCGGCGAAATCATAGGTGCCCGGCGCCGAAGCGGCGGCGGCCACCGCGTCGGTCACCAAGATGCAGCGCTCCGGGCCTTTCGCCCGCACCATGACTTTCAGCGCGTGCGGCGGCAGGTGGATCCCGTCGGCGATCAGGCTGGCCGTCAGCCGATCCTCGGCCAGTTGCGCCATCAGCGTGTTGTCCAGCTTGGGCAACATCCGCGGCAGGCCGTTGCCGAGATGGGTCGACAGCGTCGCTCCCGCCTCCGCCGCGGCGCGCACCTCCGCCGGGCCGGCGGCGCTGTGACCGATCGCCACCAGCTTGCCCGCCGCCCGTGCGCGGCGGATGAACGCCTCGGCACCTGCCAGCTCGGGGGCCAAAGTCACCAGCAGGATGGGACGGGCGAGCGGCTGCTCCAAGCGCAGCACCAGCGCATAGTCGGGCAGCGCCATGGCGGAAGCAGGGTGACAACCCGCATAGCCCTCGCCCGGATTCAGGAACGGCCCCTCCAGGTGGTAGCCAGGGCACATCGCGGCACCGAGGCGGCTGGCGGTGATCGCGGCATCGAGCGCACTCAGCCGCGCCGCGAGGACATCGGGCGCCGCCGTGATGATCGTCGGCAGACAGGTCGTCACCCCGGTCGCCAGCATCGACTCCAGGGCATGGTCGATCGCCTCGGGCGTCAAGCAGGGGCCGGCGTTGAAGTCGATCCCGGCGAAACCGTTGACCTGAAGATCGACCAGCCCCGCGCTGTTCATCCGCCGTTGCCGAGCAGCGCCGCCGACTCGTGATCCAGGAACAGGCTGGTGTCGCGATGCTGACGCAGGATGGAGCCGGGATGCAGCGGCGTCACCTCGCCCGTCATCATGTCGCGCACCGCCTGCGCCTTGCGCGTCTCCGGCACAGACAGCACGATCGTCTCGCTGCGCATGATTTGCCGGACGCTCATGGAAATCGCCTGGGTCGGCACGTCGCTCAGGCTGGGAAACCAGCCCTCGCCGAGCTGCTGCCGGCGGCATGCCTCGTCCAACGTCACCACCAGATAGGGCGACTCGATCTCGAAATCCGCCGGTGGATCGTTGAACGCCAGGTGGCAATTCTCCCCCAGTCCCGCGAAGCACACATCGATCGGCGCCCCTTCGATCAGGCTTCCCAGCCGTGCCACCTCCGACGCCGGATCGTGACCGCCATCCACGGCCACGAAACGGACACCCTCGACGTGGGCCACGAACCGCTCCTGCAAATAGCGGCGAAAGCTAGCGGGGTGTCCCTCGGGTAGGCCGATATACTCGTCGAGATGAAACGCCGTGACGCACGACCAATCGATCCCCGGTGCCACGACCAGGCGGTCCAATGTCGCGAACTGGCTGACGCCGGTGGCCAGGATGACCCGCGCCTCGCCGCGTTGCGCGATGGCCATGCGTATCGCCGCCGCTCCTCGCGTCGCCGCTCGGCGGCCGAGTGTCGCCTTGTCCGGACTGATGTCGATGCTAACCATGCCCGTCAGCCAACCAGATGATGCTCAAGCGAGTCCCCCCATGCAACCGAGGTTGCCACCGCATTACGACGCGGCGGCGTCTCGTTTCGCCCGCTGGTGCTCGACCCACCGGCAGCTCCAGATCGAGATTTCATAGAGCAGGCAAAGCGGCACGGCGAGGCTGATCTGGCTTATGAGATCGGGCGGCGTCAGGACGGCGGCCAGGGCGAAATTGGCGACGATCGCATAGCGGCGCTTTGAGGCGAGGCCGGCCGAACTCACCAGCCCAACCCGCGCCATCAGGGTCAGCAGGACCGGCATCTGGAACGCGACACCGAATGCGAAGATCAGCTTCAGCACCAGCGACAGATACTCGTCGACCTTGGGCTCCAGGACGATCGGCAACCCATTGGGCCCGCCAGGCGTTTCAAAACTGAGGAAGAACTTCCAGGCCATGGGGAAGATCAAATAATACACCAGCGAACCGCCCAGCAGGAACAGCACCGGCGTCGCGACGAGATACGGCAGGAAGGCGCCCTTCTCGTTCTTGTACAGACCCGGTGCCACGAACATCCAGACCTGGCTGGCGATGATCGGGAACGACAGGAACAGGGCGGCGTAGAACGACACCTTCACATAGGTGAAGAACGCCTCGGTGAGATCGGTGAAGATCATCCGGCGGCCGGTCTGGCCTTCCAGCGCATGGGCGAGCGGCGCCACGAAGAAGGCGTAGATGTCTTCCTTGAACAGGTAGCAGATGCCGAAAGCGACCACGAGGCCGGCAATCGAATACATCAGCCGGTTGCGCAGCTCGATCAGGTGATCGAGCAGCGGCATCTTGCCGTCTTCAAGTTCATCGGACATGGAGGCTCAGGGTGCCGGAGGATGGGTGATCGGCTCGATAGGAGCCGGCTTGTCGGCTGGTTTCGGGTCGGCCGACATTGCGTCAGGCGACGCTCCGTCGCCAACCTCCGGGGCGGAGGTCTTTTTTCGGGTCGACTTTTTGCGGGCGGGCTTGGCCGGCATGTCGGCGGGCGCCTCCTGGGCGGTGGCCGGTGCCGTCTCGGCGGTCAGCGCCGCGGGTGCATCGCCCCCCGGGAACTCAGCAACCGGAAGCTCGGCGTTGGGCGCGATCTCACCCGTCGGAGTGTGGATCGACGGCATCTCCGGTGGTTCCAACGCCGCGCGGACATCGCCATCCGGGTCGATCGCCTTGGTGACGGCGCTCTTGACGTCGAACTTGCTGATCGCCTGAACCTGGTTCTTCACATCGTCCAGCTCCGCCTCGCGGATCATGTCGTCGACGGTGTTCTGAAACTCGCGCGCCATCCCGCGCGCCTTGCGGACATAGACCCCGATTGTCTTGAGGGCGCGGGGCAAATCCTTGGGTCCGATCACCACCAACGCCACGACTGCGATGAGGGCCAGTTCCGACCAGCCAATATCAAACATGGGAACTCACTGGGTTACGACCGTTCGAGAATGGTGGCGCTCGAGAATGGCGGCGTTGGAGAATGGCAGCCAGGTTATGGCTCGCGGCGAACCGGCTGGTCCGGCTTTGCCTGACCGGCCTTACGCCGCGCCGTACGAACCGATCCGACGACGCCGACGACGACCAGCACGGCGGTCAGCAGGATAAGGAATACCTGCCAGAAACCGATGATGACCACATTCAAATTCCGCCCTGCTATCGGTATGCCAAACTGGCGCAACCATGGCAGAAAGGTAGCGACCCCGCAACGACGCCTGGTTATCTCGCCGCCGGCAATCCGGCAGTTCGCAAAGGTTCACATCATGCGGCATGTCCCCACACTCGTCCTGATGCTCATGCTCGTCTCCCTGTCCGGCTGCGCCACGCCGACCCCCTATCAGCCCGCTACCCCTGATGGGCGGGACGGCTATACGGTCCAGCGGATCGAGACCAATCGGTTCCGCATCTCGTTCAACGGCAATTCGGTCACCACCCGCCAGATGATAGACACCGATCTGCTGTACCTCGCGGCTGAGGTGACCGTGCAGAACGGCTTCGACTATTTCGTGGTGTTTGACCGCACGATCGACAAGTCCACCAGCTATCAAACCACCCCCTCATCAAGCGCTTTCGGCGACAGCTTCGGCTGGGGCCATCGCGGTTATGTCAGCGCCTTCGGCGGCGGCGGGCTGACGACGCCGATCAGCGAATACGACGCCATCGCGGAAATCACCGCCTTCAAGGGGCAGAAGCCGGCGAACGACCCGCAGGCCTATGACGCCCGCGATGTTTTGGCGCAGCTCGGCCCGACGATCCTGCGGCCCACCAAACCCCAATAGGCCAAATCCCCTTAGATCAAAGCTCCTGCTCGGGCTCCTCGCCGGTATCCGAGGGTGTCATGTCGCCGAGCGAAACGGACTGCCGGGCGTCGAGCAGGCCGGCGGAGCGCAACTCCTCCAAGCCCGGCAGGTCGGCGAGGCCGTTCAGACCGAAATGCTCCAGAAACCCTTGGGTCGTCACCCAGGTGATCGGCCGGCCAGGACTATCCTTGCGGCCCTTGGGCTGCACCCAGCCGGCTTCCATCAGGCTGTCCAGCGTGCCGCGATGGATCGTGACGCCTCGGATTTCCTCGATCTCGCCGCGCGTCACCGGCTGGTGATAGGCGACGATCGCCAGCGTCTCGACCGCGGCGCGGGTCAGCTTGCGGGGCTCGACCCGCTCGGCGGCCAGTTGGCCGGCGAGATCGGGGGCCGTCCGGAAAATCCAGCCGCCGGCGATCCGCAGCAGGTTGACGCCGCGAAAGCGATAAGCCGCCTGCAGCTCCGCCAGCAAGGGCACCAAGTCCACACCCGGCGGCAGGCGCAGCGCAAGATCGGCCTCGGTTACCGGCCGGGCGGACGCGAACAGCACCGCCTCGATCAGCCGGCCGGCATGCGAGCGAAGCGCCACGGTCTCCGCCCCAGCCTCGACGGGCCTATCGGGTTCCGGCTCGGTCATCACGCTGTCGGCCGCGCCGCGCGCAGATAGAGCGGCTCGAAAGCGCCGTCCTGGCGCAGCTCGATCCGGCCCGCTTTGACCAGCTCCAGACTGGCGGCGAAGGTGGCCGCGATCGCCGATCGCTCGATCGTGCCGCCGCGCAGATGGGGCGGCAGAAAACTCGCGAGCCGGCGCCAGTCGGTCGCACCGCCGATCAAGCCCGACAGCCGGCGCAAGGCGTCGTCGATCGAGAAATACTCCGGTGGCCGGATCTGCAGCACCGTGCCGGTCTGGCGCGCCTGATGTGCGCCATAGGCCTTCAGCAGGTCGTAGAGGCTCAGCGCATAAACCGGCCGCGTCGTGACGGTGAACGCCTCCGGAGCGCCGCGGCCGAAGCTGTCGCGACCGAGCAGCGAGCCGGCCAGCAGTTCGCTGCCAGCCCGGCGCATCGCCTCCAGCCGCTGCAGCCGGAAGGTCAGTTCGGCCGCGAGTTCGGGTCCGCTCGGCTCGTCATCGGGCGGCGGGTCGGGCAACAGCAGCCGGGATTTGAGATAGGCCAGCCACGCCGCCATGACCAGGTAATCGGCGGCGAGTTCCAGGCGCAGCCGGTGCGCCGTGTTGATGAACGCCATGTACTGATCGGCCAAGGCGGCGATCGACAGATGGGCGAGATCGACCTTCTGGTCGCGCGCGAGGGTCAGCAGGACCGCGATCGGCCCTTCATAGCCCTCCAGATCGACGATCAGCTCGTCGGAGAGAGGCGAGGCGTTCGCGTGATCCGGCACATCCGGGGTAAAGGGCTGCATCGGGGCAAAGGGTTGCATCCTGGGCTCAATCCACCCCGGTCAGCGAGGCGATCCCCCGCAGCAACCACTCCGCCGGAACGCCGACCAGCCAGGAGAACAGGTTGAGATCGACGCCGATCTGCCGGCCGATCAGCGGCAGCAGGAACACGCCGCCCATGACGATCAACAGCCCATACCGCTCGAGCTGGCCGTATTTGAAGGCCAAGCGGTTCGGCAGCAGCCCGAACACCACCCGGCCGCCATCCAGCGGCGGAATCGGCAGCATGTTAAAAACCGCCAGCAAAACATTGATATTCGCTGAGTTTATCAGGTTCAACATGGTCCAGTTCGCGGCGACCGGCGGCAGATAGCGCACCAGGTGCAACAGAACAGCCGACAGCACGGCGAGCAGGATGTTCGTGACCGGCCCGGCCAGCGCCACCCAGATCATGTCCCGCTTCGGATTGCGCAAATTACGGAAATCCACCGGCACCGGCTTCGCATAGCCGAACAGCACACCGCCCAGCAGCAACAGCATGCCCGGAAGAATCACGGTACCGAACGGGTCGATATGCTTCACCGGGTTGAACGTCACCCGGCCGAGCAGCCAGGCGGTCCGGTCGCCGAATTGCTTGGCGACGAAGCCATGAGCGGCCTCGTGGAAGGTGACCGCGATGATGATCGGGATGATCCAGACCGACAACTCGCGGATCAGCACCGGCAGGGAATGGTTCATATCGCGGCGCTCGCGAGCAAGCCGTCGAGTTCGGCCAGCAGCGCCGCGCGGTCGATCGGTTGCGCCGGCCTCAGAAGGGCGTTTGCCCGATCGATCCGGGCGAGCCCGGCGGCGTCGATCGGCCGGCTGTTGGCCGCGATTTCGGTCATCTCGGCGAGATCGCCATTGCAGTGCAGCAGCACGTCGCAACCGGCGGCCAGTGCGGCCGCCGCGCGCGATCCGACGGTGCCGGACAGCGCCCGCATGGAGAGGTCATCCGACAGCAAGACGCCGTCGAAGCCGATCCGCCGGCGGATCACGGTCTGGATCACCCCCTTCGACAGCGTCGCGACATGGGCCGGGTCGATCGCCGTGAAGACGACATGCGCGGTCATCCCATAGGGCAGGTCGCGCAGCGCGTGAAACGGCGCGAAATCGGTGCGGCTAAGCTCGTCCGCCGGCGTGGTCACGGTCGGACAGGCCAGATGGCTATCGACCGAGGCGCGGCCGTGACCGGGCAAGTGCTTGGCGACCGGCAGCACGCCGCCGGCCAGCAGCCCCTCGGCCACCGCGCGGCCGAGGGCGGCGATACCGATCGGCTCGTCGCCATGGGCGCGGTCGCCGATGATCGGATCGGCCTCGTCGACCGGCAGGTCGAGCACCGGCGCGCAATCCACCGTGATGCCGAGCGGCTGAAGCTCGGCCGCGATCAGCCGCGCGTTGATCCAGGCGGCCCGGATGCCGGCCTCGGGATCGCGCCGCCACAGGCCGGCGAACCGGGCGGCCGGCGGTGCCGCGCGCCACCGCGGCGGCTTCAACCGCTGGACGCGGCCGCCCTCCTGATCGATCAGCACCGGGGCATCCGGCCGACCGGCCGCCTCGCGCAGTTCATCGACCAGCGCGCGGATCTGCTGGGGATCGACGCAGTTGCGCTGAAACAGGATGAAACCGAGCGGATCGCTGTCCCGGAAGAAGCCCCGCTCGTCCTGGGTCAGCGCCGGACCGGAGCAGCCGAAGATGACGGCGCTCGGCGATGCCGTCCTGCCGCTAGCCGGCCTATCACTTGACAAGAATGCACGCGACGTTGCGCTGCTTCAGCTCCGTGCACAGCTTTTCGGCGGTCGCGGCATCGGCGATCGGGCCGGCCTGCACCCGGTAATAGATGCCCCGGTCGCCGAGATCGGCCCGCACGGTCGCGGCCGAATAGCTGCCGAGCAGGTCGCTATTGGCGCGCTTCAACCGCTCCCACTCCTGCTTGGCGGTATCCTCGGTCCGCGTCGCCGCGAGTTGCAGCCGGATGCCGCCGGCCGACGACGCGGCGGCGACCGTGGCCGGCGCGGGGGTTGAGGCCGGAGCCGGGGTTGGAGAAGGTGCTGGGGTTGGAGAAGGCGCCGGCGACGCGGCACCCTGGGCGCGCAAGGGGATCGGCGCCCCCGGTTTGGGCGCGACGAGCGACGGTGCCGCGGGCGCCGCCAAGGTACCGCCGGTCGTCGCGGGCTTCGGTGGCTCCGGCGCCTGCGGGACGCTGGCGATCTGCGGCGGTTGCGCGACCGATTGAGGCGGTGCTGCCGGCGGTGGGACGGCCGGCTGAGCGGGGGCCACGGGCGGCGGTGACGCGGCGGCCGCATCCGGGCTGGGCGCCGGCTTCGCCAGAGGCGTCTCGGGCGGCGGCAACAGCCGCTCCACCTTGGCATCCGGCTGGCCGGAGCCCGCATCGGCCCCGGCGCCGGTCGCCGGTCGTTCCTTGGTCGCCTGCTGGTCGGCACGGATCAGCGGCACGGTGCCGCCCGGGGCGCCGCCGCCACGGGTATAGGCCAGCCACAAGCCGCCGGCGCAGATCCCCATCACCACCAGGGTGACGGTCGTCCGCCATAGGCCGAAGCGCGATTTCGGCGGCAAGGGCTCGGGCATGCCCTCCCCGGCCGGATCGTAATAGTCGCCGGCATCATAGCCGTGATCGCCATGACCATCGCCTTCGGGATCGCGCTGATCCGGATCGGCGGGCCCCAGCCTGAATTTCACCATCTGAATGTCAATCCGACTGTCACCGGCATACCTGCATCAGCGCATCTCCATCACGGGCTCGACGCCGAACACGGCCAGCGCCGAACCGATCACCACGGCGACGGCCTGGACCAGCGCCAGACGGGCCAGTGTCGCCGGATGGTCATCCGCGATGATGAACCGCAAGCTCGCATCGTCCTTGCCCTTGTTCCACAAGCCGTGGAACGCCGCCGCCACATCATACAGATAGAACGCGACACGGTGCGGTTCATGGGCCTCCGCGGCACTTTCGACCTGCCGGGGCCAGGACGCCAGCAAGCGAATCAAGGCCAATTCGGCGGGATCGGTCAGCAGACCCAGCGGGGCCGAGGCCAGTTGGTCCATCGCCAGCGCGTCTTTCAGCTCGACTCGGGCGTGGCGCAGCACGGATTGCGCCCGGGCATGGGCGTATTGGACGTACCAGACCATGTTGTCCTTGGACTGCTCGGTGACCTTGGCGAAGTCGAAATCGAGCGTCTGGTCGTTCTTGCGGGTCAGCATGATGAAGCGGACGAGGTCCCGGCCGACTTCCTCGACGACCTCGCGCAGGGTGATGAACGTGCCGGCGCGTTTCGACATGCGCACCGGCTGGCCGTCCTTGGTGAGGTTGACCAGCTGGCACAGCTTCACGTCGAGGGCGGCATGCCCCTCGCTGATCGCCTTGACCGCCGCCTGCATGCGCTTGACATAGCCGCCATGATCGGCGCCCAGCACGTCGATGAGGTTGGTGAAGCCACGGCTGACCTTGTCGAAATGATAGGCGATATCCGCCGCGAAATAGGTCCAGCTGCCGTCGGATTTCTTCAGCGGCCGGTCGATATCGTCGCCGAATTGGGTGGAGCGGAACAGCACCTGGGGCCGCGGCTCCCAATCCTCGGGCAGCTTGCCCTTCGGCGGGTCGAGCACGCCGGTATAGATCAGCCCGGCTTGTTCCAGCGTCGCGAAGGCGCGGTCGATGGCGCCCGATTGGTGCAGGCTGAGTTCGGACACGAACGTCTCGTGGCGAACGCCCAGCTCGGCCAAATCCTCGCGGATCAGCACCATCATGCTCTCGACGGCGAAGCGCCGGAATTCCGGCAGCCAGTCCGCCTCCGGGGCGTTGTGCCAGCGCGCACCGTCGCGCGCGGCCAAAGCGGTGCCGACCGGTTTCAGATAATCGCCGGGATAGAGCCCTTCCGGGATCTCGCCGATCGTCTCGCCCAGCGCCTCGCGGTAGCGCAGGTATACCGACCGCGCCAGCACATCGACCTGCGCGCCGGCGTCGTTGATGTAATATTCCCGGGTGACGGCGAAACCGGCCTTGGCCAGAAGGCCGGCCAAGGCGTCGCCGAACACCGCCCCCCGGGCATGCCCGACATGCATCGGTCCGGTTGGGTTGGCCGAGACGTATTCGAGATTGACCGGCCGGCCCTGCCCGACCGTCGAATCCCCGTAATGCCCGCCGGCCCGCAGGATCTCGGCCAGGCGCGCATGCCAGAAGCTGTCGCGCAGCCGCCAGTTCAAAAAGCCCGGTCCGGCGACCGTCACCTCGGTGACGTCCGGATGCCGGCGCAGCGGATCGGCGACCAGTTCGGCGAAGGCCCGGGGCGCCAGCCCGGCGGGTTTGCCCAGCAGCATGGCGACATTGGTCGAGAGATCGCCGTGGGAGGCGTCGCGTGGCGGCTCGACCGTCGCCCGGCCGGCATGGAGACCGGCGGGCAGCCGCCCGTCGACGATGAGATTTTCGACGAGACGGACGATCTCGTGATGGAAATGCGTGAACAGGTTCATGGGGCGCTACTGAAAGTATCGAAAAGGCGGTGATGTTCGTCGAGCGCGAAGCGATCGGTCATCCCCGCGATGTAATCCGCGACAATGCGCGCCTGCCCTATCGGATCGGCATCGCCGATCGCCGTCTGCCACTCGGTCGGCAGGCAGTTGGGCTCGGTCGTGAACAGCTCGAACAGATCGCCGACCACACGGCGCGCCTTGGACGCCATGCGATTGACCTTGTAATGCCGGTACATCCGCGTGAACAGGAAATCCCGCAACACCCGATCATTCGCCAACATTTTGTCGGAAAAGCGGACGATCGACGCGCCATAGGCCCGTACCTCGTCCACATGCCGCACGCCGCTATCGGTGATCCGCGCGCCGGTCTCGGTCAGCAGATCCGACACCATGCGATCGATCAGCCGGCGGATCGTCTCATGGACCAACCGTGGGCCCTGCAGCCCCGGATACCGATCGGTAACCTCGCGCAGCACCGGGCCGACCAGCGGCAACTCCGCCAGATCGGCGACCGTGAACAGACCGGCGCGCAAGCCGTCATCGATATCGTGGTTGTTATAGGCGATGTCGTCGGACAGCGCCGTCAGCTGCGCCTCCAGGCTGGCATAGCTCGCCAGGCCGAGATCCCAGCCCTGCTGAAACGCGGCGATGGTCTCCGGGATCGGCTTACCCGTGCCCGTGAGCGGGCCGTTATGCTTGACGGTACCTTCCAGCGTTTCCCAGGTCAGGTTGAGGCCGTCGAAATCGGCGTAGCGCTGCTCCAGCCGGGTCAGCACCCGGAACGTCTGGTCGTTGTGGTCGAAGCCGCCCTGGGCCGCCATGGCCCGGTCCAGCGCATCCTCCCCCGCATGGCCGAACGGCGGATGGCCCAGATCATGGGCCAAGGCCAGCGCCTCGCACAGATCCTCGTCGAGACGCAGGGTGCGCGCCATGCTCCGGGCGATCTGCGCCACCTCCAGGCTATGCGTCAGGCGGGTCCGGTAATGATCGCCCTCGTGATAGACGAAGACCTGCGTCTTGTATTTCAGCCGCCGGAACGCCGCCGAATGGATGATCCGGTCCCGGTCGCGCTGAAACACCGAGCGCGTCGGGCTTTCCGGCTCGGCCACCAACCGGCCACGGCTGTCCTCCGGCCGGCAGGCATAGGGGGCGAGGATATCGGACCGAGTCATGCCCGGACCCTACAGGCGGCCACCCCCGCAGTGCAACCGAACAGGCGCAATCCAACAGGCGGGGGCAGCCCGACGGGTGGCAACACTTCGGATGCTGGCATGGTTTGATCGTGCCTGGTTTGATCGTGCGTTGGTCAATAACCATGTGCTGCTATAGGGTGTCGTGGCACGCGGCTCTCGGCACAGTCGAAATTGGCCCATCAATTGCCACTCAGAGGCTCAGGATGACGGTGCTGGATCAGGCGGACGAGCTGGACAAGCTTTGGCACAGCGTTCCAAAGCTTTTGGAGCAGGATGAAGGCTGGGCGTTGCGCGAGGTATTGGAGGCCGGCGTCGCCGGTTACACGCGCGATGTCGATACGCCAGAGGGCCTGCTGATCCGGCACAACCCCGATGGTACGCGGCAATTGGTGCGCATCCATCTCGACGGCCCGGACACGGTCATCCGCGCATTGTGACGGAACGCCCCCAGCTTTGGGTGTTCGCGGGTCCGAACGGCGCCGGCAAATCAACGCTCGTCGCCCGTTTTCATGTGCCCGATAGAATGACGGTGGTGAACCCCGACACGATCGCTCGGGAACTCAAGCCCGATCACCGAGGCGAACCGGCGATCATGCTCAAGGCCGGACGACTCGCAACGTCCGAACGCCGAACGTTGATCCAGCGCGGCCAACATCTCGCCATCGAGACCACGCTTACCGGCCATAGCGAACTGCGCGTGATGGCGGAGGCACACGCGGCTGGGTACAAGATCACCCTCGTATTCCTCGGACTAGACGATGCTCTCACATCGCTCGCCCGGGTTCGCGAGCGGGTAGCTCGCGGCGGGCACGACGTTCCGGTTCCGATCATCCTGCGCCGCTACGCCAAGAGCCTGGCCAGCCTGCCGGCCGCCATCGACCTCGCCGACCGCTGCTTCATCCTCGACAATAGCCAAAGTCGCCACCGGCTCCTGGTCACCATCGACCAAGGCAAGATCAGGCACCCGAGCCGGCAATTGCCCGGCTGGGCTAAAAAGATCATCGAAGCCATCCAACGGGATGGCGTTTCGTAAGGGCTGGATGGGCGCGGTCCGGCTGGCGGCGTACTCACCCTGATGGCGGGTCGCTCCCCGTCGCGGGGTGCGGCAGTTTGTAATGCCGGTACCAGGTATCGGCCGACCAGGGTGCCGCGGACGGTTCCTCGGTGCCGGCCCCGTCCGGCGCGGTCTCCGCTTCGGAGATTTCCCTGGCGGGTTGGCCCGTATCAGGCTCGGCGGCTTCGACCTCCTCCTCGGCTTCGGCCTCCTCCTCCTCATCTTCCTCAGCCTCGCCGTCTTCCTCGTCTTCGGCATAAGGCGATCCCGGCGCCTTGGTGCGGGCTTCCTCCACCGCCCAATGATCTTCCGCCCAGCGGCGCCAATTCGGATCGAGCCCCAGATCCCAGCAGATCCGGGCGATGATCTCGCCGATCGGATGACTGCCGATATCGGTCTCGACATCCTCGTCTTCCAGCCGCTCCCGCAGCTCTCTTTCCCGCTGGTAGGCCTTGATCCCGGTGAGCTCGGCATTGATCGCCTGCTTCACGATGCGCCCGACCTGGGCCTTGCGCCGGTGCCGGCGATCCG
>DATMGU010000002.1:0-2109 GCA_035555315.1 Allostellaceae bacterium
CCACCAGATTGGGATATTCGCCGGACAGAACCTGATAAAATCCGAAATGCCGCTCGGCATGATCGCGCAGCGACATCGAGCCGACAATCACCCCGACCTTGCCTTTCCTGCCGCCGAGGAAGCGTCCCATCAGCGAGGCCGCGGTGCGGCCGGCGGCGGGATTGTCGACGCCGACATAGTGCGCCCGTCGGGAGGAGGGTGCATCCGATACCAGTGTGACGACATGAACACCGCGCGCGACGAGGTCGTCGATCGCAGCCCTGACCCTGGTATGGTCGAGCGCGACGGTCGCAACGCCATGATAGCTTGGCGAAAGCCGTTCAAGCGCCGAAGCGAGCGCAGTCGGATCGAACACGTCGACATGCATGACGTCGATATAACCGTTCTGGCTTGCCAGCCAATCGGACGTGCGCTCGACCTGCACCGACAGGTTGGACATGAAGCTGTTGGCGTTGGAGGGCAGGATGAAGGCGAAACGGAAGCTCTCGTTGCGGGCGAGCCGCATGGCGGCGGCATTGGCCCGGTACCCGAGCTTGGCGATCGCCAGTTCGACGCGGGCGATGGTCTGCCCGCGCACGCCCTCGCGCTGGTTGACGACGCGGTCGGCGGTGGCCAGCGACACACCGGCTTCGCGGGCGACATCTTCAAGCGTCGCCCTCCGGCCCGGTATTCGCTCGCCATCCGCGCTCATCGCGCCGCCCAAAGCATGCCGCGGGTCATCAGGGTTCTGATTTCGGGGACATCGAGTTCATAGGCCCGATGCCCGAGCGACGAATAGAATACGCGCCCCTGGCCGAAACGCTTTTTCCACACCACCGGCATCACGACGCCATCGACCCAGGGAGCGTGACCGGCGTTGAAGGTCGTCGTTGCCAGCACCTCGATGGCGGGGTCGACATGCATGTAATATTGCTCGGAACGGTGTTCGAAACTGTCGATGCCGGCCATCACGGGATCATCGGGCCTGGTCACGTCGACCTTGTAGTCGATAATGTTGCCGGGATGGGCCACCCATTGCCCGCCGCACATGAACTGATAGTCGACGTTGTCGCGGAACGCGTCGCACATGCCGCCATGATGTCCGGCAAAGCCGACGCCGCTCTTGACCGCGTCGCACAGCGCCAGCGCCTCCGGCTTCTCGATCTTCGACATGGTGTAGATCGGGATGATCAGCGAGAGGTTCTTGAGGGCCGGATCGAGGAAGGCCTCGGTTGTGGTTTCGATCCTGACCCCGAAGCCTTCGGCTTTCAGCCAACCTCGTATCATCGAGGCGCACAGATCCGGATCGTGTCCCGGCCAGCCGCCCCATACGATCATCGCCTCGCGCATTTTCAGCATCCTTTGCTTAATCGATTTGGCCGGTAGCAAGTCCCGGCGGTATCATGGCCGGACGTTCGACGGTGGTTTCGAGTTTTATGCGGCGTCCCTGGTCCGATGATATCTGAAACGCCTCCATGGCCTCCAGCACATGCAGCGCCAGCGCGCCGCTGGCGCGGTGCGGCCGGTTGCCGACAATGGCCGCCGCCATGTCGGCGACGCCGATGGAGCGGAATTCGCCTTCGGTGTTGCCGTGGGTATGGGGTTGTGGCTGCCATTCGCCACCGGTCTTGGCGAGGCTGACCTCGCCGCCGAAACGGTTGGGATCGGGCACCAGCAGGCTGCCGGCGGTGCCGTAGATTTCGATCGGCAGGTGGCTGTGCTTCGGCACATCGAAACTCATGGTGATGGCAATCACCGCACCCGAGACGAATTCGAGCGTGCCGGTAACGTGAGTGGCGACCTCCACCGGAATCATCGTGCCGTTGAGGGGCTCGCTGGTGATCAACCGCTCCAGACGGGGTTTTGTCGCCGCGCCCATCACCGAGGCGATCGGACCGAGCAACTGAACCAGGTCGGTGATGTAATAGGGGCCCATGTCGAGCATCGGGCCGCCGCCGCGAAGATAATAGAAGCCGGGCGCCGGATGCCAGCGTTCGTGGCCGGGGCACATGAAGAAGGCGGTGCCGCCGACCGGCGTGCCGATCGCCCCGTCGTCGATCAGCTTGCGCGCGGTCTGGTGCCCGCCGCCGAGGAAGGTGTCCGGCGCGCAGCCAACGCGCAGATTTTTCT
>DATMGU010000003.1:0-31913 GCA_035555315.1 Allostellaceae bacterium
TAGCAAGACGCGGACGCTGGCGAGCGAGGAGATCCTCGAGGACGAGCTGGATATCGGCATCCTGGACAATCTGTCGATGGCCGGCGAACGCTTCCATCGGATGCTGAAGCTGCTGAGCGGCGCCCCGTGAGCGGGTGCCCCTGCGAATGAAGCGGGCCTGGATATAGCTCCGCCATCAAGGCATCCCGGAACCTGCGACGCCCGGAATCCGCGACGCGGGGCTTTCGTCAACCCCGCGTCGCAGCTTTAGCAGTGGTAGGGAAACAATTCCCGACGCTACGCAAGCCGCCGGCCTCCGGAGACGGTCTTCAGATCGTCGTCTTTCAGCTCGACGCCGACGGGCTTGCCGGGCTTGACTTGCTCCTTGGGCGTCTTTTCCATGGTCGGCTTGTTCGTATTGATTTGTTCGTCCTTGGCCATGACTGTCTCCATCATTGAAATGATTTACCGTGTAGCTGGGGAGTGCGGTGCATCCCCAGTGAAAGAACGGGTGTCAGATAAACTTCGCGGCGGTTATGGCTTAATCCAGAGTGGCCGCGAGTTAATTTAAGCCCTTGCGCGGCCGCCGGAGACGGTCTTCAGATCGTCGTCTTTCAGCTCAGTGCTGGCGGGCTTGCCGGTCTTGACTTGCTCTTTGGACATCTTTTCCATGGTCGGCTTGCTCTTGGTGATCTGCTCATCCTTCGCCATGACTAACCCCCTCGTTGATGTGATTTGCCGTGTACTTGGAGAGTACGGTGCATCCCCAGTGAAAGAATTGGTATCAGACAAATGTCGCGGCGCTTGTGAATTAATTCACAGTAACCACACTTTTTTGGAGCCTAACCAATCCGTCGTGAATGGCAAACGGAGAAATTGCCCGGCGAACGCGATTTAGCTGCCGGGAGTGGATAATCGGCCGGGTCGCCCGCGCTAAGCGGATAGAAGTGTGCGGGTTGCTCGCGTAGCGTCACCAACTGCCATCGTGGCGCCCTGGAGTTTGGGAGACGCACATGCCCGACCTGATCGAGACCGCCCCCCACATCGCCGGGGCGGCACCGGATGCCGTATTCTTCCCACGCTCGGACGGGTCGCGCGTGCCCTATGCCGTGTTCAGCTCCCAGGAAATCTACGACCTGGAGCAGGAACGCATCTTCCGCGGCCCGACCTGGAGCTTCCTTGGCCTCGAAGCGGAGATCCCGGAGCCGGGCGACTTCAAGAGCACCTATATCGGCGATACCCCGGTGGTGATGACCCGGGCGGCGGATGGCGAGCTGGCGGCCTGGGTCAACCGCTGCGCCCATCGCGGTGCCGTGGTGTGCCGGCGGAAATACGGCAATGCCACCGCGCATACCTGCGTCTATCACCAATGGGCCTATGACCCGAAGGGCAACCTCACCAGCGTACCGTTCCGCCGCGGTCAAAAGGACAAGCCCGGCATGCCGCCGGATTTCGACCTGGCGAGCAATGGGCTGCGCCAGTTGCGGGTGGAGAGCTATCGCGGTCTGGTGTTCGCGACGTTCAGCGACAGCGTCGGCCCGGTGGCGGAGTATCTGGGCGCCGAGATGGGGCCCTATGTCGACCGCATCTTCCACAAGCCGGTGGTCTATCTGGGCTGCACGCGGCAATTCGCGAAATCGAACTGGAAGCTGTATTTCGAGAACGTGAAGGACCCGTACCACGCCAGCCTGCTGCACCTGTTCCACACCACCTTCAACATCTTCCGGGCTGGCATGGAGGCGAATGTCATACCGGATGCCACCCATGGGCTGCACAGCATCATCCTGGCGGCGAAGAACAACGAGCAGACCTCGGATGCCTATAAGGAGCAGAAGATCCGCTCTTTCGACGAAAACTTTTCGCTGAAAGATCCGTCGATCCTGGAGATCCGCCAGGAATATGCCGAGCTCACGACCAATCACATCCAGTCGATCTTTCCTCAGCTGGTCATCCAGCAGATCCACAACACCCTGGTGGCGCGTCAGGTGCTGCCGAAAGGTCCGGATAGCTTCGAGCTGGTCTTCCACTTCTTCGGCTATGCCGATGATGACGAGGAAATGCGGGCGATGCGGATCAAGCAGGCCAATCTGGTCGGGCCGGCGGGTTATATCTCGATGGAGGATACCGAGGCGACCGAGCTGGTCCAACGCGGCACCATCCGCGATGCCGCCTTGTCCTCGGTGATCGACATGGGCTTGAGCGCCGCCGATCGGAGGGACACGCTGATCACCGAGACGCTGATCCGCAAATTCTGGATCGGCTATCAGACCTTGATGCGCCTTTGATCCGTAATACGTTTTAAGGGGTGGATCGCGGGATATGGACAAGCTTTTGATGCTGCGGCTGGAGTTGGCGGCCCTTCAGGACCGCTATATCAGCGTGTTGGACAATGACCGGCTGGAGGAATGGCCGACCCTGTTCGTCGAGGATTGCCTCTACGAGATCATTCCCAAGGAAAACTACGACCGGGGTCTGCCGGCACCGGTGATCCACTGCGACAATCGCCGGATGATGGAAGATCGCGTGCTGTCGCTGCGCAATGCCAACATCTTCGCCGAGCACACCTATCGGCACATGGTGTCCGGTCTCGAACTGCTCGACGTGACGGATGGGGCCGCGGGGATGACATCGAACTACCTGGTGATCAGCACCAACAACGAGGGTACCTCGACGATCTATCAGGCCGGTCGCTACATCGACCGCGTCGTGCTGACCCCGGATGGCTGGCGCTACAAGAGCAAGCGGGTGGTCTACGACACGCTGCGCGTGGCGACGCTGCTGGCCACACCGATCTGAACCGTTCCCCCGGCGGCGACGGATCTCGCGGCGACGGATCTCTGTCGGCATCGTCTTTGGCCGTGTTATTGCTTGCGTCGAAGTCTCGCGGCCTGTCGGGATAAAGGATCTTGACGCAAGCACTCACCTTCGACGGCGGCAGCGCTTTCCGGCTCTGTCGCCAATTCACCTCCGATGATGTCGACGAAACGCGTGAGCGGATCTCTCGGCTTATGCAGCCGCATAGTCTGGAGCCACTCGGCCGATCGCATCGCGCACCCGCCGATATGTATTTCCAGCGCCTGGTCGGGACGGGGTTCGGGACGATCAAATTCGGCGAGATGCGCCTCGATGTGCCGCCGCTCGCCGATTACTATCTGATCGTGTTCTGCCTCAGCGGCCATGCGAGCGTCGAATTCGGCGGCGAGGCCATGACGATCGACCAGTGGCACGGGGCGGTCTGCGGGCCGGGTCAGCGGTTCCAGGGGAATTTTTCGCCGGATTGCGAGCAATTCGTCATGCGCATCGATCAGCGGGCGATGCGCGCCCATACGGGTGCCCGCCGCCTGACGCTGGCGCCGCGCCTGGATCTCGCCGATCCCGCCCTGCGGCCCTGGCTGCTGCAGTTGCAGATCCTGGTGAACGAACCCCATGCGCTGCGTCTGGTGCAACAGGATCGGGGGGCCGCCGCCGATTACGAGCAAGTGCTGCTCCGTACCCTGCTCGCCGGGCATGCGCATAGCGACGCGGCGGAACGGGCGAGGGGCGGCGTGTCGCCGGCTTCGGTGCGCCGGGCCGAGGAGTTCATCCAGACGCATGCGGCCGAGCCGATCCAGCTGCGAGACATCGCCGCCGCCGCCGGCGTTTCCACGCGCAGCTTGCTCGACAGCTTTCGGCGCTTTCGCGACACCTCGCCGATGCGCCATCTGCGCGAGGTCAGGCTGAGCCGGACCCGCGACCACCTGCTGAACCGCCAGGACGGGCTGGGCATCGCGGCGATCGCCCTGGAACATGGCTTCAACCATCTCGGACGCTTCGCCCAGGATTACCAGGAACGCTATGGCGAGCGACCCTCGCAAACCCGCCGGACGCCGCCGAGCCGCGCCAAAATCGGGTGATTGTAACTGGCGGTTGACAGGTATCGACGGACCCTCATCAAATCGCGGAACAGCGACGGGTCCGCGGCGTTAACGTGAGGCGCATTGGTTTTCGGGAGAATCCGATGATCAACCTCACGTTGGATATGTCGCCGATCGGCGGGGCGCACCGCCAGCCGCCCGAAACGCCCTCCGCCCAGGCGGAGATCGAGCGCGATCTCGAATTCTACGTGATCGCCTCGGCGTCCTTCATCGAGATCACCTCCGACCTCTACACGCAAAATCTGGTCGATTTCTTCGCCGATGACGAGGAGGTCGGTGGCTGGCTCGACCAAGTGTGGCAGCCCGAGGAACTGCGCCATGGCGCCGTGCTGAGATCCTATGTACGGGAGACTTGGCCGAGCTTCGACTGGGAGGCGGCCTATCGCAGCTTCTTCGCCGAATACAGCCTGTTCTGCTCGGTCGATGCCTTGATGCCGACCCGGGCCCTGCAATTGGCGGCACTCTGCGTCGTGGAGACCGGGACGGCGAGCTTCTACCGCATGATGGTCTCGGCCACCGCCGATCCGGCGCTGGCGCGGATCGCCGCCGGCATCAGTGCTGACGAGGTCGGCCATTACAAGGCATTCTACCGGCACTTCCGCCGCTACCGCGCGCTCGAACAGCCGCCGCAATCGCAGGTCCTGCGCGCGTTGCTGAAGCGGGCGGGCGAGGTCGACGCGGCCGATGCCTTCTACGCCTTCAAGCATGTGCGACTGGCCAACTCGTCCTCCGGCGAGTTCGACCGCCGGGATTACGCGGCGTTCCGCAATGCCTGCCGCAAACTCGCCAAACGGCACTTCCCCACCGAGATGGCGATGAAGATGTTCCTGAAGCCGCTGGACCTCGGCGCGATGACCGGCCGGCTGGCCCTGCCGCCGCTGACCTGGGCGACCCGCCTTGTGCTGTTCCGTTAGTCGGCGGGGTAAGGTTTACCCGCGATGCCCGATGATCGACGCAAAAATTTCCCACAGCTGCGTGCCTTTGGTTGAAAGATTGGGAACTTTGCCCGCGACCTCGGCGGTAAACTCCCTCTCATCGTGACCCCACGCCATGAGAGTGCGCCCTGATGTTTGAAAAGCTGTTCCTCGACCACCCCCGCACGGTCGACGAGACCTATTTCGAGCATTTCCAGGTCGCGGGCTATTTCGGCGTGACCATGCTGGCGGCCGGGCTCGCCTGTCTGGTCCATGCGCTGATCCCCGGCGCCTTCACCAAGACCGGCAGCAAGGCGGTGCGCCATCTGTACGAGCGCATGGTCGCTTCGCGCCACCGTGCCACGACGGACAACACGGCCGCCGCCACCCGCTGATGTGCCGCTGGCTCAGCTATTTCGGCGCCGAGACCTATCTCGAAACCCTGCTGTTCGAGCCGAAATATTCCCTCGTCCAGCAGAGCCTGGCCGCGCGCAAATCGGTCTGCACGACCCAGGGCGACGGGTTCGGCCTCGGCTGGTACGGCGACCACGAGGATCCCGGCCTCTATCGCGAGACGCTGCCGGCCTGGAACGATCGCAACCTGCGCTCGCTCGCCCGGCAGCTTCGCGCGCGGCTGTTCTTCGCCCATGTCCGCGCCTCGACGGGCACCGACACGGCGCGGGCCAATTGCCATCCCTTCGCCCATCGCAAATGGCTGTTCATGCATAACGGCCAGATCGGCGGCTATGACCGGCTGCGCCGCCGGCTCGATTCCAAGATCCCCGACGAATTTTACCCCTTCCGGGTCGGCACGACCGACAGCGAAAGCGCCTTCTACCTGCTGTTCCGCCATGGCGTGGAGACCGATCCGCTGGGCGCGCTGCGCCGGACCCTGGCCGATATCCAGGACGAGATGGCGATCGCCCAGGTCACCGACCCGCTGCGCTTCACCGCCGCCTTGACCGATGGCGAGCGGGTCATCGCCGTGCGCTATGCCAGCGATCACGAGCCGCCCAGCCTCTATTGGCGCGAGGAGGCCGATCGGGTGATCGTCGTGTCCGAGCCGCTCGACGGCGAGGCGCAGCGCTGGAACTGCGTGCCGCCCGATCATTTCCTGGTTTGCACCCGCCAGGACGGCGTGACCCTGTTGCCCGTCGCAGCCTAAGTTCTGGTAGAAAAATAACGCACCGCGTGTAATCTCTGGGAAATCATCCCACGAGAAGCGTTGTTCATGGTGGATCTAGACCGTATCGATGCGCGCATCCTGGCCAAGCTGCAAAGCGAGGCCGGCGTCACCATGGCCGAGCTGGCCGATGCGGTCGGCCTGTCGAGCAACGCCTGCTGGCGCCGGGTCAAGAGCCTGGAGGAGGCCGGCATCATCAAGCACCGGGTGGCCTTGCTCGATGCCGGCAAGCTCGGGCTCGGCGCCACCGTGTTCGTCAGCATCCGCACGAGCCAGCACAACGAGGAATGGCTGGCGGGCTTCGCCAAGGGGGTCTCGTCCATCCCGGAGATCGTCGAGTGCTACCGCATGAGCGGCGACGTGGATTACCTGCTGAAGATCATCGTCGCCGACATCGCCCATTACGACCGGGTCTATCGCAAGCTGATCCGCGTCACGAACCTGCTGGACGTCAGTTCGAGTTTCGCCATGGAACAACTGAAATACACGACGGCGCTACCGCTGTCGGAGGTCGCGTTCAAGGCGTAGGGGACGGATAGGGCGGCTGGTCCCAGGATGGCCGCGCGGCTGCTCGTCCGAACATTCGGCGAAGGGGGACAGCGCTTCGTCCGTTCGCTCCGGCTCGATACGCATGCGCGGGACTCTACCTGCTGGCTGCATGGCGATCGCTATTGCCTCTCGATGTGTCCCCGTTGAACGCACGACCGCGCCCCAACCGAACACCACATGCTTTGTCGTCACGCGCTGAAGCAACCAGCGATGACGCGCGGCGTTGACCAATCGAGTGCCTGATCACGGCGCCGCCCTCTCGCGGCGCCGATCAGAGCACCCTTTTGGGAAGGAGTAGCGCGATGTTGTCAACCGTATCGTCGCTCACCGGCTATGCCATCGAAGCGACCGATGGCACCCTGGGAACCGTCAGCGATTTCCTGTTCGACGACCAGAGTTGGAAGGTTCGATGGCTGGTCGTCGATACCGGCACCTGGTTGCCGGGGCGCAAGGTGCTGATCCATGTCTCCGCCCTCGGCAAGGCCGATCCGTTGCGTCAACAGCTGCCGGTGGCGCTGACCAAGCAGCAGGTCGAAGATAGTCCGGATATCCTGGAGCATCAGCCGGTGTCGCGGCGGATGCAGGGTCAACTCTACGACTATTACGGCTGGGACCCTTATTGGGGCGGCAATTTCCTGGGCATGGGATCGATCGCGGGCGCGGTCGGCGACCCCGCCTATGGCATTCCGGGCGCCGCCGTCGCCGAGATGGCCCAAGGCAACGATCATGAGGCCGATCCGCATCTGCACAGTGTGGATGCCGTCACCGGCTATCATATCCACGCGACCGACGGCTCCATCGGCCATGTCGAGGGTTTCCTCATCGAGGACGAGAATTGGACTGTCGGATATCTCATCGTCGATACCCGCAACTGGTTGCCGGGAAAGCATGTTCTGCTCTCGCCCTACGCGGTGCGGGAAATCGATTGGCTGGATCGTCAGGTCAAGGTCGATATCCCACGGGAAAAGATCAAGGCCGGTCCGCCCTGGGATCCGGTGGATTTGATCGACGAGGCGTATGCGCGGCGGCTCCACAGTCACTATGACTGGCCCGACTACACGATCTAACCCACCCGGCTAACCCCCTGGGACGAAGCGTCGCCCATAGGCGTTGCATCGGGGCGACGCCCGGCTAAGATCGCTTGGGCCCGGCTAAGATCGCTTGGGCCACGTCGTCGCGTGAGTAGCACGGCCCGCACCACGAGCCAGGATGGGAAATCGCATGTCAGGCACGCTCAGTCCCTTCGCCGGAAGGCTGCTCCAGCCGGCGGCTCTGGTGGATGTGCCGCGCCTGGTCACCGCGTATTTCTCGGGTAGGCCCGATCCGTCGGTGGCGGCGCAACGGGTCGCCTTCGGTACCTCCGGCCATCGCGGTTCCGCCTTCGACAACGCCTTCAACGAGGCGCATATCCTCGCGACCAGCCAGGCGATCTGCCTCTACCGGAAAAGCCAGGGCATCGACGGCCCCCTCTTCGTCGGCAAGGACACGCATGCCTTGTCGGAGCCGGCTTTCGTCAGCGCGCTCGAGGTCTTCGCCGCGAACGGCGTCGAGACGATGATCGATGCGCGCGACGGCTATACCCCGACACCGGCCGTCTCGCACGCGATCCTGACCTATAATCGGGGCCGGACCGGCGGTTTCGCCGATGGGGTGGTGATCACCCCGTCGCATAACCCGCCGGCCGATGGCGGGTTCAAATACAACCCGCCGAATGGTGGGCCGGCTGGATCGGAGGTGACGGATTGGATCCAGCGCACCGCGAACACGCTGTTGGAAAAGCGGCTGGAGGGCGTGCATCGGCTGCCCTACGAGCAGGCGCTCAAGATATCCACCACGCACCGCCATGATTATATCGACCACTATGTCGACGATCTGGCGACTGTGGTGGATATGGCGGCGATCCGCGACGCTGGCGTCACGATCGGGATCGATCCGCTGGGTGGCGCCGCCGTGCATTACTGGCAGCCGATCATCGATCGCTATGGGCTGAAGGCGACGATCGTCAACGACGCGATCGACCCGACCTTCCGCTTCATGACCGCCGATTGGGACGGCAAGATCCGGATGGATTGTTCGTCGCCCTATGCGATGGCCAGTCTGATCGCGCTGCGCGACCGGTTCGACATCGCCTTCGCCAACGACACGGACGCCGATCGCCATGGCATCGTGTGCCCCTCCGGCGGGTTGATGAACCCCAACCATTACCTGACCGCGGCGATCGCCTATCTCTTCGGCCATCGCTCGGAATGGGACGAGAAGTGCGCCATCGGCAAGACGGTGGTTTCCAGCGGCAGCATCGATCGCGTCGCCGGCAAGCTTGGCCGGAAGCTTATCGAGGTGCCGGTCGGCTTCAAATGGTTCGTCGACGGGTTGAGCGACGGGTCGCTGGGCTTCGGCGGGGAGGAGAGCGCCGGGGCGTCGTTCCTGAGGCGTGACGGGTCGGTCTGGTCGACCGATAAGGATGGCCTGATCCTGGGCTTGCTGGCCGCCGAGATGACCGCCGTGACCGGCCATGACCCCAGCGAACTCTATGCCGACCTCACCCGCGATCTGGGCGAGCCGGCCTATGAGCGGATCGACGCGCCGGCGACGGCGGCGCAGAAGACCTTGTTGAAACAGCTGTCGCCCGGCCAAATCAGCGCCACCGAGCTTGCCGGCGAACCGATCCTCGATCGGTTGACTACGGCCCCCGGCAATGGCCAGCCGTTCGGCGGCATCAAGGTGATCACGCAGAATGGCTGGTTCGCCGCCCGGCCCTCGGGCACGGAAGATGTCTACAAGATCTATGCGGAGAGTTTCCGGGGCGAGGAGCATCTGCGGCTGATCCAGCAGGAGGCTCAGGCAATCATAGCGCGCGCCTTCGAGGCGGCTTAGAATTCCAAACCCCGATGGGGACGGCATGCGCTTCAACGCCCCGGCGTGACGCCGGCGTGCCGAGCCGATACTCAGCCGAGCCGATAAAAAGACGTCAAAAAAGATCCTCGGGAGGAAAAATGACCACGCCGCTCCTTCGGAACAGCCCCGTGCCGAGCCACCGCCCGCGCTTCGCCGGTGCCGTTGGCACGTCGACATGAGCGTGACGGTCGGGGTGAACGGCGTCGCCTTCGGCGCCGGCTGGGTGGAGCGCGCCGACCGGGTGCTGGGCTGGGCGACGGAGGTGCCGGCGGCGATCCTGGTGGTCGCCGAGGTGGTCATCCTGTTCATGGGGGTCGTCTCGCGGTTCGTGTTCGAGCGGCCGCTGGTGTGGAGCGACGAACTCGCGGCATTGCTGTTTCTTTGGCTCGCCATGCTGGGGGCGGCGATCGCCTTGCGGCGCGGCGCTCATATGCGGCTGACCACGGTGATCGGCCGCTTTCCCGCTATCTGGCGCGGTCGTCTCGATGCGCTGGCGGTCGGCGTGCCGTTGGTGTTCCTGGTGCTGCTCGCCAACCCGACCTATGACTATGTCGACGATCAATCGCTCATCGAGACGCCGGCATTGGGCTGGCCGGGCAGCATCCGGGCCGCCGCCATGATGGCGGGCATCGTCCTGATGCTGATCGTCTGTCTGTTGCGCCTGGCGCGACGCGGGCTGCGCGAGACGCTGCTGGCCATGGCGGCGCTGGGCGTCGTGGCGGCTCTGCTGTGGCTCTTCGCCGCCCCGCTGCACGCGATCGGCAATTGGAACCTGCTGATCTTCTTCGTCCTGCTGGTCGGCTCCGCGGTGCTGTTGGGCGTGCCGATCGCCTTCGCCTTCGGGCTCGCGACGGCGGCCTATCTGCTGACCGTCACATCGACGCCGCTTTCGGTGATCGCCGGGCGGCTGGACGAGGGGATGAGCTCGCTTATCCTGCTTGCCGTGCCGCTGTTCGTGTTGCTGGGGCAACTCGTCGAAATGACCGGGATGGCGCGGGCGATGGTCGGGTTCCTCGCCTCGCTGCTCGGTCATGTGCGCGGCGGCCTCTCTTATGTGCTGCTCGGCGGCATGCTGCTGGTATCGGGTATCTCCGGGTCCAAAGCCGCCGACATGGCCGCGGTCGCCCCGGTGCTGTTCCCGGAGATGAAGCGGCGCGGCCTGAACGAAGGCGAGATGGTTTCCCTGCTGGCGGCATCCGGTGCCATGGCCGAGACGATTCCGCCGTCGCTGGTGTTGATCGCGATCGCCTCGGTCACGGGGATCTCGATCGCGGCCCTGTTCACCGGCGGTCTGCTGCCGGGCCTCGTCCTGGCGCTGGCCCTCGCGGCGATCGCCCGCCACCGCACCCCCGGCGATGTCAGCGGCCTCAAGCGGGCGCCGATGAGTGCCGTGCTGCGCGCCTTCGTCATCGGCTTGCCCGCCCTGGTGCTGCCCGTGGTGATCCGCTTCGCCGTGGTCGAGGGCATCGCCACGGCGACGGAGGTCTCGACCATCGGCATCGCCTATGCCGTGATCGCCGGTCTGCTGATCTATCGCCGCTTCGATTGGCGACGGCTCTATCCGATGCTGGTGGAGACGGCGTCCCTGTCGGGCGCCATCCTGTTCATCATCGGTGCCGCCACCGGCATGGCCTGGGCGCTGACCCAATCCGGCTTTTCCCATGCCCTCGCCCAGACCATGGGGATGGTGCCGGGCGGCTCGCTGGGTTTCCTGCTGATCTCGATCGCGGCGTTCATCGTGCTGGGCAGCGTGCTGGAAGGCATCCCGGCCATGGTGCTGTTCGGCCCGTTGCTGTTCCCGATCGCCCGCCAGATCGGCGTCAACGAGGTGCATTACGCGATCGTCATCATCCTGGCGATGGGGATCGGCTTGTTCGCGCCGCCCTTCGGACTCGGGTACTACACCGCCTGCAGCATCGGCCGGGTCAATCCCGATATCGCGATGCTGCGCATCTGGCCCTATCTCGGCGCCCTGGTGCTCGCCCTGGTCCTGCTGGCGGCGGTGCCCTGGTTTTCGACGGGTTTCCTGTCTTAAGGCACCCGGCTTCCTGTCTTAAGGCACAACCCATCCCGACTTGAGTTCAACACATTGTGACCGCCCGCGGCTCATTCGCTGGTGGCCTTGGGGCATGTTCCGGGCCATGGATGGTGACGCGTCGTCGATGTGAATAACCCGTCAAACGGGGGGAGCTCATGCAACGAGACAGTGCCGCTATCGGCTCGGCCGTCCAGGTCGTGACCGTGCATCCGGGTCTGGTGCGGTTGACCCATTGGCTGAACGCCCTCGCCATCATCCTGATGATCGGCAGCGGCTGGCGGATCTATGAGTCCTCGCCGCTGTTCGACTTTTTCGATTTCCCAATCTGGCTGACGCTGGGTGGCGATCCCGAGACGTCGCAGCATTGGCATAACGAGACCGGCCTCGCCGGCGCGCTGCAATGGCATTTCGCGGCGATGTGGCTGCTGTTCACCAGCCTCGCCGCCTACCTGATCTATGGCCTGGTCTCCGGCCATTTCTGGCGGGCGTTCCTGCCGCTGTCGCCGCGCGCGGTCCTGCGCGACGTGACGGCGGCGCTGTCCGGGCGGCTCGACCACCGGGTGGGCGAACGCAACGCGGTGCAGAAGCTGCTGTATATCGGGGTGATCGGCGCCATGATCCTCATGGTGCTCTCGGGTCTGGCGATCTGGAAACCGGTCCAGTTCCAGGTCTTGGCGGCGCTGTTCGGCGGATACGATACCGCGCGCTACGTCCATTTCTTCGGCATGTCGGCGATCGTGCTGTTCCTGGTGGTGCATCTGGCGCTGACCGCCCTGGTGCCCAAGGTGCTGCCGCCGATGATCACCGGCCGGGCCCGGCTCGACCATCCGTCCAAAGCAAGTGAGAGGGTCCGGTCATGACGGGCTTGGGTAAACCAGACCAGCGGGTTCTGGCGGCCGAGGCGCCGCGTGTTCGGGGGCTGGAGCGGCGGCTGTTCATGAAGCAGGGGCTGAGCCTCGGCGCGCTCACTCTCCTGACCGGTTGCGACATCACCGACACCGAGACGGTACAGCGCGTGTTGTGGACTATGTCGTCCTGGAACGACCGGGTGCAGGCCGCGTTGTTCAGCTCGACGCGGTTGGCGCCGACCTATCCGGAATCGGCAGTCGACCGGGAATTCCGGTTCAACGCGTTTTACGGCGAGGACGAGGCGCCGGCGCTCGATGGGGCGAGCTTCAAGCTGGAGCTGTCGGGCCTCATCGCCGACAAGCGTCCGTGGAAGCTGGAGCAATTGTACCAGTTGCCGGAGGAGTCGCAGATCACCCGCCACGTCTGTGTCGAGGGCTGGAGCCGGATCGGCAAATGGAGCGGCTGTCCGCTGCGGGTTTTTCTGGAGCGGGTCGGCGCCGATACGACCGCCAAATATGTCGGCTTTATCTGCGCGGACGGCTATTATTCCAGCATGGACATGGCGACGGCATTGCATCCCCAGACGCTGATGGCCTTCAAATTCGCCGATCAGACGCTGCCCCGGAAATTCGGCTTTCCGATGAAGATCCGGGTGCCGACCAAACTCGGCTTCAAGAACCCGAAGCATGTCGTGGCGCTGTCGGTGACCAACGACTACCCCGGCGGCTTTTGGGAAGACTACGGCTACAACTGGTTCGGCGGCATATGACGGGTGAGCGTGCGTCGCTTTGCGCGGTGGCGATCATGGCGAAGGCGTCGCGCCCCGGCATGGTGAAGACGCGGATGGTGCCGCCGATGACCTATGAGCAGGCGGCGGCGCTGAACACCTGCTTTCTCAGCGACATCGCGGCGAATATCGAACGGGCGGCCGGGGTGGCGCCGATCCAGGGTTATGCCGCCTATCATCCGGCCGGCTCCGAGGCGTTTTTCGAGACCCTGCTGCCGCCGGGCTTCCGGCTGCTCCCGCCGCGCGAAGCCGGCATCGGCCGCAGCCTGCTGCATGCCAGCCGCGATCTGCTGGCGGCCGGCTATGGGTCGATGTGCCTGGTGAATTCCGACAGCCCGACCTTGCCGAGCGAGGTGCTGGTCGAGGCGCAGCGCAAGCTGGCGGAACCCGGCGACCGCGTCGTGCTCGGCCCGGCCATCGATGGCGGCTACTACCTTATCGGCCTCAAGACCTTCCATGTCCGGCTGTTCGAGGAGATCGATTGGAGCACCGAACGGGTGCTGCGGCAGACGCTGGAGCGCGCCGCCGAGATCGGGCTGGAGACGCATCTGTTGCGGCCCTGGTACGATGTCGACGACGCGGCGGCGATCGCGCTGTTGCGGGATGAATTGTCCGGCCGGTCCGGTCAATTCGCCGGTGGCTCGCCGGCCCATCACGCGGCGGCTTTCCTGCGCGACCTGCCGCGCTTCACCGAGTGACCCCCGCCAGTTCTCCCCGGATCGGCACGCTGATCGGCTGCGGAATCGTCCTAATGCTGCTCGCCGCCGCCGCCCTGGCTGCTCAAAACAGCGGGGACATGGGCCTCTTCGTGACGCTGGCCCTCGGCCAATGCGCCGCCTATGGCGGTGCCGTGTGGCTGGTGCGCGCGGGCGGGTTCGGGCGTCGCGGGCTGCTCGTCATCCTGCTGGGCGCGGTGCTGTTGCGCCTGGTGGCGTTGAACGCCCCCATATTCCTGTCGACCGACATCTACCGCTATGTCTGGGACGGGCGTGTCCAGGCCGCCGGCATCAACCCGTACCGGTATATCCCGACCGACGAGCCTCTGGCCGGGCTGCGGGACGAGGCGATCTTTCCGAACATCAACCGCAACAATTACGCGCCGACCATCTATCCGCCGGTCGCCCAGTTCCTGTTCCTGCTGGCGACACGGCTGGGCGAGACGGTCCTGGCGATGAAGTCGGCGCTGCTCTTGATCGAGTTGATCGGGATCGCGGCGTTGCTGGCGGCGCTGCGCCGGATCGGTGCGCCGGCCGAACGCATCCTGGTCTATGCCTGGCATCCGCTGCCGGTCTGGGAAATCGCCGGGTCGGGTCATGTCGACGCGGCGGTGGTCGCCGGGGTGGCGCTGGCGCTCTGGGCCTTCGTCGCCCACCGCCGGGCATTGGTCGCCTTGGCGCTGGCCGCGGCGTGCCTGGTGAAGCCGTTCCCCATCACCCTTGCCCCGGCGCTGTGGCGGCGGCGCGATTTCAGGCTGCCGCTGGTGTTCGTGGCGGCGGTGGCGCTGGCCTATCTGCCCTATCTCGGCGTCGGCTGGCGGGTGCTGGGGTTCCTGCCGCGATACGCCGATGAGGAGGGGCTGCGCAGCGGCGGCGGCTTCTGGCTCCTCGATCTGCTGCACACCGCACTCTCCTGGGACATGCCGAGTGCCCTCTATTTGGCGATCGCCGCCCTGCTCATGGTCGGCCTGGCGGTCGGCGCGCTGGCCGCGCCGCCGGAGGATACGCAGCGGCGGCTTCGCTGGGCGCGCGCCCTCGGCGTCGGCGGCATGGTGCTGTTTTCGCCGCATTACGCCTGGTACTTCGTCTGGCTGCTTCCGCTGCTCGCGATGGCATTCTACGCGCCGGCCCTGTGGCTGACGGCGGCGGCGTTCCTGCTCTATCCCTGGAACGCCGATGGGCACAGCCCGGTCTGGGTCGGTGCTATCATCTATGGCGGGTTCGCCCTCTGGGCGCTCGCCGAATTCTGTCGATATCTCATCCTGTCACCGCATTACGGAGGAAAGCATGGCATCGCAGGGTCACGCTGAGCAAACCCGCCCGAACCCGCGCCGCTACTTCGAACAGATCGGCGACGAGCGGTCGTCGGTCGCGACAGCCGACCCGGTCTGCCTCTATCTGGAGGTGACCAACCGCTGCAACCTGCTGTGCGAGACCTGTCCGCGCACCTTCGAGGATCTCGAACCGCCGGCGGATATGAGCTGGGACCTGTTCACCACGATCGTCGACCAGTTCCCGGATTTGAGCCGGGTCGTGCTGCATGGCGTCGGCGAGCCGATGCTGGTGAAGAACCTGCCGCGCATGGTCCGCTATCTAAAGGCGCGCGGGATCTATGTGCTGTTCAACACCAACGGCACCTTGCTCAACGAGAAGAAGGGACGAGAACTCGCCGAGGCCGGTCTGGACGAGTTGCGCGTCTCGCTCGACGCCGCGACCGCCGAGGCGTTCCTGCAGGTGCGCGGCAAGGATATGTTCGACCGCATCCTGCGCAATCTGCGCGGCTTCACCGCCATGCAGCGCGCCACCGGCCTTACCCTGCCGCGCGTGTCGCTCTGGCTGACGGGCCTCAAGGAGACGATCGATCAATTGCCGGCCTTTGTCCGCCTGGCCTCGGACATCGGCGTGCCGGAAGTGCACCTACAGCGGCTGGTCTATTTTCCGGAGGGGCAGGGCCTTGCCCGCGCGGGGTCCGCGCTGTTCGAACAGCTCGACGGCACCGAGGCGCGCGCCGTCGCCGAGGCCGAGGCGCTGGCCGCCGAGCTGGGCGTGGCCTTCGATGCCTCGGGGGCCACGGAACCGGGCACCAGCCTCGCGCGGGCAACCGACGACAAGCCCTGGTCGCTGTGCCGGCGACCCTGGACGCTGATGTATTTCACCGCCCATGGCCGGGCGATCCCGTGCTGCATCGCGCCCTTCTCGATGCGCGGTTACGACGCCTTCACGCTCGGCAACGCCACCAGCCAGAGCCTGCGGGAGATCTGGAATGGTCCGCGCTACCAGGATTTCCGCCAGGCGCTGATGGCGGATCAGCCGCCGGATGCCTGTGCCTCCTGCGGCCTGCGCTGGAGCCTCTGAGGCGCATGGTCACCGCGGCGCCTTCGCCGATGGCGGTTCGGCCGCGCATCGCCGTGGTCATCCCGACGCTGAACGAGGCCGGCTCGATCGGCGCCGTCATCCGGGCCATGCCGCGTGATTGGGTCGATCGGGTGATCGTCGTCGATGGCCGCAGCACCGACGCCACCGCCGCCGAGGCGCATGCCGCCGGGGCGGAGGTCGTGGTCGAGACCCGGCCCGGTTACGGCCGCGCCTGCCAAACGGGCGCCGAACGGGGGGCCTCGGATTGCCCGATCCTGGTGTTCCTCGATGGCGACGGCAGCGATCGGCCCGACCTCATCCCCGGCCTCGTGGCACCGCTGATCCGCGACGGGCAGGATTTCGTTATCGGTTCCCGCGCGCGGGGCGAACGCGAGGCCGGCAGCATGGGGGCGCATCAATTGCTTGCCGGCTGGCTGGTCGGCCTGGCGCTGTGGTGGCTCTACGGTGTGCGCTACACCGATATGTGCGCGTTCCGGGCGATCCGCGCCGAGGCGCTGGCGGGGCTGGGAATGCGACAGATGAGTTATGGCTGGAACTTGGAGATGCAGATGCTGGCTGCCCGCGCCGGCCTCCGGATCCTGGAATTGCCGGTCGCCCATCGCCGTCGCAGCGCCGGCGCCTCGAAGGTATCGGGTAGTCTCCGCGGCACGATCCGCGCCGGGGCCAGGATCATCGCCACCTTATGGACGGTCGCCCGCGAACCGGCGCCGAACCGCTGAACGCGGCGGCCAGCACCCAATCAGGTGGACTAGACCGGCAATCCGTGGTCGGCGAGATACCCGGCGGCGACCCGCTGGCGGACCCGCGTCTTCAGATGCTTGGCGTTCAGTTGGGAGCGCTGCAACGCTTCCTCGGCTGCCACCAACGCCGCCAGCACTTCTTCGCTGGGTGACCGGCGCTGCGCGATCAGCGCGTCGAGCGCCTGTTCATAGCGTTGGCCGGTCTCGGCAAGGCGTTGTCGCACCGTGTCGGGATCCGGCACGGTCGGGGCGGCTTTTTGGCGCTTCATGGCTTTCTCGTGCTTGGCTTGCTTCGTTGGCATCGAGAGGTCCTTATCTCGGTTTTTGTTCGTGGCTATGGCCGACAACAAACTGTGACCAAGCAGCCAGCCCGGCAAGATGCTCGACAAATACACGATTTGTCCAGTGCGCGAATGGCAACGCTGCCGATACGCCGGCAAGAGGATCAGTGCCGCGTATCCGGCTCGTTACTCTTCAGCAATTGACCCGCGGCCCATGCGACGCGTTCCCAGACCGCCCAGTAATAGCTATCGCCGCGCTCGGCCGATTCATCGGCCCGCGCGGTCGCTACCTCGACGGAAAAATCGCCTGCCCGTTCGACAAGCATGCTCGCCGTCGTCCAGATATCCTGTTCAGTGACCGCCATCCGCCCGCCGCATCAGGTCTATGTCCTCAAACCGCCGCCGATCCGGCATGTCCGAATCGGGCGACAAGGTAACCCCCCGCGCGCCAAACCGCACGATGATTTCGCTTTCACGGCCTGCGATATTCTGATCCATCGCCGAACCTTGGCACCGGCGGGTATACTGATAGGCATGACGATGTTCAGGTCCAAGCCGATCTTACCCCGACCGTGGCGCTGGCGGCCCGCCGGCGGGATGGCGATCCTCTGCATCCTCCTGCTGTGCGGCCTCGCGCCGCGCGATGGGAGAGCGGCTGTCGGGGGGATGCAGGATCTGGTCGCGGCCAGCCTGATGCCGGAAAGCCGGACGGTGCGGCCGGGCGATACGGTGACGATCGGCCTGCGCCTTGAGATGAAGCCCGGTTGGCATACCTATTGGCGCAATCCCGGCGATGCCGGCTTGCCGACCACGGTGGCCTGGACGCTGCCGCCCGGGGTGACGGCGGGGCCGCTCGCCTGGCCGCGGCCGGAACGGTTTTCCGTCGGAACGATCACGAATTACGGCTATGCCGGAACCGTGGTGTTGCCGACCGAGCTTCACGTGCCGCCCGAATTCGCGGGCGACCGGATCGATCTCTCGGCCGAGGTGACGTGGCTGGCCTGTACCGATATCTGCGTGCCGGGATCGGCGACGCTCACCGCCAGCCTGGCGATCGGTCCCTTGGCGCCGGACCCGGCAGCGGCGACGGCGCTGCCGGCGACCCGCGAAGCCATTCCGGCCGCGGCTCGGTTCGAGACGACCTTCGCGCTCGATCAATCCCGGATCCGGCTGCATGTGCCGCCCACGGGCTATGACGGTCTGAGCGACCCGAAAGCGGTTTTTCTGCCCTATGACGGCGGCGTCATCGACGATGCCGCCAAGCAGGTCCAGACGATCGGCGCCGACGGCCTGATGCTCACCCTTGTCAAGGCGCCTCCGGTCCCCGCCGGACCGACACCGGCAACGCTGGATGGGGTGCTGGTGATCGATGGGGTCGCCGGTGGCCGACCGGTGAGCCGCGCGGTCGAGGTGTCGGCCAATCCGATGGCGGCCAATTCTCCGCTGTCCAGCCCAATGCTGGGGGCGGCCGCGCTGGATAGCGTCAGCTGGGGGGGGGCGCTGGTGTTGGCGCTGCTCGGTGGCCTGGTCTTGAACGTCATGCCCTGCGTGTTCCCGGTGCTGTCGCTGAAGCTGCTCGGCCTCGCGCAACAGGCGAATGCGCCGCGCGCGGAGCGGCTCGGCCACGCGGCGGCCTATGCCGGCGGCATCCTGGTCTGTTTCGCAGGGCTCGGCCTGCTCATGCTCGCCCTGCGCGCCGGCGGCCACGAGGTCGGCTGGGGCTTCCAGTTGCAATCGTCGGGTTTTGTCGCCGCCCTCGCCTATCTGTTGTTCGGCATGGGGTTGTGGCTGTCCGGCCTGATCGAGATTGGCGGCGGCTGGATCGGCGTCGGCGACGGGCTGGCGCGGCGTTCGGGTTGGCGCGGCGCCTTCTTTACCGGCATGCTCGCGACGGTCGTCGCGACACCGTGCACCGCCCCCTTCATGGGGACGGCCCTGGGTTTCGCCATGGCGGCCTCCGTGCCGTTGGCGCTCGGCGTGTTTCTGGCGCTCGGCCTCGGCTTGGCCGCTCCCTATCTCCTCATCAGCGCGCTGCCCGGCCTTGGCCGGTTGCTGCCGCGACCCGGCCGCTGGATGGAAACCACCAAACAGGCCCTGGCGTTTCCGCTCTACGGCACCGTCGCTTGGCTGGTCTGGGTGTTGAGCCAGCAGACGGATCCGGCCGGGCTGTTGTCGGTGCTCGGTGGCCTGGTCCTGATCGGTTTCGCCTGCTGGTGCATCGGTCGCACCGCATCGAGCGGCGGGCTCGGCCGGATGATCGGCCGCGGTCTGGGGGCCGCCGCCGCGGTGGCGGCGCTATCGTTGTTGCTGACGGGTGTGATCGGCGGCGGGGGCAGTGGCGGGGCGGTCGAGAAAACGCCGGCCGCTGGATCGGCGAGGGGTGGCCTCGCCTATGAACCGTTCTCCCAGCAGCGGCTGGCGGCACTCCGGGCGTCCGGTCGGCCGGTCTTCATCGATATGACCGCGGCCTGGTGCATCACTTGTCTGCTGAACGAGCGCACATCGTTGGACAGCGCCGCCGTCCGCGATGCGTTCGAGCGGCGGGGTGTGGTGGCGCTCAAAGGGGATTGGACCAACCAGAACCCCGAAATCACCGAATTGCTCCGGCAATTCAGGCGGAGCGGTGTGCCGCTCTATGTCTATTTCGACGGTGCCAATCCGCCGGTTCTGCTGCCGCAGATCCTGACCGAGGCGACCCTGCTGGAGGTTGTCGGGCGGTCCTAGCCGCTTCTCGCTTTTGTCGCGATTCGCGAAAAACTTCGTCGCCGAATACGGCTTTCAGTATATCGCCGATCCCTTATAAAATAAATATGTCATTCGGCTAATTGGCTTTTCTCAGTTACACGGAAACATGTTGCGGCGAGTCCGCAAGCTCACTACGGTTTTCATGGCTCACGTATAAAGGGTGCGGGTCGGCTTCCGCAGTCGTACGCGC
This sequence comes from Allostellaceae bacterium, assembly GCA_035555315.1. Classification (GTDB taxonomy): domain Bacteria; phylum Pseudomonadota; class Alphaproteobacteria; order ATCC43930; family CGMCC-115725; genus DATMGU01. Next base: position 20,157 of record DATMGU010000003.1, read on the forward strand.
CGGGCTGGATGGAGTCCCGTGAACTGCGATTTGCATTTTCGGATCGAATGGCGTGTTTCCTGGTTGAGCGGCACTTGGCCGACACTGGGCAGAACCCTTGTCGATATCCGCCGGGCCTGCGCCGCTTGTGGCCGGCTTGGTCGCGATGACTGATCCGACTCTCGATCCACCGCCTGACGCTTCACCCGAAGCGCCCGACCTTCTGGAGGTCGCGGCGGAGCGTCAGCGCACCAGCGACCAGATCATTCTCGAGAACATGGCCGAGCTGTTCGTGCGGGACGACCATCGCCTGTCCGAACGCGAACGCGCGCTGATGGAATCGATCCTCGCCAAGCTGATCCATGGCGTCGAGATGCGCGTGCGGCAGGATCTCGCCAAGCGGCTGGAGGGTCTTGAGACGGCGCCGCGGGCGCTGGTCGTCATGCTGGCGAATGACGATGTCGCCGTGGCCCGGCCGCTACTGCTGTCCAGCCCGCTGCTGCGCGACCCCGATCTCATCGAGATCGTCAAGAATCGCAGCCAGGAACATCTGCTCTCGGTGGCGTTGCGCCGGCCGTTGAGCACGACCGTGGCCGAGGCGATCGTCGATTACGGCGACGAGCAGGTCATCGAACAGCTTCTGAAGAACAGCGACGCCGCCCTGTCGCGGCGGGCCTTCGAGTATCTGGTGGCGGAATCCCGCCAGGTCGACCAGTTCCAGGAACCGCTGCTGGAGCGTGCCGATCTGCCGACCGATCTCGCTTACCGGATGTTCTGGTGGGTTTCCGGTGCGCTGCGCCAGGTGATCTTGAAGCGGTACGATGTCGATCCGGGGATGCTCGACGACATGCTGCAGGAATCGACCCGCTCGGCGATGGCGGATCCTCCGGCGCCGACCGCGCGGACCGAGGCTACCCGCTTGACGGCGGCGCTGGCCGATGCGCGCGCGCTTGACGACCGTTTCCTGATCCAGGCGCTGCGCAATGGCCGGATCACCGCGGTGGTCGCGGCACTGGCGCTGCGCTGCGGCATCTCGCAGGAGATCGCCCGGCGAATCCTGTTCGATGCCGGTGGTGAGACCCTGGCGATCGCCTGTCGGGCGATTGGCATGGATCGCGGCAGTTTCAGCACGGTCTTTCTGTTGTCGCGACAGGGCCGTGGCCGGGGCGAGCAACCGTCGGTGCTGCGCGATATTTTGGCGTTTTTCGATGTGGCGAGCGAAGCGAAGGCGCGGGGGGTCATCCGCTATTGGCGGGCGGATCAGGAATATCTGGCGGCGATCGCCGCCTTTGGCGACACTCCGTCCGGGATGCAGCCATGAACAGCTCGCCCCCGACGGTGCCGGCGGCCAAGGAGCAGCAACGTCTGCCCGGGCAGGTTCGACTGCTGATGGGGACCGGTGTCGAGGCGGTGCCCCGCGCTCTCCACTCGACACTGGCTCGCATCGTCATGCAGGAAATGTCGCCGATCTTCATCGCGTATCTCGACGCGCGGAGCCTCTTCGCGAACGACGACTATCTGACCCTGTTCGAGATTTCATCGCGGTCTCCGTCGGCACTCGACCGCCACTTCACCGACCTCCAGGCCGAACTCGACGAGATCGTCGATGATCTGCGACGCGGCTCGGGTCGGCTGGTCATGCAACGGACGGTGCAGCGCTCGGCGGGGCCGGCGTATTACCGCGTCCATTATTTTCCGATCTTCGACAATGCCCGGCAATTGACGGCGGTTGGCGGAATCTATTTCGACATCACCGGCCAGGTCACGGCGCTCGATCGGATGCGCTCCAGCCAGGATGCGCTGAACGACGTGCTGCGGGCGGCATCGGATTGGATCTGGTCGACCGATGAGGCGAATCTCCTCACCTTCATTTCCGACCGGATCACCGATGTCGTGGGCCTGCCCGCGGCAGTCTTGCTCGGGCGAGGCATTACCGCTTTGGCGGGGCCGGAGCCCGATCGGGCGATGCTGTCCCAGCTCAATCAGGCGCTCGCGGAGCGGCGGCCGTTTCGCAATGTGGCGGTCGATGTCCGCGATCGGGACGGGGCGACCCGTCAGCATGTGTTGAGCGGCGTGCCGTTCTTCGATCCCAAGACTGGCGCGTTCAGCGGCTTTCGCGGCGCCGGCAGCGATGTCAGCCGCCAGCATGCCGCCGAACAGACCGCGCTGGTCTCCAACCGGCAACTGCAATCCGCGCTGAAGCAGCTGAGTTCGCAGAACGAAATCTTGATGATGACCCTGGAGCGCGAGCGCGCGTCGGCGCGTGCCAAGGCCGACTTCCTGGCGAATATGAGCCACGAGCTGCGCACCCCGCTCAACGCCATCATCGGCTTCTCGGACATGCTGAAGCAGCAATTCTTCGGCGGCTTGTCGGAAAAGCAGGCGGAGTACGTCTCGCATATCCTGGGATCGGGCAAACACCTTCTCGAGGTCGTGTCCGACATCCTGGACATGTCGAAAATGGGTGAGGGCAAGGTCGTCCTGAAGGAAGACACCGTCGATGTCCTGGCGGCCATTCAGGATTGCCTGCCGATGGTTGCCACCGACGCGGTGAAGTCCGAGGTCGAACTGATCCTGGATGTGCGCTCGCCGCCGCCGCCCTTGCGGGCGGATGAGGTGCGCCTGAAGCAGATTCTGATCAACCTGCTGTCCAACGCGGTGAAATTCACGCCGGGGCCCGGCCGCATCACCGTGGCGACGGAGGTCACCGACCGCAACGAGATCGAGATCCTGGTCATCGACAGCGGCATCGGCATGACCCCGGAAGAGATCAGCTTGGCGATGCTGCCGTTCCAGCAAATCGAAAATCCGTTCGTGAAGACCCATGAGGGAACCGGCCTGGGCCTGCCGCTGGCGAACAAGCTTGTCGAGATGCATGAAGGCAGGCTCACCATCGACAGCACGCCAGGCAGCGGAACGAGCGTGCGCATCAGCTTTCCAGCCGAACGCACCATCGGCTAAGCTTTCCGGCAGGGGTCCAAAGAACCGGACCCATGTCGGGGAGGATGGTCGTGGAACTCACGCAGAACCGTTTCAAACGCGCCTTGGCCGAAGGTCGGCCGCAGATCGGCCTATGGAGCAGCCTGGGCAGTCCGCTGGTGGCGGAAATCATCGGTCATTCCGGATTCGATTGGATTCTGCTGGATACCGAACATTCGCCGACCGAGCTGCCGAGCCTGGTGGCGCAACTTCAGGCGATGCAGACGGGCACCGCGACGCCGATCGTCCGGCCGGCCTGGAACGACCCGGTGCTGATCAAACGGATCTTGGATATCGGCGCCCAATCCCTGTTGCTGCCCTTCGTGCAAAACGCCGAGGAGGCGGCACGGGCGGTCGCGGCGACGCGCTATCCGCCGGATGGCATCCGAGGTGTCGCGACCAGCAGCCGGGCGGCCGGCTTCGGCCGTATCCCGGATTATGCGCTGAACGCCGCCCGCGAGATTTGCGTGTTGGTGCAGGTCGAAACCCGGGCCGCGCTCGATGTCCTGCCGGCGGTGGCGGCGGTGCCTGGGGTCGACGGCATCTTCATCGGCCCCTCCGATCTCGCCGCCTCGCTCGGCCATCTCGGCAATCATAAGCACCCGGAGGTCCAGGACGCGATCGGCCATGCGCTGGCGGCCTGCAAGCGCGCCGGCAAACCGGCCGGTTATCTCACCCCCGACGAGGCCGAGGCCCGCAAATGGCTCGATGCCGGGTTCACCTTCGTCGCCGTCGGATCGGATAACGGCGTGCTCGCCAAAAACGTCGACGCGCTGCGCCAGCGTTTCAGGACCTGACCTCCGCCGAGGTTACGCAGATAAGGCGGCCGGGGCGAGCGGCTGCCATTCGGTCGTGACGCTGGTCACCGGCGTCAGTTGCCGCAGACAGGCGGCGACATATTCCGCCGTTGCCGGGGAAAGTCCCGGCATGCGGATATCCATGAACAGCGCCGCGCCATTCTCGCCATGACGATAGCAAGAGAAGGAATCCGGGATCAGGCCGCGTTTGGTGAAGAGTTCCAGGGCTCGCGCCATGACGCTGGGTTCGGCGGCGGCGTGAACGGTGAAACAGGCGGTATCTCGATCAGACGATCGAACGCCCATGGTTTTCGACATGGCAAGCGTGCTCCAGCATAGATTTGACGCGAAATGAGTCGGCCCGATCCTTCGAAAGGATCGGGTGACTAATTCGCGTGCCAAACCGCGTGATGGAGTGAACCGAGGCCATGCCCATATCGTGGCGCGATCCCACGGTCTTCGTCAACCGCCGATATCCTCGGCGAGATTCCCAAGCGCTTTCATCGGCCGGCCTTAACCAAGCGGTTACCGTCTTCGCGGTATGAAGACGGCTTGAGCAGCTCCACGCCGACGCTCGCCACGATAAGGTCTTTTCACCATGTTCCTCATGGTTGGTGCAATCATTATCCTGGTGTCCGTCTTCGGCGGCTACATCGCCGGTGGCGGTCATCTCGATGTTTTGTGGCAGCCCTTCGAGTTCATCATCATCTGTGGCGCCGCCCTCGGCGCCTTCGTCATCGGCAATCCCAAGGATGTGGTCGTCGGGGCGTTGAAGTCCTTCGGGAAGCTGCTCAAGGGGTCGAAGCACAAGAAGGAAAGCTACGTCGAGTTGCTCTGCATGCTGAACGCGACGTTCAAGCTGGCCAAGACCAAGGGATCGATGGCGTTGGAGACGCATATCGAGCGCCCCGAGGATTCGGCGTTGTTCCAACGGTTTCCGATCTTCGCCAAAGATCACCACGCCATGACGTTCTTCTGCGATTTCATGCGGATGCTGGTGATGGGCGCCGACAGCGCGCATGAAATCGAAGCGCTGATGGACCAGCGGATCGACGTCCATCATCACGAGGAGATGGAGATCGCCAGCGCCATCCAGAACACCGCCGATGCCATGCCGGCGCTGGGCATCGTCGCCGCCGTGCTGGGCGTGATCCATACCATGGGCTCGATCACCGAGCCGCCGGAGGTGCTGGGCCATCTGATCGGCGGCGCGCTGGTCGGGACGTTTCTCGGCGTCTGGCTGTCCTATGGCTTCATCGCGCCGATGGCGCAGTCGCTGAAAGGCGTCGCCGATGACGAGGTGAAGTACCTGATCTGCATCAAGAGCGGTATCATCGCCTATATCCAGGGATATGCGCCGATCATGGCGGTGGAAAGCGCGCGAATGGTCTTGAAATCGCATAACCAGCCGTCGTTCCAAGACATCGAAGCGGCCATCGAGGCGACACCACCCGTAGCGGCCTAGATCACGCCGTCCTATCCGGCCCATCCGACGACGGCGATCAATTCCCCACCATAACGACCCCACCATAACGACCCTTGCCCAGGGCTGCGCCGCCATGCTTGATGACGGCTTCGGGGGAGAGGTCGATGCGTGCGGGAATTTATTGGGTCTTGGCTTTGTCGATGGGCCTCGCGGCGGTCTCCGGCTGTGCCGACGAGCGCAAGGCCGCCACACCTGGCGAAAACGGCATTTCGTATCGACTGGGCGATGGCGATCTGGACAATACCGATAGACGTGCCAGTACCTATTGCACCCATATCGGCCTGCGTTCCCAATTGCGCGGCGTCAGCGGCGAACCCGGGCAACGCGTTGCAATTTATGACTGTGTGTAACCGGCGGATCACACCTTCCGCATCGGCCGGCTGCTAGATCCGCGCCCCCATTTGGGCCGATAACCTGGTTTTTCCGCTGAATGCAAGGCGATTTTGTCAGCTTTGACGGTCTTTTGAGGTTGCCTACACAAGAGGCAACCGATAGGTTGGCGGCGCTCAGGTGGTTAACACTCCGTAACATTCAGTTAGCCAACCTTCGTCCGTGTCCTCCGGGATAGCGGTGTTGGGAGAGCGATAGGGCGTCGTGGGGCGGCGCCGTATCGTTGCATAGGCGGATCGAGGCACGGCCGGACACATCCAGTTCGATGTTTTCAGGGGCACGATCCGACGCAGCGCGTGGGGGGGCATGTTTTACAGGCTTGTAGAATTAGGGGGACGCCTGTTCCCCGAGCGTCAGGTACTTATCCGAAGCGGTGAGGTGGTTACCTACATCACCCTCTCAAGCACCTTCCAAAAGACGATGCTTGGGGTCGCGGCTCTGGCCGCTGTCGGTGTCGGGTATCTTTCATATCCATCTTCCGTCGATCCGGTGGTTCCCTCGGAAATCACCGCGGCGGCGACGGCCGAACCGGCCTCGGCCGAGGAGGAGGCTGTCGACACCGTCTCCGCGCTGCAACTCCAGCTCGCCGAGAGTCGACGGTCGATCGACCAGTTGCAATCGAAGCTGGGCCAGGCAGGTGTCGAGAACGAATCGATCCGTGGCAGCCTCGATACAGCCAATCAGGACATGCACGATCTGCGCGAACAGCGCGACCGCTTGACCTCCGCCCGCGACAGCCTGTTGTTCCGCGTCCGTGCTTCGGAAGAGGCGGAGTTGCGGGCCGCCGCGCGCGGTGCCGCTACCCTCGCGGACGCCGGCCCAGCGGCTGGCCAATCGACACCCGGCCAACCGATATCTGGCCAACTGGCCACCAACGCCGCCGCGACGGACACCGTGCCGAAGGCGGCTGACGGTACGGCTTCCCCGCCGGTCGTGGCGGCTGTTCCGGCAGCCGATCCGGTGGACGATCAATTGAAGCAAATCGTGGCCGAGCGGGAGAAGTTGGCCGCCGAGCGCGACAAGGTCGCGGCCGAACGAGACGCCTTGAAGGCCGATCGCGACAAGCTGAAATCCAAGGTGGTCGACCTTGAGGAACGCAACGTCGCGGCCGACGCGGTGAAGTCCAGTGCCGTGCGTATGGTCGCGAACGAGCGTGACAAAGTCAGCGTCGAACGGGATCGCGCCGCTACCGAGCGCGACAAGTTGAAAGCCCGGGTCGCGGAGTTGGAGCAGAAACTCCAGAAGGTGCTGGCGATGCGTGATGATTCGACGTCCGCCGTCGCCGACGCCACGGATAAGGCTGCGGATAAAGCCGCGCAAAAGCATGCCAGCGCCGATGTGGGTGAGGATGGCAAGCTGGCCGACGTCCTGATGCCGATGGTGGCGGGTGCCAGCGCCAAGATGGTGGTTGCCGGGGTCGACATCGAACGGCTGCTGTCATCCTTGATCCGGCCGGAGGGCAAGGTCGGTGGTCCGTTCGTGGCGCTCAACCCGGCTAGCGCGGGCGATCAGGCGACGCAGAACGAGACGGTTCAACGGTTGCTGAAGACCATTCCGTTCACGGCGCCGTTGGACAAGTTCCAGGTCGAGAGCAAGTTCGGCCCTCGGGTTGATCCCTTCAACGGCCGGCAGGCGATCCATACCGGAGTCGATTTATCGGGTCCGTACCAAACTCCCATTTTCAATACCTCGCCAGGTACGGTAGTGTTCGCGGGTTTCCAGGCCGGATACGGCAAGCTCGTGGAAATCGATCATGGGATGGGCATCAGCACGAAGTATGGCCATCTCAACCGCATCACGGTAAACGTCGGCCAGAAGCTGTCGAAGAAGACGCAGATTGGACTTTTGGGATCGACCGGTCGTAGTACCGGGCCCCATGTACATTACGAAGTGCTTGTGAACGGCGTGCCCCAGGATCCCGAGAAATTCATGTTGGCGGGAAAATCTGTTGTTCAGGTCCAGTCAAACTAAGGGTAGCAATCGACAATCAGGCGCGCCTCGCGGGGGCTCGCCATCGATCCTTAGTGTGGATTTTCAACTTACCGGGAATATTCGGTCCGAGGGCGAGGTGCATGTCGATGGTGTGGTCACCGGCGACATTATCGCCAGCCGGATCACCATAGGGGCCGGCGCCACGATCACCGGTTCCCTGAAAGCCGAGAGCGTGGTGGTTTCGGGGACCGTGCACGGCCTGATCAAGGGCGGTGCCGTCAGCCTGACCCGGACCGCCCGGGTCTTCGCCGACATCACGCATTCCCAGCTGGCGATCGATGCCGGTGCGTTTTTCGACGGCAATTGCCGCCCGGCGGTATCGGAAAGCCCCGGCTTCTCGTCTCCGTCGACCGAGATTCTTGAACTCAGCGGCGGACAACAGCCCGCGATCTCCGGCACGACGGTCGCCACGGCCGCGTTCGAGACGGTCGGCGAGTAGAGCCGGCCGCTCCCGGCCCCTCGCGGCTTCCACTCAGGGGCGAACCAAGTGAGGGAGCCTCACGTGATGGACGATCTCGTTTTCTATACGAATCCCATGTCCCGCGGCCGGATCGCGCGCTGGATGCTTGAGGAAATCGGCCAGCCTTACCGCACCGAGGTGCTCGGTTTCGGCACGACGATGAAATCGCCCGACTATCTTTCCATCAACCCGATGGGAAAAGTGCCGGCGCTTCGGCATGGCGAGGAAGTCGTCACGGAATGCGCGGCCATCTGCGCCTATCTCGCCGATGCCTTCCCGCAAGCTGATCTTGCGCCGCCGCCCGGCGATCGCCGCCGTGCCGCCTACTATCGCTGGCTATTCTTTGCCGCCGGTCCGATCGAGGCAGCGGCGAGCAACAAGGCGCTGGGCTTCGTCCTGCCGGAGGGGAAAGAGCGGATGGCGGGATATGGCAGCTTGGCCGAGGTGATGAACGTGCTGGAGGGGGCCGTCTCCCAGCGCGACTATGTGGCGGGAGATAGTTTCACCGCCGCCGATGTGTATCTCGGGTCGCAGATCGGTTGGGGATTGATGTTCGGCACGATCGAAAAGCGTCCCGCCTTCGAGCGATATTGGGCACGTATCAGCGCGCGGCCGGCCGCCATTCGGGCAAGGGAGATCGATGACGCGTTGATGGCCGAACAGCAGCAAGCCGCGCCGTCCGGCTAGAGCGTGAAGCAATGCTAAGCGGCACGTCCCAGGGCGTCGAGGAAGGTGGATTGATCGACATTGCCGCCCGACGCGATGGCCACCACGGTCCGGCCGGCCACGGGCAGTTTCCCGGATAGCGCCGCGGCCAAGGCGACGGCCCCGCCGGGCTCGACCACCAGTTTATACTCCTCGAAAGCCACTTTCATGGCCCGCGCCACTTCATCGTCGGTGACGGCGAGGCCGCCGGCCAACAGCCGCCGATTGATGGCGAAGGTGATCTCGCCGGGCATCGGCGCCAGCAAGGCGTCGCAGAACGATTTGCCGCCGGGCACATTGGCCAGCCGTTCGCCGGCGGCGAGCGACCGGGCGTGGTCGTCGAAATCGGCGGGCTCGACCGAATAGACCTTGGTGCCGGGCGATTGCGCGGCGAAGGCCAGCGCGCAGCCCGCGACCAGCCCGCCGCCGCCGCTGCAGATCAGCGCCGCATCGATCCGCAGGTCGCGCTCCGCCGCCTGGGCGATCATCTCCAACGCCGCGGTGCCCTGGCCGGCGATGACTTCCGGCTCGTCATAGGGACGCACGATCGTGCCGCCCGTCTCGGCGACGATGCGCTGGGCGACCGCGTCGCGATCCTCGGTGTGACGGTCATAGGTCACCACCCGAGCGCCAAAGCCCTTGGTATTGGCGACCTTGATCGCCGGCGCATCGGCCGGCATCACGATGACCGCCGGAATGCCCAGCAGCTCCGCCGCCGCGGCGACGCCCTGGGCGTGATTGCCGGATGAAAACGCCACCACGCCACGCCGCCGCTGGTCGGCATCGAACTGGACCAGGCAGTTGAAGGCGCCCCGGAACTTGAACGAGCCGGTCCGTTGCAGCGGCTCCGCCTTCACCAGCAGCCTTCCGCCCAGCCGTTTGTCGACCGCGGCGGAGGAGAGGAGGGGGGTGACCACGGCATGGCCGGCCAATCGGCGCTGCGCCGCCAGCACATTGTCGATGGTCGGGATCATCGCCGGGTCAGAATTGGTCGAGGAAGGCATCGATCGCCTGCTCCGCTATGGGTTCGGAAAGATTCGGCGTGTGTCCGACATCGGGCACCGTCACCGTCTTGAGGTCGGGCTTCACCGCAACCATCCGCTCCAGACCCCCTTCGGTCAAGATGTCGGACACCCCGCCGCGGATCACCAGGGCCGGCCGTTGACCGAGACCGCGAAAGACCGGCCACAGATCGCGCTGCGGCTCCCGCCCGGCGATCAGCGCGCGCGCCAGGTTGATATCCCAATCATAGCGCAGCAGCCCGTCCGGCGCCTCGCGAAAGGTCGCTTGCGCCATCTCCAGCCAGGCCTCGTCGGTCTTATCGCCGAGCTTGGGCATCGTCAGCTTGACGAAAGCGGTGGCGGCCGCCCAATCCGGTTGCGGCTGGTCGATGCCGATCGTCGTCATGATGCGCCCAAGACCACCGCCCAGCTCCGGGCCGATATCGTTCAGCACGATGCCGGCCACCATCATCGGACGGAACGCGGCGAGCCCCATGCCCAGCAAGCCGCCGAGCGATGTGCCGATCACCACGACGGGGCCGACATCGCAGACCGTCAGGATCTGGCCGATATCGCCCAGATACGTGGCCGGCATGTAGTTTCGCCAATTCGGGTCGCGGGCCGACTGGCCGCGTCCCCGATAATCCGGGCAGATCACCCGCCGCCGCCCCGCATGGCGGGTCGCCAGCTTGTGAAAATCCTTGGAGTTCCGGCTGATGCCGCTGAGGCACAGCAGCGGCATGCCGGGGGTGAGCGGATCGCCATAGTCGCGAAAATACAGGCTGAGCCCGTCCTGCGCCGAAACGCGTCGTTCGCGAAAGCTCATCTTCTAAGATCGGCGGGCAACGAGAAGGCCAGTGCCGGATCGCCGATCCGAAGGCGATAGACCTGTAGCCCTTCCAGCACCCGCTGCACGTAATTGCGGGTCTCGTTGAACGGGATCTGCTCGACCCAATCGACCACGTCGATATCGGTCTGGCGGGGGTCGCCGTAATCGCGCACCCATTGCCGAACCCGGCCGGGACCGGCGTTATAGCCGGCGACCGCCAGCACATAGGAACCGTTGAAGCCGTTCAGCACGCCGCCGAAATAGGCTTGTCCCAGCGTCACGTTGAAGATGCCATCGCTGGTCAATCGGTCCGGCGAATAGGGCAATTGCAGCGATTTGGCGACTTGGTTCGCCGTGGCCGGCATCAGCTGCATCAGGCCGCGCGCACCCGCCGGGCTGAGCGCCCCGGTCTCGAACGCGCTCTCCTGACGGATCAGCGCCAGCAGCAGCGCATGTTCCGGGCCCCCCGTCACCTCGGGCAGGCTGATGATCGGGTAGCCGGCGCGGGTCAGGGTGATGCCGCGATAGCTCGCCCGCTTGGCCGCGGCGACGCCCAGTTCCAGCCGGCCCAAATCATCGGCCATATCGGCGATCAGCGCATGGTCGGCCGGCGTCTTGGCCAACTCGCTCAGCCGGTTCATGAACGGCTTCATGCGGTCCTGCTCGTTGACGAAGGCCAGGATACGGACGACGCGGACCAGGTCGCGCTTGTTGAAGGCGGTGGTTTCGGCGGCGGAGGCCTTGGGTTCCGGCGCCGGCTTGGTCAGCCAGGGAAGTCCCATCTGCGCGATCGCCAATTGGCCGTAATAGGTCGTCGGGTATGTCGATGCCTTCTCGTACCAACTCGCGGCATCCGCCGGTTTGTCGAGGGCCGCCGATGCCCGCCCGGCCCAATAGGCGCCGCGCGATAGGCTGAGCGGCAGGGTCGCCGTATCGTAGAGGCGGGTGAAGTGTTTCAGCCCGCGTTCCGGATCGCGCAGGAACCGAAAGGCGATCCAGCCGGCCAGGAACTCCGCCTCGGCGACCGGTGCCCCATCCGTCAATTGGGTATCCGCGACCAGGGAATAGGCTTGCGAGATATTGCCGTTGTTGAGTTCGCGTCGGGCCAGGATCTGCCGGTCGGGCCACCAGGCGATCGG
>DATMGU010000004.1:0-4905 GCA_035555315.1 Allostellaceae bacterium
CCCGATGCAAGCCTTCGGGCGTCGGCTGCCCCGCCTCGCCCGGACGGGCCTCGATGCGGAATTGGTGCGTCTCGACATGCCAGGATGTGACCGCCGGAGCCATGCCGCCGAACAGGACGCGACAGAAGCCGAGGATGGCCGACAGGCTGGGCCCCGCGCCGATCGCCGGATCGACCGGCTCGAACCAGCGCTCGATACCGCCATAGAGGTGATTGTAATCGACGCCCTGGTAATGCGGCTGGTGCGGCTTACGCGGGATGGAACCATCCGGCTGGACCGCGTAAACCGCATGGCGGCGCCTGCGATATCGACCGTGATCGACCAGATAGGCATCCACCTCGAGAGCGTTCCAGCTCTCCGCGAAGGCATCCCAATCGCTGAGCGAGCCGATGCCCGCCAGCATGGCGCGCATCTCGGTCCCCTGCACGAAAGCGTAGCCGTCCCGAGCGATCGAGGCTGTGAGGGCGTTGGTCGCATTCGAGTCAACTGTGGTCATGCCGAATAGTATCAACCTCACTAATGGCCGTCACCGGAGGCCACCGGGCAGGTGCCAGTCATGCGACGCATGGCGGCGGGCCCTTCCCCGATCGAACACGGGCGAAGCATCGCCCCTTTGGTCTTTTAAGGGTTTTTTCCCGCGTGAAGGACCCCTAGGATGACCGGCACGATTTTCGTTTGAGATCAAGTCGATCAAGGGTGTGAGGGTGGCTGATCCCAGCGCTGTCATCAACAACGGCACAGCGGCGGTGGCTCATGCCCAATCCGCGGTCGGGGCTTCGGCCGAACACATCACGCTGCTGCTGTTGTATCAACTGGTCGTCATCCTGGTGGTCACCCGGATCGTCGTTTGGCTCAGCCGGCGCTATCTGGGCCAGACCGCCGTCGCCGGCGAGATCCTGGCCGGCATCGTGCTGGGCCCCAGCGTGCTGGGCGGGCTGTTCCCCGGGGTGATGCACGCGATCTTCGTGCCGGAAACCGGCACGATCTTCGTCGGCCTCGCCCAGCTTGGTCTGGTCCTGCTGATGTTCCAGATCGGCCTGGAATTCGAATTCAATGCCCGGCTGACCGGCGGGCGGCACGCCGTCGCGGTGATCAGCCTGATCGGCATCCTGGTGCCGTTCGCGCTGGGCTTCACCACCGCGCCCTGGTTCTGGCAGATGATGGACGAGCCGCGGCCCGATGCCCTGGCCTTCCGTCTGTTCTTCGCCACCGCCATGTCGATCACCGCGATCCCGATCCTGGGCCGGATCTTCATGGAGCTGGGGCTGTCGCATACGCGCACTGCCGCCCTCACCATCGCCGCCGCGGCCATCGACGATGTCTGCGGCTGGCTGTTGCTCGGCGTCGTCTCCGCGATCGTCGCATCGCGCTTCGATCTGGGGTCCTTCGCACTCCGCATCGGCGGGTTGGCGGTCTATATCGCCTTCGTCTTCCTGGTGATCCGGCCGCTGTTGCATCGGTATATCGACCGGGAGCTGCGGCGGGATCCGACGCTGGGCCGATCGACCATCGCGATATTGCTGATCGTTCTGCTGGTCTCCGCCGCGATCACCAGCAATCTCGGCATCTTCGCCATCATCGGCGGGTTCCTGATGGGCGTGGCGCTGCACGACAACCGTCGCTTCGTCGCCTTGTGGAACGAGCGCGTCGGCAGTCTGGTGAACGCCCTGTTCCTGCCGATCTTCTTCGCCTATACGGGGCTGCGGACCGATATCGGCTCGCTGGCGACCGTCCAGGCCTGGCTACTGTGCGGGTTGGTCTGCCTGATCGCCTTCACCGGCAAGTTCGGCGGCGCCTATATCGCCAGCCGGCTGGTCGGCGAGACCCATCGCAGCGCCGCCGCGATCGGCGTGTCGATGAACACGCGGGCGCTGATGGAACTGATCGCGCTCAATATCGGCTATGATCTGGGTGTGCTGCCCCGGCAGATGTTCACCATGCTGGTCATCATGGCGGTGCTCAGCACCTTCATCGCGACCCCCCTGATCCGCTGGCTGATGGGCGACCAACGGCGCTTCGCCGATCCCCCCATCGCCGTGGCGGTCGCCGGCGAATAGCTCGGCACATGGCGGGCGTCACAGCGCCTTCGGCAATTGCCAGTGGTACCGGACGGCGACCAACCGGAAACCGAAGCAGAGGGCGGCGGCGACCAAGGCGATTATGCGCGGCGGCAGGCCGCAAGCACGGCCGATCGCGACGATCGCCGCGGCGACCAGGGCCGCGGTCGCATAGATATCGGCGTTCAGCACGCGGGGCACTTGGTTGAGCAGGATATCGCGCAGGGTTCCACCGCCGACGCCGCTGACGGCACCCAGGAAGACCGCCGGCACCGGATGGATACCGTGATCGAGCGATTTTTCGGTCCCGACCACCGCGAACAGGGAGAGCCCCGCCGCATCCAGGCAGATCAGCAGCCAGGACGAGGTCCCGCTGCCGGCGGGATGGAGCGCCCAGGTAACGCAGGCGGCCAGGAGCACGATGGCGGAATATTGCCAGTCGCGCATGGCCGCGGGCGGGGTCGAGCCGATCAGCAGGTCGCGGATGATGCCACCGCCCAGCGCCGTCGCAAAGGCGAGCACCGCGACGCCGATCGGATCGAACCCCACGACGATCGCCGCCAGCGCGCCCTCGACGGCGAACACGAAGGTGCCGGCGAGGTCGGCGGTATAGATCAGCTTTCGGGAAGCAGGCTGGAAATTGGCGAACAAAGGGATGGGCGTCACCGGCGGCGAAAGGTAAGTATCGAAGCAAGCAGCCTAATCTAGGCCGCGCGCCCATCCGCCGCCGAGCGAAATCATCGGGAACCTTGAGCCATGCTGGACCTCCGGCCCAATTGCGAATGCTGCGACCGCGACCTGCCGCCCGCCTCGGCCGGCGCGATGATCTGCACCTTCGAATGCACCTTCTGCAACGATTGCGCGGATCGCCATTTCGGCGGCCGCTGCCCGAATTGCGGCGGCGACTTGGTTCGCCGCCCGATCCGGCCGGCGGAAAAACTGGAGCGCTTCCCGGCTTCGACCGTGCGGGTGGTGAAGCCGCACCAAGGTTGCGACGCGGCTTAGAAGTGGGGGCGACGCCGCCACCGAGAGAGAAAACCCTGGTTACGCAGTGGACTAGATATGTCCAGTCACTGCAACCGCGGCTTTCTCAGGAAACTCCCGCGGTCCCCTGACGTGACGCGCAGCCATGTTTCCCTGCCGTCGCGCACGATCCTCAGGGGGACGTCCGCGCCCGCGGGGCCGCCCTCCCAAACTTTTCTGTAGAAATCCGCCAGACCGTCGATTTCGCCATCTCGGACGTCCGAGATGATATCGCCCTGGCGCAAACCCGCTCGATCCGCCGGACCTCCCTCGGACACGCTCATGACCACGACCTTGCCATCGCTCTCGGCGGAGAAAACCCCGAGCCACGGTCGGGGTGGCCTGTTGGCTTGGCCCCGCGTGAGCAGATCATCGAAAATCGGCGGCAACAGGTTGATGGGGACAACCATGTTGATATCCACGCTCTCTCTGTCTCCGCCCATTTGCAGACGCAGCGACCCGATGCCCAGCAGTTTGCCATCCGCGCCGATGAGGGCCGCGCCGCCCCAAGACGGATGGGCGGGTGCGATAAAAATCGCCTCGTCCAGCAAGTACTCCCAATAGCCGGCGAATTCCTGCTTGCCCACGATATGGGCCTGAACGGAACGACCGGTCCCGTCGGCCAGCACCACGGGATCGCCGATCTTGGCTTTGGCCGCGTCGCCAAAACTCAGGGCCGGAAGGCCGAGAGGACCGAGCGCCTGTACCAGGCCGAACCCGGTTTCCTGATCGTAGGCCAGCGCGTGGGCGGGAACCACATGACCGTCGCGGCTTTTCAACCAGACATCATCGGCCTCGGTAATCAGATAAC
Source organism: Allostellaceae bacterium (assembly GCA_035555315.1). Taxonomy (GTDB): domain Bacteria; phylum Pseudomonadota; class Alphaproteobacteria; order ATCC43930; family CGMCC-115725; genus DATMGU01. The sequence continues at coordinate 3,892 of DATMGU010000004.1, forward strand.
CGATCGTGAGCACCAGGCCGTCGTCTCGAATGACGACACCGCTCCCCTCCCGTCGGGTGCCCAATGTCGTCGCAGTGAAGGCATCGTCCGGAATTGAGGCATGCACGGTAACGACTGACCGCAAAATCGGATCGATATCCATGCCTTCATCCTGCTGAAGCGTGAAACCGGGCTCAAGGACGCAACAGCCGGCCCAGCCGGCATTGCATCATCCGAGTAAATTGGGCAGACGCATAGCCGGACTCAAGATAGCCACGACGGATTCCTTGGCATCCGATCGTCACGCCAGGAAGCGACTCCCTCTTCCGTCGCGGCGGTGATGCGGCGGAAAGGCGTGCGAGAAAGGCCCGCCGCCTTGAGGGGCGGTGTCATCCCTAAGCAACAGCCGTCATCCCCGCGAAAGCGGGGATCCATCTTTCCACAGCGCAGCAGCTCGCCCATGGATCCCCGCTTTCGCGGGGATGACGAAGCAAAACGAGCCTGTAATCGGACACCAGCCCGCCCTCACGGCGGGTCGCTGCCCGTGGCGGCGCCGCGCGGTCTCAGCCCGGCGAACCGATCGCCCGAGAAGACGGAGCGCAGATACGCCACGGCATCGGCCCGATGCGCCGCGTAGTCGGAGGTCGAGAACGGATCTTCCGGAACCGGCCCTTCGGCCGGTTCTTCCCCCGCCGCCTGACTTTCTATCGGCCGGATATTCTCAGGTTCGTCCCTGTCCGGCGGATCTTCGAGCGTTTCTTCCTCCTCGGCCTCCTCTTCGTCGCCCCACTCGGCATAAGGCGACCCCGGCGCCTTGGTCCGGGCTTCCTCCACCGCCCAATGATCTTCCGCCCAGCGGCGCCAATTCGGATCGAGCCCCAGATCCCAGCAAATCCGGGCGATGATCTCGCCGATCGGATGGCTGCCGATATCGGTCTCGACATCCTCGTCTTCCAGCCGCTCCCGCAGCTCTCTTTCCCGCTGGTAGGCCTTGATCCCGGTGAGCTCGGCATTGATCGCCTGCTTCACGATGCG
>DATMGU010000005.1:0-2393 GCA_035555315.1 Allostellaceae bacterium
GTGGTGATGCCGGACGCGATCATCTCGAACGCCGAATAGAGCGTGTCGAGATAGATGTTGAGATTGCGCGTCACCATGCGGGTGATGAACCACAATTCCAGCGGCATGTCGGGCGAGCCGAGCTGCACCGGGGTCAGTCCGACGTGATGGTGGCCATTGACGAAGCCCGGCAGCATGATCTCGTTGCCGCTGCCGATCACGGCCGTGTTCGGATAGCGCTTGCGCAGGTCCGCGTAGGTGCCGACGGCGGCGATGACGCCGTCCTCCTGCAGCACGGCGCCGTCGTCGATCTGTTGCCAGGTCTGGCGATCCAGCGCCTGGGCGATGATGGCACGGCTGCGAATGAGGGAGGTGGACATGGTGGTGCTCCGGATTTGGCGCGGACGACGTGCGGGGTGGGACTTGGTCAGGTCGTCTTGGTCAGGCGGTGGCGGCAAGCGCTTCCTGCTCGGCGAAGGCGCGATCGACCTCGTCGCGCATCAGCTCGGCCAGTTGCCGGCGCAGCAGTTCGGCTTCGGAGGAAAACGGATCGCGCGGGCGGGGAATATCGACCGGCACGATCGTCTTGATGCGGCCCGGACGTGACGTGAACACCACGACCCGATCCGCGAGCGCCACCGCCTCATCGATGTGATGGGTGACGAACAGAACCGACGCGCCGCTGTCGCGCCAGACGTCGAGCAGGAAATCCTGCATCTTGGCCCGCGTCTGCACGTCGAGCGCCGCAAACGGCTCATCCATCAAGAGCACCTTGGGCCGCATCGCCAGCGCGCGTGCGACGGCCACGCGCTGGCGCATGCCGCCGGACAGTTCGTCGGGCCGCTTGTCGATCGCCTCGGTCAGGCCGACGCGGGCGAGCACCTCGCGCGCCGCGGTCCTGCGGGCCCCGGCGCTTTCGCCGCGGATAGAGAGGCCGAAGCTCGCATTCTGCCCCACGGTAAGCCATGGAAACAGCGAGGTCTCCTGGAAAATCAGGCTGCGCTCGGGCGACGGACCGGCGACGCGATCCCCGAACGACCAGACCTCGCCGCCAGATTCCCGTTCCAGGCCGGCGATCAGATAGAGCAGAGTGCTCTTGCCGCAGCCTGAGGGACCCAGCAGCACGATGAACTCGCCGGGCGTCGCGTCGAGGTCCACGTCGCGCAATGCGACATGCGCCCGCTTGGTGCCTTCCGCCCACACCTTGCTGACGTTGCGGCAGACCACGGCGTCCTGGGATGAGATCGGCTTGAACGGTTTAGAGACCACGCAGCACCCCCGTCGTCTCGGGCACCCAATACAGGATCTTTCGTTGCAGCAGCCGCATCAGCCAGTCCGAGCAGAAACCGAGCAGGCCGATGAGCGCGATGGTGAAGAACACCAGCGAGGGATTGAAGGTGTTGCGCGCCAGCATGATCACCTGCCCGAGGCCATATCCGACGCCCGTGGATTCGGCGACCAGCACCACCATCCAGGCACCGAACATATTGAGACGGAGAACCATCAGCAGGCCCGGCAGGATCGCCGGTACGATGACCCGGGTGTAGATCTGCCATTTCGACGCGCCCATGGTGCGCCCGACATTGATCAGGTTGCGATTGACGCCGTCGATCTGGCTGACGGTGGCCAGCACCATGTGGAAGAACAGCGCGACCACGACCATGAAGATGGCCGGCGCGTTGCCGATGCCGAACACGAAAATCGCGACCGGAAGCCAAGCGATCGGCGACACCGGCGACAGCAGCGTGATGGTCGGCAGGGCGAGCTTCTCCACCACGAGAAAATATCGCACCGCCACGCCGATGCTGATCGACAGGACCGACGCGATCAGCAATCCCGCGAACACCCGCGCCGCCGACGCCAGCACGGTGATCACGAGCGCCATGCCGGCGGATGGACCGGTGTTGAGGCCGACGCCGATCTGCCAGCGTTGCGCCGTATTGAAGAACTTGGCCTGCTCGGGGAAGTTGCCGAGAAAGATGTGAGGCGGCGGCAGCAGTTTCGGGTCCGTCACCCCGCACAACCAGAGCAGTTCCCAGATCCCGGCGAACAGTCCGACGGACATCAGCGCCCAGCCGATGCGCGGGGCGGCGCGGATGACCGCCTCCGGCAGCACGAATCGGCGAGGTCGCGGCGACGCATTGGCGCCGGCCATGCCAGCTACTCCTTCCGGTGGGTGAGCGACGTCGGTCACCGGTCCGCTCATCCCGACTTGTATTTGAGACTGGCGTAGAGCTCCTTGTTCTCGGCGATGACCTGTTCGAGCAGGGTCCAGTCGATCGCGTCGCGGCCGGGCTTCTTCTTGATGTAACCCATCTCCATCAGCGAGTCGGTGCGGTCGAGGATGAACTGGGTCTGGCTGCGCGCGTCGACCACCGCCGGCTGCTTGCCCATCGCGATTCTGGCGTTCTCCA
>DATMGU010000006.1:0-2097 GCA_035555315.1 Allostellaceae bacterium
AGCCGATTTGACCGACACGGGGCGAGATCAACAGGTCGGGCGGGTCGCCGGCAAGGCGCGCACGGGTGATGCGGTCCTGCATGATGTTGAAGGCATCGACCATGACGGTGGAGATGCCCGGCCGTCCACGGCCGCCGAAAAACTCGCGCTTCACGGTGCGCTCGGCAGAAAACAACCGGCCGAAGCCGCGTTTCGGCGGAGGCGGCTCGATTTCGGCTTCCGGCGCGAGGGAGACCGATAGGTCGGCCGACGGGCCGTGCGAGTAGATCGTCGTGCTGTGGGTGAAGATGTCGCTTGAGAGGTTGGCGGCGATGACGATTTCCGCGCCAAAGGCACGCGCCGCCGATACCGGCACTGGGTTCACCAGTGCGCCATCGACCAGCCAGCGGTCGCCCACCAGCACCGGCGAGAATATCCCGGGCAGCGCATAGGAGGCGCGCATGGCATCGACGACGCGGCCATGGGTCAGCCAGATCTCATGGCCGGTGCGGACCTCGGTCGACACGGTTGCAAATTTCACCGGCAGCTCCTCGATCAGGGTCTGGCCGATCGCTGCCTCGAGATGAGCAGCCAGCTTGTCGCCGCCAATCAGGCCCGAGCCGTTGAGGCGGATATCGAGATAGCTGAGGATATTTCGCGGCTGCAGGCTGCGCGCCCACTCTTCGAGCGTATCGAGATGCCCCGAGGCATAGGCGCCGCCGACTACCGCGCCGATCGAGGTGCCGACCACGACATTGGGGACGATGCCGTGCGCGATCAGCGTCCGGACAATGCCGATATGGGCAAATCCACGGGCAGCGCCGCCACCCAGGGCGAGCCCGATCACCGGCCGCCGGATGCTGCCGAGACCTACCTTGTCACGGCTATCCGGGCCGTTTTGGCCGCGCCCGATCAAAATATCCAGCACCGAAGATCTCCTGAGAGCACAAGACTATGCACTAAAGCCTGGTCCCGCCAGAATGTACCACAAGCATGGTTTATGCCGCAGTGCGATGGGCGTAACCGCCGATTGTGACTGGACCGCGACCTTCGGATAACATCGGGGTGTTTTGCCGGTTCCGCGGCCGCCATCTGCGGCGCGCAGGCTTGAATTTGCCGCGTTTTCGGTGAAAAGCATGCGTCATGACATCAGGGCGTATCGGATTCGATCGATCCGTGGCGGGCGGACGCCTGATGCCCGCGCTTGCGCTGGCGGCCATGCTGATTGCAGCGATGGCAGGGCCGGCTGGCGCCCAGATGTTCACCGATCAACCGCCGCCGGTGCCGCCCGCGGCGGTTCCGGACCCGGGCGGCGCGATCAGCCTGGCCCCGCCGTCCGGCCCGGGATCTGGTCCCAATCTGCCCGCGCCGACGTTGACACAACCTTCAATCGTCCAACCGTCGATCGCCGCGGTGCCGCCGGTTGCAGCATCTCCAGTCGCACCGGCGCCCAACCAGGCCGTGCTGTCGCTGACCGCGCGTTACGGCAAGGACTTGCCGGTCATCAACAACGGGTTGGTGTGGCGGATTTTTACCGACCGGCCCGACGAGAACGGCACCTTCAAACTGATCCGCGAGGAACGCGGCGCGACGCCCAACATCGTGCTGCCGCCGGGCGGCTATGTCGTCCACGTCTCCTTCGGACTGGTCAGCGCGGTGCGGCCGGTGACCCTGAAGTCCGAAACCGACCGCGAATCCTTCCTGCTTCCGGCGGGCGGCCTGCGTATCGAAGGCCGCGTCGGCGCCACCAAGATTCCGCAGAACCAGATTTCGTTCGCGATCTACAAGGGCAGCCAGTTTGAAGTCGGCGAGCGCGCCGCGCTGGTGCCGAACGTCGCCGCCGGCGACGTCGCGCTGCTGCCGGAGGGGACCTACTACATCATTTCCAACTACGGCGACGCCAACTCCGTGGTGCGCTCGGATATTCGCGTTCAGGCCAGCAAGCTGACCGACGTGACCATCAGCCATCGCGCCGCTGTCATTACGCTGAAGCTCGTCAGCGACAAGGGCGGCGAGGCATTGGCGAACACCGCGTGGTCGGTGATTACGCCGGGCGGTGACGTCATCAAGGAATCGATCGGGGCATTCCCCCGCGTCGTGCTGTCCGAAGGCGAATAT
>DATMGU010000007.1:0-1751 GCA_035555315.1 Allostellaceae bacterium
ACCTTCTGCTGCGGCGCCATGACGCTGGAGGGCGCCCCCGGCCTGCTCGACGCGCATCTGCCGGTGTTCGACTGCGCCAATCCCTGCGGCCGGATCGGCAAGCGCTATCTGTCGGTCGAAAGCCATATCCGCATGATGGCGGCTTCCCAGCCGTTCATCTCCGGCGCCATCTCGAAGACCATCAACATGGCGAACGCGGCGACGGTCGAGGACTGCAAGGACGCCTATCTCTTGTCCTGGCGGCTGGGCCTCAAGGCCAACGCGCTCTATCGCGACGGCTCGAAGCTGAGCCAGCCGCTCAGCAGCATGGTCGCCGATGACGAGGAGGCCGACGGCGTCGGCGATCTCCTGTCGATGAACCCGGCGGCGCAGGCGCCGATCGTCACCGAACGGCTGATCGAGCGGGTCATCGAAAAGGTCGTCCAGCGTTCGGACCGCCGCAAGCTGCCGCAGCGGCGCAAGGGCTATACCCAAAAGGCCATCATCGGCGGTCATAAGGTCTATCTGCGGACCGGCGAGCATGACGACGGCAGCCTGGCGGAAGTGTTCATCGACATGCACAAGGAAGGCTCGGCCTTCCGCTCGCTGATGAACAACTTCGCCATCGCGGTGTCGATCGGCCTGCAATACGGCGTGCCGCTGGAGGAGTTCGTCGAGGCCTTCACCTTTACCCGGTTCGAACCGGCGGGCATCGTCGAAGGCAACGACACGATCAAGATGGCGACCTCGATCGTCGATTATATCTTCCGCGAGCTGGCGATCAGCTATCTGGGCCGCGACGATCTCGCCCATGTCCAGCCGAGCGACCTGATGCCGGATACGGTCGGCGCCGGCGTCGGCGAAGGCGCGCTGAGCCGCGACGATCTGCGGCCGGAGGTGAGCGCCCAGCTCGCCGCCATTCAAAAGGGCATCAGCCAAGGCTTCGTGCGCAACAAGCTGACCGTGCTGCCCGGCGGCATGAGCGGCGCCGGCTCGGCAAGCGGCGGCGCCAACGCGGTGGGGACCAGCGCCGTCGCGGGCGGCCAGACGGGCCCCAGCGGCATGGCGAATTCGGCCCTGGCGCTATCGCTCACCCCGGTCGTCGAGGAGCATGTGCATGTTCACACCCATGCCCACGACAATCCGGAGGGTACCGCGAAGACCGCCCGCATGGCCAAGATCCGCGAGGCCCGCATCCAGGGGTATGAAGGCGATAGTTGCGGCGAATGCGGCAACTTCACCCTGGTCCGCAACGGCACCTGCATGAAATGCAACACCTGCGGGTCGACCAGCGGTTGTAGCTGATACCAAATCTCGCTGATCCGAACCGATGGTCCGGATCAGCGAGGCCTCAATCGCCAGGCGCCCCATCCGGAGGCATGGCTACGCGCCGGGCGGCTCGCGGCGGAAGGTTACGACCAGAACGTCGCGATAGGCCGGGGAGGACGGATCGAGCGGTTCCACCGCCGTGACACCGTGATAGACCCGCCGATCATCGACGAGGGCGGCGTCGAGCGGATCGGTCAAGGTGAAGTCGCCCAATTGGCGATGCTCCAGATCGTGGATCGTGGTCGTGCCGCTGACGATGTTCTGGCGCCGGATCAGCAGGACCAGCACGAAATCGACGCCGTCCCGATGCAAGCCTTCGGGCGTCGGCTGCCCCGCCTCGCCCGGACGGGCCTCGATGCGGAATTGGTGCGTCTCGACATGCCAGGATGTGACCGCCGGAGCCATGCCGCCGAACAGGACGCGACAGAAGCCGAGGATGGCCG
>DATMGU010000008.1:0-37960 GCA_035555315.1 Allostellaceae bacterium
GTCAGCGTGGTGTCGATCTCGTTCTTGATCTTGATCAGCGCGTCCAGGACCATCGGGCCGCAGGCGTCCAGATCGACCTCGTAGGTATCCAGATGCGGGTTCTGGCCGTCATCCGGGTTCCAGCGGTAGATCTTGAAGTTCTTGATCCGCTTGGCGGCGGTACCCTGCACTAGGGGCGCGCGGAAGACCTTGCCTTCCTTGACCTTGGAGTTCGCCGGAAGCGTGAATTCAGCCATGGGTTACCAGTCCTTCGGCGCAGGGGGCGTGGTGACGATGGATGCGCATCACGCTGCGATTGCCTGCTGCATTCAACGATAGGGGAGGGCGGATGATCAGTAGACGCGGGCCTTGGGCGGGAAGGCCTGGACCTCGTTCGACAGGGTATAGAGATGCACCGGACGGTAATCGATCGCCGTCTTGCCGTCGGCACCCAGCCAGGTGACCGTGTGCTTCATCCATTCGACGTCGTCGCGGTTCGGATAATCCTCATGCGCATGGGCGCCGCGGCTTTCCTTGCGGTTGACCGCCGAATTCAGCGTGACCACCGCCTGGCTGACCAGATTGTCCAGCTCCAGCGCCTCGACCAGGTCGGTGTTCCAGATCATCGACCGGTCGTTGATGCCCAGATCGACCATCGAGGCCGAGACCGCGGCGATTGCCTTGACGCCTTCCTCCAGCACCGTGTCGGTACGGAACACCGCGCAGTTGTTCTGCATGGTGCGCTGCATCGCCAGCCGGATCTCGCCGCTCTTCAGCGTGCCCGAAGAATTGCGGATCTTGTCCAGCCGGGCGATCGCGGCGTCGCCGGCATCGGCCGGCAGCGGCTTGTGGGTGGTGCCCGGGCGCACCACTTCCGACGCCCGATGGGCGGCGGCGCGGCCGAACACGACGATATCCAGCAGCGAATTGGTGCCCAGGCGATTGGCGCCATGCACCGAGACGCAGGCCGCCTCGCCGATCGCCATCAGGCCGGGGACGACGCCGTCCGGGTCGGATTTGGTCGGCCGCAGCACTTCGCCGTGATAGTTCGTCGGAATGCCGCCCATGTTGTAATGCACGGTCGGCAGCACCGGGATCGGCTCCTTGGTGACGTCGACGCCGGCGAAGATCTTCGCGGTCTCGGAGATGCCGGGCAGCCGCTCATGCAGCACCGAGGCGTCGAGATGTTCCAGATGCAGCAGGATGTGATCCTTCTGCGGGCCGCAGCCGCGGCCTTCGCGGATCTCCATGGTCATCGACCGGCTGACTACGTCGCGCGAAGCCAGATCCTTGGCCGAGGGGGCATAGCGCTCCATGAAGCGCTCGCCTTCCGAATTGGTGAGGTAGCCGCCTTCGCCGCGCGCACCCTCGGTGATCAGGCAGCCGGCGCCATAGATGCCGGTTGGGTGGAACTGGATGAACTCCATATCCTGCAGCGGCAGCCCGGCGCGCAGCACCATGGCGTTGCCGTCGCCGGTGCACGTATGCGCCGAGGTGCAGGAGAAATACGCCCGGCCATAGCCGCCGGTCGCCAGCACGACCTCATGGGCGCGGAACCGGTGCAGCGTGCCGGTCGCCAGGTCCCAGGCCATGACGCCCCGGCAGGCGCCGTCCTCGTCCATGATGAGGTCGAGGGCGAAATACTCGACGAAGAACTCGGCATTGTTCTTCAGCGATTGCTGGTACAGCGTATGGATGATCGCATGGCCGGTCCGGTCGGCGGCGGCGCAGGCGCGCTTCGCCATGGTCTTGCCGTAATCGACCGTGTGGCCTCCGAACGGCCGCTGATAGATCTTGCCGTCGGGCGTGCGCGAGAACGGCACGCCGTAATGTTCCAGCTCGATCACCGCCGGGATCGCGTTGCGGCACATGTATTCGATGGCGTCCTGGTCACCCAGCCAGTCCGACCCCTTGACGGTGTCGTACATGTGCCAGCGCCAATCATCCTCGCCCATGTTGCCCAGGGCGGCGCCGATGCCGCCTTGCGCCGCCACGGTGTGGCTGCGCGTCGGGAACACCTTGGTGATGCAGGCTGTTTTCAGCCCCTCGATGGTCATGCCGAGGGTGGCGCGCAATCCGGCGCCGCCGGCGCCGACGACCACCACGTCGTAAGTGTGGTCGATGATCGGATACGTGGTTGCCATGCTGTTGCTAGCCTCCGAAAGCGATGCGCAGGACCGAGAAGATCCCGGCGACCGCGAGGATCAGGCAGCCGAATTTCAGCGCCACCAGACAGACGATCTTGACCCACTCGACATGGATATAATCCTCGATCACCACTTTGACGCCGGTCGCGACGTGGTGAAACGTCACGGCCAAGGTCAGGATCAACAGGATCGACACCACCGGCGAGGCGACCCAGGTGGTGAAGCTTTCGTAATCCGCCCCGGCATGGCCGATCACGCCGATCACGAACCACAGGGTCAGCGGGATGAGCGCGACCGAGGTCAGCCGCATCGACCACCATTCATGAGCACCCTCGCGGGCCGAGCCCAGGCCGTAGACCCGCTTCAGCGGGGTGCGCATCTCCGACGATCCGCTCATCAGCTCATCCCCCAGCTGGCGAGGCCGGCGATCCAGGCGATCAGCGTCAGCGCGACCGTCGCAATCAGAACGGCGTAGCCGGACCGGTAGGCGGTCTGGATCTCGAAGCCGTAGCCCATATCCCAGAACAGATGCCGGATGCCGTTCGCCAAATGGTAGAACAGCGAGACCGACCAGCCGAACAGCAGCAGCAGTCCGAACCAGGAGCCGACGAAGCCGGCGACGCTGAGATACGCCGCCTCGCCCGAGGCGGCGGCGACCAGCCACCACACCAGCAATAAGGTGCCGACACTCAGGGCCAAGCCGGTAGCCCGATGGGAGATCGACAGGATCGAGGTGATTTGTGGCTTGTACACCTGCAGGTGCGGTGACAGCGGCCGATTGACAATCGACATCAAGGCGCCTCGGAAAGTGAAGCCCTGGGGCAGGGTCCGGCCAAAACCTCAGGTGCGGCGAATTTCATTCGATAAAACCGAGACATAGAGCGGTGCCGAAGGCAAGTCAACGCTGCGCCGCAGCATGGCGCGTACCATGCTCACGCGGGCGTGTCTCGCGACAATTCGGCGATGTCCTGGGCGAGCGTCAGCAGCCGGCGCGCCTCGACGACATGCAGGGTCTCGATCAGCTTGCCATCGACCAGCACGACGCCCTTGCCGGCCGCCCGGGCGGTCTCGAACGCCGCGACCAGCTTCTCCGCCCAGGCGATCTCCGCCGCGTCGGGCGCGAAGATGGCGTTGGCCGCCGCGATCGTTTTGGGATGGATCAGCGTCTTGCCGTCGAAGCCCAGCTCCAGCCCCTGCCGGCACGCGGCCGCGAAGCCCTCGTCATCGGCGAGGTCCAGATGCACCCCGTCCAGCACGGCGAGGCCATAGGCCCGGGCGGCCAGCAGACAGAGGCTGAGGCCGGTCAGCAGCGGCAGCCGGTCGCGGGTGTGGCGGGCATGCAGGTCCTTCGCCAGATCCGAGGTGCCCATGATAAAGCCGCCGAGCCGGGGGCTCGCCGCCGCGATCTCCTCGGCATGCAGCAGGCCGAGCGGCGTTTCCATCATGCACCAGAGGGCGAGCGATTCCGGCGCGCCCGCCCGGTCGAGCAGGCTTGCCGCCTGGCGGATATGCGCCGCCGCCTCGACCTTCGGCAGCAGCACGCCCTGCACCGGCAGGCTTGCCACCGCCGCGAGATCGGCCGCCCCCCATGCCGTGTCGAGCCCGTTCACCCGGATGATCAGCTCGCGCCGGCCATAGCCGCCTTCGGTCACCGCCGCGGCGATCGTCTCGCGCGCGCGCGTCTTCGCATCCGGCGCCACCGCGTCCTCCAGATCGAAGATCAGCGCGTCGGCCGGCAGGGTACGGGCCTTTTCCAGCGCCCTTGCATTCGATCCCGGCATATAGAGCATGCTGCGGCGGGGTCTGACATCGGTTGGCATCGGCGTTATCCTCCTGGCGCGGCGAATCGACCCCAAATAGCCGTTTGGAGCAAGCCCTCTCCCCAGCAGCCCTCTTCTGGAGACGACGCCCAGTGCGCAGCATCCTTTCGATACAATCCTGGGTCAGCTACGGCCATGTCGGCAACGCCGCGGCGGTGTTTCCGCTGCAGCGGCTGGGCTTCGAGGTCTGGGCGGTGAACACCGTGCAGTTCTCCAACCATCCCGGCTATGGCCAGTGGCGCGGCCGGGTGCTGGAGGCGGCGGCTGTGGTGGAACTGATCCAGGGCATCGGCGAGCGCGGCGTGCTGCCGGACTGCTCGGCCGTGCTGTCCGGTTACATGGGCGACGCCGCCCTCGGCGAGGCAATCCTAGGAGCCGTCGACGCGGTCAAGGCCGCCAATCCCCGGGCGCTCTATTGCTGCGACCCGGTGATGGGCGATGTCGACCGCGGCTTCTTCGTGCGGCCGGGCATTCCGGAATTCTTCCGCGACCGGGCGGTGCCCGCCGCCGACATCGTCACGCCCAACCAGTTCGAGCTGGAATACCTGACCGGCCGGCCGATCGACAGCCTGGCCGGCGCGCTCGACGCCGTGGCGGCGGTCCTCGCCATGGGGCCGCGCCGGCTGCTGCTGACCAGCCTGCGCCGCGCCGATGGACCGACCGACGCGATCGAGATGCTGGCGGCGGACGAGACAGGTACCTGGCTGGTCTCGACACCGCTGCTGCCGATATCGGTCAACGGTGCCGGCGACGCGGTGGCCGCCCTGTTCCTCGCCCATCTGCTTAAGACCGACGACACGGCGACGGCCCTGGCCGAGGCTGCCGCGGCGATCCACGCCGTCCTGGCCGAAACCAATGCGCGCCAGGCCCGGGAGATCCAGCTGATCGCCGCTCAGGACGAGTTGGTCGCCCCGAAGCGCCGCTTCGACGTGCGGCGGGTCCGATAGGCTGGCCGGGTCGACCGCCGCCTGGGAATAGCCCCGGGGGCGCAGGGGCTGGGTGAGGTGGCCCTAAACCCTACTTCGCGATGACGCGCAGCTTTGGCGGTTTGGCGGTCAGGTAGTCGCCGGCCAGGAGCTCGGCGATCTGCACCGCATTGAGGGCGGCGCCCTTCCTCAGATTGTCGGAGACGACCCAGATGTTCAGGCCGTTCTTGACCGTCGGGTCCTTGCGGATCCGGCTGACATAGACCGCGTCTTCGCCGGCGCTTTCCTGCGGCGTCACATAGCCTTCATCGGTTCGGTGGTCGAGCACCACGATGCCCGGCGAGGCTTTCAGCACGGCGCGCGCCTGGGCTTCGCTGATCGGTTGCTCGAACTCGATGTTGACCGCCTCGGCATGGCCGATGAAGACCGGCACGCGCACGCAGGTGGCGGTCACCGCGATATCCGGATCCAGGATCTTGCGGGTCTCGGCCGCCATCTTCCACTCTTCCTTGGTCGAGCCGTCATCCATGAACACGTCGATATGCGGGATGACGTTGAAGGCGATCTGCTTGGTGAACCGTTCCGGCCGGATCGGGTCGTTGACGAAGACCGCGCGGGTCTGATTGAACAGCTCGTCCATCGCTTCCTTGCCGGCGCCGGACACGGATTGATAGGTCGACACCACGACGCGCTTGATCTTGGCGGCCTTGTGCAGCGGCTTCAGCGCCACGACCATCTGGATGGTCGAGCAATTCGGATTGGCGATGATGCCGCGCTTGGTATAGCCGGCGATGGCCTCTGGATTGACCTCGGGCACGACCAGCGGCACGTCCGGGTCCATGCGGAAATGCGAGGTGTTGTCGATCACCACGGCCCCGGCCTTGGCCGCGCGCGGCGCATGCACGGCGGACACCTTGGCGCCGGGCGAGAACAGCGCGATGTCGATACCCTTGAAGTCGAAGGTGTCGAGATCGCGAACCTTGAGGATTTCCTTCTCGCCGAACGACACTTCAAGACCGATCGACCGGGTCGATGCCAAGGCCACGACGTCCGAGACGGGGAAGTCCCGCTCGTCCAGAGTGGAGAGCATTTCCCTGCCCACATTGCCCGTGGCGCCGACGACCGCTACCCTGTAGCCCATGATGGCCTATCCGAACTGATTTACGATGGACCGCGACACTTAAAGCCGATGGTCCGCGATATCAAGGGAGCAGCACATGGCGGCACCGCTCGGGAGCTATGCGGAATTCTGGCCGCACTATCTGCGCGCTCATCGGAACCGGCGCAGCCGGGGGCTGCATTACGCCGGTACCAGCCTCGCCCTGCTGTGTCTGGCGATGGCGATCGCCACCATGGACTGGCGCTTTCTGATCGCCGCCCCGGTCGTCGGCTACGCTTTCGCCTGGATCGGCCATCTGGGCTTCGAGGGCAACCGTCCGGCGACCTTCGGCCATCCTTTCTGGTCGCTGTTCAGCGATCTCAGGATGCTCGGGCTATGGGTCACCGGCCGGCTCGGCCCGCATCTCGCGCAGGCGGGGGTTGAGGCGGGTTAGCTGCGGGCCGTCGGATGAAGCAGGGGTCACATCTCAAAAGACCGCTCCTTACCCTCCCAGCCGCTCCAGCTCCGCGACGATCGCCTTGCCCATTTCCGTGGTCGAGACACCGGTCATGCCGGGGCCGGTGATGTCATGGGTGCGCACACCGCGGTCGAGCAGGTTCTGCACAGCCTGCTCCAGCAGGCTTGCCTGTTCGCTGAGATCGAAGGAATAGCGCAGCATCATGGCGAGGCTGAGGGTCGAGGCCAGCGGGTTCGCCAGGTTCTTGCCGGCGATATCCGGGGCGGAGCCGTGCACCGGCTCGTAAAGCGCCAGCCGCCGGCCCGAATTGTCGGGTGCCCCCAGCGAGGCGGAGGGCAGCATGCCGAGCGAGCCGGTCAGCATCGCGGCGCAATCGCTGAGGATGTCGCCGAACAGATTGTCGGTGACGATCACGTCGAACTGCTTGGGCTTGCGCACCAGCTGCATGGCGCAGTTATCGGCATACATGTGCGATAGCTCGACATCGGCGTATTCCGCCTGATGCAGCCGGGTCATGATCTCGCGCCACAGCACGCCCGATTCCATGACATTGGCCTTCTCGACCGAGCAGACGCGGTTGTCGCGCTTGCGGGCGAGCTCGAAGGCGACGCGGCCGACCCGTTCGATCTCGCCCTCGGTATAGCTCTGCGTGTTGTAGCCCCGGCGGGTACCGTCGGGCCGCGTCTCGATGCCGCGCGGCTCGTTGAAATAGATGCCGCCGGTCAGCTCGCGGATGATCATGAGGTCGAGGCCGCGGATGATCTCGGGCTTCAAGGTCGAGGCGTCGACCAGCGCGTCGAATACCAGGGCCGGCCGCAGATTGGCGAATAGTGCCATCTCCTTGCGCAGGCGCAGCAAGCCGCGTTCCGGGCGCAGCGCGAAGGGCAGCGTCTCCCATTTCGGGCCGCCAACCGCGCCCAGCAGGACCGCGTCGGCGCCCATCGCCAGCCTCAGCGTGTCGTCATGCAGCGGTGTGCCATGCGCTTCATAGGCGCTGCCGCCGACCAGATCCTCGGTCACTTCGAAGGTGGCGAGGCGCTTGCGATCGAACCATTCGATCACGCGCAACACCTCGTTCATGACCTCTTTGCCGATGCCGTCGCCCGGCAGGACAAGCAGTTTCTTGTTCGATGGCACGGGGTAGTCCTCCCTAGGGTATTTATCAGGCAGCGATCTTTATGATGCGGGGGCGTTGAGCCAGGGCTGGCTCAGGGCGCGGTTGCGTTCGAAGCTGTCGATCGACTTGGTCTTCTCCAGGGTCAGGCCGATATCGTCCAACCCGTTGAGCAGGCAATGCTTGCGGAACGGCTCGATCTCGAAATGGATGATCTCGCCATCCGGCCGGCTGACCGTCTGGGCTTCCAGATCGATCGACAGCACGGCATTGGCGCCATTCCCGGCGTCTTCCAGCAGTTTCGCGCAGATCTCCTCGGGCAGCACCAGCGGCAGGATGCCGTTCTTGAAGCTGTTATTATAGAAGATGTCGGCGAAGCTGGGCGCGATGATGCAGCTTATGCCGAAATCCAGCAGCGCCCAGGGCGCGTGTTCCCGGCTCGACCCGCAGCCGAAATTCCGGCCGGCGACCAGGATCTTGGCCTTGCGATAGGCCGGCTGGTTCAGCACGAAATCCGGGTTTTCCGAGCCGTCCGGACCATAGCGCATCTCGTCGAACAACCCCTTGCCGAGACCGGTGCGGCCGATCGTCTTCAAGTACTGCTTGGGGATGATCTTGTCGGTGTCGATATTGATCATCGGCAGGGGTGCGGCCACCCCATCGAGCTTGGTGAATTTATCCATCGGTCCGCCCTCGGATTTGGTTGACGCGGTCTTGTGAGGCCTCGCCGCCGCTACTCCAGCACCGGCAGCGTGCGCGGATCGGTCAGCCGGCCGGTCACCGCCGCCGCCGCGGCGCTCGCCGGGCTCATCAGATGGGTCCGGCCGCCCTTGCCCTGGCGGCCTTCGAAATTGCGGTTGGAGGTCGAGGCGCAGCGCTCGCCCGGTCCGACCTTGTCGGCGTTCATGGCGAGGCACATCGAACACCCGGCCTCGCGCCATTCGAATCCGGCATCGAGGAAGATACGGTCCAGCCCCTCGGCTTCCGCCTGTTCCTTGACCAATCCCGATCCCGGCACGATCAACACGGTGACACCCGGTGCTACATGCCGGCCGCGCGCCACCGCGGCGGCGGCGCGCAGATCCTCGATCCGGCCATTGGTGCACGATCCGATGAACACCTTTTGCACGGTGACCTCGGCGAGCGGTGTGCCGGGGGTCAGCCCCATATAGTCCAGGGCGCGGATCACCGCGTCGCGCTTGCCGGGATCCGGCTCGGCGGCGGGATCGGGCACGATGCCGGTCACTGGCAGAACGTCCTGCGGGCTGGTGCCCCAGGTCATCTGCGGCTCGATGGTCGAGGCGTCGAGGACGATCTCGCTGTCGTAGCGGGCACCCGCATCGGTCGGCAGGGTCTTCCAGAAGGCGAGCGCCTGTTCCCAGGCGGCGCCCTTGGGCGCCATCGGCCGGCCGCTCATATAGGCGAAGGTCGTCTCGTCCGGGGCGATCAGCCCGGCGCGGGCGCCGGCCTCGATCGACATGTTGCAGACCGTCATACGCCCGGCCATGTCGAGCGCCCGGATCGTCGATCCGGCATATTCGATGACATGGCCGGTGGCGCCGGCCGTGCCGATCCGGCCGATGATCGCCAGCACGATATCCTTGGCCGACACACCCGACCCAAGTTCGCCCTCGACGCGGATCAGCATGTTCTTCGCCGGCCGCTGGATCAGCGTCTGGGTCGCCAGTACATGCTCGACCTCCGACGTGCCGATGCCGAAGGCCAGCGAGCCGAACGCGCCATGGGTCGAGGTATGGCTGTCGCCGCACACGATGGTGGTACCCGGCTGGGTAAAGCCCTGCTCGGGACCGATGATGTGCACGATGCCCTGGCGGATATCGTCGATCGGGATATACGGCACGCCGAAATCGACGACGTTGCGTTCCAGCGTTTCGACCTGATTGCGCGCTTCCGGATCGGTGATGCCGGCGGCGCGGTCGGTAGTCGGCACGTTGTGGTCGGCGACCGCCAGCGTCGCATCGGTCCGCCGCACGCCGCGGCCGGCGAGGCGCAGGCCCTCGAAGGCCTGCGGGCTGGTCACTTCATGGACCAGGTGGCGGTCGATGTAGATCAGGCAGGTGCCATCATCCTGGCGGTCGACCAGATGGGCGGCCCAGATCTTGTCGAACAGGGTACGCGGCGTGGCCACGGCAGCACTCCTCCAACTCGTCTCGTTAAGACGGGCCTGTTTCGGCGGCCCGGCTTCAATCGATACGGATCATAGCGCCACGACGCGTCGAAGCGGGGCCGAAAAAATCGCCGGGCACCCTTGTGCTGGGACGCCATCCCATAAGGCAAGGGATGGCGCCAAGCCGGATGCCAAGCCGCCGGATTACTCCGCGGCGACGGTCTTGGTGCTGCGCGCCTTTTCGGTGATGCGCGCCGCTTTGCCGCGCAACCCACGCAGGTAGTACAGCTTGGCGCGGCGCACGGCACCGCGGCGGACCACCTCGATCAGGGTGAGGCGGGGCGAGTAGAGCGGGAACACGCGCTCCACGCCTTCGCCGTACGAGATCTTGCGCAGGGTGAAGTTCGAATTGATGCCGGCGTTCTTGCGGGCGATGCACAGGCCTTCGAAGGCCTGAATCCGCTCGCGCTCGCCTTCGACGACCTTCACGCTCACCTTGATGGTGTCGCCGGGTGCGAAGTCGGGGACCGCGCGCAAGGCGACCAACCGGTCGACCTGCTCCTGCTCGATCGTTTGAAGAATGTTCATCATGCCACCTCTTCCTTGGTCTCCGGCGCGCTCGCCGGGAGATCCGCCAATGACCCGACAGCATCGGGTCGATTCAAAATCACCTCACCGGAGGCGGCACCGTGCCGCGCCCGATAGCGTTTCCATAGATCCGGCCGCCGCGTCCGCGTCACGGCCTCGGCCTCGGCGCGACGCCACGCGGCGATCCGCGCATGATCCCCCGACAGCAGGATGTCGGGCACGACCCGGTCCAGCCCTTGTCGGTCCGACCAGGAACGCGGCCGCGTGTAATGCGGATATTCCAGCAGACCCTGTTCGAAACTTTCCTCGGTCAAGGTCTCGGCGGCTCCGACGACACCGGGCAGCAGCCGCACCGCCGCGTCGATCAGCGCCAATGCCGCCAGCTCGCCGCCGGACAGCACGAAATCGCCCAGGCTGACTTCGGTCACCTCATGGGCATCGAGCACCCGCTGGTCGATCCCTTCGAACCGGCCGCAGAGCAGGACCGGGCCGGGACCCGCGGCCAGTTCGCGAACCATCTCCTGGTCCAGCACGCGACCGCGCGGTGTCAGATAGATCAGCGGCCGGGCGACCCGTTTGTCCAGCACGGCGTGCAACGCCGTATCGACCACGTCCGGGCGCAGCACCATGCCGGGGCCGCCGCCGAACGGCGCATCATCGACGGTGCGGTGCTTATCCGTCGCGAAATCGCGAATATCCACCGCCTCCAGCGCCCAGATCCCCTGTGCCTGGGCCCGCCCGGCGAGCGATGCGCCGAGCGGCCCCGGGAACATCTCCGGGAACAGGGTCAGGACCGTCGCCGTCCAAGGCATGCGGCCGTTCGGGATGGGGGCGGTCATGACTCGGCCCCTGCCAGCGTTTCGGCTTCTTCCGACTCCTCGGCTTCCGGACTGTTGGGCTCCGGCGAGGCGGGCTCGAACAAGCCCACCGGCGGGTCGATCAGCAGCACGCGGCCGGCAAGATCGATCTGCGGCACCGTCGCCCGGGTGAACGGCACGAATATCGTACCGCCGCCGTCCAATTCGACTTCCAGCGCATCGCCCGCGGGGAAATCGAACACGGCCTTCACCGTGCCCAGATCGCTGCCGTCCACATGCCGCGCCGTCAGGCCGATCAGATCCGCGTGATAGAATTCGTCGTCATCGGCGGGCGGCAATTGCGTCCGCTCGATATAAAGACGCGTGCCCTTCAACGCTTCGGCCTGGTTGCGGTCGTCGATGCCGAGCAGCTTGCCGATCACCACGCCCTTGGCTTGCCCGACGATCTTAAGATCGAAGCGGCGCCCGCCCGCCTCATCCGCCAACGGACCATAACCGCCCACATCGACGGGCTCGGCCGTGAAGCTCTTGATGCGGACGGCACCCCGGATGCCCTGGGCACCGGTGATGACGCCGACCAACAGCCGGCCGGATAGCTCGGATGGGGGCAGATCAGAAGGGGAAGTCATGGCGAAGTGCCCGAAGACCTCTGCTTATTCGGCCGGAGCGGCGGCGGCCTTGGCGTCAGCCTCGGCCTTGGCGCGGGCTTCGGCCTTCGCCTTCGGCTTGGATTGCGCGGGGGTCTCGCGCTGGGCCGGTTTCGGCATCAACTCGGCATTGCCCAGGAAGCGCGCGACACGATCGGTCGGCTGCGCGCCGACGCCCAGCCAATGGGTAATCCGCTCGGTCTTCAGCACCAGACGTTCCGGATGATCCTTGTCGACCATCGGGTTGTAGGTGCCGACCCGCTCGATGAAGCGACCGTCGCGCGGGCTGCGCGCATCGGCGATGACGATGCTGTAAAATGGCCGCTTCTTGGCGCCGCCGCGCGACAACCGGATCTTAAGGGACATGTTTTCGTACTCGCTGGTCAGATGTTGGAAAGAGATCGTGTCCTAGTGACGCTTAATGTCGAAACCCGCCGCCGCCGCCCGGCAGCAAGCCGGCAAGGCCTTGGCGCATCATGCCTTTTTTGCCCATCTTCTGGACTTTCTTCATCATGTCGGCCATGTCTTGGTGCTGCTTCAGCAACCGGTTGACCTCTTGCACCGTGGTGCCGGATCCCAGTGCGATGCGTCGCCGGCGGGAGCCGTTCATCAGCTTCGGGTTGCGCCGCTCGGCCTTGGTCATCGACGAGATGATCGCCTCCTGGCGCTTCACCATGCCGTCATCGATGCGCGCGTCGCCCAGTTGCTTCTTCAGTTTGCCGATACCGGGCAGCATGCCCATCATGCCGCCGAGGCCGCCCATCTTGCGCAGCTGTTTCAGCTGCATGGCCATGTCGTCCAGGTCGAAATTGCCCTTTTCCAGCTTGGCGGCCAGCTTTTCGGCGTCTTCCCGATCGACCGTTTCGGCCGCCTTCTCGACCAGGCTGACGACATCGCCCATGCCCAGGATGCGGCCGGCGATGCGGTCCGCGTGGAACACCTCCAGCGCGTCGAGCTTTTCGCCCATGCCCATCAGCTTGATCGGCCGGCCGGTCACCGCGCGCATCGACAGGGCGGCACCGCCGCGCGCATCGCCATCGACGCGGGTCAGCATGATGCCGCTAAGGCCGATGCGCTCGTTGAAGGTCTTGGCGACGCCCAAGGCGTCCTGGCCGGTCATGGCGTCCGCGACCAGCAGCGTTTCGGTCGGCTTGGTGGCGTCGCGCACCGCCGCGACCTCCAGCATCAGCGCCTCGTCGATATGCAGCCGGCCGGCGGTATCGAGCATGACCACGTCATAGCCTTCGAGCCGCCCGGTCTTCACCGCCCGCTCGGCGATCGCGACCGGCTGTTCGCCGGCGACGATCGGCAGCGTCGCCACGTCCGCCTGCCGGCCGAGGATCGCCAGCTGCTCCTGCGCGGCCGGACGATTGACGTCCAGCGAGGCCATCAGGACCTTCTTGCGTTCGCGCGCCTTCAGCCGCAGCGCGATCTTGGCAGTCGAGGTGGTCTTGCCCGAGCCCTGCAGCCCGACCATCATGATGACGACCGGCGGTACCGCGTTCAGGTTGATCTCGGGCGACTCGGTGCCGCCCAGCATCTCGACCAGATTGTCGTGGACGATCTTGATGACCATCTGCGCCGGGCTGACCGAGCGGATGACATCCTGGCCGATCGCCTTGTCGCGCACCGTGTTGACGAAGTCCTTGACGACCGGCAGCGCCACATCCGCCTCGAGCAGCGCGATGCGCACCTCGCGCAGCGCCGACTGCACGTCGGCCTCGCTCAGGGCGCCACGCTTTCTCAGGCGATCGAAAACGTCGCCAAGGCGGTTGGTCAGGCCATCGAACATCGGCGGCATTCCCGCAAAACAAAGCAGCCAGTGCGCGACACTCGCGGACTGGCCTGGTTTCCCGTCGGGGGAAACCTCGTAAAACCGTTCCGAGCCGAAGCCCGGATTTCGGAAGGGCTGAGTGGGTACGCCCGGCGAGGCGCTAAGTCAAGTCGGACGCTGCACAGTCGGACGCTGCACTGGACGTCACCGCCCGCCGGACGGCACCACGGGATCCCCCTCGCAGCCCTCTTGGCGAATCACCCCTGTCGCCGTCCCATGCGGCCCGTGCAGATCAAAGGCGAGCTGCAGCAGATGCCCGTCGGGCGACGCCCAGGCCGTCGCCGTGGAGGCCGGCGTCTCGCTCAGTTCGGGATGACGCACGGGTGCTTGCCATTGCGTCCCGTCGCTCCAAGACGCGACCGAGATCGGCAGGTCCACGAAATGCTCGGTCTTCAAGCCGGGGAGGAACACCAGCACGTCCTGGCCGCCGGGGGGCAGCCATCTGACCCAGTAGAACGCCATGGCGAGCGGGGAGCGCAGCGCCGGTGAAAGCGGCGAGCCGCTGATGTCGAGATCCGGGCGGCGCTCCGGCGACGCGGCCTGATAATCCTGCAGCCAAGGGTCGCCGAATGTCGCGGGGTCCCAATGCTGAACGAAGCCCGCATGATTGCGACGGAAGTCGGCCAGGCTATTCGCCTGCACCCGGAGCGCCCGCAGACCGTCGGGGCCACGCTGAAAATCGTCCCATCGCTGCCGCATGATGTGGCCGTTGAGCAAATAGCGGTAGTTCACCGCGACGCTCTCCAACTCGCCGGCCCGCCAGGTGCTGACCTCCTCGACCAGATAATGCATGTGGAACCAGAACATCGTGGTCACGTCCAGCGCCACGGTGACGTCGACCTTCGTGACGCCATCCGTCGCGGCCACGGTAGCGGTAACCGCGACATGGCCCGCGTAATTGGTGGTTCCGGCGAAGTGGCACACCTCGCCGGCGGACGCATCGGTCGCACAGAACGGCGCCGCGACGATGCCGGTCAGCAACAGCCCCGTCGCGGTCTCCAGGAATCTGAGATAGCGCCCCACACCTCGATCTTACACCAGATTTCCTCGGGTTGGCTGTCGTCGAGAACGGCGCCGCCGGCCTACCCCTCCCACCCGAGATGGCTTAGGAAATCCTTAGTCCGCGTGACCTGGGGAGTCTCGAAGATTTGTCGGGGCGGGCCCTCTTCGAGGATGGCGCCACGTTCGAAGACGACGACGCGATCGGCGACCCGTCGGGCGAAGCTCATCTCATGGGTCACGACGATCATGGTCATCCCCTCCTCCGCCAGGCGCTTCATGACGGTCAGCACCTCGCCGATGGTCTCGGGATCGAGCGCCGAGGTCGGCTCGTCGAACAGCATGACCTCCGGCTCCATGGCCAGCGCCCGGGCGATCGCCACGCGCTGCTGCTGGCCGCCCGACAGGTTCGCCGGATAGCTGCCCGCCTTGTCGGCGAGGCCGACCTTGTCGAGCAGCGCCTCGGCGCGGGCCACGGCCGCCGGCTTCGCCATGCCCAGCACCGTGGTCGGTCCGACCGTCACATTGGCCAGCACGGTCTTGTGCGGGAACAGCTCGAAGCTCTGAAACACCATGCCCATGCGTCGGCGGACCAGGCGCATGCCCTTGTCGTCGGTCGGCAGCGGCGTGCCGTCGAGCAGGATGCGCCCGCCATCGATCGAGTCCAGCCCGTTCGTGCAGCGCAGCAGGGTCGATTTGCCCGAGCCGGACGGGCCGATCAGGCAGATCACCTCGCCCTTGCGCACTTCCAGCGAGACGCCGTCCAGCGCTGCGAAGCTGCCGTAGCGCTTGCGGACATTCTCATAGGCGAGCACCGGTGGCACGGCATTGCCCGCTTGGAGCTCGGCCTGGATCGCAGCGTTCATTCGGTGACCCCAAACCTTCGGTTCAACCAATCCGTCAGCTTCGCCTGCGGATAGCCCAGCGCCCAATAGATCGCCGCCATCGCCGTCAGCATCTCCAGCACACGGAAGGTCTGGGAGCGGATGCGCATGGCGGTATAGGCGAGTTCGCCCACGGCGATGACTGAGACCAGCGAGGTATCCTTGAACAGCGAGACCCAAGTGCTGGCCAGCACCGGCAGCACGCGCCGCGACGCCTGGGGTAGGATGACCTCGCGCATCGCCTGCCAGCGGCTCATGCCCAGCGCCATCGCCGCCTCCATCTGGCCCTTGCGCAGCGAGCCGATGCCGGCCCGAAAGGTCTCCGCGTTATAGGCCGAGACGTTGAGGCTGAGCGCCACCAGCCCGGTGACGAAGCCGGAAAGCCGCAGGTCGAGCGCCACCGGCATGACGTAATAGGCCCAATAGACCAGCAGCAGGATGGGCAGGTTGCGGAAGAACTCGACGAAGCAGGCGCTCGCCGTCGAGGCGATGCGCGAGCGGGATAGCCGCATCAGCGCCAACAGGATGCCGCCCGGGATCGCCACCACCATGGTCGCGAGGCTGAGTACCACGGTCATCAAGGCCCCCTCGGCGAGCGCGCCGCGATACTGCCAGACGACCGACCAGTCGAGGTTCATCGCTTTCGCCTAAGACCGGCCGAGATGCGCGACGCGCAGATAGGCCATGTCGATCAGCCGCGTCACCGGGAACAGGATCAGGAAATACACCAGCATGGCGCAGGTGAAGACCTCGATCGGGCGGAAAGTCTGGCCGGCCACCGTTTCCGATTGCTTCATGTATTCCGGCACGGCGATCACCGCGGCGATCGCCGTGTCCTTGATCGCGATCGAGATGATCGAGCCGAAGGCCGGCAGCATGCGGATGATCGTCTGCGGCAGCACGATCTGGATCACCGCCTGCCGCCGGGACATGCCGAGCGCCAAGGCCGCCCGCGTCTGGCCCGGCCGGATCGAGGTGATGCCGGCCCGCACGATCTCCGCCACATAGGCGGCGATATGCAAGGTCAGGGCGACGAAGGCAGCCCAAAACGGCGGCAGGGACCAGCCGGTGACGATCGGCAAGGCGAAATAGCTCCAGACGAGCACGACCAGCACCGGGATCGCGCGCATCGAATCGATATAGAAGACCAGTGGCCAGCGCAGCCAGGCGGGGCCGTAGCAACGCGCGAGGCCGACAGCCCCGCCGACGACCAAGCTGCCGGCGACGGTGGCGAGCGACAGCAGCAGCGTCAGGCCCAGCCCGTTGGCCAGGTACCGCCAATTATCGGTGATCGAGGTGAGATCGAGATCCATCACTCTGTGTCTGGACTATGGTCTGCGAAGGGCCCGGCGCTGCCCGAGAGCGGCACTGGACCTGACAGTCTTCAGGTCATCGCCTTAGTTCATCGTGGTGGCGATGCTTTGCTCGGCGGCTTCGAGCTTCGCCTCCATCGCCTTTTCGACCGTGCGCAGCCAGTCGAGATAGGCGGTCTGGTTCTTGTCCACGGCCAGGCCAACCGGCTGCGCCTTCTCCATGCTGCCCTGGCAGTTGTTCGCGGAGGGCAGCACGGCCAGGCCCTTCACCTTGCGGCTCATGGCGACATAGGGGATGCGGTTGATCGGCGCGGCATCGGCGCGCTTCGCCATGACGTCTTCAAGCGGCGCCGTGGCACCGGAATTGGCGACGCCGACCAGCTTCGCCTTGTCGAAGCGCTGCTTGACCCAGCCTTCCTCGCCGCCGCCGATGAAATAGGCGATGGTGATCTCGGGCTTGTTCAGGTCGTCGACCGTCTTCGCCGCCAAAAAGCGCGGGTTGTCCGCGCGGCCGAACATGCAGACACTGGTGTTCGAATAGAGGACGAAATCCACCACCGCGTCGCGCTCCGGCGTCTCGGCGAGCGGCGTGATGCTCATATCGACCTGATTCGCGGCGAGTACCGGCACCTTGGTCTCGTGGGAGACCAGCACAGGTTGCAGCTTCACGCCGAGCAGGCGCGCGTATTCATTGGCGAGGATCCAGGCGGGACCGGACCACGGTTCGCCGCTGCCGCTCGTGTTTTCGACCAGCCAGGGTGCATTGGCGAGCACGCCGGCGCGCAGCACGCCGGCCTTGCGGATCGCATCGATGCGCGGGCTGGCGCCGGGTGCCGGCGGCTCCTGCGCCAGGGCGGGCAGCGTATGGAGACAGAGTGCGGTGAGACCAAGGGCCGCGACGGCGAGGGCTGCGGCCTTTCGGGTGTATCGGGTCGTCATCCAAGGTTCCTCCGGTAATGGCCCCCGGGTTTCATCCGGGTGGCGGGTTTCGATCGTGCTTAGGTGGATAGCCCCCTGATCGCGGCGACCGCGGACATGACGCCGCGGATCTCCGCCAGCCCGCGCATCCGGCCGATCAGCGGATAGCCGGGATGAGTCTCGCGACCGGCATCGTCGAGCAGCTTGTGGCCGTGATCCGGCCGAAAGGGGATGCGCCAGTTCGACTCGTCGATTGCTTTGCGCCGCTGTTGCTCGGTCAGCAGCTCGGTCACCACGGCCACCATGTCGACATCGCCACCGAGATGCTCGGCTTCCTGGAACGAACCGTCCGGTTCCTTCGCGACATTGCGCAGATGGACGAAATGGATGCGGTCGGCGAAGCGCTGCGCGATCGCCGGGAGGTCATTGGCCGGCCCGGCGCCGAGCGAGCCGGTGCACAGTGTCAGCCCGTTGGCCGGCCGGTCGACGGCATCCAGCAGAAAGGCGATGTCGTCTTCGTTCGAGACGATACGCGGCAGGCCGAAGATCGGCCGCGGCGGGTCGTCGGGATGGATGCACATCCGCACGCCGGCTTCCTCGGCGGCGGGGATCACCGCTGCCAGGAAGCGCGCCAGGTTCTCCCGCAACTGCGCCGCGCTGATATCGCCATAGCGATCCAGCACGCGCTGCAGGCCGGGCACGTCATAGCGTTCATAGGCGCCTGGCAGGCCGGCCATGATATTGGCGAGCAACCGCGCCTTGTCGCTCTCCGAGGCGGTGTCGATCCAGGCCTTGGCACGCGCCAGCACTTCCGTGGTCTGTTCCGCCTCGGCGCCGGGACGGCGCAGGATGAAGCAATCGAAGGCGGCGTATTCATGCGCGTTGAAGCGCAGGGCCGAGCCGCCGCCGGGCAGCGGCGCTTCCAGTTGGGTGCGCGTCCAATCCAGCACCGGCATGAAGTTGTAGCAGACCGTGGTGACGCCGCAGGCGCCGAGGTTGCGCAGCGATTGGCGGTAATTCTCGAACAGCGGCTCAAGATCGCCCTCGGCCAACTTGATCGGCTCGGCGACCGGCAGGCTCTCGACCACGCTCCAGCGCAGGCCGAGCGACGCGTCGGCCTCGATCATGGCCTTGCGCGCCATGATCTCCTCGACGCTCCAGACCACGCCATAGGGGATCTGGTGCAGGGCGGTGACGATGCCGGTCGCCCCGGTTTGGCGGATCTCGGCCAGGCTGATGGCATCGGACGGCCCGAACCAGCGCCATGTCTGTTCCATCAGACAAGCTCCTGTCGTAAGGCAATATCGGCGGGTGCCGCTGGGGTCATCGAGACGGTGGGAGGCGGGACCGCTGGAACGGCAAGCGCCTTCATCCTGTCTGACCTCTCCTTTGGTATCCTTGTATACTAGTACACAGATCGGTTTGGGCGGTCAATCCCGCTGGGCGACGGGATTTCCAGACACCGACCGGTGTCGTTCACCCGGTCTTCGGAACGCCGTCCAGGGCCGGGTCGGCGATGGCGGGCAGGGGTCGGTCGCGCCAGCACCAGGTGGCGATCGTCAGCATGACGAGTTCGGCCAGAATCACCAAGGCCACGCAGCCGGGCCAGCCGACCCTCTGCCAGAGCGGGCTTGGCGCGACCGCGCCCACGCTGCCGCCAATGTAATAGCAGGTGACGTAGACACCGACAGCGGTCGATTTGCCATAGCGGGCAGCCACCCCGATGTAGCTGGTCGCCAGCGCCTGGCTGATGAAGATGCCGGCCGCCAGCAGCCCCAACCCGGCGACAACGGCGGGCAGGGAGGGTGCCAATGTCACCAGCATACCGCTGCTGCTCATGGCGACCGCCAGCGCCAGCGTGCGGATACGCCCGATGCGGTTGGCCAGGCGCGTCGCCGGTGCCGTGATGCCGATGCCGAACAGATAGACGATGAAGACCATGCCCAGCCCGGTCGGCCCGAGGTTGAAGGGTGGCGCCGACAGATAGAAATTCGCGTAGGTGAAAGTGGCGACTTGGGTGAACAAAACGGTGAAGCCGACGGCGGCGGTTCCCAGCAATTGGGCGTTGCGGCAATGATCGCCGAACGCGCGCAGGGCCGCGCCCAGCCCATGCATCGGCCGAAACTTGCGCTCCAGCGGCAGCCAGCGGGCGATGCCGATCGCGGAGAGCAGATTGACCATGGCGAGCACGATGAAAGCGGCGCGCCAGGACCACAGATCCGTGGCGATGCCGGACAGGAACCGGCCGGAAAAGCCGCCGCATACCGTACCGATGACATAGACGCCGGTCACCGCCGTCGCTTCCGCCGGTTCGAACTCCTCGCCGATATATGCCACGGTAACGACGAAGATCGGTGGCATCAGCAGGCCCTGCAGAAACCGGCAGAACAGCAATTCCGGCAGGGTCTGGGCGAAGGCGGCCAGCAGGGTCGGGATGGTGAGGGCGATGGCCGAGGTGACGATGATCCGCTTGCGGCCGATGCCGTCCGCCACGGCGCCGATGAACGGCGCCACCAAGGCTACCGCCACCAGCGCGACGGTGATGGTCAGGCCGACTTCGGTGACACTGACCCCGAACTCGCCCGCCAACACCGGCAACATCGATTGCGTCGCGTACAGGTTGACGAAGGCGCAGGAACCGGCGAAGGCGACGGCGGCGCGCCGCGGGTCAAGGCTCATGCTGTAACGTCCCGAGCGGTGGCAGCAGACGGCCAGTCAGTGTCGCATCGCACGCTGCACCGCACCATGCGCGGTTTCGCCACGCTGGCATGCCCACCGCTCACGGGACCATGCAACCCAGACGCTTGCCAGTGCCCCATCTCGTCTGGATGATCGCCGCCATGGCTCCTTATCTGTGGATTGCGATCGGCAGCGCATTGGGCGGCATGGGCCGGTATTGGACCGGCCTCGCCGTGACCCGGCTGCTGCCCGTGCCGTTTCCCTGGGGCACGCTGCTGATCAACGTGCTGGGCTCCTTCGTCATCGGGCTGTTCGCCAGCCTGACCGATGCGGATGGCCGCTATCCGGTCGGTGTCACCCTGCGGCTGTTCGTCATGGTCGGGCTCTGTGGCGGCTATACAACTTTCTCGTCGTTCAGCCTGCAGACGCTGACCCTGATGCAGGATAACCGGATGCTGGAGGCGGGGCTGAACGTGCTGGGCTCGGTGGTGCTGTGCCTGGTCGCGGTCTGGCTCGGCAGCCTGCTCGGCATGATGGGGCAGCGTTAAGCTAGAGCTCGATATCGGGCGAGGCGTGGATGCCGGGCGCCTGGCTCAGCATGTGCCGGTCCAGCGCCACGCTTTTGATCAGTGCCCAGACCGGGACGCCAGGGGCGAGCCGCAGCAGATCGGCCGATAGCCTCGTCACTCGGGCCAATAGGCGCGTTCCTCCGGCATCGAGGGCGATCTCGATGATCGGCCCTTGCTCCGCGCTGAGCTCGATGATCCGGGCGGCGACCATGTTCTGGATGCTGATGCCCTGCGGCCGCGCCAGGGCGATCGCGACGTCGCGCGCCCGGATGCGTACGCGCACCAGGCTGCCTGGGGCGAGCGCCAGGCGCGGCACCCGCAATTCCCCGCCGGCGAAGCTGAGGGTGGTCAGCTCATACGCCGTGTCGGTCTCGCCGACCCGCGTCTCGATCACCGCACCGGCCTCGTAGCGGCCGGTCAGCGGCCGCAAATCGAGCCGGCTCAGGACCTCGCCGACCTGGCCGGACGCGGCGACCCGCCCGTCATTCATCAGTACCAGCCAATCGGCCAGGCGGGCGACCTCGTCGATCGCGTGGCTGACATAGATGATCGGGAGGGCCAGCTCGTCGCGCAGCCGCTCGATATAGGGCAGGATTTCGGCCTTGCGGGCCCCGTCCAAGGCGGCCAGGGGTTCGTCCATCAGCACGATGCGCGGGCTGGCCAGTAGCGCGCGGCCGATCGCCACCCGTTGCTTCTCGCCGCCCGACAGATGCAACGGCCGGCGGTCGAGCAAGGGGCCGAGGCCCAGCAGATCGACGATCGCGGCGAAGCTCGCATAGCGCCGCCCGGCCGGCGTGAACCAGCGGCCGTAAAGCAGATTGTGGCGGACCGATAGATGCGGAAACAAGCGGCCGTCCTGGAAGACATAGCCGACTTGCCGGCGATGCGGCGGCAGATCGATGCCGGCCGTGTGGTCGAACAGCACCCGTCCGCCCAGCGCGATGCGGCCGCGCTGGGGCCGGATCAGCCCGGCGATCAGGTTCACCAGTGTGGTCTTGCCCGATCCCGACCGGCCGAATAGGGCGGTGATGCCGGGACCGGTGGCGACCTTGGCCGCGAGATCGAAGCCGCCGACCCGGTGCTCGATATCGATTTCCAGGCTGGCCGGTTCTTCTGAGGTGGTCGGGGTCACGCAACCGCACCCTTCGCGATGCGGCGCGCCAGCAGCTCCGACGCGAACAACGCGCCAACCGACACCGCGACCGACAGCAGCACCAGGCGCAGCACGGCGGCATCGCCGCCCGGCACCTGGGTCAGGCCATAGATCGCGATCGGCAGGGTGCGCGTCTCGCCCGGGATGTTGGAGACGAAGGTGATGGTGGCGCCGAATTCGCCCAGGCTTCGGGCAAAGCCCAGCAGGGTGCCGGCCAGGATGCCCGGCAGCATCAGCGGCAAGGTCACCGTGGCGAAGACCGCCGCCCGGCCGGCACCCAGCGTCGCCGCCGCCTGCTCCAGTCCGGGGTCGATCGCCTCGACCGACAGGCGGATGGCGCGGACCATGAGGGGAAAGCCCATCACCGCCGAGGCGAGGGCGGCTCCGGTCCAGCGGAACGCGAAGACCAGACCGAACCATTGCTCCAAGGCAGCACCCAGCGGCCCGCGCCGGCCGAACAGCACCAGCAGGAAATAGCCGGTCACCACCGGCGGTAGGACCAGCGGCAGATAGACCAGCGTGTCGATCAGCGATTTGCCAGGAAAGCTCGATCGGCCCAACGCCACCGCCACGGCGATGGCAAGCGGCAGGCTGACCAGGGTGCTCCAGAGCCCGACCTTGAGGCTGAGGCCCAGAGCCTCCATTTCGAGTTGTGTCAGAATCGGCACGGAGGATCCTTCGGCAAGGCACCAGACTTGCCGCAAAACCAACCAGTTGGCTACGACATCGGGGGTTTCATGCTATTCCTCGGATCATTATGCCAACCTGGGCCAACCATGGAGAGAGAAATGGCGCCTTCGGGCATGCAAGCGGCGGATGATCGGGCGTTATGGGCCGAAACGCGCCAGTGGCTGGTGCGGCTGGCGGCACTGGTGATCGGCGTGGCCGGCTTGTTCGGGGCCGCTGGAACCGAGGATCCGATCGGCTATATCTGCGGCCTGGGGGCGGCGATCGCCGCGGTGGTGTTCCTGTTCATCGATATCGACCGGTATTTCGACGGCGCACCGCCCTGGCGGCTCGGCGACTTCCTGGTCGACAGCGTCGAGGCGCTGATAGTCGTGGTCGTTCTGTTGCTGGTCCTGGCGGTGGCGGGGTTGTTTCTCGCGGCGCGGTTTCCGGGCGTCGGCTATTACGCCGGGCTTGGCCTCGCGGTTGCCAGTATCGTGGCGATATTCCTGAACATCGGCGCCTATTTCGACGCGGCGGAGCATGGCGGGACCGGCTCGACGGCCTGATCCCGCCCGCCCACCTGTTACATCGGATCAGCCCGGCTTAGATCAATCCGGCTGCTTTCAGCTTGGTCAGCTCCGCGGCGACGCCGTCGACGCCGGTGCCGGAGAACACCATGAGCAGCCGCTCGGCACTCATGTTGCTCAGCACCGGGTTGCGGTACCGGGTGTTGTATTCGGTAATCTTGGCGGGATCGTAGCCGAAGCGAGGGGCCAGGGCCTGCAACAGGAATTGCGTCTGGGCGACCGCCGGGCCGGTGAAGGTGTAATCCGCGTCGCTCAAATTATGCAGCACGTATTCGATCAGCAGGTTCGGCTGGTTCGGCAGGGCCGCGGCGATGTTCGCGGTACCCAATTGCCGTACCAGGGGCAAGACCAGGCGGTCGTTCTGCAGGGCGAGGTAGCCCTTCGCCACCGGGTCGATATCCGCCAGGATGGCGGCGGCACGCAACCAGTTCACCACCTGCCAGAAGCCGGTACCGGTCGGCGCGGCGTGAGCGGAAGCCTGGGTGATGACATAATCGGGCGCCAGACCACGCTTCATCACTTCGGCGATGCCCAGGATATGATGCGCGCCGGTCCGGCTATCGCCGGCACCGCCCCAGGCGTCGGTCTTGCCGTTACCGCCGAAATTCAGCTCCTGAAACTCGCTGCCATCGGCGTTCCACTGGAACACGATGGGCTTGGCCCAGTCGTGCCAGACGGGCGCCGCGATCACGATGTCCTGGTTGATCGCGACATCCGGCGCGCTCGGCACCGCGACGGAGACCCTGGGCAACCCGTCGCTGCCCGGCGCGCCATAGACCCGGCGGTAGTTGTCGGCCAGCGACAAGGCGCTCGACAGGTTCAACGCGACATGCACCGGCAACCCGCCGGGATAGGAGTGATGGCCGCCAAAGGCGCTGCCCGGCGCCGCCATGTAGCTTTCCGGCAGACGCGGGCAATCGCCGCCCTCCGCCTCAACCGGGGGAAACACGCCGGCCATCAAGCCGCCGGGAAATTTGGCGTCGTCGGCGAGATCGACCAGGCCGGCATCCTTGAGCTTGGTTAGGATCGCCTGCTTTGCGGCGGCATCGACCCTGCGGCGATGCTGGATGCAGGTGTCCCGGTTGGACAAGGCATCGGCGGTGGCCGCCTTCAGGGTCGGGTCCTGAATTTTCTGCACTTCGCCGGCAATGAAGCTGACGGCACTGGTGACCAGTGCCGATTTGCCGGCCGTCGCCTCGGCCATCTCGATGCCGGCACCCGGCTTGGTCTGATCGGCGATCGTCGCGGCCGGCGGCTCACCGGCGGCCCAGGCGGTGGTCGCCAGCATCAGGCCCAAAAGGGGCGGGATCGCGGAGAAAAGCTTCAACTCAGGCACGCGCATGGATGTCCCCCCAGATCAACTTGGAGGGACATTAATAGCGCCATGTGTCAGTTTTCTGACGAAGCCGATTTCCGACGAGTAAACCGAGCGGCTCAGAGTTGCTGGATGGCCGAAAGCAGCCAATGGCCGCCCCGGCTGCGCATGAAGGTCCATAACTCCGCCGATTCGACCGGCTTGGTCGCGTCGCCCGCCACGATGGTGGTGACATTGCCCGCGTGCTGGTCGGCCCGCACGGTGTAATCATGCGCCGCCCAGCGCAGATAGGCGGTCGCGTAATCGATATTGCCTTCCGACCAGGATTCGCGGGGCTCGCCTTCCAGCAGCCGGACATCCTCGACCTTGTTGGCGACGCCCTGGCTTTGGTTGCCGGCCAGTTCCTCGCCGAAATACGCGACCATCTCGGGCGTGCAGAACCGCCGCATCGCCATCACGTCGCCGGCACTCCAGGCCCCCTGGACATTGGTCAGCACCTCGGTGAATTCGGTGAAGTCCCGATCGGTCAAAGGGATCTGCGGCGCCGTCATGCGGTTCGATCCGTCGAAGCTCTGCGGGGCGGCGATCATCCCGCCGTCATAGGCGGATTGCGCCGGCGAACCGGACATGAAGCTGCCGCGCCGGCGGAACAGGCGGACGACGAACCAGATGATCAGACCGATGATCGCCAGCTGGAGCAGCCCGCCGAACAGGCTGCCGCCCGACGAGGCGACGCCGTCGCCGGCGAACCCCGAATGGCCGAACATCATGCCGCCCAGCCACGATCCGGCCAGACCGCCGAACAGCCCGGTCATGAATGGGTGCTGCTGGAAGAAGCTGGGACGGGCGCCATAGGCCGGCGCCGGCGCATAAGGGGCGGACGGCTGGCTCGGCGTCGGGGTGATGCTGCGCTGGATCGGTGCCGCGCCGTTATTCTGATAGGTGTTCGAGCCCCGGCTGCCCTGGCTGGAATAGCTGCTGCCGCCGGACGAGCTCGACGACGCCCCGGCACGCGCCTCCGCCAGCGTCGGCGCCAGGAGGAGCAGCATGCAGAGCAGTGCCGAAAGGGATTTAAGCTTAAGGTTCATCGTCTGGTCTCCATGGGAGAGCGGGGCGTCGCGCAATCAGTCTGTCAGCAGGTATATGGGAAGCGTCATCGCCCAAGCCTAGCCTCTCCCCCTATCACAAAATGGGTGTCGGGTCTCGCCTGTCTCGGGTCCATCACAAGGATCGGTCTCAGCCGAGACCCAAGGCCGGCCGGTCGGCCATCTCCAGCCGCTCCAGCGTATGCCGGTAACCCGCTTCGATGGCGACGTCGAAGCTCTGCCAATCGAGCAGCGGCACATGGCTGAGCGGCGGCCGCACCACCAGCGTCGCTTGCGCCCGATTGAGGTTGAGCTGCAGATCGGAGCCGACCGTGCCGGCGCGGATCAGCAGGGTCACGATGCCCGGCAAGGTGGAGTGTCGCGGCCCCAGAAACGACCGAATGCCCTGCCAGGTGCCGCGATCGTTGGCGCGCGCCGTCAGGGCGTTGGCGCCGGTGACGTCGATGCCGACGATCGGGCCATGACCGCGCCGAGCCATGACGCCGACGGGGAAATTATCAACGATACCGCCATCGACCAGCACATGCCCGTCCTCGATGATCGGCGGTAGAACGCCCGGGATCGCGATACTGGCGCGCAGCGCGCGCGCCAGCGGACCCCGTTCATGGACATGGATGCGTCCTTGGCTGAGATCCGTCGAGACGCAGAAGTAAGGCCGCCACAGCGCCTCGATCCGGGCGTCGCCGAAATGCAAGGACAGTCGCCGCGAGACGGTTTCACCCTTGAACAGCGCCACCAGCGGTACCGTCCAATCGTCGAGCGGGTTGCTGTGGACGAACGCGGCATGCATGCGCTCACGCAGTTCCTGGTCGTCCCATTCGCAGGCGACGCCGGCGCCGACGATCGCTCCCATGCTGGTCCCGCCGATCCGGTCGAGCGGCACGCCGGCTTCCCGCAATGCCCGAATGGCACCGATATGCGCGAACCCTCGGGCGGCACCACCGGCCAGAACCAGGCCGACCGCCCGGCCGGTCAGGTGCCGGGCCAGCCGGCGCATATCCGATGCCCGGCCGGCGCGCAGGTGGTGGACGGCGCTCGGTCGAAGCGTGCCGAGCTCGGGTGTCACGGGCCGGTCGGCCGCGGCGGGATGCAGCACCACGAGATCGAGGCGGAGCGGCCGAATGCCCTCGCCGGCGTCGCGGTCGACCGTATCCGGCAAGTCGCTTGACGGTGTGGCGACGATGACGACGCGGTCGGCCTGACGCAGGCAAAACCGGGTCCATCGGTCGGGTCCCGACTCCTGCTCCGACGAAACCGATAGGTCCAGGGGGCCGGCTTCGTACAGCACGATGTCGTGTTGCTGCTCGACCTCGTCGAACCAGTCGACCTCGAGATCGGCGGCCTCCACGCCGAATCGATGCACGCGCCGCCCCTCGGCGCGCAGCGCCTCGATCAGCGCATCGGCAAGGCTGTCGAGCGGCACATGCCGATCCGCCGGGACCAGCGCCACCGTGCCGTGGCCCTTGGCCAGGGGTACGCGATGAGTCGTCCGGTGCAGGCGCCTGACGAGCAGGCTGGTGAGCCGAACCAGGACCGAGGGTTGCAAGGCGACCAGCCGATCGAAACTCAACTTCGGCAGGGCGATCAGCTCGCAATCCCTGAGGGCAACCACCGTCGCCGAATGGGCTTCGCCGGCGATCATCGCCATCTCGCCGACGGTCTCGCCGGCGCGGATCTCGGCGATCATTTCCTCGCCGCCATCGGCCGTCGCGACCAACACCCCGACCAGGCCGGAGCGTACCAGATAGAGCCGGTCGGCGGCATCGCCCGCCCGGAACAGGACGCGTCCGCCCGGTAGGCTCAGCCAGGCAAGATCGGGCTCGATCTCGGTCAGCACGGCCACCGGAACGCCGTCGAACAGGGCCAGTGCCCCGAGTTCCAGGGCCGCCATGCGGCGACGCTCGTCCCCCCGTGTTTCAGTCTCCCGCGCTTCATCCCCCCGCGCTTGATCCACGCGTTTCATGGCCGACCTCCCCGCCGCGCAGTATGAACCGCGCCAGCGCACACGGCACCCTATCGATGGGGTGCCGACGATCATCATCGCGGGAAAAGATTAAAAGAGGTTGGCTGGGCCGATCGGCTCGGCGGAAATCGATCGGCAACGGCCGATGAGCAAGGGTGGGCTCAGTAGGCGTTCTCTTGGCCGACGAATACCTTGAAGGTCATCAGGACGATCTTCACGTCGAGCCACAACGACCAATTGTCGATGTAGTAGAGATCGTACTCGACACGACGGCGGGCCTTTTCGATCGTATCGGTCTCGCCGCGCAGGCCATTCACCTGGGCCCAGCCGGTCAACCCCGGACGGACGCGGTGACGCGCGAAATATTCGTCGACCGCGTCGTGGTACAGCCGGTCGCCGGCGCGCATCGTGATCGCGTGCGGACGGGGGCCGACCAAGGACATGTCGCCCCGCATCACGTTGATCAGCTGCGGTAGCTCGTCAAGGCTCAACATCCTTAGATAGCGGCCGATCCGGGTAACGCGCGGGTCGTTGCGGACGGTCCGTTGCGCACCCGTGATGTCACCGCGATCGGTGTACATGGTGCGGAACTTGAAGACCCGGATGACGTCGTTGTTGAAGCCGAAGCGCTCCTGCTTGAAGAACACCGGCCCCCGGCTGTCCAGCTTGATCAGCAGGGCGATCATCAGCATCAGCGGTGACGCCGCCAGCAGCAGACCGGCCGTGAGGACTTTGTCCTCCAGCCATTTCAGCACCGCGCTCCAATGCTTCAGCGGCTTATCGACGATGTCGACGACCGGCACATCGCCGATATGGCTGATGCCGCGGATGGGGAGGTGGTCCCCGATCGTATCGAAGCTGAGGCGCAGATCGATCGGCAACAGCATCAGCTTGCGGAACAGTACCTGCAGGCGTGCCGCCGCTTGCAGCGGCATCGCGACGATGACCTCGTCCGGCGGGTTCTGGCGCGCGAAGGCCAACAGGTCATCCGTCGTGCCCAGCACGGGACAACCGCCGATTTCCTCGGGAATGCGCGAACGGCGATCGTCGAAGATGCCGACGATGCGGATCGCCTCGTTGGGCATCTGCTGCAGCTTGTGGATGAGGTGGAGCCCATGCTCGCCGCCGCCGACGATGATGACCGACCGCGACAGCCGCCCGATACGCGACCAATAGCGGATGGTCGTCGCGAAGCCGATACGCGCGGCGATCATCATGACCAGGCTGATGACAACCCAGCCGACGATCCAGCCTCTCGAATAGACGTCCGAGCTTTTGGTCAGGAAGTTGGCAACCAGCCCCAGGGACACGGTGCTGAGCCAGGTAATGGTGACCCGCGACACTTGCCAGCGCAGATTGCCGAGACGTTTGAACTGATAGCTGCCGACCTGATGCAGCAGGAAGACCTGGATGGCGGAGCCCAGCAAGGCGACGGTGAGATAGCGGCTGATCTCCAGCGCGCCGGTCTCCAGCCAGAGCGTCAGGATGCCCACGGTCGTGATCGCCGCCGCGACCGGAATCGTCAGCAGATCGATGATTTTGATAAGGCCGACGACGACAGGCGCGGAAATCGGCTTAGAGGCCATATTATTGGCCGTTACCGAGCGTTTCAGCGATCTGGTCTCCAGAAGTTCGGCGGCCGCTTCAGTCACAAATTCAGTCCTTGCGATAAAATCTTATAGCAAGCGCCATCAAAAATGCGGCGGTATCAGCCGTGTGCGCGACTAACACGCGTGATCAAATCAGGACAAAGGTGCCGAGGAAAAAAACCTCGCGTATCAGTTGTCCGAGGACGGACGCCCCAATCTTTAATGGAAAGTGCTTAAGCGCTAATTGAATACCATGAAAAGAAATTAAGCGCAAAATTTTTTGCAGTGCGGTAGGACGCCCGCCGTCAGTGGCGGCCGCGCACCGCAAATGGGAAACGGCGTCACCCTCGCATCCTGAGGGCGACGCCGCGATCCGATCAGGCGCCTCTGCGCGGCGAGGGATACCCCAGCCGATGTGACGGTCCGGCTAGGAACCCGTGGCAAACCGAGTGAGTGCCAGGGCCGCGCAACCGACGATGATCCATGACGCGGTGACCAGGGAGGCGAGGATCCAAACCTTTTGCCATCCGGTAAACTGGTCGGTATTCCGGACCGCCGACGAGGCGCCGCGGCGAGCGTGAGCGCCGTATTGTGTGGGGTGAAGCTGTAGAGCTTGCATAGACGCCTCCAAGGTACTGTTTCTTGGTGTTGATTGGTAGTTCCCGAGCTTACGGCCGCATCTATTAAACAAACGCTAAATGCACGGACGCATCCGGAATTTTCGGGAGCATTTTTCAGGGGCATTTTCGCTAAATCCATCCGATCGCCGACCGGGCGATTTCGGGCGCGGTTTCACAGCCCGACGACTCGAAGTCGGCGCTCGCTTGCGTTTATTGAACGAACCTCCTATAAGCCTCGCCTTCCGAACCGGTGGTATGGCCGCGCGCAAGCGCCTTTAGGGCATGCCTCGCCACCGACGAAGCAACTCGATGCGATAGGATGTTTTGCAAAATGCCCAAGATGAAGACGAAAAGCGGGGCGAAAAAGCGGTTCAGCCGCACCGCCACCGGCAAGATCAAGATGAACGTCGCGCATAAGCGTCACCGTCTGATCTCTAAGCCGACTAAGATGAAGCGCAACGCGCGGGGCACGACGACGCTCCGTCCGGGCGATACGAAGTTGGTCCTCACCTATATGCCGTATCTGAGAGGCTGAGCCGATGGCACGGGTTAAACGCGGCGTCACCACTCATGCGCGCCACAAAAAGGTTCTGGAACTCGCCAAGGGCTATCGCGGCCGGGCCAGCACCAGCTTCCGCATCGCGGTCGAAAAGGTCGAGAAGGGGCTGCAATACGCCTATCGCGACCGTCGCGCCAAAAAGCGGACCTTCCGCGCGCTGTGGATCCAGCGGATCAACGCCGGCGCCCGCGCGCATGGCTTGACCTATTCGCAGTTCATCAACGGGCTGAAGCTCGCCGGGATCGAATTGGACCGCAAGGTCGTCTCCGATCTGGCGATCACCGAACCGGCGGCCTTTAAGGCCCTGGTCGATACCGCCCAGGCGGCGATCGCCAGCGCGCCGGCCACGGCTCAGCCGACGGCTTGATGATGATCGTTGCGCGCGATCGGCGGCGATTTACCGGCGGGAGTTTCTGACGGCCCGCGGCCTGCGCGCGTGCCCATCCCGCTGACGCGGTCGGGCTTTGATGCGATCGATGCAACGAAAAGGGCCGAAGCGATCTTCGGCCCTTTTTTTGTCTTCAAAAGGTGTTTCACGCGATGGACGATCTCGACACGCTTGAACGCGACGCGCTGGGGCGCATCGCCGTGGTCGATACTGCCGAGGCGCTCGAAGCGGCCCGGGTCGATTTGCTCGGTCGCAAAGGCGTGCTAACCGAGCAGATGAAGCAGCTCGGTCAGCTCGACGGCGAGGCGCGGCGCGGCCGGGGTGCCGCCCTCAACGCGCTGAAGGACACGATCGCAACCGCCCTCGACGCGCGCCGGCGGCAATTCGAGGCGGCGGAACTCGACCGCCGCCTGACCCAGGAGCGGATCGACGTTACCTTGCCGGCGCCCCCGCCGGCACTCGGCCGGATCCATCCGATCAGCCAGACCATCGACGAGCTTACGCAGATCTTCGGCTCGATGGGTTTCCAGGTCGCCGAAGGGCCGCATATCGAGGACGATTTCTACAATTTCACGGCGCTGAACATCCCGCCGGATCATCCGGCGCGGCAGGAGCACGATACCTTCTACCTGCCCGAGCAGCCGGACGGCAGCCGCAAGGTGCTGCGGACACATACCTCGCCGGTGCAGGTCCGCACCATGCTGAGCCAAAAGCCGCCGATCCGCATCATCGTGCCCGGCCGCACCTTCCGCTTCGACAGCGATGCGACCCACTCGCCGATGTTCCATCAGGTCGAAGGCCTGGTGATCGACAAGGCGATCCATATGGGGCACCTCAAGGGCTGCCTGATCGAGTTCTGCCGGGCGTTCTTCGATGTCGACGATCTGCCGGTGCGCTTCCGGCCGAGCTATTTCCCGTTCACCGAGCCCAGCGCCGAGGTCGATATCGGCTGCTCGCGCGAGGGCGGCGAGCTGCGCATCGGCGCCGGCGCCGATTGGCTGGAGATCCTCGGCAGCGGCATGGTCCATCCCAAGGTGCTGGCCAATTGCGGCATCGACCCGGCCGAGTATCAGGGCTTCGCCTTCGGCATGGGGATCGAGCGGATCGCCATGCTGAAATATGGCATCCCGGATCTCCGCACCTTCTACGACAGCGACCTGCGCTGGCTGCGCCATTACGGCTTCGTGCCGCTCGACCGACCGAGCCTCGCCGGAGGGCTGACCCGATGAAACTCACGCTGTCCTGGCTGAAGCGCCATCTCGCAACCGATGCCCCCCTCGACCGCCTGATCGCCGCCCTCACCATGCTGGGCCTCGAAGTCGACGGCATCGAGGATCGCGGCAAGCCGCTGGCGCCGTTTTCCGTCGTCTCGGTGATCTCGGCCGACCCGCATCCCAATGCCGACAAGCTGCGCGTCTGCGTCGTCGATACCGGCGAGAACCGGCTGCAGGTGGTCTGCGGCGCGCCCAACGCCCGGGCCGGCATGCGCGGCGTCTTCGCCCCGGTCGGCTCGACCATCCCGCGCAACGGGCTGGTGCTGAAGGCGAGCGAGATTCGCGGCGTCACCTCGAACGGCATGCTGTGCTCGGCCTATGAGATGGGCCTGTCGGACGATCACGACGGCATCATCGAGCTGCCGGAGGACGCGCCGCTCGGCATGCCCTTCGCCAGCGTAATGGGTCTCGACGATCCGGTGCTCGACATCAAGGTGACTCCCAACCGGCCGGACTGCCTGGGCGTGCGCGGCATCGCGCGCGACCTCGCCGCCGCCGGCCTCGGCACGCTGATCCCGCTCGATGCGGCCGCCGTGCCCGGCCGTTTCGCCAGCCCGGTGACCGTGCGCCTGGCCCATGAGGATCCCGCCGCCTGTCCGCTGTTCCTCGGCCGGTTGATCCGCGGCATACGCAACGGGCCCAGCCCGCGCTGGCTGCGGGACAAGCTGACCGCCATCGGCCTGCGGCCGATCTCGGCCCTGGTCGACATCACCAATTACATGACCTTCGACCTCAATCGGCCGTTGCATGTCTTCGATGCCGAAAGGCTGCGCGGCGATTTGGTCATCCGCGCCGCCCGGGACGGCGAGACGCTGGCCGCCCTCAACGGCAAGGAGCTGACGCTCGAAGCCGGCATGACCGTGATCGCCGATGACAGCGGGACGATCAGCCTGGGCGGCGTCATGGGCGGGGCGTCGACCGGCTGCGAGGCCGACACCACTTCGGTCTTCGTCGAGGCCGCCTTGTTCGATCCCCGGCGTACCGCCGCGACCGGTCGCCGGCTCAATCTGCAAAGCGATGCGCGCTACCGGTTCGAGCGGGGCCTGGACCCGGCTTTCGTGGATGACGGCATGGAGATCGCGACGCGCCTGATTCTCGAATTATGCGGCGGCGAACCAAGCGAGGTGGTGCGCGCCGGTGCCGAGCCGGCCTGGCAACACGCGATCGAGCTGCGGCCCCAGCGGATCGAGAGCCTGGGCGGCGTCGCCGTCGAGACCGACGACATCCGCCGCATCCTCTCGGCGCTGGGTTGCCATATCGAGCCGCGTGCCGGCGGCATGATCGGCGGCGCGCTATCGGTCACCCCACCCTCCTGGCGTCCGGATATCGAGGGCGAGGCCGATCTGGTCGAGGAGGTGCTGCGCATCCACGGTTACGACCGGATCCCCAGCTTGCCGCTGACCTCGCCGACGCCGGTGCCGCGCCCGGCGCTCGATCCGGCCCAGCGCCGGGCGGGGCTGGTCCGCCGTACCCTGGCCGAGCGCGGGCTGGTCGAGGCGGTGACCTATTCCTTCATGACCAGCGCCCTGCTGGACCATGGCAACGAGAGTCTGTTCGGTCCGAACCTCGCCGTGCTGCGGGTCGATAACCCGATCTCCAGCGATCTCGACGTGATGCGCCCGTCGATCCTGCCGAACCTGCTGCAGGCGGCCAAGCGCAACGCGGATCGCGGCTTCGCCGATATCGCGCTGTTCGAGCTCGGGCCGCAATATGCCGGCGATGCGCCGGAGGATCAGGCGCTGGTGGCGACCGGCATCCGGACCGGCCGGACCGGCCGCAAGACCTGGCAGGATGCCGGTCGCCCGGTCGATCCCTACCTCGCCAAGACCGACGCGTTGGCGGCGCTGGAGGCCGCGGGCGCGCCGATCGACAATCTGCAGATCACCGCCGATCCGCCGGCCTGGTACCATCCCGGCCGCGCCGGCTCCATCCGCTTGGGTCCGAAGACCGTGCTGGCGCATTTCGGCGAGCTGCATCCACGGGTGCTGGCCGCCCTCGACCTCAAAACCCCGGTGATGGGTTTCGAGGTCTATCTCGACGCGGTGCCGCTGGCGAAATCGACGCGCACCCGGCCGCTGCTGCGCCCGTCGCCCTTCCAGGCGGTCGACCGCGACTACGCCTTCGTCGTCGATCAGGCGGTGCCCGCCGAGGCGCTGCTGCGCGCGGCGCGCGGCGTTGACCGCAAGCTGGTCACCGACATCCGCCTGTTCGACGTCTATACCGGACCGGGCGTGCCGGAGGGCAAGAAGTCGCTGGCCATCGCGGTGACCTTGCAGCCGACCGACGCCACGCTGACGGAGGCCGCGATCGAGGCGTTTTCCAAGGCACTGGTAGCACAGGTCGGCAAGCTGACCGGCGGCGTGTTGCGGGGGTGAGGGGCTCAAAGCCCTAGCCAGGCCGGCCTTACGCAGCTTGCCGCGCGTCCCATTGCCTACTTTAACCCGACGCGTCATGGCAGCACACGCAGAGCTTGTTGCCGTCGGGGTCGCGGAAATAGGCGCCGTAATAGTCGGGATGATACCGCGGCCGCGGACCGGTCGGCCCTTCGCACCGGCCGCCATGGGCGATGGCCGTGGCGTGGCATCTGTCCACGGCATCCCGGCTGGGTGCTAGGAGGGCCACCATCTGGCCGTTGCCCGGCGCGGCGGCACCCCGATCGTAGGGAAGCCCGATGAGCAAGAGGGGGCGGGCGGCGTTCGCGGGCTGCCAACCGGCCCACGCGTTTTCCGGCTCGGAGAACCTCAGCGGATAGCCCAGCGTCGCCATGATCCGCGAATAGAACGCGAAGGCGCGTGGGAAGTCGGTGATCCCGATATGGACATGCGACAGCATGGGTTCGCTCCCTGATCCGAGAACGCCGATTTGACGGCGCCGTATAGCCATGCCTCATCATCCGGCGAGATGTCTCGGATGAAGCGCGCGATCGGCGTCGCATGGGGGAGGCCTTCGTCCGTGTGTTCGCAGAGTTTTATAATTCTCCGTCTTTCCAAGGCAGTGTAGATTTTAGATAACGTCCTTTATTAGGCCCTGCTTAAGGGCAAAATTGCCAATACTATCCGGCGTCTAATTTTTGCCACAACCTGTCGAATATTTGTCCTTTGAAACAAAATATTTGGTGATTATGTGGATAATTGTCGGAAACATAGAGAACTAAAACATAATGTTTAAAAAATTTCCAATATTATTTGTGGATGACGACGCTAACATACGTGGGTTGGGCGCCGAGATCCTGAGAGAGGATGGCTATACGGTCCTTGAGGCGGCGGATGCGAGCGATGCGATCCGCATGCTGGAGGATCATCCAACCGTAGGACTGCTCTTCACAGACATCAGCATGCCGGGCCTTTGTGGTTACGTCCTCGCCGATATGGCGGTGACGCGCTGGCCTCATCTCCGCGTCCTCTACACGACCGCCCTGCTTAAAACGGCCGTCATCGACACGCAAAGAGGATCGTTCCATGGCGAGATGTTGGTGAAGCCTTACAGCGCCGCCCGGCTCACCGCCGCCATCGCCGGAAGTCTGGCGCGAGCCAGACCGTCGGATACTGGATGGGGCGATACCCAGCGGCGGAAGTAGTCGGCGGCCCCGATCGGCAGGCCGCCGCGTTTGCCGGCGGCTTCTTGCCGGGGACTCGCGCCCGGCACCCGCCCGTGCACCCTCTGCCCGCGGACCCGCTGCCCGTTGCGCCGTCTCACCGCCGGCCCTATGGTCTAGGCCGATTAGGAGCCAGCTCGACCGCCCATGACCGATCTCTCGCATATCCGTAATTTCTCGATCATCGCCCATATCGACCACGGCAAATCGACGCTGGCCGATCGTCTCATCCAGACCTGCGGCGGGCTCGATGTCCGGGAGATGCGCGAGCAGGTGCTCGACAGCATGGATATCGAGCGGGAGCGCGGCATCACCATCAAGGCGCAGACCGTGCGCCTCGCCTATAAGGCGCAGGATGGGCGGACCTATCAGCTCAACCTGATGGACACGCCCGGCCATGTGGATTTCGCCTATGAGGTCAGCCGCTCGCTCGCCGCCTGCGAGGGCTCGCTGCTGGTGGTCGATGCCAGCCAGGGCGTCGAGGCGCAGACCCTGGCCAATGTCTACCAGGCGATCGACAACAACCACGAGATCGTCCCGGTCCTCAACAAGATCGACCTGCCCGCCGCCGAGCCCGACCGGGTCAAGCAGCAGATCGAGGACGTCATCGGCATCGACGCGTCCGACGCGGTCGAGATCTCCGCCAAGACCGGCCTCAACATCGACCGGGTGTTGGAGGCGCTGGTGCTGCGCCTGCCGCCGCCCCAGGGCGACGCGGACGCGCCGCTGAAGGCGCTGCTGGTCGATAGCTGGTACGACGCCTATCTGGGCGTGGTCATCCTGGTGCGGGTCAAGGACGGCTCGCTGAAGGTCGGCCAGCGCATCCGCATGATGGCGACCGGCGCCTCCTTCGTCATCGAGCGGGTCGGCGTGTTCACGCCCAAGGCGCTGCAGACCGGCGAGCTGGGTACCGGCGAGATCGGCTTCATCACCGCCGGCATCAAGGCGGTCGCCGATACCAAGGTCGGCGACACGCTGACCGACGAGCGCCGCCCGGCAACCGAGCCGCTCGCCGGCTTCAAGCCCAGCGTGCCGGTGGTGTTCTGCGGCTTGTTCCCGGTCGACGCCGCGGATTTCGAGCATCTGCGCGAAAGCCTGGGCAAG
This sequence comes from Allostellaceae bacterium, assembly GCA_035555315.1. Lineage (GTDB taxonomy): Bacteria > Pseudomonadota > Alphaproteobacteria > ATCC43930 > CGMCC-115725 > DATMGU01. The sequence goes on from DATMGU010000008.1 coordinate 36,863, forward strand.
CTCGCCCTCAACGATGCCAGCTTCCAATACGAGGCGGAGACCTCGGCGGCGCTGGGTTTCGGCTTTCGCTGCGGCTGCCTCGGCCTGCTGCATCTGGAAATCATCCAGGAGCGGCTGGAGCGCGAGTTCAACCTCGACCTCATCACCACGGCCCCCAGCGTCGTCTATCAGGTGCATCTCACCAATGGCGAGATGCAGGCGCTGCACAATCCGGCGGACATGCCCGACCCGGTGCGCATCGACCATATCGACGAGCCCTGGATCAAGGCGACCATCCTGGTGCCCGACGAGTATCTGGGCGCCATCCTGGGCCTCTGCACCGAACGGCGCGGCTCGCAGATCGACCTCACCTATGCCGGCAACCGCGCCATGCTGGTCTATCGCCTGCCGCTCAACGAGGTGGTGTTCGATTTCTACGACCGGCTGAAATCGGTCAGCCGCGGCTATGCCAGCTTCGATTACCAGATGGACGGCTACGAGCTGGGCGACCTCGTCGTCATGAACATCCTGGTCAATGCCGAGCCGGTCGACGCGCTGTCGATGATCGTGCATCGCAGCCAGGCCGACATGCGCGGGCGCGCCCTGGTCGCCCGGCTGAAGGATCTGATCCCCCGCCAGCTGTTCCAGATCGCCATCCAGGCCGCGATCGGCGGCCGCATCATCGCCCGCGAGACCGTGCGCGCCATGCGCAAGGATGTGCTCGCCAAATGCTATGGCGGCGACATCTCCCGCAAGCGCAAGCTGCTCGACAAGCAAAAAGAGGGCAAGAAGCGGATGCGCCAATTCGGCAAGGTCGAAATCCCGCAGACCGCCTTCCTGGCGGCGCTGCGGATGAACGACAGCTGAGTCGTTACCCCTGTAATCGGACACCAACCCCACCCTCACGGCGGGTCGCTGCCCGTGGCGGCGCCGCGCGGTTTCAGCCCGGCGAACCGGTCGCCGGAGAAGACGGAGCGCAGATACTCCACGGCATCGGCCCGATGCACCGCGTAGTCGGGGGTCGAGAACGGATCTTCCGGAACCGGCCCTTCGGCCGGTTCTTCCCTCGCCGCCTGAGCTTCTACCGGCCGAATATCCTCGGCTTCGTCCTCGTCCGGT
>DATMGU010000009.1:0-59202 GCA_035555315.1 Allostellaceae bacterium
CGGGCGCGGATCGCGGCGGCGAGGTCCGTGGCGGATAAGTCGGCGATGGCGGTCATGGCATTCGTCCTTCAGATCATCCAGCGGCCGCCGTCGATCAGCAGCGTCTGGCCGGTGATGTAGCGGGCATCCTCGCTGGCGAGAAAGGCGACGCAGCCCGCGACATCTTCCGGCTCGGCGATGAAGCCCGCCGGCGTCGTGGCCACGATTCGGTCGATCACGGCCGGTGTCAGCCGATCATGGGCGCGGGTGCGGATGGCGCCGGGCGCCACGGCATTGACGGTGACGCGATGCGGCGCCAGTTCGCGGGCCAGCGCGCGGGTGAAACCGACGATCCCCATCTTGGCGGTGGCATAGTCGGTCAAGCCGGCATCGCCGACGAAGGCGGCATCGCTCGACATGTTGATGACGCGCCCGCCGCGCTCGCGCATCGCGGGGACCACCAGACGCGACATGCGCATGGTCGTAAGAAGCGAGACCTCGAGCACGAAGCGCCATACCTCTTCCTCGGATTCGTGAAACGGGCTCGCCCGCTCGCGCCCGCTCTGGCCGACGTTGTTGAACAGAATATCGACCGGCCCGAAGGCGGCGATCACCCGCGCGTGGAAGTCCGCGAGCATGGTCGCATCGGTGCAGTCCCCCGTCACCGCGAGCAGGCACTCCGCAGGCATATCGGAGAAATGCTCCGCGAACCCATCCGCCTCCCGGTCGATTACGGCGACGCGGGCACCTTCCGCAAGAAAGCGCCGGGCCGTGACGGCACCGATGCCGTGGGCGGCGCCGGTGACGACCACGACCTTTCCCGAGAAGCGTCCTTCGCCGACGGTCATCATGCCCCCTCAGTGGAAAGTTCGCCCGCCATCGACGGCGATGGCGGTGCCGGTGACATACGAGGACTCGGCGCTCGTCAACCAGAGGATCGCGGCGGCGATCTCCTCGGGCGCCGCGATGCGCTTCAGGGCATAGCGGGCGCGGACGCTCTCATAGGCCGCTCGCGGGTCGGGCGATGCGTCGATGCCGGAGCGGAACAGCTCGGTCTCGACCGCGCCGGGGCAGACCGTATTGACGCGGATGCCGAACTCCGCCGCCTCCATCGCGAGCGCCTTCGACGCCATCTGCAGCCCGGCCTTGGACGCGCAATAGGCGGTGCGGTGCTTCAGCGGCGAGAGGCCGGCGCCGGACGAGACATTGACGATCGTGCCGCCGCCGGCCGCGCGCAGATGCGGGAAGGCCGCCTGTATCACCAGCATCGGACCGGTCAGGTTGACGGCGAGAACGCGGTGCCATTGGCCCAACGCCATCGTCTCGACATCGGCGACGAGATCGATCCCCGCCGCGTTGACGATACCGTCGAGCCCGCCGAGTGCCGCGGCGCATTCCGCGACCGCCGACGCCACGGAAGCCGGCTCCGCGACATCGGCACCGACGATATGAAGCGGCGAGCCACCGAAACGACCGCGCAGCACGGCGAGCGCCTGCTCGTCCCGATCGAGGGCCGCCAGGCTGGCCCCTTCGGACAGAAACCGTGCCACGCTCGCCAGGCCGATCCCCTTGGCCGCTCCGGTGATGAGGATGCGCCGACCGGCGAGCCCGCCGCTCATTGCGACGCGCCGGCGCGGGCGCGTTCGAGAGCGGGGCGCATGTCGTCGACCATCTCGTCGCAGCGCCCGATCCAGACATTGGGATGCTTCAGCGCGTGCTCGATCAACCCTTCCAGCGCCTTGATGCGCGAAGGCTGGCCGATTATCTCGGGATGCATCCCGACCATCATCATCCGGTCCTCGGCATAGAGCACGTCGAACTCGCCCTTCCAGGCTTCGAGCAGCGCCGAGGGCGCCTGCATGGTGCGGCCGGGCAGCACGATCGAATATTGGAAGAATGGCGCATCATCGAGCACCCAGCGGAAGGGCAGTTCGACGATCTTCGTCCGCTCGCCGTCGACCTCGTGGAGATAGGGCGAGTCGTCGTCGAAGAAGTTGGAGGAATAGTCAAAGCCGTACTCGACCAGCATCGGCATGGTGATCGGGCTGATCTCGGCCGCCGGTGAGCGCCAGCCGCGCGGCGCCCCGCCGGTGACCCTTTTGATCGATTGGAAGCCTTTCTCCATCTCCTCGCGCTCCTGCTCGGGCGTGAGGTTGAGGATCCAGGTGTGGCTGTAGCTGTGATGCGCGATCTCGTGGCCGCGCCGGAGGATTTCCGCCATCAGCCCCTCGCGCTGGTCGATGATCAGTCCCGGCACGAAGAAGGTCGCCTTGATGCCGTAGCGGTCGAGCAGATCGAGCACGCGGCCCGTACCGACCTTCCAGCCATAGGCGCCCTGCGACATCAGGATCGGACGGTTGGCATAGGCCGGGTCGCGGCCGGTCCACATCGTCTCGGCATCGAGATCGAAGGTTAGGAAGAGCGGGAAACCCTTGCTGGTCAACGGCATAGCGGAGTCTCTTTTCAGACGAAGCGGCGGTTTCAGACGAAGCGGCGGTTTCAGACGAAGCGGTGGAAGCCGGCGCGGCGCTCGGCGATGAGCAGGATGATGCCGGTGACGACGATCAGCAGCGTCGAGACGGCGGCGACACTCGGGTCGATGCCCATCTCGACCGAGGAGAACATCAGCACCGGAAGCGTGGTCTGGTCGGCGCCGATCAGGAAGATCGTCACCGGGACGTTGTCGAACGAGGTGATGAAGGCGAAGAGCGCGCCCGCCACCAGCCCCGGCTGGATCAGCGGCAGCGTGACGAGGCGGAAGGCATCGAGGCCGCTGGCGCCGAGCACGCGCGCGGCTTCCTCGACAGCGAGATCGAGACCGGACAGGCTGGCGAGCGACGAGCGCACGATATAGGGCACGGTGATGACGACATGGGCCATCAACAGGCCGAACAGACTGCCGCGCAGGCCGGTCAGGCTGTAATATTGCAGGAGTGCTACGCTGATCACCACGGCCGGCAGGATCAGCGGCGCCATCAGGAACGCGGTGATGGCCTCCGCGCCGGGCAGCGCCTTGCGGTACAGCGCGTAGGCGGCGGCGACGCCGAGCGCGAGTGAGATCACCGTCGAGCCGCAGGCCAGGATCAGGCTCATGCGGATGGCGGCGAGATAGGTCGGGTCGCTCAGCACCTTGCCGAACCAGGCGAGCGTCAGCCCTTGCGGCGGAATGGTGAGATAGGAGGTCGTCGAGAAAGCCGCCAACACGACGACGATCACCGGCACCTGCAAGAAGACGATGACAGCCAGCGCCGCCGTGATGACGGCCCAGCCGGGTCGGGCGTCGCTGTCGGCTGCCCCGTTCATGCCATGCCCGCCCAACGCTTCGTCAGCCGGCTCGACAGCCAGATCACGCCGATCGCCATGAGGGTCAGCGCGAAGGCGAGCGCCGAACCGCTCGGCCAGTCGAGCAACTGCATGTATTCGTCGTAGATCAGCGTCGCCATGACCTTGTAAGTCGGCCCGCCCAGCATGCGCGGCGTCACCAGGGCGCTGATCGTCAGGACGAAGACCAGGATCGAGCCCGCCAGGATACCCGGCATCGACAGAGGCAGCGTCACGGAACCGAAGACATGCAGCCGGCTGGACCCAAGCGTCGCGGCGGCGGCCTCGACGTCGCGCGGCACGTTGCGGATCGCGGCAACCAGCATCAGCACCATGAAGGGCAGATAGATATGGGTCAGCCCGATCATCAGCCCGGTCATGTTGAACATCAACTTGACCGGTGTCGCGATCAGGCCAAGCTGGATCAGCAGGTTGTTGACGAGCCCGTGATTGGCGAGCAGCGCGATCCAGCCGAAGGAGCGCACCACGAGGTTCAGCATCATCGGGAAGACGACGAGCAGGATCAGCGGCACGCGCCAACGTTCCGGCCCGCGCGCGACCAGATAGGCGATCGGATACCCCAGCAACAGGCAGGCGAGCGTGACGAACAGGCCCAGGCCCAGCGTCCGCCAAATCACTTCGCGGTAATAATCGTCGGTGACGATGCGGGTATAGTTCTCCAGCGTCCACACGCCGGGCGCCAGCCCCGCTCCCGGCACATATTCCCGGAAGCTCGTCGGCAGCATCATCAGCACGGGAAGCAGGAAGAAGGCCACGAGCACGAGCGTCAGCGGCGCCAGCAGCAGCAAGCCGTGCCGGGCTCTGATCATGCGGACGCGCCATCCGGCCCCATCGCGAAGACGGCGCCGGGGTCGATCGTCAGCGAAACCGGGCTGCCGATGGCGAGCATCGATTCCGGCCCGCTCGACGGGGCTTCGGCGACGAGTTCGATCCCGCCGGCGAGCCTCACGACATATTGCACGCGCGCGCCGCTGAAGGAGCGCAGCGCTATCGTGCCGTCGAGCGCGCCGGGGGGCGCACCCACCTCGGCCGTCCCGCCGCGCAGTCCGATCGCCTGCAGCCCGATCGCCCGCAGTCTGATCGCCTCCTGCCGGATGACGATATCGACCGGGGAGCTTTCCGGCCGATCGACATGCGCGACCAGCAGGATCGGCCCGGCGCCCAGCCGCACACTGCCGCCGGCGCCGTCGCGCGTAGCGACCGTGCCGGTCAACCGGTTCGGCTTACCGATGAAGCTCGCGACGAAGCCGGTGGCGGGGCGGTGATAGATCTCCTCCGGCGTCGCGAATTGCTGCATGACGCCCTTGGCCATCACGCAGACGCGGTCCGACATCGAGAGCGCCTCGCCCTGGTCGTGGGTGACGAAGAGCGTCGTGATGCCGAGGCCACGCTGCAGCCGCTTCAGCTCGATCTGCATCTCGTCGCGAAGCTGCGCGTCGAGATTGGAGAGCGGCTCGTCGAAGAGCAGTACGCGTGGATGCGGTGCCAGCGCGCGGGCGATGGCGACGCGCTGCTGCTGGCCGCCGGACAATTGCCGCGGATAACGCTCGCCATAGGCATCCAGCCTGACGAGCGCGAGCGCCTCTTTGACGCGCCGGGGGAGCTCGTCACCCGCGACCTTGCGCCGCCGCAAGCCAAAGGCGACGTTCTCGAAGACGGTGAGATGCGGAAACAGCGCGTAGGACTGGAAGACCAGCCCGAGCCCCCGCTTGTTCGGCGGCAGGGCCGTGACATTCTCCTCGCCGATCAGGATACGGCCCTGGCTTGGCTCGGCCAGCCCCGCGACCATGCGCAGGATCGTCGTCTTACCGCAGCCGGACGGGCCCAGCAGCGAGACGAACTCGCCTTCCTTGATCGTCAGCGACACGTCCTTGACGACGTCGATATCGCCATAGGCCTTGCCGAGCCTGTCGAAGGTCAGCGAGCTCATCGGCCGCGCCCGTGGATGCGCGCCGCCAGGATCAGCGCGCCACCTCACGCTGCCAGCGGCGCGTCCAGTTGGGGATGTTCTTGGCGACCAGATCGGGATCGATGAACCAGGCCTTCTCCAGCGTCTCGCCATAGGGAACGATCTTCTGGAGCTTGTCCGACAGCGTTACCTTGGTGTTCACCGCACCGATATAGGCTCGCTCGGAGAAACAGCTCTGCCCCTCGGCCGAGAGCACCTGGTCGACGAATTTATGGGCGAGATCGAGCTTGGTGGTGCCCTTCGGGATCACGACCGTGGGCAGGATGCCGACAGCACCCTCCTTGGGATAGGCGACGGCGAGCGAGAGCCCCTTGTCCATCGCGACGCCGGCGCGATCCGGATACCAGGGTGCGATGACGATCTCTCCACGCTCGAACAGGGAGAGCAACTGGTCGGCCTGGGTGTAGAGCACGGCCGAGCCCTTCGCGAGCGGTTTGATCGCCTCGACGCCGGCATCGACATTCTCCAGCGTACCGCCCTTCAGCTTGTTCAGGGCCAGGAAATACTGCCATCCGGAGGTGCCGCTGATGTCGCCGATCGCGTATTTACCCGCATAGGCGGGGTCGAACAGGTCGAGCCAGGAAGTCGGCGGCGTCTTGACCAGCTTAGGATTGTAGACCAGCGCCGTAGCACTCACCATGGCTACGACATAGCTGTCGTCCTTGCCCCAGGCGCTCGGGATGATGTCGCCCGCATTGGTCAGCTTCTTGCGATCGATGATCTCGTTGAGCTTTTCGCCATGGGTCTGGGCCGAGAAGGCATTGTCCATGAACACCACGTCCATGTCGGACTTGCCGGCGGTGGCGCGGATCGCGGCGGCGAATTGCGAGGAACTGCCGAGCTTCAGCGAGACCGTCGCCCCCGTCGCCTTTTCGAAGGCGGCGACATGGCAGGCTTTGACGTTGTCGGCGAAGGAACCGCCGAAGGAGCCGACGATCAGTTCCTCGGCCCGGGCGGCGAACGTTGAATCGGCGCACAGGATGGCGGCGGCCACCGCGACGCGAAGCATATGACGCATGGTTGCACATCCCCGTCTGGTGCGTGGCGCCAACCGCTGGTCGCGCGGCTTCGCGGCGCGAAGATCGCGGGCTTGACCGCATCTTCGGGACGCAGCATGGCACGCGTCCATTTATCTTTCAAGAAAGATAAATGAAAGATATCTTGGCTGACTTAACCGACGTCGACACCCTTGCGGAGCCCAGCGTGGCATGGTCGGAAAGGGTGGATTAGGAGGGTGGCATGCGCGACGAGGCCGAGGAGCCGGCGACGATCTGGGAAAACGACCGCGTCGGTGCCGGCATGCGGCGCTGGGCGCGCGAATTTCCGGATATCGACTGCTCGGGCAAGGCCGTGGTCGGGCGCCTGCTGCATCTGCACGAGGTCATCCTCAAATCCGTGAACCGGACGCTTGCCAAGCACCGTCTGAAATACCCCGCCTATGCCGTGCTGGCGACGCTCAGGGTCGAGGGCGCGCCCTATCGCATGTCGCCGAAGGCCTTGCTCGACTCACTCATCCTGACCTCGGGCGGGCTTTCGAACCTGCTGCGGAAACTGGAGGATACCGGTCATATCCAGCGCATGGCCGACGAGACGGATGGGCGCGGCGTCATCGTCGAACTGACGGAAAAGGGTCGTCGCGTCGTCGAGCCGGCGATGCGGGACCATGCCGAAACGGAACGGAGACTGGTGGGTGCTCTCTCAGGGGATGAGCAGGACGCAGTCGCCCGCGCGCTTGGGCGGATGATGCTGGGAAAGCTGTAACGCGATCCCTTGCCGGTCCGGCTCATTTTAGCGCTTGGTCCGCGGCTCCGACGCCAGCGCCACCATACCCGGAATATAGGCATCCGAGACGAATGCGCGGCAATGGGTCTCGAAGGCTTCGACCAACCTCGACTTGCGCAGATGACCGAGGGTCGCCATGCCAATCGCCATCGGACGATGCTCGCCGGCCAGCCGCACGCGCACGACACGGCGGCCGTCCAGGGCGTAATCCGATCGCGGCCGGACATTCGCCAGCGTGTAGCCATAGCCGTTCGCGACCATGGTGCGAACAACATCCTGATAGGCCGATCGCGTGGCGATCGTCGGCTCCAAACCTTCCTTCATGAACAGGGCGAGGAAGTATTCGCGGCTGAGCGGCAGATCGAGCAGCACCATCGGCTGATCCACCAACTCCCGCAGGCTGATGGCGGTATGGCGGGCGAAGGGATGGGCCTCCCCGACAACCACATGGGCGGGAAGGCTCGCCAGCGGCGTGAAGACGATGCCATCGGGGATCTGCAGATCATAGGTGATCGCGATGTCGATTTCGGCCCGGCGAAGCCCCTCCAGCAGCCGCTCCTGATCGTTCTCGGCGTGCCGGATCCGCGTCGCCGGAAAGGCCGAGGTGAAAGAATGCGCCAATTCCGGCATGACCATCGGCGCCAACGTGACGAGACAGCCGACGGTCAATTGCCCACGGATCTGCTCGCCCGCTTCCGAGGCGGCGGTGTAGAGCGCTTCCGCCTGTTCGATGATGCGCTTGGCCTCCCGCAGGAGGGAGCGCCCGATGGGCGTCGGCGACAGGCCCTGCGCATGGTGGCGCACGAAGAGCTGAACGCCGAGCTCCCGCTCGAGATGGGAGATGGCGGTCGAGATCGACGGTTGCGAAATGTTGATGCGCTCGGAGGCCAGCGTGATGCTGCCCGTCTCGCCGGCGGCGATGAAATATTCCAGCTGGCGGAAGGTGTAGCGCATGGCGGGTTTATAGCCCGGCCCGGCCAGGCGACAAAGGCGCTCCGTCGATGCTCACTCGTCTCCAGGCACGCCGTATCTGGGCGCCGCCGTCGGATCGAGCGCGCGGTCGACATAGGCCTCAAGCTGGGGCCGATAGATGTCCCAGAGGCGGTGGAGTGCGGCGATCGGATCGTGCTCGTCCCAATCGACCCGCAGATCGGCGACCGGCCATGCGACGTCCCGGACGAGCAGAAGCCCCGCCGAATGAACCGGGCCGGCCTCGCCCCCGGCGGCCAGCGCCGCCTGCATGGCGACGAGCAGGCGATCGCCGAGATGCCCGCTCGATGCGCCGAAGGCGTCCACCATTTTCCACGGCACTTCTTCAGTCGCGAGGAGATTGCCAGCGGCGGCGACCCCCGGTCCCTCGGCCACCGCGTTGACGCCAAGCGTACGGGCGCCGGAGAAGATCGCCGTGCGCCCCAGCGAATCGACCAGGGCGAGCTGGCGATGGTCGATATGTCGGCGCGTCGCAACCAAGATGTCCCGCGCCTGCGACGCGCTGGCGCCACGTTCCATCAGATCGAGGCCGCCCGGCCCGAGCGACGGATCGGTGATGTTCTGCGTCGCGACCACGCCGACCCCCGCGCGAGCATGGGCGCAGCGCGCCGCGACCGCCGGCGAGGATGAGGATATCGCGATGCCGAACATGCCGGTCGTCGGACAGCGGGCGGAGATCGAAAAGGTCATCGACTCACTCCGCGTCCGGAATGACGGCGGTGGCGTCGATCTCGACGACCCATTCGGGACGGGCAAGGGCGGAGACGACGATACCGGTCGAGACGGGGTAGACGCCCTTCAGCCATTTCCCGACGGTCCGGTAGACCGGCTCGCGATAGCGCGGGTCGATGATGTAGATCGTAATCTTGCAGATGTGCTCGAGCTTCGAACCGGCCTCTTCGAGCAGCATCTTGATGTTGGCCATCGCCTTTTCGGTCTGGCCGGCGGCATCGCCGATCGCGACGCTCTCCCGCGTGTCCAGATCCTGGCCGATCTGTCCGCGCACGAACACCATGGTGCCACGCGCGACGACGGTCTGGCACAGATCGTTATCGAGCTTCTGCTCGGGATAGGTGTCCTTGGTGTTGAACTTGCGGATGCGGGTATGGACCATGATGCGACGCTGTCTTTCCGATGATCGAGAGAATCCGGTGCGGTCGACTACTTGGTATCGAACCACTGGTTGACGGCCCGGTCACCAGGCTTGCGGCCGGTGGCGCCCGGCACCTTGTCGGCCAGCACCCGGTCGGCCCGCACCCGATCGGCCCGCACCCGATCGGAAAGACCCGCCGCCTTCTTGACGAAATCCAGCGGGCCGTCCCAGTCGAAATTGCGATAGACCGCCGCGAGATGTGCGAAAGGCGGCGATTGGGCGAAAAGCTGGAAGGTCAGCCGGTGCCCCGCGTAGTCGGAGTTCAACATGTCGCGGGCGAAGGCCAGGAGCTTGCGGCGATCCTCCGCCACCCAGTCCTCGTTCACCGAATAGAACTTGTCGAGCCAGGGTTTCGTCTCCGGGGCATCGAAGGCGGCCTTGTCGGGGGTCACGCAGATCTGCCCGCCGCAGAGTTCCCGGGCGATATGCATCATCTCGTGGAGTTGCGAGCAGGCGAGCACCCGGCCGGTATAGAGCAACGACTGGTTCGGCATCATCAGCCCGCCGGGGCTGCGCTCGGCTAGCGCGATCGAGGCTGTCAGGTGCGCGTTGATGCCTTCGCGATAGACCGCGAGCTGGGACAGCTTTTCCTGCACGGCCTGCTGCTTGTCGAGGCCGGTCTGACGCACGTTGAAGAGCGCCGCGCCGATCATCATGTCGGCGAACTTCAGGTTCCGCTGCACGAAGGCGAAGGCCGAATAGCGGTGCAAGGTGGCGCGGATATAGGTGGCCGCCTTGGTGTGGCGGTAGAACAGCACATTCTCCCACGGGATCAGCACGTTGTCGAAGATGACCAGCGTGTCGACCTCGTCGAACCTATTGGACAGCGGATAGTCCTCGATCGGCGCGCGGCCGGCGAAGCCGGTGCGGCAGATGAACTTCATGTTCGGCGAACCGAGGTCGCAGATGAAGCCGACCGCGTAGTCGGACAAGGCGCTGTTGCCCCAATTCGCGATGGTCGGCTTGGTGAAGGCCTGGTTGGCATAGGCGGCGGCGGTCTCGTATTTTGCGCCGCGCACGATGATGCCCGCATCCGTCTCCTTGACGACATGCAACAGCATGTCCGGATCCTGCTCCTGGGGCGGCTTGGACCGGTCGCCCTTCGGATCGGTATTGGCGGACACGTGGAACGGATCGGTGTGCAGCACCTTGTCGATATGCGTGCGGATGTTCGCCGAGAATTGGGGATCGACCTCGTTGAGGATGTCTTGACCGTCGAACAGCGACCACATCTCGCCGATCGTCTCGTCGCCGACGCGGGTGACGATACCGCCGACCTCCTCAAGCACCGCGTCGGTCGCCCGGCGCTTGTCCCACCAATCCTGCTGGGTGAACGGGAGCTTGCCGCCGATGGCGTTCGCCTCGCCGCCCTCTTCGATCGTCATGATGGGACGCGTGGCGGGCTCGTGCTGCATGTCGTAGATGCGGGCGCGGATATCCACCAGAGGTTTGAACATCGGGTGGCTGGGCACGTCCTTGACGCGCTCGCCGCCGATATAGACCTCACGGCCGTCGCGGATCGACTCGCGGTACTCTGTTCCCGTTCGGATCATGGTTGCTCCTGCCTGCATCTTGGCCGACGAAGTCGGCCAGCGTTCCGATCGACTGGCAAGGAGCATGATCGCGCGATCGGCGGCATTACCAAAATAGTCGTTTTCGCGACGCTGGTTCGGCTTTTCCTAAGCCGTGGCTATCGCGTGGAGACGCTTTAGGGCTTGTGGCTCGCGTCAAAAGCGGTTTTGGCGTCGGGCGAGGCGTCTTTCTGATATTTCGCCTTCCATTCGGGGAACGGCATGCCATAGACGATCTCGCGCGCCGCGGCGTCGGCGAGCTCGACGCCTTGCTCGGCCGCGGCCTCGCGGTACCAGCGCGACAGGCAGTTCCGGCAAAACCCGGCCAGGTTCATAAGGTCGATGTTCTGTACATCGGTCCGTTCGCGCAGATGGTCGACCAACCGGCGGAAGGCCGCGGCTTCGAGTTCCGTGCGGGTCGGCTCATCCATGGCGCTGGCCTCGGTCGAGTTGGGGAGCGACGTGGCTAACGCCATTCCATGATGCGAAAACCATGTCACAGTCCATCACAAGGGGGCAATGCTTCGCCATGGAACTAATGAGCACCGCCATGGGCGAAAGCATAAGAAGCAAAATTGCGCGGCGAGCTGTCGGGGTGAATGTCCGCGCAGCCCGCCACACCAGCGAGAGTGACCAAAGCCAATATGACCAACGCGAAGGAACGCATGACGAAGTCTCCTTGATCAAATTCCGCTGAAACCCATGCGATGAAGTCGATAGAGGATCGATCACGGTCGAAGGCGGATGACCGCACAGCCCACCACGCCGGCGAGTGTCGCCAAGATCATCATGACTAACGCGTAAGAAGGCAGGCTAACTCTCTTCATCACATTTTCGGCACGGAACCGAACTATGCTGCGAAGTCGGCAGCCGATAGTCGGTCGGCAAGGACCAAATATGCATGCCCGGCATCTCGCGGTGGGGGTGGAATAGTGGAACTTCCGACAAGACCCTCCACGACGACCGCCATCCGGCGGTTGCGGCAAGGCGACGAAGCCGCGCTGGAGCGCTTTCTGACGCCGCGCGCGGATAGCAGCATGTTCTTGGCCTCGAACCTGTCGCGCGGCGGGTTCGAGGATGCTGGCTTGTCGTTTCAAGGCATCTATATCGGCTGCTTCCAAGATGGCGTGCTGGCCGGGGTGGTCTGCCATGCCGGCAATGGCATGCTGCTCGTCCAGGCCGACGCGGCCGTCGATCACTTGGCGCGCGAGGCGCTGAGGATCAGCCAGCGGCCGATCAGCGGCATCTCCGGTCCCCCGCCGCCCCAGGTGCGCGCGGCACGGCGGACGCTGGACCTCGCGGACGGGGCGGTGAGCTATGACGCGGTGGAAATCCTGTTCGCGCTCGACCTCGCAGCGCTGCGTGAACCGGCGGCGCTGGTGGCCTCGGAGACGCGGTGCCGGCGCAGCGCGGCCGGCGATCTGCCGCTGCTCCGACATTGGATGACGGCTTACCGGCACACTATCCACGGCACGCCGGTCACAGCCGACCTGCTGGCCAGCAGCGACGCCTATATCCGCGATCTCCAGGCGCAGGGCCATCACTGGCTGCTGGAGTTGGCCGGCCAACCGGTGGCGATGGCATCGTTCAACGCCACCCTGCCGCGCCGCCGGACCGATATCGGAGGCCCAGATCTCAGACGGCCGGGGTTCGGGCGGGTACAGATCGGCGGGGTTTGGACACCGCCGGAGCGACGTGGCCACGGCTATGCCCGCACCGTCATCGCCGGCGCCTTGGCAAGTGCCCGTGACCTGGACATGGATCGGGCCGTCTTGTTCACGAACCCCCACAACCTACCGGCCCAGCACGCCTATCGCGCGCTGGGCTTCGAGGAAGTCGGGGAGTACGGGATCGTGCTGTTCAGCTGAAGCCGACCCCGGCGCTATCGACCGGGATTGGCCGCGATGGTGTAGCGCATATGAGCATTGGGCCGCGTCTTCACCGAGCGATCCTGCCAGACCTTGAAGGCGGCATCGTAGCTGGCGAACGGGCCGACAGCCTCAGCGGGACCCGTCAGTTCGCTGAATTGCGTGTCACGGAACTCGCCGCCCACCACCCAATACTGAATGAGCCGGGATTGAACGGGGCGGGATTGAGCGAGATTGGTCGCTTCGGTCATCTGTGTCATGGCATTGCTCCTCAGGAGGTCGGTGGCATCAGAACTGTTCGGCTTCGGTCGATCCGCTCATCGCGGTGGTGCTGGAGGCGCCACCGGATAGGGCGACCGCGACCGCGTCGAAATAGCCGGTACCGACCTCGCGCTGATGGCGAGTCGCGGTATAGCCCTGGCTTTCGGCGGCGAATTCGGCCTGCTGCAACTCGCTATAGGCACCCATGCCGCGATCGCGATAGCCGCGCGCCAGTTGGAAGGCCGAGTGGTTGAGGCTGTGAAACCCGGCAAGGGTGACGAACTGGAATTTGTAGCCCATCTCGGCGATCCGCTCCTGGAACGTCTCGATCGTCGCGACGTCGAGCTTCGCGCGCCAGTTGAACGAGGGCGAGCAGTTATAGGCCAGCAGCTTGCCGGGAAATTCGCGATGGATGGCGGTGGCGAATTCCCGGGCTTCGTCCAGATCGGGTTCGGAGGTTTCCCACCACAAGAGATCGGCATAAGGCGCGAAGGCGAGGCCGCGGGCGATCGCGTGCTCGACACCAACCCCATGCCCCGCCTTCAACCGGAAGAAGCCCTCGGGCGTGCGCTCCCCGGTCAGGAAGCGCTGGTCGCGCGGATCGACATCGGCAGTGATGAGCTGCGCCGAATGGGCGTCGGTGCGCGCCATCAGCAGCGTGTCGACCCCCGACACATCGGCCGCCAGGCGTGCCGCGTTGAGGGTGCGGATGAATTGCTGGGTCGGCACCAGGACCTTGCCGCCCAGATGGCCGCATTTCTTTTCGGAGGCCAGCTGGTCCTCGAAATGCACGCCGGCGGCACCCGCCTCGATCATGCCTTTCATCAGCTCGAACGCGTTCAGCGGTCCGCCGAAGCCGGCCTCCGCGTCGGCGACGATCGGCGCGAACCAGTAGGTCCCGTCCCGTCCCTCCATCCGGTCGATCTGGTCGGCCCGCTGCAAGGTACGGTTGATGCGACGGACCACGTCCGGCACGCTGGAAGACGGGTAGAGGCTTTGGTCCGGATACATCTCGCCGGCGTTGTTGGCATCGGCGGCGACCTGCCAGCCGGATAGGTAGATCGCGTCCAGGCCGGCCTTGACCATCTGCATCGCCTGGTTGCCGGTCAGCGCGCCGAGTGACCGCACGAAGGGCTTTTCCTGCAGTAGCTGCCAGAGCCGCGCGGCGCCGATTTCCGCCAGCGTATGGCGGATGCGCACCGTGCCGCCCAGCTTCACGACGTCGGCCGAGGTGAAATCGCGGCGGATGCCGGCGAAGCGGCCGGAGGGGGTTTCACTGCTCATGGTCATCATTCCCAGCTGTGACGATCGATGACACATAGAGCTGAAAATTATTGAAAACCTCAATAACATACTGTTTTATAAGAAAAAGATTGATATATATGTGACTACATTACAGTGATAATGTGTAAATCTGTAAATATATGTAAGGGAGCCTGACATGGCCGAAACGCGGTTTGGCGGCAAGTTGCGGCGGCTGAGACAGGACCGCCGACTGAGCCAGGCGCAGATGGCCGAGCAGCTCGGCATCAGTGCGAGCTACCTCAATCTGTTGGAACACAATCAGCGGCCCATCACGGTGCCGGTGCTGATCAAGCTGTCGCAGCGCTTTGCCGTCGACATCGAGATGTTCAACGCCACCGACGACGCGCGGCTGCTGTCGGAATTGATGGAGGCATTCGCCGACCCGATGTTCGATGCCCACGACATCAAGGCGGCCGATGTGAAGGAGCTGGTCGGCGTCTCGGCCAATCTGGGGCGTGCGGCGCTGACGCTCTACCAGGCCTATCGCGGCAGCCGGTCGGCGTCCCGCGCCCCAAATGAGCCGGCGGGGCCGGGCGAGCCCGATGTGGATCTGCCGGCCGGCATGCCGTCGGAGGAGGTTTCCGACTTCATTCAGCTCAAGGGCAATTACTTCGCCGATCTGGAGGCGGCCGCCGAGACGCTATGGCACGAGCATAACCTGTCCTTGGATACGCTCTATCAGGATCTGGCACGGGTCCTGGCGACCCGCTTCGCCGTCGATGTCGCGGTACTGCCCGCCGACGAGATGGGCGATACGCTGCGCAGCTATAAGCCACTGTCGCGCCGGCTGTGCCTCTCGGAACTGCTGCCGGTCAGCAGCCGAAGCTTTCAGCTTGCGCATCAGATCGCCCTGCTCGGCTCACGCGATCAGATCCAACGGGCCGCGAGCGGCGGCAAGTTCACCACGGTCGAGGCGGACCTGCTGGCACGCAGCGCGCTCGCGAATTATTTCGCGGGCGCCGTCATGATGCCGTATGAGCGCTTTTTGGAGGCGGCACGGACCAGCCGCCACGATCTCGACATCCTGCAGCATCGGTTCGGCACCAGCTTCGAGCAGGTCTGCCATCGGCTGACCACCCTGCGGCGGCCGGGGGCGGCGGGCGTACCGTTCCATCTGCTTCGGGTCGATATCGCCGGCAATATCTCCAAGCGCTACAACGGTTCGGGTATCCAGATCGCCCGGTTCGGCGCCGCCTGCCCGCGCTGGAACGTCTACGACGCCTTCTCGACACCCGGCATGCTGCGCATCCAGGTGAGCCGCATGCCCGATGGCAACTGCTTCTTCTGCGTCGCCCGGACCATCCATCCGGCCGGCAGGCCGGCGACGCGGGGCCCGTTCGGTCAGCGCGTCAGCCAATTATCGATCGGTCTCGGATGCTCGCTCACCCATTCGCGTGAGCTCGTCTACGCCGATGGCCTGAACGTCGAGGATCAGCAGGCGATGACGCCGATCGGCGTCAATTGCCGGACATGCGAACGCACCGACTGCACCGACCGCGCGATGCCGTCGCTCTATCGCAAGCTGGAGGTCGACGAGAACCGCCGCGGCTTGTCGGCCTATATGGTGCCCCGCTGAAGCAAGCCGCTCGCGGCGTTACAGGCTCAGTGCCGTTCGCAGGCCATAAGGGTCTGCCCCGAGCCGCCGACCGGTATTTTAGCGGTCATCACGCCGGGGGATTTGCAGGTGATGTACAACTGGTCACCCGGCTCCAGCACCACATTGCCACCGGTCATGGACGGCAGGGCGAAGGCGATGGCCGAACCGCCGACGATGGCGCCGAACACGGCGCCGGCGAGCAGGAGCGTCGCACGCTGGGGCAGACCAGATCTCGACATGGGATATCCTCATTACCGGCGGTGATTGCCAAGTTTGGTGTAGGCCTCGGCGCCCGATAAGAAAAGAGGATCGTCTATGGGCTGCCACCGGCCGGGTCGGACGGCGCCGATGGCACGCCGCCGGGCGGCAGACCGACCGAACGCGCCGCCAACCGGCCCGGCGACCGGAGCAGCGATAGACGTTCGCCGGCCCAGAGGACCAGCCGCACGAGGCCCTGGGCCTGTTGGCCGATGAAGCCGGCGGGATATTGTCCCAACCGGGGATGATCGCCGATGCCGGTGGCGGGAAACGAGCGGCCGAAATCGGCGGTGCCGAACAGAACGTCCCAGATCGGGAACAGGGTCGCGTAATTGCGCACCGAGTCGGCACTGGCGAGTTCCATGCCCATGGCATGGTGCAGGCGGTGATAGCGCGGGCTGACCAGCAACCGCTCGCCCAGCCAACCGAAGCGGATCCGGACATTGGCATGGGTGAAGCTTTCAAAGATGCCCATCAGCATCACCAGCAGGAAGAACTGTCCGGGCGGCACGCCGATGGTCACAGCGACCACCGAGGCCACCACATAGCGCGATGCCTCGTCCAGGATATGGTTGCGGTCGTCAGTCCAGAAACTCATCGACCGCTGGCTATGATGCAGGCTGTGCAGCGACCACCACCATTCCAGGGAATGCTGCAGCCGGTGCCGCCAATATTCGACGAAGTCGAGCACCAGCGCGTAGAGGCAGAAGGTGGCGAAGGCATGGCTCGCCAGCCAGGGCACCCATTGATCGAGCGCCACGCCGGACCAGCCGGCATCGGCCAGCCGCTGTTCGATCCACAGACGCAGCGGCAGCAGGGTCAGGAAGAACACGGCGGGAATGACGCCGAGCCGCGCCAGCAGCGTGTAGAGCATATCCGCCCGCCGCGCCCGCCGATCGTTCTGCTGTTCGGCCGGCCAGCGTTTTTCGAGCGGCGAGAACACCGCGTAGCCCACGCCGATCGCCAGCATCCCCAGCATGACGAACCACAAGGCGTCATAGATGTATTCGTCCCACTCCATCAGACCCAACTGATAGAGAGCCGGCAGAATCAGTGTTTCGAACAGCCAATCCTGGGCGCCGGTCAAGAGATGGATCACGGTAATAGTCCCGTTTGTCGAACGAATCCTGCGCGCCAGAAAGACGTTGGAGGCAAGACACCGGGAAGGTCTCACACCCCATCGGCGAGCGCAATCGGCTCCGCTGCGACATGTCGGCAATGTATTTTGGGGCTGCCTATAGCGGAACCAGCCACCTTGGTCTCACAGGTGCTCCGGCGTGGGGATGTGGGGCGGCATGCCCCGGGACCTCTTGTTCTCGTAGAGGATGTGCCCCAGCACCGAGAGCAGCACCACGCCGCCACCGATCGCCGTGGTCAGCTTCGGCGTCTCGCCAAAGGCGAGCCAGACCCAGATCGGTGCCAGAGGCGCGTCGAGCGCCCCGATCAACGCCGTCTGCGCCGCGGGAATGAGCCTCGCCCCGATCATGAAGAGGATGAGGCCCAGAACCATGTTGCTGATCCCGAACAAGACAAGATTGAACAGATCGACGGGACTGGCCGAGAGGGGGGACGCGAAGGGCAGGCTGATCAGGCAGCTGAGCAAGGCCGACAGGCACGCCGCCGGCAGCATCGGGACAGGGATCTTCGTGCGCCGAACCGCCACGATCATAATCGCCATGAGCAGCGTCATACAAAGCGCCAGCACATCGCCCCCGATATCGCCTTCGCCGAACCCGTTGATCACCGTGAGCGCCACGCCGCAGAGGGCGAACGCGCTCGCGACCAATGTCGCCGGGGATACCCGCTCCCGCATCGCCAGCCAGGCGAGGCCCGCGGCCATGAAAGGGGTCGTCGCATAGACGATGGATACGTGAGCCACCGTCGTCAGCTTCAGCGCGGTCAGGAATGTGAGCATGCCCGCCATGGAGAGCAGGCTGAGCAGAATGCCGATCCACCCCATTCCCGAGAAGGCCCGCCATGTCCCGCGACGCTCCCTCAGCATGATGAAGACCAATCCCGCGAGCGTCCCGAAGATGCCGCGCCAGAACACCGTGGTCCACGCATCGAGGGGAATGAGCCGGGTGAAGAATCCGGCCGTGCTCCAGGCCACCGCCGATAGCGTCACGAGCAGCAGACCGAGCTGATAGCGTGTGATACTCCCGCTCTCCTGCGGCACGACGGACGGCATACTCATGGCGTCTTCATCCAATCACCACCCTTGTTCCACCACCGATTGGGATTGTTCGGATCACCGCCCTTCGTTCGGCTTGCCAAGACCTCCTGCACGACGATGACGGGTTCCTGATAGCTATGCACCGCGACGATAGCTTCGACAGCCTGATCCAGGATGCCGCGATCCCGCGCGATCTGGAACGAGATGACGACCATATCCGGTCGCGATCGTGTCTCTTCCTCTGCTCCCGCCGCGGCACCGTCCCGTGGACGGTAGCGCTCAAGGCCAGGTGCCGATTGGAAGGCGCATCGATCGTAATTGCCCATAACGAGCGGGACCACCCGAGCCAAACCATCCATGACGGTATCGGCTTCTTCCCGGGGGACCTGGACATCGACCAGCCACATCGGTTCCATCCGAGTCGACGCCGTCTCGAACCCCACTGCCAGAACATCTTCGCTCATCATCACCTCCCCGATCGCCGCGCGGGACACTCCATTCGCTCGCCATCGCGTCCCATAGGAACCACAATAGTGAAGGACTGCTGACATCGCCTTGTCAGCAGTGATGCGTCACGATGGTATTTCTCTGGAGGTTCCCGGGATGCGCCGAACGACTCGCCTCTTCGAAATCATCCAGGTGCTGCGATCGGCGCGCAAGCCGATGACGGCCGCCGCGATCGCCGAGACGCTCGAAGTCACCAAGCGAACCGTCTATCGGGACATCGCCTCATTGCAGGCGAACTCGGTGCCGATCCATGGCGAGGCCGGAGTCGGCTATGTCATGCGATGCGGCTACGATCTGCCGCCGCTCATGCTGTCGGTGGAGGAAGTCGAGGCCGTCGTCGTCGCCCTCAGCCTCGTCGGACGAACCGGGGATCGCGGATTGAAGGCCGCGGCGGCATCCGTCCAGAACAAGATCGCCGCCGTTCTGCCATATCAACGGCCGATCGACCAAGTCAGCCTATTCACCTCGACCTGGGGAGTTGACGAACCCGCATGCGTCGATCTCGGGCTGATTCGGCGCGCGATACGGGAGGAACGCAAACTCTCGCTGGCGTATCGCGACGATCGGGACCGCGTGACCGAACGCATCGTCCGGCCGATCGCCATCATCTACTACGTCGAGGTGATCAACATCGTTGCCTGGTGCGAGTTGCGGGAGGGATTTCGGCACTTTCGGGCGGATCGGATACACGCCTGCACGACTCTTGAGAGCCGTTTCGAAGGCGAAGGATCGACGTTGCGGACGGCTTGGTCGGCCGCGCGCCCGCCAATCGCCGGACCAAAGCAGCCCCATGATTCGGCTCCGATCGGCCATAAGTGATCGGCATGCGTTCATTAGACGAGCTTGCGGATCGGCGCGCGGGCTGTCAGATCTGAGGGGCGAGGGGAGGTTGACCGAGCATGACGATGGCCTTTAAGGGCGCCGGTACGGGGACGAGGCGCGACTGGATCGGCTTCGGCGCCATGTGCATCGGCATGTTCATGGCGGTGCTGGACATCCAAATCGTCGCGACCGCCCTGCCCGATCTGCAAGCCGCGCTGAAGATCCCGTTCGATTACTTGAGCTGGACCCAAACCGCCTACCTCATCCCCGAGATCATCGCCGTGGCCTTGAGCGGTTGGGCCGGCCGGCTGATCACCCATGGCCGGTTGTTCGCGCTGGGTGCCGCGGGCTTCACGCTGGCCAGCATCGGCTGCGCGTTCAGCGGGGATGCCGTCACCCTGATCTCCTGGCGCGTCGCGCAGGGCCTGTGCGGCGGCTTCCTGATTCCGACGGTCTTCACCGTGGGGGCGCGGCTGTTCGACGGCCGCGCCGAGGCGCGCGCCATCGCCGCCGCCGGTGCCGCGGCGATGCTGGCGACGGCGATCGGCCCTCTGGTCGCGGGCTACATCGTCGAGCAATTGAGCTGGCATTGGCTGTTCCTGATCAATGTGCTGCCCGGCATCGTCGTGGTCGCGACCGTCAGCACGACGATCAAGCTGGACGCGGCCGATCGATCGGCCTTGAGCGACTTCGAAGCGGTCGCCTTCGTCTCGCTGGTCGGTTTCCTGGTCGCCCTCGAACTGCTGCTGAAGGAGGGTCCGCCGCGTGGCTGGGCCGATTCCGTGGTGTTCGGGCTGGTCGCCCTCGTCGTCGTCAGCACCGCCGGGCTATGGCTGCGCTGCGTCAAGCGGCGCAGCGCGCTGCTGGAAATGCGCCTGCTGCGCGACAGCCGGTTCGCGCTGGCCTGTCTTGCCAGTTTCGTGCTGGGCATCGGCGTGTTCGGCAGCGCCTATCTGTTGCCAGTGTTCCTGGGTTTCGTGCGCCAACACAGCCCGCTTGAAATCGGCGAGACGGTGATGGTGACCGGCGCCGCCCAGTTGGTCTGCGCCCCGATCGCCGCCTGGGTGCAGGCGCGCTGGGGCTGCCGCACCCTACCCGGCGCGCTGATCGCGACGGCCGGGTTCGCGTGCTTCGCGCTTGGCTCTCTGCTGAACGCCCATGAGACGGTCAACTCCGATTTCCGGGAATTGCTGCTGCCGCAGGTGCTGCGCGGCGCCGCCGTGATGTTCTGCCTGTTGCCGACCATGGCGATGGCGCTCGACCATCAGCGGGCGGACCAGCTGGGCAACGCCAGCGCCTTGTTCAACCTGGTGCGCAATGTGGGCGGCGCGGTCGGCATCGCCCTGGTAGCGACGGTGATCGAGTTGCGGCCGGCGGTCCACGCCCACGCGATCGCCGCCCGGCTGCAAGCGGGCGATCGCGCCACCGCGCAATTCCTGGGACTGCCGCTCGACCGGTTCCACGGCGTGCCGATCGGACCGGTCGATCAGGCGACCCAGGACATGGTGCGGCCGATCATCGAGCAGGGTGCGGCCACCGCCTCGTTCAACGATGCCTGGATCGTCGTGGCCATCGCCTTCGCGGCGACCGCGGTAAGCTTGGCGGTGTTCGCCTGGCGCTTCGGCACGGCTCGAACCCGCGCCACCGGACGGTCCCCGATCCCACAGGGTTAGACGGTGGAAGGTTTGGATCGCGCGGTTGGCGCTCGTCGTCTACGTGCCACCTCGGCCGCGACAAAGTCCCTGAGCCGAGCCTGGATCGCCTGCGATTTCTCGGAATAGTCGAAATCCGTGGCGTCTCTCCCTTAGTCCCTGACGAGACCCCAGGCCGTATCGGCCAGAACGCGGCCCATGCGGCCGACCCGCTCGGCATCGTCGCTCGATGCGTTGCCGGAGCGCGCGCGGGCCAGCACGCCTTCGGCGATGACCGCGAGCCGGAACATGGCGAAGGCCAGATGGAATTCGGTCATCCCATCGGAGCGCCCGGTCAGCGCCAAATAACGAGCGACATGCTCCGCCTCGCTCGGCACCCGCAGCGCCGCTCGGTCGAGGCCGCCGATCCCGCCCATCACATCGGGCGGCACGTGATAGGCGATGCAATTGAACGCGACATCGGCCAAGGGATGACCCAGCGTCGACAGCTCCCAATCCAAAATGGCGATGACGCGGGGCTCGGTCGGGTGGAACATCAGATTGTCGAGCTTGAAGTCGCCATGGCTGATCGCCGTGTCGTCGCCCGGTGGGATATGCGGCGGCAGCCAGGCGCAGAGCCGGTCGATGGACGGGTTCTCCTCGACCTTGGAATTGGCCCATTGCTCGGTCCAGCGCCGGATCTGTCGGGTGTAGTAATTGCCGGGCCGGCCATAATCGGCGAGGCCCAAAGCCGCCCAATCGACACCGTGCAGCGTCGCCAGCGCGCCGATCATCGCCCGGTAATAGGCGTCTCGCTCCGCCGGCGGCACCTCCGGCAAGGCGGCCGAGCGGAACACCCGGCCGACCAGCCGCTCCATCAGATAGAACGGCGTGCCCAGCACCGCGGGATCGGCGCAGTAATGTACCATCCTGGGCACCGGCACCGCCGTCGTCGCCAGCGCCGCCATGATGCGGTACTCACGGTCGATCGCATGGGCGGATCTCAGCAACTCGCCAGGCGGCTGCTTGCGCAGGACATAGGCAGCGGTAGCGGTCTCGACCAGATAGGTGGGATTGGACTGGCCGACCGACATCTGCCGCAGCCTTAGCCCGGCACCGGTGCCGAGCTGTTTGTCGAGATACGCCGCCAGCGCCGCCTCGGGCAGCCGATGAGCCGCCCGCACTTCGGTGGTTTCCGTGGCCTGGTCATTCGGCGGTCCGCTCAAGCTGGTCTCCCTCCCATCATGCTGTCGCCAGCAGAAGGCGCTTCGCGGCTTCTCTCTCGCCAGCATCACCGATCGAGCCGGCGTTTGTCCATCCGGCGTGTCGTCAGTTGGCAGGTCGCAATCAGATCCGATACCCTGGAACCCGGCTGCGCAGAGAGCACCGATCAGCGGAGAAATCATGGCGTCCCCCAAGGAGATCGATGGTTTCCTGAAACAGGCAACCGATGACGTCGCCGTGCCCGGCGTGGTCGCCATGGCGGCGACGCCCGAGGGCATCCTCTATGAGGGCGCCTTCGGCAAGCGGTCGCTGCCGGACGGCGCCCCGATGACCCTCGACACGGTGTTCTGGATCGCCTCGATGACCAAGGCGGTCACCTCGGTCGCGGCGATGCAATTGGTGGAGCGAGGTAAGCTCGACCTCGATGCGCCCTTGGGCGGATTGCTGCCCTATCTGGGCGAGGCGCAGGTGCTGAAAGGGTTCGACGAGGCCGGCGCCCCTCGGTTGCGGCCGGCCCGGCGGGCGATCACCCTGCGCCGCCTGCTGACCCATACGGCCGGCTTCGCCAACGACATCTGGAACCCGATGGCCGGCCGGTATATGCGACAGGGCGGTGTGCCGCGCCCGAACTCGGGCCTCAAGATCGCCCTGCGCATGCCCTTGATGGCCGATCCGGGCGAGCGGTGGGAATACAGCATCGCCACGGATTGGGTCGGCCAGGCGGTCGAGGCGGCGAGCGGCCAGCCGCTCGATGCCTATTTCGCCGAGCACATCTTCCAGCCACTCGGCATGGCCGACACGGCGTTCCTGGTGACACCGGAGCAGCGGTCACGCCAGGTCAGCAGGCATCAACGCCAAGCCGACGGAACGCTGACGGCGATTCCGATCGTGGTGCTCGATCGGCCGGAATTCTTCGCGGGCGGCGGCGGGTTGCACAGCACCGGCCCGGATTATCTGAGGTTTCTACAGATGCTGCTGGCGGGTGGCGCGTTCGACGGCAACAGGGTGCTGCGCGCCGAAACAGTGGCGCTGATGGCGCGGAATCAGATCGGCGACCTGCCGGCCGGCATCATGAAGACGGTGATGCCCGAGCTTTCCAACGACGTCGATTTCTTTCCCGGCATGGAGCAGCGCTGGGGCCTGGGGTTCCTGATCAACACCAGGACAGCCGCGACCGGGCGCAACGCCGGCAGCCTTGCCTGGGCGGGATTGGGCAACACCTATTATTGGATCGATCCCACGGCACAGGTCACCGGGCTTATCATGATGCAGATCCTGCCCTTCGCCGACACCCAGGCAGTGGATCTCTACCGGCTGTTCGAGACCGGCATCTACCGGATGCTGGCCGCCGGGTGAGCGGCGGCCAGATCCACCTCGGTCTCGGCTACGGCGCCTTGATCATGGGGCAAGCGCCGGCGCCGACGGCGCGGAAGGCGGCGTCGCCGGGGATCGTGCCCTGCAGGGTATAGAGGTCCCAGGGGCCCTTGCTCTCGGCCTCGGTCTTCACCTGGAACAGGTACATGTCATGGACCGCGCGGCCGTCCGGACGGATGGTCACCGTGCCGAACAGCGGATCGTCGATCGGCGCCTTGCGCATCGCCGCTACGACCTCTTCGCCCACCACGGTCTGGGCGTCGCGCACCGCGCGCAGATAGGCGAGCGTCGCCGAATAGACGCCGGCGTGATCCTCGGTCGGCATGCGGCCGTTCATCCGCTCGGCGAACCGCTTGCTCCAGGCGCGCGTCTTGTCGTTGAGATCCCAGTAGAACGCCTCGGTCAGCTGCAGGCCATGGGCGGCGGGGAGGCCCAGCGACTTGATGTCGGAGATCTGCATGAACAGGGCGGCGAGCTTGATGCCGCTGCTCGTCAGGCCGAATTCCTGGGCCTGCTTCACCGAGTTGATCGCATCGGCGCCGGTATTGGCCATGGCCACGACCTTGGCGCCGGAACCCTGCGCCGCCAGCAAAGGTGAGCCGAAATCGGCGGTGCTGAGCGGCACCCGGGTGCTGCCCAAGGCCTTACCGCCGGCCGCCGTCAGCGCCGCCGTCGCATCGCGCTCCAAGGCCTGGCCCAGCGCGAAATCCACCGTGATGAAATACCAGGTGTCGAGGCCTTGCTTCTGCATGGCGTTCACCGTGCTGGCGCCCTGCGCCCAGGTGTCGCTGACCCATTGCACCGTGGTCGGCGCGCAGGCCTTGCCGGTCATGTCCGAAGTCAAGGCGCTCGAGGCCAGCGTCACCCGGTGCTTGTCCCTCAGGACCCCGGCGACGCCCAGCGCCACGCCGGAATTCGGCAGGTCGACGATCGCGTTGACGCCGTCCTGATCGATCCAGCGGCTGGCCACGGCGACGCCGATATCCGGCTTGTTCTGGTGATCGGCGGACAGGATCTCGACCTTCAGCCCCTTGCTCTCACCGGCGAAATCCTCCGCCGCCAGTTTCGCGGCGACGA
This sequence comes from Allostellaceae bacterium, assembly GCA_035555315.1. GTDB lineage: Bacteria > Pseudomonadota > Alphaproteobacteria > ATCC43930 > CGMCC-115725 > DATMGU01. The sequence goes on from DATMGU010000009.1 coordinate 24,884, forward strand.
CCGACCCGGCGCCGACCTGGTCGGAGAACGGGCCGCTCATATCGGTCAGGACGCCGATCTTGACCGTGTTGTTGGGAATCTCGGCCAAGGCCGGCAGGCTTACCAGCGCACCGGTGGCGAGGCCCAGGGCGAGGATGGGAACGAAGATGCGTGACATGAACAGGCTCCTGACCAAAACGGGGCGATCACAGCAGGGCGAAATACTCGCGATGCTCCCAATCCGTAACCTCGGACAGAAAGCGCGCGATCTCGGCTTCTTTCAAGCGGATGAAATAGTCGATGAAGAAGCCGCCGAACTGTTCCTTGAAACACGCATCGTCGCGCAGCGCGGCGAGCGCTTCCATCAGGCTGCGCGGCAGCGTCGCAGCGGCGGATTCGTACGGTGTGTCGGCGGACGGCCCCGGCTCGATCTTGCGGTCGATGCCGTCGAGACCCGAGACGACCTGCGAAGCCATATAGAGATAGGGGTTCGCCGCGGGCTCGCCGGCGCGGTTTTCCAGCCTTGTCGCCGGATCGCCGGGGCCGCCGAGCACGCGCACCATGACGCCCCGATTGTCGCGCGCCCAGCTCACCCGGTCGGGCGCGTTGGAATAGGGCCGATAGCGCTTATAGCCATTGATGGTCGGCGTGCTGAACGCGGTCGCGGCGCGTGCATGGGCCAGCAATCCACCGAGATAGAACCGCGCGGTCTCGGAGAACGGTTCTCCCGGCTGGTCGGACATGAAGACGTTGGTGCCATCGCCCAGGCGGCGCAGCGACTGGTGCAGGTGCCAGCCGCTGGACACGACATGGGGCAGCTTCGGCCGGCACATGAAGGTGGCATGGTAGCCCTGGCGCCGGCAGACCTGCTTCACCGCCGAGCGGAACAGCATCATGAGATCGGCCGGCCGCAGCCCCACGGTCGGACCGAAGGTCAGCTCGACCTGGCTCGGCCCGAACTCGATCTCCAGCGAACGCAGCGGCAGGTCGAGCGCCTGGAGGTTGGTGCGCAGCGCCTCCATCAACGGATCGATCTCGTCGTAGCGCAGCTCGGTCAAATACTGATAGCCGGCGTTGAGCGGCGAGGTGCGCGGCGGCTCACCCGGTGGGGTGCCGTCGCCATGAGCCGGCGGCGTCGTGTCGTCCAGCCGGAAGATGTGGCATTCGACTTCCAGCCCCGCCACGAAGTCCAGCCCGCGCTCGGCGAGACGATCCAGACTGCGACGCAGCACATGCCGGGTCGAAAACGGCATCGGCATGCCGCTCTGAAAGTGGATGTCGCACAATACCCAGCCGGTATGCGGCGCCCAGGGCAGGATGCGGAACGTCGTGGGATCGGGCACCAGCACCATGTCGGCGGCGCCCTGCAACTCCGGCATGTCGAAGCCGCCACCGGGGGTATAGACCGGGAAGGCGGTCTTGCCGGCCAGGTCCTTCAGCAACATGGTTGTAGTGACGTTGACGCCGTCGCGCAGCACGCGCAGCGCCTCGTCCCGGACCAGCGTCTTACCGCGCAGCACGCCATGGGCGTCGGCGAAGGCGAAGCGGACGACCTCGACCCCGCGTTCGGCCGCAATCGCTTCCAACCGTTCCGCCGCCGCGTGTTGCTCCGGCGACCACAGATCGTGGCGGATGACGAAGCTTGTCATCAGGCGGATTGGAGAGCAGCGGCGGGCCAGGCAGCCGCTTCCCGCCGGCGCCGATCCTGGTCCTGCCAAAAGCTCTGCCAGCCCTCGACCGGGCCGATCGCGTCGATCGAGCCGGGGCCGGTGATGCGCCGCGCCGCGTCCGGTCCGACCGCCAGCAGCGGCGCTTCGCCGGCGGCGACGTCCTCGATCGCCTTCAGCAGCATGCGACGATAGCGGGTGATCGCCTTGTCGGTCTGGCCGAGATGCTCCTTGGTGCGGTCCTGGATGGCGCCCATGGATTCGACCGCCCATTGGTCGTGCACGTTGATGTCCGTGCCCATGCCCGTATAGGTGCTGGTGCGCTGCTCGGTGGGGTCGAAACCGTAGTCGTTCGAGCGGTTCTTGCGCGGCACATAATCCGGCAATTGGTAGAGTTCCAGCCGCTGCGCCCGCATCTGTTCCTTGTCGACCGGCGCGTCGAAGCTGGTGAAGATCGCATACCAGTAGCAATGGGTGTCATCCACCGGCACATGCCACTGGGTGATCGTCATGGTCTTGCTCATCGGGATGACGAAGGCCTGCGGGAAGGCCAGGTTGGTCACCCGGATATGCATCTCGGTATCGGTCAATTGGCGCAGCGCCGCGATGCGCAGGCCGTACTCGGTTTCCTCCACCTCGATCGCCGGACGCGGGAAGTCGCGCAGGATGCGGGTCATCGGCATATCGGCGCCGAGCGTCGCCCCGCGGAACTGCTTGCCGTAGCTGCCGGCGGTATCCTCATCCTCAAAGAACCGGTGCAGGAAACTGGCATGGGCCGGATCGATGCCGACCTCCAACGCCTGCAGCCAGTTGCACTCGATCAGCCCCTTGAAGGCGAAGGTATAGGCGTCCGGCGCCACGAAACAGTCGAAGCCGGGCAAGGCCGGCGGCTCGCCCGGCCCCAGATAGGCGAAGACGATGCCGTTGCGCTCGACGCAGGGATAGCTCGGCTGGCGGACCTTGCTACAGAAGGTGCTGCCCTCCGGTTCCGCCGGCTGTTCCAGACAGGCGCCACCAACATCGAACAGCCAGCCATGGAACGGGCAGCGCAACCCGCCATCCTCGACCCGGCCGAAACTGAGATCGGCGCCCCGATGCGCGCAATGCTTGTCAAGCAGGCCATAGCGACCCTGCGCGTCGCGCAGCAGCACGAACTCCTCGCCCAGCAGGCGAACCCGCGTCACAGGCCGGTCGCCGTTCAATTGATCGACCAAGGCCGCCGGCTGCCAATACCGGCGCAGCAAGGCGCCGAGCGGCGTGCCGGGACCCGACCGGGTGATCAACTCGTTGCGCTCGGCGCTCAGCATCGGCGTATCCCCCGTCGCCCGATCCAATGTGTTCGATGAACGAACATGTGTTCGTAATTTATCAAAAGCTGACGCATCCCGCAATCCTCGCGTCTTCGTTGCTCAACTGTCCAGACCTCCCCAGCCCCAGTTGCGCCGCGTCAAGCGGCGGTCCGCTCGACACGATGGTTGGGACCCCGCGATACGATCCAGAATTATTCAAAATAACCGATGGGGGAACCGGCGATATACATGGAAACATCCGATTCACGGCGGGAGCGAAAGCCTATTCCGGCGGACACAACGATGTCTTTCTTGTCGCTTACAACGAGGAAACGAAAAAGCTAACCGACGTCAAGGCGATGCGGGAGATCAATCCCCATCTCTTCGAGTTCACCCGGCTGACACGCGCGGCCGATAACGGCGACTATGATTTCACCGATGTCCCCAGCGGCAAATGGGTGCTGTTCGCGCAGCCGATGTGGCTCGACCATGAGACGCAGAGCCTGGACCACCGGACGACCTTCTTCCGCACGATGATGCTGACTTCCGTGATCGAGATCAAAAACGGCCAATCGGCCAAGCTCGACATCTCCGGCGCCACCGGCGTTCGGGAAACCGAGAACTGAAGGGTCGAGCGCGATAGAGGCTGGCCGATCAAGCGGAAGGCGAAAGAGCCTCAACGTAGGGGCATGAGTCCCCCCCCCTCAAACCAACCGCACGGGGCCGGGATACCGCGCGACCTGGGGATCGGCGGTCAGCAGGGTGATGCCCTCGACGAGGGATTGCGCCACGAGAACACGGTCGAAGGGATCTTTATGAAGCGGCGGCAGGCCATCTATCGCGACTGCGTGCTCGCTGGTTATCGGCAAATCCTGATAGCCGTTATCGAGCAATCCCCGACGGAACAGCCGCGCATCGACCTGAAAATCCGCGCGACCGAGGCCGCTTTTGATGGCGATCTCCCAGAGGCTGGCCGAACTGAACAGCAGGTCGTTATCAGGATCCTCCATGAACGCGCGCGCGGCGGATGACAATCGATCTGGTTGTCCGGCGGCCCATAGCAGCAGATGCGTATCCAGCAGCACCCTCACGACGTACCGTCGGAGAGCTGGCCGCCGAAGAGCTGTTCGACCTCCGCATCCCCCATTCGGTCGAAATCCTCCGGCACGGCGATCTGTCCCAGCATGAAGCCGAGACGGCGCGCCTGCCCGGCGACCGGTGCGTCCAGCGCCATGACCTTGACCAAGGGCTTCCCGGCCTTCGCGATGACGAACGGCTCACCCTTCGCCGCCTGCTCGACCAGCCGCGATAGATGGGTCTTGGCTTCATGGATATTGACGGTTCGCATGGGGCACCCAGGGTAAACTAAGTTTACCTAGTTTAGTTTACGCTCAGTGCTGTCACAAGTGGCGTATGAAAGGCGATCGGCACCGTGCGCGCGCTGTGCATGATGTACGTCTTTACGGACCGAGACGAGGCTCGCCGGATGATCAGCCTGCGCTTGGCAAACAGGAAAGAACGAGATGACTGTCGTGCGGCGCACCAGGGCTGACGTCGATCTTTCGAAGATCGACTGGGCCGCTCTACAATCCACGGAGGATGCCGAGATCGAGGCGCAGATCGCCGCCGATCCGGATACCGCGCCGATCTTCACGGCCGCCGAGTTGGCACGCGCCAAGCGGGTCGTGCCCGACGCGGTCACCCGCGCCCTCGTGCGGTAGGGCCCCAAAACCCATCGTCCCGTTGCGTCCAACACCGTTTTCCCCGACGATAAAATCCATAGCGGCCCGTCAGAGGCCGGCGATCCCTGAAGGGGGTCGGTTTGGGAGGATACGACGATGCGTGGATTGATGATGGATCGACCGCTGCTGATCTCCGGGATCATCCAGCATGCGGCGCGATACCATGGCGATACCGAGATCGTCTCGCGGCTGAGCGACCGCGGCATCCATCGCTACACCTATGCCGAGGCCGAACGGCGGGCCCGGCGCTGCGCTCAAGCCCTGACGCGGCTGGGGGTCGAGCCGGGCGACCGGGTGGCCACACTGGCCTGGAACAGCTTCCGGCATCTGGAACTCTATTACGGCATCTCCGGCATCGGGGCCGTCTGCCACACGGTCAACCCACGGCTGTTCGTCGATCAGCTGCGCTACATCGTCAACCATGCGTCCGACACGCTGATGTTCCTGGATGCGACGTTCCTGCCGCTCGCCGAGAAGCTGGCGGCGGATTGGCACCCGATCAGGCATTACGTGCTGATGTGCCGGCGGGATGAGATGCCGGCCTCGACCACCCTGCCCAGCCTGCTGTGCTATGAGGATCTGATCGACGGGGAGGACGGCGTCCTCGACTGGCCGGTGCTGGACGAGACCACCGCGTCGTCGCTCTGCTATACCTCGGGCACCACGGGCAATCCCAAGGGCGTGCTGTACAGCCACCGGTCGACCCTGCTGCACGCGCTGAGTTCCTGCATGACCGACATGCTGGGCATCTCGTCAAATGACTCGCTATGCCCGGTGGTACCGATGTTTCATGTTAACGCATGGGGAACGCCCTATTCGGCGCCGCTCGCCGGAGCGAAGTTGGTTTTCCCCGGCCAACACTTGGATGGACCCAGCCTATGCGACCTGTTCCGTGGGGAACGGGTGACGATCAGCCTGGGCGTGCCGACCGTCTGGCTGGGGGCACTGCGCCACATGGACGAAACCGACCGCAGCCTGCCCGACCTCAACCGCATCATCGTCGGCGGCTCGGCGGCCCCGCCCTCGATGATCGAGACCTTCGAGAAACGCTGGGGCGTGCGCGCGGTGCATGCCTGGGGCATGACCGAGATGAGCCCGCTGGGCTCGGTCGCGCATCTCAAGGAAAAGCACAAGAGCCTCGACGAGGCGGCGCAATACCGCATCAAATTCACCCAGGGCCGACCCTGCTATGGCGTCGACATGAAGATCGTCGACGGCGAGGGGCGGGCGCTGCCCCATGACGGCATCGCCATGGGCGAGCTGCTGGTCCGGGGGCCGTGGATCGTCGATGGGTATTTCGAGGATGCCGAGGCGACCGCGGCGGCGTTCGACGCGGAGGGGTGGTTCCGCACCGGCGATGTGGCGATGATCGACCCGGACGGCTTCATGCAGATCACCGACCGCAGCAAGGACGTCATCAAATCCGGTGGCGAGTGGATCAGCTCGATCGATATCGAAAACGCCGCGATGGCCCATCCCGGCGTGGCCGAGGCCGCGGTGATCGGCCTGCCGCACCCGAAATGGACGGAACGGCCGTTCCTGGTGGTGGTGCCGAAACCGGGAACGCCGCCCGACAAGGCCGAGTTGCTGGGCTTCCTCAAGGACAAGGTGGCCAAATGGGCATTGCCCGACGATGTCGCCTTCGTCGAGCAGATCCCGCACACCGCCACCGGCAAGATCCTCAAGACCAAGCTGCGCGAGGATTTCCGGGATTATCTGCTGCCCGTCGCCTGAGAGGGCGGGCTAGCGCGGCGTAGGAACGACTGCTCTGCGCTCCTCTAGCCGTCGCCACAAGGCGGCATCGTCGAAATCCGCGATCACCAATCCGGCGCCGGCATCCCGCAGGACCGTGTCCGGCATCGCCGCGCGCAGGCCGATCGTCTCGATGCCGGCGGCGACGGCGGCGCGGATGCCCGAGACGGAATCCTCGAAGGCGATGGCGGCATCGGCCGGCACGCCCAATTGGTCGAGGGCGGTGAGATAGGGCAGCGGATGCGGCTTTGGCTGAGGCAGTTCGTCGCCCAGCACGACGATGTCGAAACGCTGCCGGACGCCGATCGCGCTCAGCATCAGCTCGGCATTGGCGCGCGGCGCGTTGGTGACGACGGCGATGGCGATCCCCTGCCCCGCCGCCCAATCGAGCAGCCGCGGTACCCCCGCCTTGGCGTCGAGCGAGTCGACCATGGCGCGGAACACCGCCTCCTTCTCGTCGCCGAAGGCACGGTGCTGCGCCGTCCCGTGCTCGGGAAACAGCCGTGCCATGATCGCCTCATTGGCGCCGCCTACGACCGAGGAGCGGAAATAATCGAGATCGATCGACCGGCCGAACCGGCCGAGCAGGCGGTTGAACGCCTGGAAATGCAGATCGTCGGTATCGACCATCGTGCCGTCCAAATCGAAGATCAGCGCGCGGCAAGCGGTCGAGGGCAGGTCCATGGCGAGGCCTTTCCGGGCTTGGGAAATCAGGATCATTCAGCGGGGTAGGCGCCGCCAGCAAGCATGGGCATGGAAAAACCGCTCAGTCGACCGGCTCGGCACCAAAGTCCGGCTCGGCACCAAAGTACTGACGCCAATGCCAGCGTCCGTCGATCCGCTGAAACAGACAGGTCATGCGATAGGGTGTTCGCGTCACGGCGTCGTCCCGCGTGAACACGACGTGACATTCCGCGAAGACCCAGGCGATGTCGCCGTGCAGCGAGACCACGCGGCTGTCCCAAGCGAAGGCCAGCCTGAACGGCGCTGCGAACAGCGATGCCATCAGAGCCGCGAATTCCTCGCGTGTCCTGGCGATTTCGTTGGGCTCGGAACCGACGAAAAGCATGCCGGGACCACTCCAGAGATCATCCACGATCGCTGGATCGCGGTCCCCTATGAGGGCGTTCAGCCGATCCAGCCGGGCGAGCACGGCGGCTTGCTCCGGCGCTTCCCCATCATCCATCGGAGCCCCTGACTACTTGCTGCATGATCGGCACAGTTCCTATCAGACCTTCCTGTCGCGATACAGTCGAACGCACCACCCCCTCCGGGGAACACCGGGTTGGCGTAACGTGACTGGCGTAACGTGACTGGCGTGGCGCGATTTGGGCGACCTGCGGTATAGTCCCGCCCATGGATCTAACGGACCGCCATGCATGGCGCCGATCGGGCCTGGACGCCACAGCCAACCAGCCGGCTTTCTCATGACATTGATCGAAGAGCGCGCTCCGGCCTTCTTGGCCCATTACCCGCCGGAAGTGGCGTGGGACGAGGCGTTTCCCGTGGTCTCGGCACCGGCGGCCTTCGCCGCCAGCATCGCGCGCTTCGCCGACCGCCCCTGCCTCGATTTTCTCGACCGGAAATACAGCTATGCCGAGGTCGGCGTCCTGGTCGACCGGGCGGCGCTCGGGTTGCAGGAACTCGGCATCGGCAAGGGCTCCAAGGTCGGGTTGTTCCTGCCGAACTGCCCCTATGCGGTGATCTTCTTTTGGGCGGTGCTGCGCGTCGGCGCCACGGTGGTGAACTACAACCCGCTCTATGCCGCGCCGGAGATCCGCAAGCAGATCATCGATAGCGGCACCGAACTCATGGTGACGCTGGATCTGACGGCGATCTATCCGCGCCTGGCCGGGATGCTGGACGGCACGCCGCTCAAACGCATCGTGGTCTGCCGGATGGCGGACGCCCTGCCCTTCCCCACGAACCTGCTGTTCCCGCTGTTGAAGCGCTCGCTGATCGCGGCCATCCCCGACGATGACCGGCATCTCAGCTTCGCCCGGCTGACCCGGCATACCGGCAGACCGGCGCCGGTCGAGATCGATCCGCTGACCGATGTCGCCGTGCTGCAATACACCGGCGGCACCACCGGCGTGCCCAAGGGTGCGATGCTGACGCACCATAACATCATCGTCAACGCGCGGCAGTGCCTGCGCTGGAATGTCGGGGTGGAACCCGGCACCGAGCGCGTCCTGGCGGTGCTGCCGCTGTTTCATGTCTTCGCGCTGACCGTGGCCGGTACGCTGGCGATCATGGCAGGAGCCGAGATCATCCTGCTGCCGCGTTTCGAGATCGACCAGGTGCTGGAGACGATCCGCCGCAAGCGGCCGACCATGCTGCCCGGCGTGCCGACGGTCTATACGGCGATCATCAACCACCCGAAGATCGACCGATACGACCTCACCTCGATCAACCGCTGCATGTCGGGTGGGGCACCCATGCCGGTCGAGGTCAAGGCGAGCTTCGAGCGGCTGACCGGCTGTACCGTCGTCGAGGGCTATGGCCTGACCGAGACCGCCCCCGTCGCCGCCTGCAATCCGCTGATCGGCGTCAACAAGGCCGGTTCGATCGGCATCCCGCTGCCGGGAACGACGATCGAGGTCGTATCGCTCGATGATCCGGACCGGCTGGTGGCACAGGGCGAACGCGGCGAGATCTGCATCAGCGGCCCACAGGTCATGCTGGGCTATTGGCACCAGCCCGATGAAACCGCCCGGGTGCTGCGCAACGGCCGGCTGCATACCGGCGATGTCGGCTACATCGACGAAGACGGTTACGTCTTCCTGGTCGACCGCATCAAGGACCTGATCCTGGCCGGCGGCTTCAACGTCTATCCCCGGAACGTCGAGGAAGCGATCTACCAGCATCCCGACGTCGCCGAATGCATCGTGGTCGGCGTACCCGACCCGTATCGCGGCCAGACGGTGAAGGCCTATGTCGCCTGCCGCCAAGGCAGCGATTTGACCGAGGCGGCGCTGAAGGCTTTTCTCAAAGACAAGCTGTCGCCGATCGAGCTCCCCAAATCGGTCGAATTCCGCGACAGCCTGCCCAAGACGCTGGTCGGCAAACTATCGAAGAAGATGCTGCTGGACGAGGAGCGGGCGAAGGCGCCGACGGCTTGAGACGATGATCGTTGATCGAGGGACTCTCCGCGACGGCGCGCGCCGGGTGGCAGGCAAACGACGGTTTGCGGAGCACCTCGACACTTGCCGAAAAGGTACTAATTTAGTATATATGTTATCGGTACTAGAGGGACGGTCATGCCGAAAGAAGCGATGTTTACGCTCAAGCTGGAAGCGGATCTGCGCGACGAATTCATGGCGGAAGCAGAGGCCACACACCGACCCGCGTCCCAGCTCGTGCGCGAGTTCATGCGGGATTTCATCAGGCAGCGGCGCGAGGCCCGCGAGCATGACGTTTGGTTCCGTACCGAAGTCGAGCAGGGCATGCGCGAGGCCGATGACCCTGGGGTGAAGCGCATCCCTCACGACGACGTCGCCTCGAACTGGCGCCAGCAGCGCGCCGAATTGGTGAAGCGGGCCGGTAAGCGTACCGAGTGAGGATCGAGTGGCTACCGATCGCCGAACGTAACCGTGAAAGCCAACTTGCCTACATCGGGGAACGCGATCCCTGGGCCGCCATCGATATGGGCGACGCAATCGAGGCCGCCCTGCGGCCCCTGACCGACCATCCGGGGATGGGACGACCTGGCCGGGTCACGGGCACGCGCGAGTTGGTGATAAGCGGCACGCCCTATGTGATCGCCTACCGCGTCGAGCCCGACGCCGTGGTGATCGTGCGCCTCCTGCACGGCGCACAGCGGTGGCCATCCATGCTGTAAGATAGGGGGACACGCACAGTCATCGGCGCACCGGTCTGATCGATAGCCCAGAAGTGCGTTTACCCATGACATCGGTAAGCGGCGAACTCGCTGCCCGGATCGATCGGGAGAGTGCGCGGATGAATCCACTGCATCCCGCTTGACGTTCGCGGTATACACTTAACGTTAACGTTAGGGGTGTTCAATGCCATGGTCCGCGGATCCAACCGCGGCATGGCCGATGAGCCGCAGGAGAGGAACGCTGGTGTTTTCGATCGGCGATATGGCGGCGCAGCTGGGCATCACCCCTCGGGCGATCCGGCTGTACGAGGACCAGGGCCTGCTGTCGCCCCGGCGGGTCGGCGGCAACCGGATCTATTCGCCGCGCGACTTCGCCCGCCTGAAATTGATCCTGCGCGGCAAACGGCTGGGCTTTCGCCTGAGCGAGATCGGCGAAATGCTGGATCTCTATGACGTCGATCCCGACCATCTCGAACAATTGCGCGTGACGCTGGACAAAGGCCGCAAGCGCATCGGCGAGCTGGAGCGACAGCAGCACGAAATCACCGTCACGCTGCGCGAGCTGCGCCAGCTCGAAACCGTCATCGTCGAGACCATCGAGCAACGAGAGAGCGGGTCCGCCCAGATCCCTTCCCAGACCAGCCATCCCAAAACCCGAGAGGAGCTGCCCCTATCATGAAGCCCGTCGTGATCGCCGGCTATGCCCGGTCGCCGTTCCATTTCGCCCGCAAGGGCGAGCTTGCCCGGGTGCGGCCGGACGATCTGGCGGCCCAGGTCGTCGCCGGGCTGATCGAGCGCAGCAAGGTCGATCCGGCGGATCTGGAGGATCTGATCGTCGGCTGCGCCTTTCCGGAGGGCGAACAGGGCTTCAACGTCGCGCGCTTGATCGGCTTCCTCGCCCATCTGCCGATCACCGTCGCCGCCACCACCGTCAACCGGTTCTGCGGCTCGTCGATGCAGTCGATCCACATGGCAGCGGGCGCCATCCAGCTCGATGCCGGCGAGGTGTTCATCTGCGCCGGTGTGGAATCGATGAGCCGGGTGCCGATGACCGGCTTCAACCCGATGCCGAACCCGCATTTGGCGGCGGAATTTCCGGCCGCCTATATGTCGATGGGCGAGACCGCCGAGAATGTCGCCAACCGCTATCAGGTGAGCCGCGAGCAGCAGCAGGCGATGGCGGTCGAGAGCCATGCCAAGGCGGTGGCGGCCCAGGCCGCCGGCAAGTTCAAGGACGAGATCGTCGCGATCACCGGCCCGAAGACCGGCACCGTCTCCACTGATGGCTGCATCCGGCCGGACACCAGCCAGGAGACGCTGTCCGGGTTGAAGCCGGCCTTCGATGCCAATGGTACGGTAACCGCCGGCACCTCGTCGCCGCTGACCGACGGGGCCTCGGCGGTGCTGGTCTGCACCGAGGAGTATGCCAAGCGCCACGGCCTGGACATCCTGGCACGGTTGAAGGCGATCGCCGTCGCCGGCTGCGATCCGGACGTCATGGGCATGGGGCCGGCGGTCGCCACCCGCAAGATCCTACGGCGGACCGGCCTCAGCATCGACGATATCGGCGTGGTCGAGATCAACGAGGCCTTCGCCTCCCAGGGGCTCGCCTGCATCCGCGAGCTGGGCATCGATCCGGACCGGGTCAATCTGGATGGCGGCGCGCTGGCGCTGGGCCATCCGCTGGGTGCCACCGGTGCCCGGATCACCGGCAAGGCGGCGTCCCTGCTGCGGCGGGAGGGCAAGCGCTACGCCCTCGCCACCCAATGCATCGGCGGCGGCCAAGGCATCGCCACCATTCTCGAAGCGGCCTGAGGATCCCCGCCATGGCCGCGAATAAAAACACGAGGCAAGGCGCCGCACCGGCGACGATCCGCAAGGCCGCGGTGATCGGCGCCGGCGTGATGGGCGCCGGCATCGCCGCCCATATCGCCAATGCCGGCATACCGGTCATCCTGCTGGACATCGTGCCGCCCCCGGGAAAGTCGGGTGCCCTCAACACCCCCAACCGCAGCGCGATCGCCGAAGGGGCGGTGCAAAAGCTGTTGAAGACCGAACCCGCCGCCTTCATGCACCCGAAGAACGCCGGGCTGGTCACCACCGGCAATCTTGAAGACGATCTCGGCCTGCTCGGCGATTGCGACTGGATCGTCGAGGCGGTGCTGGAGGACCTGGCGGTCAAGCGCGCGCTCTACGCGAAGCTCGACGGCGTGCGCAAGCCGGGATCGATCGTCTCGTCCAACACCTCGACCATCCCGCTGGCGCTGCTGACCGAGGGACTGCCCAAGCGGTTCGCCGAGGATTTTCTGGTCACGCATTTCTTCAACCCGCCACGCTACATGCGCCTCCTGGAAATCGTCGTCGGCGCGGCGACGCGGCATGACGCGGTCGAGACCATGGCGGCGTTCTGCGAGCGGGTGCTGGGCAAGGGCGTCGTGCGGTGCAACGACACGCCGGGCTTCATCGCCAACCGGATCGGCACGTTCTGGATCCAGAAGGGCACCAATGCGGCGATGGATCTGGGCCTGACGGTCGAGGAGGCCGACGCGGTCATGGGTCGGCCATTCGGCATCCCGAAGACCGGCATTTTCGGCTTGGTCGATCTGGTCGGGCTGGATCTGATGCCGCATGTGTCGCGCTCGCTGCAGGCGACGCTGGCGGCGACCGATGCCTATCAAGCAATCTTCCGGGCACCCGAGTTGTTCGCCCGGCTGATCACGGAGGGCTATACCGGCCGCAAAGGCAAGGGCGGCTTCTATCGACTCAACCGCGAGGCCGGCAAGCGCAAGGAGGCGATCGACCTTGTCACCGGCATCTATCGGCCCGTCGTGAAACCGGAACTCGCGAGCCTCGCCGAGGCGCGGCATGCCGGCCAGATGCTGGCCCATCCGGATAAGGGCGGCGCCTATGCCCGCCAGGTGATGGGCGAGACCCTCGCCTACGCGGCCTCGCTGGTGCCCGAGATCGCCGCCGATATCGTCAGCGTCGATCAGGCCATGAAGCTCGGCTATGCCTGGAAGCAGGGGCCGTTCGAACTGATCGACGCGATCGGCGTCGACGCCTTCATCGCCGGCCTGGAGGCGGCCGGGGTACCGGTTCCGCCGTTACTGCGCGCCGCCGCCGGCCGGTCGTTCTATCGGATCGAAAGCGGGCGGCTGGAATACCTCACCACCGAAGGCAGCTACGCGCCGGTCGTCCGCGCGCCGGGCGTGTTGCTGCTCGAAGACGTGAAGCGGCGGTCGGAGCCGCTCGCCAAGAACGCCTCGGCCAGCCTGTGGGATATCGGCGACGGCATCGCCTGCCTGGAATTCCACAGCAAGATGAATTCGATCGACGACCAGATCATCGCCATGGTCGGTAAGGCGATCGGCATCGTCGGCAAAGGCATGAAGGGCCTGGTCGTCTATAATGAAGGCTCGAATTTCTCGGTCGGGGCGAATATCGGCTTGGCACTGTTCGCCGCCAATATCGCCCTATGGCCGAATGTCGAGGAAATGGTCGCCGCCGGGCAGAAGGCCTACAAGGCGCTGAAATACACGCCCTTCCCGGTCGTGGCGGCGCCCTCGGGCATGGCTCTGGGTGGCGGCTGCGAGATCTGCCTACATGCCGACGCGATCCAGGCCCATGCCGAGACCTATATCGGCCTGGTCGAGACCGGCGTCGGCCTGATCCCCGGTTGGGGCGGCTGCAAGGAGATGCTGCTGCGCGCGACTGCCAACCCAAAGCGCCCCAAAGGCCCGATGCCGCCGGTCGCCCAGGTATTCGAGACGGTCAGCGTCGCCAAGGTGGCGAAATCGGCGGCGGACGCCAAGGAGTTGCTGTTCCTGCGCCCGGATGACGGCATCACCATGAACCGCGATCACCTGCTGGCCGACGCCAAGGCGAAGGCGCTCAGCCTCGCCGAGGGGTATCAGCCGCCGGAGCCGGTGGTGCTGCGCCTGCCCGGCCCGACCGCCGTGGCCGGCCTGAACCTGGCGGTCCACGACTATGTCAAGCAGGGCAAGGCAACCGCCCATGACAGCGTCGTCGCCGGCGAGCTGGCGGTGGTGCTGTCCGGCGGCGATACCGACATGCTGGACGAGCTGACCGAGGATCAGATCCTGGCGCTGGAGCGCGCCGCGTTCATGCGCCTCGTCAAGACCGGCGCCACACTCGCCCGGATCGAGCACACGCTCGAAACCGGCAAGCCGCTGCGGAACTGAGAGGGATATCCGGATGGCAACCTACAAGGCGCCGCTGCGCGAGTACCGCTTCGTGCTGACCGAGTTGCTCGACGTGGCGGAAGTGTCGACATATCCAGGCTACGAGGATGCGACACCGGAGATCTTCGACGCGGTGCTGACCGAGGCCGGCAAGTTCTGCGAGGAGGTGCTGTTCCCGATCAACCGTGGTGGCGACGAGGAAGGCTGCCGCTTCGAGAACGGCGTCGTGCATACGCCCGCGGGCTTCAAGCAGGCCTATGACGCCTTCCGCGAGGGCGGCTGGACCTCCCTCGGCGCCGATCCCGCCTTTGGCGGCCAGGGCCTGCCGCAGGTCCTGAACTTTCTGGTCGAGGAAATGATCTGCTCGGCCAATATGTCGTTCGGCATGTATCCGGGCCTGAGCGGCGGCGCCTATAACGCCCTCTACCTCCATGGCAGCGACGCGCTGAAGCAGCGGTTCCTGCCCAAGCTGGTCGAAGGCGTCTGGTCGGGGACCATGAACCTGACCGAGCCGCATTGCGGCACCGATCTCGGCCTGATCCGCACCCGGGCGGAACCCGCGGAGGATGGCAGCTACAAGATCACCGGAACCAAGATCTTCATCTCGGCCGGCGAGCACGACCTGACCGAGAACATCGTGCATCTGGTGCTGGCGAAGCTGCCCGACGCGCCGGCGGGCACGCGCGGCATCAGCCTGTTCGTCGTGCCGAAGCTGCTGGACGACGCTGATGGCGCACCGAGGCTGCGCAACGGCGTCACCTGCGGCTCGATCGAGCACAAGATGGGCATCAAGGCATCGGCGACCTGCGTCATGCATTTCGACGGGGCCGTGGGCTGGCTGGTCGGCGAGGCGCATAAGGGCATGCGGGCGATGTTCACCATGATGAACACCGCCCGGCTGGGCGTCGGCATCCAGGGGCTGGGCATCGCCGAGACCGCCTACCAGAGCGCGCGGGCCTATGCCACGGATCGGACCCAGGGCCGCGCCCTCGGCGGTGCCAAATACCCGGACAAGCCGGCCGATCCGATCATCGTGCATCCCGATGTACGGCGCATGCTGTTGACGATGCGCGCCTATAACGAAGGCGGCCGGGCGCTGGCCGCCTGGGTCGGCCTGACCATCGACAAAGCCCTTCGGCATCCGGACCCGGCGGAGCGGGAGGCCGCGGACGAACTGGTCCAGCTGATGACGCCGATCATCAAGGCGTTCCTGACCGATACCGGGTTCGATACCGCCAATCTGGGCGTCCAGGTGCTGGGCGGCCACGGCTATATCCGCGAATGGGGCATGGAGCAGCTGGTCCGCGACGCCCGTATCGCGCAGATCTATGAAGGCACCAACGGCATCCAGGCGCTCGACCTGGTCGGCCGCAAGCTGCCCTTGCATGTGGGCCGGCTGCTGCGCCGGTTCTTTCACCCGGTCGACGCCTATATCCAGGCCAATCAGGCGAAGCCCGAACTGCAGGAATTCATCCTGCCGCTCGCCCGGGCATTCGCCAAGCTGCAGCAGGCGACCGGCTTCATCGCGCAGAAGGGCCTGAAGGATCCGAACGAAGCGGGTGCCGCCGCCAGCGATTATCTGCGGCTGTTCGCGCTTACCGCCGTCGCCTACCTGTGGGCGCGCATGGCCGAAGTCTCGCTGCCGAAACTCGCGGACGGATCGGGCGATCAAGACATCGATTTCTACAAGGCGAAACTCGCGACCGCCCGTTTCTATATGGCCCGGCTACTGCCGCAGACCTCATCGCTGCTGACCGTCATCATGGCCGGGGCGGCGCCGATCATGGATCTGGAAGACGCGCTGGTTTAGGAGGCCGCCATGGATGACGTGATTACCCGGATCGACGGCGCGGTCGCCACGATCACGCTGAACCGGCCGGCGGCGCTGAACACCCTCAACGCCGCCTTGCGCGATGGATTGGTCCAGGCGCTCACCGACGTCGAAAACGACGCCGCGATCCGCGTCGTCGTGCTGACCGGTGCCGGCGGCCACTTCATGGCCGGCGGCGATATCCGCAGCTTCGCCGAGCAGATGGACTTGCCGGCGGGGGAGCGGCGCGATCATTTCGAGGACCGTATCCAGCACGTCCATCCCATCATCATCCGGATGCGCCGCATGCCGAAGCCGATCGTCGCCAGCGTGCGCGGCGCCGTCGCGGGCTTCGGCATGAGCCTGCTGATGGGCTGCGACCTGGCGGTGGCGGCGGAGGATAGCCTGTTCACCCTCGCCTATTGCCATCTGGGCACGACCCCCGATGGGGGAGCGACCTGGTTCCTGCCCCGCATGGTCGGCATGAAGCGCGCCATGGAGATCGCCCTGCTAGGCGACCGGTTCGACGCCGCCACCGCCGAGCGGCTGGGCCTGGTCAACCGGGTCGTGCCCACGGCCGAGTTGGAGACGGCGACGACCGCTTTGGCTGAGCGCCTCGCAAAGGGGCCAGCGCTGGCCTATGCCGGCACCAAACGACTGCTGCAAGCCGCCTCCACCCGCTCGCTGGAAGCGCAGTTGCAGGCGGAGGCCGAGAGCTTCAGCGCCTGCGCCGCGAGTGAAGATTTCAAGGAAGGCGTCACCGCGTTCCTCGCCAAGCGCGCGCCGACGTTCACCGGCCATTGATCGATCAGGCTGCCATCCGGGAACCCGGGTCGCAGCCGGGCGTTGCTTCACTGACGCGCCCGGCGGTGGATCGGACACTTTTTTCAGCAAATTTACCTGTCCGGTCGGCATCCGGCGTGAGGGAGAACAGCATGCCAGATGATTGTGCTCAAGACGCGCCGAAGCCGTCGGGGAGCCTGCTCGACGAGGTGCGTTCCGTCGCGGTGCAGCTGATCGAAGAACAGAAGAACCGCGCCGCGGAAGTCGTCCATGTGCTGGCGGATGCCCTGCGGCAGACCGGCGACACGATGGGAGAGCGTGACGACAAGCTGGTCGCCCATTATGCCAACCGCGCGGCGGAGGGCGTCGAGCATTTGTCCCAGGCGGTGCGCACCAAGACGTTGAGCGGCCTGGCGGAGGACACGGCCGAGTTCGCCCGCCGCCAACCGAAACTGTTTGTCGTCAGCGCCGCCGCGGTCGGCTTTCTGCTCGGCCAGCTCATCCATGGTGGCGGCAAGGACGGCGGCGCTGCCGAAGGTCCGCGCAAACCGGCCGATCTGATCGTCGGACGGGATATCTGACGATGGCGACCGAAGGAGGTCGTGACGGCGACCCCGGTCAGCGGAATACCGGCGGGTTGTTCGGCGACCTATCCGGCCAGGTGGCCCTATTGCTCCGGCAGGAGCTGGCCCTTCTCAAGGCGGAGCTGACCGAGAAGCTGGGTCTGCTGGGAATCGGCATCGCGCTAGTGGCATGCGGCGGCCTGCTCGCCGGTGTCGGCATGCTCTATCTGCTGCTATCCGCCATGTTCGGGTTGGCGCTCGTGCTGCCGCTCTGGGCCGCGGCCTTGGCCGTCGGCCTCGCCGTGATCCTGGTCGGGGCGATCCTCGGCTATATCGGCGCACGCTACCTCAAAACCAACCATCTGGTGCCGGATCGGACGCTGCGCAGCCTGCGCGCCGATGCCGAATGGCTGCGCGGCCGGATACGATGACGACCCCACCCGCCGACCGGAACCCGGACGGTACGCCACGCCACGCCGCCGATATCGAGGCCGACATCGCCCGGACCCGCGACGAGATCGGCCGGACGCTGGATGCGTTGAAGCGACACTTGGCGCCACGGCATCTCATGGAACAAGGGTTGAATAGGGTGTGGGATGGCTTGGGAGCGCAGACGGCGCGGATCGTCGAGGCGACCGGCGACACGATCCGCCAGCACCCGGGGAAACTGAGCCTGGCGAGCGCCGCGCTCGGCGGTCTGTTCTGGTGGGGGATCGGGCGGGACCGGCCGCCGGCTGCGGATGAGCCGAGGCCCGACGCGCCTGCGAAACCCGGTACCGGCAACCGGCTGGCCGACCTCATGGCGGATCATCCCTTGGCGGTTGGCGGTGCCGCGCTGGCCGCCGGCATCCTGTTGGCGATGACCCTGCCCACGACCGGTGCCGCCGCCGAGACGATCGGCGATAGTGACGAGGCGCAGGACCCGACCGACCGCGCCCAGCGCATGGCGACCGCCGCGACCGAGGATATCGGCCTCGACCCTACACCGACATCAGCCGTCCCGGAGTCGGCCCGAAGGGCCGCACCGGCGGGTTGATGCGTGAATTATTAAGCCTAACTCACTGTGCGACCCGAGGCGAACAAGCTGCAAAACGGCGGCGTCGGGCCTCCTGTAGATCAGAACCAAATCAGGTTTGATGTGACAATCCCGATGATCCTTCCATTCCCCGGTTAGCGCGTGGTCGCGATGCTTCTCGGCGAGAGGCTTGTCATTCGCGAGAGCGGTGACGATCGCGATGAAATCGTCAGCCAAGGCCGCCCTGTGTAGTCCCTTCGCCTCACGCTTGAAGTCCTTCTTGAATTGGGTGGTACGCTCAATCCTCCGCATGAAGGTCGTTCATGAGGGCCTCCACGTTATCGAAGGCGGCCAAGCCGCCCCGACGGGCCTCCTTCATGGCAGCGACAGTGTCGGCATTCGGAATCAGCGGATCGAACGGCAAAGCCTTCTCCCGGGCGACACGAGTCAGCAGGAGGCGGAAAGCGTCCGACACCGTAAGTCCCATCGCGCCGAGCACGGCAGCGGCTTCCTCTTTGATGTGCGGGTCGATCCGCGCCCTTACGACATCATTCACGGCCATGATCAAGCCTCCTATCTGGGCCACAATGTGGCTCAACAAGCGGGTTTTGGAAAGGCACTAAAATGCGACAAGGCCGCGCCTCTGGGGAAAGCCGCCGAGGTTTTCCGTCTTCCCAAAGCGTGGGTTTCTGCCAAGCTGAGCCATGCCTAGGATCCAACAGTCGGAACACGGCTGCACGCTAGCCGCCGCCTAGCGTGATGGCCGCTGCCTCGCCGCACATATCGTTCCCGGTATCCGGCTCGTACCCTGCGCGCGCCGGCAACCTCCTGCGCCCGCTGGTCGATGGCATACCCGCCTTCCGGCGCATCTGCGCCGCGATCGACGCGGCGCATCATAGCGTCTGGGTCACGGTCGCCTTCATCCGGCCGGAGTTCGAAATGCCGGACGGGCTGGGTTCCTTGTTCGATGTGTTGGATCGCGCGGCGGCGCGCGGCCTTGACGTCCGCGCCCTGTTCTTTCGGCCCAACCCTGACTCAGACTGGATGGAGGGCCAAACCTTCTCGGGTTCGCCGGCACAGCGCGACATGCTCCGCCGGCGCGGATCGCGTTTCCGAGCCCGCTGGGACCGCGCGGACGACGCGATCTGCCACCACCAGAAGACTTGGCTGGTGGATGCCGGACAGGCGTCGGAAACCGCCTTCGTCGGCGGCATCAATCTCAACCCTCGCGCCGTCGCGGCGCCCGGCCACGTGCGGGAGAGCCAGCATGACGTCTATGTCGAGCTGGCCGGACCGTCGGCCACCGATGTGCACCACAACTTCGCCCAGCGATGGAACGAAGCCAGCGATGGAACGAAGCCAGCGAGCGTGCCCGGCAGGACGGCATCTGGGGCCACGACGGCGACGACGATCTCGATTTCCCGAAGCACCCATCCGGTCCGAAGGGTACCAGCCTGGCGCAGGTCCAACGGACCGTGCTCGCGGGTCGCTACCGCGACGGGCGCCCAAGCCCGGGAGCCGACCCCTTCGACATCACCGGCGGCGAGCGCTCGATCCTCGCGCAATATCTGCTGGCGATCGGCCGCGCCCGCCGCTCGATCTACATCGAGAACCAGGCCCTGGAAGTTCCGGAGATCGTCACCGGGCTGGATGAGGCGCTCGAACGCGGGGTCGACGTCGCCGTCCTGGTTCCCGCCGTGCCGCAAGAGCGCGTGCGCACGGCGCGCAGAAAGCCGGAGAACCGGGCCTTCTACGATGCGTTGGCGGCCCTCCGGCGGCATGAGCGTTTTATCCTGGCCGGTCTCGCCGGACCGGGCGCGGAGGGTGGCCGCCACCGTGTCTATGTCCACGCCAAGATCATGCTGGTCGACGATGCCTGGGCGACGATCGGATCCTGCAACCTGCACGCCGGCTCGCTCTTCTCCCAGACCGAGATGAACGTCTCCTTCTGGGACCCGCCGACCGTCCGTGCGCTGCGCTGCGAGCTGTTCGCCGAACATCTCGGCCAAGACACCGCCGCCCTCGACGATCGCGCGGCCCTGCGCATGTACCGACGGGTCGCCCAGGAAAATCGGCGGAAGCGGGACGCCGGCGACGCCGATTGGCAAGGCCTCGCCTTTCGCCTGGACCCCGCGACCTATGGCGAATAGGGGCCGCGCAGTTGGATCGCTCCCGTCATGCTGACCCCATGGGTGTAGTCATCTTCCTCAACGGTCCGATCGGCGTCGGCAAAACGACTCTCGGGCAGGGATTGGCCGAAAGGCTTGACGCGGCTTTCATCGACAGCGACGATCTCCGAAACCATTCCAAGACATGGGTCGAAGAGGTGCTGAGCGGGTCGAAGGCGCTGGTTCGGGTGAGCATGGCGGCCTTGTCGCACCGCCCGATCCTCGTCGTCGCGAAGCCGCTGCGGCACCGCGATTGGGCATTCCTGCGAGCGAAGTTCCAGGCCGAGGGTGTCGCGGCCCTCTGCGTCACCCTGACCGCGCCCCGCGACACCATTCTGGATGCACGGCGCGGACGTGATTTCACCCCCGGCGAACGCGCCCGGATCGTGGAAATGATCGCCCAAGGTTACGGCGAACGCCCCTTCAGCGACCTCGTCCTCGCCACGGACCGCGCGGGCTTCGCCGAGACGGTGACCGTATTGGTGGATGGATGCCACGTGCTTTTGGGAAAGCTTGGTCCAACGTAATACCGCGATCCCTCCGGTCGACCCCGAGCTGGCCGAGGGAAAGCACCGGAAGCGGGTTTGGAGGTCAAGGCTTTTGAAAGCCTTCGATGCTTCCTCTTATATCACCCCAATAAAATATACGGAGTTTTGGTAATTTATGCCATATTGATAAAATAACTAAATTTGGTACAAACATGGACCCGGTACGTAACCCTTTCGCCCCCGGAGCAGGAAGTCCACCGCCCGAACTTTCGGGCCGCGACGATGTTCGCCAAAAAATGCGCTTATGCCTACAGCGCCTTCAAATCGGTAAGCCAGCAAAAAGCATAATGCTTATTGGCCTACGTGGTGTTGGCAAAACAGTCCTCTTGGACCAAATGATGAGGGATGCAGATGCTGAAGGCTTGTTTACTATTCGTATTGAAGCGCCGGAAGGACGGTCTCTGCCCGCGATACTGGCACCACAACTGCGTTTGATATTACTTCGCTTGAATCGCATCGCCAAGGCAGCACACTACGCAGTCCAGGGACTTAAAGCATTGGCTGGGTTCGCGAGCAAGCTAAAGCTGACTTACAACGACATTGAAGTGGGATTTGACTACGATCCAGAACCAGGCCTGGCCGATAATGGCGACCTTGAAGGAGACCTGAGCATGCTGCTCGAGCAAGTTGGGCTAGCAGCGAAAGCCGCAGACAATGTCGTCGCGATTTATATTGATGAATTACAATACGTGGAAGAACATCAACTAGCCGCCCTCATTTCGGCATTGCACCGTTGCTCACAGAAGCAACTACCGTTAGCCGTTATCGGCGCAGGATTGCCCCAATTGCGGGGTAAAATGGGTGAGGCTAAATCGTATGCCGAACGTTTGTTTGATTTTCCTGAGATTGGACCGTTGAATCCAGAGGATGCGGCGGGAGCCATTGCAAAGCCGGTTAAGGATGAAGGAGCAGAAGTAGACTCAGACGCCGTTACGCTCATTGTTACGGAAACAAAGGGCTATCCCTATTTCCTTCAAGAATGGGGGAAACATGCATGGGACATCGCACCCCAGAGCCCGATCACCGCCAAGGACGTTAAAGGCGCCTCGAAGCAAACTATCGCTACCTTAGATGAGAGTTTTTTTAGGGTCCGCTTCGATCGACTTACTCCCAAAGAAAAACAATACCTACGTGCAATGGCTGAACAGGGGCCAGGGCCTCACAGATCTGGAGACATCGCAGCAGAACTGAACCGTGAAACTTCATCATTGGGACCAGTTCGAAGCAGCCTTATTGTAAAAGGCATGATTTGGAGCCCAACACATGGCGACACGGCATTTACCGTGCCTTTGTTTGATGAATTTATGAAGAGGATCGTTCCCGGCAAGGATTGGGTCAAGACAGATACATAACGGCCGTGTTCTGATTTTCGGCAGCAACGATTCTTGCGTAAACCAAGAATTGCAGGGTCACAGCGCGCTTCATTGCCCGCGACACGGCCGCCCCCTCTCGGATGGCGGCCGTGCCCTCGACGGCTTTTCGCAATCGGCGAGGCAAAGCCCCGACAGCTATTCCAGCTCTTCGACCGAGCGGATGACCCGGCTGACCATGCCGTAGGTCACGGCTTCCTCGGCCGACATCCAGTAGTTGCGATCGGTGTCCTTGCGGACCCGCTCGATCTTCTGGCCGGATCGAACGGGCTTCGCCGAGACGGTGACCGCATTGGTGGATGGATGTCGCGTGCTTTTGGGAAAGCTTGGTCCAGCGTAGTGGATCCACGATATCAGCAAAGGAACAGGCGACCACGCCTATCGATCAAACCCGTTCTGCTCCAGATCGACGATGCGCACGATCATGCTCCGCTTCGGGTCGAAGGGCAGGTCCTCGAACCCGAACCGGCGATAGAAGTCGTGCAGCTCGTCATCGAGGGGATGGGTCAGCACACCGAAGCATCCTATCTCTTTCGAGAATTTCACCGATGTGGTCAGAGCGTATAGCATCAGCGACCGAGCATAACCCTTACCGTGATATCTCCGGTCGACCGCGAGCTGGCCGAGAAGAAGCACCGGAAGCGGGTTTGGCCGATTGCGCTGTGCGGATTTGGGGAGGTACTCCCGCTCGATTTGCGCGGCGCTGAGCGACACGTAGCCAGCGATGGCGCCTGTCGACCCGTCGCAGACGACGCTGATGCGTGACGCCCCTCCCTCCTGATTACGCCAAGCATGGCGGCGGAACCATTGATTGAGCGAGTCCCGACCGCAATCAAATGCTTCGCGGTCGTCGGCGGCGGTCAGTGGGCGGGGCGGTGTCAGTCCCGCCATGCTGGACGGTAAGCAGCCAATTCACGCAGGGCGGGCACCGACTTGGCCGGCGCGTTGACCCAATTCTCAAACGTCTCCCAATGCGCAGCCGGGATCGTTACGACACGATGGTCAAGGACATCGATTTCCGCCGCATCGAGGGCTTTGCGGCGGATGAAATCACTGAGGCTGGTGTGCGCCTGCTCCGCGGCGACCTCCAGGAGATCACGCTCTCTCGGGCTGACCCGCACGCTCACGACAGGATTGGATATTGGCATCATAGGTACTCCTGCAACCTTGTATGACATAATCATACGCGGTGGCGGGAAATTTTTCATGAAGCAAGAATTATGGAATTTGAGCAAAACCATACGGGTAAGTCACCGCACGCTCCGCTGCCCGCGACACGGCCGCCATCCTGGAGATGGCGGCCGTGGCATTATCGGACTCTCGCAGTCGCCGGCGTAAAACCTGGCAGCTATTCCAGCTCTTCGACCGAGCGGATGACCCGGCTGACCATGCCGTAGGTCACGGCTTCCTCGGCCGACATCCAGTAGTTGCGATCGGTGTCCTTGCGGACCCGCTCGATCTTCTGGCCGGTCTCGTCGGCGATGATCTGGTTGATCCGCTCGCGCATCTTGATGATCTCGCGCGCTTCGATATCGATATCGGTGGCGGGGCCGCGCACGCCGCCCATCGGCTGATGCAGCAGGAACCGGGTGTTGGGCAGGCAGTAGCGCCGCTTGGTCTCGCCGGCCAGGTAGATCAGCGCGCCGGCGCTCGCGACCCAACCGGTACCGATGACCCGGATCGGCACCGAGCCGCGCAGGAACTTGATGATGTCGTGGATCGTGTCACCGGATTCGACGTGGCCGCCCGGCGAATTGACATAGACGTCGATCGGCTTTTGCGACTCATCCGCCAGCGCCAGCAAGCGGCCGGCGACGTCGCGGGCCAGCTTGTCGTTGATCGTGCCGAACACCATGACCTTGCGCTTGCTGAGCAGCCGCGCCTCGAGTTCGTTGACCGGCATGCTGAGCGACGCGGGCGCATCGCCTTCGGGGGCATCCGGCTCGTCCGGGTCGTCGAGCTTGGGGGTGAAAAGCGGATGGCGAGGGTCGAACATGCGGTATCTCCTGGACAAGTGCCGACCGCGAACATGGCGGTGCGGGGCGCCGGATGCAATCCCGGCTGAGCGTTCCCGGCTGAACGTTCTCAGTCTCGAACGGATTTCTTAGCACCGGCGAACTGCGCCCGCAGCAGTGGCGAGGCCAGCGGGGCTTCCTCGGCGATCCGGTAGGCCTTCTCGATTCGGGCGGCGGCCTCGGCGAAGCCATCCTCGTCACGCGCATGCACCATCGCCAGGGGACGATCGGGGCCGACCGGGGCGCCGAGTGCCGCCACATCGGTCAGGCCGACCGCCGGATCGACGGCGTCTTCCGGTCGGGATCGGCCACCGCCCAGCGCCACGATGGCGAGACCCACGGCCTTGACGTCGATGGCGGCGACGATGCCCGGACGTGGCGGGAACACCGGGCGGCGGAGCGGCGCCTGAGCCAGATGCCGGGCTGGTCGATCGAGCAAATCGCCCGGCCCGCCTAGGGCGGCGACCATCTTCTGGAACAACTCGGCGGCGGCACCGCTATCCAATGTGGCCGCGATCCGCATATGGGCATCTGCGAGATCGCTGGCGAGCCCGCCCAGCAGGATCATCTCGGCCGCCAATTCGCGCGTCACCCGGTCGAGCCGGGCGTCGCGCGCCCGCCCGGTCAAGTAGTCGATCGCCTCGACCACCTCCAGCGCATTGCCCGCCGTCGTCCCCAGCACCTGGTCCATATCGGTGATGAGCGCCGTGGTCGGCAGCCCAGCGCCGCCCGCCACCGTCGCGATGCTCTCGGCAAGCTCGGTCGCCAGGGCCAGGGTCGGCATGAAGGCGCCGCTGCCGACCTTCACATCCATTACCAGCCCGTCAAGCCCGGCGGCGAGTTTCTTCGACAGGATCGAGGCGGTGATCAGCGGGATCGACTCGACCGTCGAGGTGGTGTCGCGGATGGCATAGAAGCGCCGGTCGGCCGGCGCCAATTCGGCGGTCTGGCCGATGATGGCGCAGCCGATCTCGCGTACCACCCGGCGCAGCCGGTCGAGGTCGGGCGTGCTTTGATAGCCGGGAATGCTGTCGAGCTTGTCGAGCGTACCGCCGGTATGGCCGAGGCCGCGGCCGGAGAGCATCGGCACGGCGCCGCCGGCCGCCGCGACCATCGGCGCCAGCATCAGACTGACCTTGTCGCCGACGCCGCCGGTCGAATGCTTGTCCAGCACCGGCCGGCCGAGATCGGCGGTCGACCAGTCGAGCACCGTGCCCGACGCGGTCATCGCGCGGGTTAACGCCACCCGCTCCCCCAAGGACATGCCGCGCAGCAGCACGGCCATGGCGAAGGCCGCCACCTGGCCCTCGCTGATCGACCCATCGGTCAAGCCGGCGACGAAGAACCGGATGTCGTTGGCGGCGAGCTCCTGCCCGTCGCGCTTGGCGGCGATCACCTCGCGGATGCGCGGCATCAGTAAGTATCCTCGGATGTGTCCCGCACCGGGGCACCCAGCACGAGCAGGATGTCGTCGAGCAACGCCGAGGCCCCGAAGCGGAAATTGGCCGGCATCGCCGCCCCCTCCCCCAGGATCCGATCGACGAGGCCCAGATAGGGCGCCGCCTCGGACACGGTGCGGATGCCGCCCGAGGCCTTGAAGCCCACCCAACGGCGCCGCGCCCGTGCCGCGGCGATCGCCCGCAGCATCGCCTCGGCGGCGGCGAGCGAGGCGCCGGGTTGCAGCTTGCCGGTGGAGGTCTTGATGAAATCGGCGCCGCCCTCGATCGCCGCGTCGGCCGCCCCCCGGATCGCCGCCGGCGTCGCCAGCCGGCCGGTCTCCAGGATGACCTTCAGCAGCACCTTCGGCCGGCAGACGAGGCGGCATTCGCGCACCAGTTCGATGCCGATCGACCCGTCGCCGGCCAGGAACGCCTCGTAGGGGAACACCACATCGACTTCGTCCGCACCGGCCGCGACAGCGGCGACGGTCTCGGCGACGGCGGCCGCGATATCGGCGCCGCCGGCCGGGAAATTCGTCACCGTGGCGATGCGCACGCCGCTATTGGCGAGCGCCGCCCGCGCGGTGCCGATCCATCGCGGATAGAGGCAGACCGCCGCGACGGGACCCAGCACCGTCCGCGCCGCCCGGGCGAGCCGGAGGATATCCGCCTCGGTTTCGGTGCCGGACAGGCTGGTGAGATCGATCAGCGGCAGCATCCGCCCGGCGATCCCCTTCAAGGCCACCGGCGTTTCACCCCGTTCACCAGACATTAAATTCACGCGCCATCGGCGATCGCCTCCAGGAAACCACGTATGAGCCGGCCGAGATCGACCGCGGCGCGCGCGGCGACGGCCAAGGTGTCGGCATGGCTTGGCTCCTGCGCATCCATGCCCTGGGCCAGGTTGGTGACGATCGACAGCGCCGCGACGCGCAGCCCGCAATGGCGCGCCAGCAACACCTCGGGCACGGTCGACATGCCGACCAGATCGGCGCCCAGGATGCGAAACGCCCGGATCTCCGCGGCGGTCTCGAAATTCGGGCCCGGATAGGCGAGGTAGACACCCTCGGCAAGCGGCACGCCAAGGCGCTCGGCCGCCTGGCGCAGCAGGGCGCGCAATGCCGGATCGTAGGCATCCTGCATCGACGGAAAGCGCGGCCCGATACGCTCGTCGTTCGGCCCGGTCAGCGGGTTGAACCCCAGGAAGTTGATGTGATCGCTGATCGCCACCAGGCTGCCGGCCGGCACCTCCGCGCGCAGCGAGCCCGAGGCATTGGTCAGCAGCAGCAGGTCGGCGCCGAGCTGCCGCACGCTCCGCACCATGGTGGCGAGTGGCGCCGCCGCATCGCCCTCATAGGCATGCACCCGGCCCTCCAGGGCGACCACGTCGACGCCGCCGAGCCGGCCGAGGATCAACCGGCCGGCATGGCCGGCGACGCCGGGAGCGGGAAAGCCCGGCAGATCGCCATAGCCGATCACCGTCGGCTGCTCGATCAGGCCGGTGAGCCCGCCCATGCCCGATCCCAGGATCAGGCCGATACGCGGCTGGAAATCCGGCCGTGCCGCGCGGATGCGCTCGACGGTGGCGAGGCCCGGAGTCACGCCAGATGGTCCCGGCCGAATGCCAGCGGCATCAACGCGCCGAGCGTGGTGCTGTGGCGGATGCCATCGGGATCGGCGAGATGCACCCGGACGTCGGCGCCGGCGAATTCGATCAGCCGCTGCCGGCACCCGCCGCAGGGAGCGATCAGGGCGGCGCCCCCGGCGACGATGACGATCTCGGCGATCTCGCGGCACCCGGCGGTGACCATCGTGCCGATCGCCGTGGCCTCGGCGCATTGGCTTTGCGGATAGGCGACATTCTCGACATTGGCGCCGGCATAGATCCGGCCATCGCCGCCCCGGATCGCGGCACCGACCTGGAACGACGAATAGGGCACATGGGCGTTGGCGCGCGCGGCCAGCGCCGCCG
This sequence comes from Allostellaceae bacterium, assembly GCA_035555315.1. Lineage (GTDB taxonomy): Bacteria > Pseudomonadota > Alphaproteobacteria > ATCC43930 > CGMCC-115725 > DATMGU01. The sequence goes on from DATMGU010000009.1 coordinate 53,039, forward strand.
CCAGCAGCTCCGTCACCGATCCATCTCTAGGGCTGGTCACGCCTCGCCTCCTCCGCCGATCATCGGGATTTCACGAAGGGTATGCCGATCGCCTTCGGTGCCCTGGCGGTGCCACCGACACCGGCCAGCAGGATCACCGTCAAGATATACGGCAGCGCCTGGACGAACTGAACCGGAATGACCCCAAGGACCGGCAGAGACACGCCCTGCAGGCGCAATTGCGCGGCGTCGGCGAAGGCGAACAGCAGACAGGCGAGCAGGGTGGGCGCCGGCCGCCATCGGCCGAAGATCAGCGCCGCCAGCGCCAGGTAGCCGCGCCCGGCCGTCATGTCGCGGGCGAAACCCGCCCCCTGCGCGATCGAGAGATAGGCGCCGCCGATGCCGGCCAAGGCACCGGTGATGATGATCGCCCGGTAGCGCAACCCAGCGACCGACAGCCCAGCCGCGTCGACCGCGTGCGGGTTCTCGCCGACCGCGCGCAGCCGCAGGCCGAAGCGCGTGGCGAACAGCAGCCAAGCCGCCGCGGGCACGACGAGAAATGCCAGATAGACGAGCAGGTTCTGGCCGCTGAGCAACCCGCTATAGATCGGCCCGAATACCGGCACCCCGGCGAGGTCATCGGCAAAGGGCAGCGCCACGGCGCCGAAGCGCTGGGATTCCACCAAAGGCGGCGTCTGGCCGCCCTGGTTGAACCAGGCGGTGGCCAGGGTCGGCGTCAGGCCGCTGATCAGGATGTTGAGCGCCATGCCGGAGACCACCTGGTTGCCGTTGAGCGTGATCGCGGCATAGCCGTGCAGGAGTGCCAGCGCGATCGACGTCAGCATCGCGCCGGCCAACGCCGCCCAGGGCGAGCCGGTCACCGAGGCGATCGCGGCGGCGGCGAAAGCCGCCCCCAGCAGCTTGCCTTCGAGGCCGATATCGATCACCCCGGCGCGCTCGGAAAAGAGACCGGCGAGCGCCGCCAGGATCAAGGGAGTTCCCAGCCGGAGGGTCGACGCCGCGACCGAGATGAGGTCGACGGTATCCATCAGGCGGGCTTGGCACCGGTTCGGCCGAACAGCGCCTCGATCGGCCCCCGGAAGGCGTTTTCAAACGCGCCGCAGAACAGGATCACCAGGCCTTCGACGACCACCACGATCTCGCGGGTGATCTCCGGATGGTCGAAGGCGAGTTCCGTCCCGCCCTGGTAGAGCGCCCCGAACAGCACCGCCGCCAGCACGATGCCGAGCGGATGGTTGCGCCCCATCAGGGCGACCGCGATGCCGACGAAGCCATAGCCGTTGGAAAAACCCAGGAACAGCCGGTGATGCACGCCCATCACCTCGTTGACCGCGACCAGCCCGGCGAGCGCGCCGCCCAGCATCACCGAGGCCAGGATCACGCGGCTGATCGAGATGCCGGCATAGCGCGCCGCATCGGGACTATGGCCGACGGCGCGGATCTCGTAGCCCCATCTGGTGTGCCAAACCAACACCCAGAACAGGAGGGCGATCATCAGTGCCAGCAACAGGGAGATGTTGAGCGGGGTCGACGGGAACGGCACGCCAAGGAGGCCCAACAGCGCGTCCATCGGCGGCAGGAAGGCCGAGGGATCGAACACTCTGGTTTCCGGCGAGCCATTGCCGGGCACCCTCAGCACGTCGACCAGCAGATAGGTCATCAGGGCGGCGGCGAGGAAATTGAACATGATCGTGGTGATGACCAGATGGCTGCCGCGCCGCGCCTGCAGCCAAGCCGGCACCGCCGCCCAGGCCGCCCCGCACAGCATCGCCGCGGCGATCGCCAGCGGCAGGACAAGCCACAGCGAATACCCGCCGAACCCGAGGCAAACCAGCGCCACCCCCAACCCGCCCATGGTCGCCTGGCCTTCGCCGCCGATGTTGAACAACCCGGCATGGAACGGCAGCGCCACCGCAAGCCCGGTGAGGATGAAATTGGTCGCGTAGTAGAGCGTATAGCCCCATGCCTCGGCGCTGCCGACCGCCCCTTCCGCCATGCTGCCCAGCGCGTCCAGCGGATCCGCCCCGATCAGCGCCAGCACCCCCGCCGCCACGACCAGCGAGGCCAGCAGATTGACCAAGGGGATCAGCGCATATTCCACCGGCGCCGGCAGCGGCCTTCTGGGCGTCACGCCGCGACGTCCCGCACGCCGGCCATCAGCAGCCCCAGCGCCTGTTCGGTCGCGTCGGCGCGCGAGACCTCGCCGACGACGCGGCCATCGACCATCACCAGAATGCGATCGGCGAGCGCCAGGATCTCCTCAAGCTCGACCGAGACCAGCAAAATGGCGGTGCCTCGGTCGCGCAGCGCGATCAGGCGCCGATGGATGAAATCGATGGCGCCGATATCGACCCCCCTGGTCGGCTGGCCGACCAGCAGAGCGGCGGGTGCCCGCTCCATCTCCCGCGCGGAGATCAGCTTTTGCTGATTGCCGCCGGAAAACAGCGCCGAGCGCAGGTCCACATCCGCCGGGCGCACGTCATAATCGCTCATCCGGCGTCGCGTCTCGTCGCAGATACGGCCGGTGCGCAACAGCGGCCCGGCGGAATAATCCGGATCGTCCTGATAGCCGAGGATGGCGCTCTCATAGGCGTGGAACGCCCCGATCAGGCCCATCCGCAGGCGATCCTCGGGGATATGGGCAAGCCCCTGCCGCCGCCGGTCGCGCGGGCCTAGGCCGGACGGCCAAGGCTGGCCGCGCCACATCACCCGGCCGCCGGCGATCGGCAGGGTGCCGGCGAGCGCGGCCAGCAGCTCCGATTGGCCGTTGCCCGATACGCCGGCGATGCCGACGATCTCGCCGGCCCGGATCGAGAGGGTGAGGTCGTCGACGCGCCGTATCCCGGCGGCATCGGTCACCGACAAACCCTCGGTCGCCAGCACGGCAGGCCCCCCGGCGATCTCCCGCTTGCCCGGCAGCGGCGCCAGGGCGCGGCCGACCATCAGCACGGCCAGCGCCTCCCGCGAGGTATCCGCCGTCGCCACCTCGGCCACCACTCGGCCGGCGCGCATCACCGTCACCCGATCGGTGACCGCCATGATCTCGCGCAGCTTATGGGTGATCAGCAGGACCGTCTTGCCCTCGGCGCGCAGCGTGCGCAGGATCTCGAACAGCTGATCGGCCTCGTCCGGCGTCAACACGCCGGTCGGCTCGTCGAGGACCAGGGTGTGGGCACCACGATAGAGCGCCTTCAGAATTTCGACCCGCTGGCGCAGCCCGACCGGCAGGTCGCCGACCAGGGCGTCGAGATCGAGTTCCAAGCCATAGGTCCGAGTCAACGCCGTGACCCGCGCGCGCGCGGTGTCGAGGCCTCGACTCAGGCGCCAGCCGCCCTCGACCCCCAGCACCAGATTCTCCAGCACGCTGAAGCTGTCCACCAGCATGAAATGCTGATGGACCATGCCGATGCCGAGCCCGATCGCATCGGCCGATCGCGCGATGGTCACCGTCCGGCCGTCGATCAGGATCTCGCCGCCATCCGATGCGGTGAGCCCATACAAGATGCTCATGACGGTCGATTTGCCGGCGCCGTTCTCGCCGATGATGCCGTGGATGGTGCCCCGGGCGACGTCGAACGAGACGTCGTCATTGGCGAGCACGGGACCAAAGCGCTTGGTGATCCCGCGCAGGGACACCGCCATCGGCGTGGGGATCGAGGGCTCCGAGGTGGTGCCTCCCACCACCGGCAGGGCGGCTATTTCGCCGCCATGCTGTCGGTCACCTTGAGGGTGCCGGCGATGATCGCCGCCCGGGCGGCATCGACTTTGGCCTGCATCTCGGGCGTGATCAGGGCACGGTTGTTATCGTCGACCGCGTAGCCGATCGCGTCGTCGGTGAGGCCCAGCACCTGGGTGCCCGGCTTCCACGTGCCGTCCTGCGCCGATTTCATCGCGCGATAGACCACCAGGTCGACGCGCTTGGTCATCGAGGTCAGCACCGATCCGGGATGCAGATAGTTCTGGTTGGAATCGACACCGATCGACAGCTTCTTGGCATCCGCCGCGGCCTGCAGCACACCGAGACCGGTCGCACCGGCCGCCGCGTAGATCACATCCGCCCCCCGGTCGAACTGGCTGCGCGCCAGCTCGGCACCGCGGCTGGGATCGTTCCAAGCCGCCGGGGTCGTTCCGGTCATGGTCTGGAACACCTCGATCTTCGGGTTGGCGTATTTGGCGCCCTCCTCATAGCCGACCTCGAATTTGCGGATCAGCGGGACATCCATGCCGCCGACGAAGCCGACCTTGCCGGTCTTCGATGCCATCGCCGCCAGCATGCCGACCAGGAAGCTGCCCTCATGTTCGCGGAACACGACGGATTGCACGTTGGGCGCGTCGACCACCGCATCGACGATGACGAATTTGACATTGGGGAAATTCTTCGCGACCGCGGTCAGGGCGGCCTGATGGCCGAAGCCCACCGCGACGATCAGCGTGGCGCCGCGTCGGGCAAGCGCCGTGAAGGCCTGCTCCCGCTGACTTTCGTTGGTGACCTCGAAATCGCGATAGGCGATCCCGGTCTCGCGCTTGAACCGCTCCGCCCCTTCATACGAGGCCTGGTTGAACGAGCGGTCGAACTTGCCGCCGAAATCGTAGAGCAACCCCGGTGCGACCTGATCGGCCGCCTGGGCCGACCCCATCGGGTTTAGCGACAAGGCCGCGAGCATCCCGGCCAGCAGCATGAAAACCCGGTATGGCATAATGGTTCTATCCCCCTCATTCGAACATCGTCGCGCAGCACGATATCAGAAGGGTTCTAGAATTGGACGGTCCCGCTTGTCCAGCGAGCGGGACCGTCACTCAAACCATTCTTTTCGGCGGGTTAGTTCTTCATCGGCATTTTCATCTTGCCCATGCCGCTCATGCCCATGCCCTTGGCGGGGACGACCTGGCCACGCAGCTCGCCGCCCTTGTTCGCGTCGGTGTGGATGTTGAAATAATATTTGCCGGCCATCAGGTCGGCCGCCTGCGCCTCGGTCAGCGTGGCCGAACCGGTCATCGGGTTGAGATAGCCGCTGGCCTTCGGAATCGGCACCGCCACGCCGGCATTGGCGCCGGGTGCGGCGGGCCCGTGGAAATGCGCCATGATCGGATCGCCGGTCAGGCCGGCATAGGTGACCTTGTAGCGCAGCTCCATCGTGTCGGTATCATAGCTGGCGGTGCCCTTACCGGTCGCCTTGGCACCGGCGGGCGGGGGAACTTCGTTCTTGCTGCTGAGCGAAATGGTGAACGGCACGATCTTCGCTTCGGCCGCGGTTGCCAGGCCGAACGTTCCCACGCCGAACGTTCCCAGACCAAGAGCCAGTGCGGTCATCGTAACAAGGACTTGTTTGCGCATGATGCTTCCCTGATGGTTTCGTTTCTGCCCATGGATCATAACCCGGCTGGATGTCATCCGTGCTGCCCTCCGGGACCAATCCGAACGCCGGCCGGCGTGATCACGGCACCGGCGGCTCGCCGTGCACGATAGTACAGCCCGGGACTTCCACCGAGCGGAGCCTGAGGAAACCGATCACTTTTCGGTGATGACCGTGCGCGCCACGGCCGCGTGCCTCCAGGCCGTGCGAAAATCCGAACGGACTAGCTGGGGCAGGCCGGCGGAGTTGAGGTCCGCTTTACAGCCGAAAGCTTTTGACGGCCTTCGCGCGCCTCTCAGGCCTTGGCATCCGGCCCCAACGTCGGGCTCGGCACCGGAAACTGTGATTTACGCTCGGCTCGCGGGGCCGGCTGCTTCGCGCCTATGTGTATCATTCAGGAGCGTTATCGCAGCGTTGACTGAAGCGTGATACATACGCTCTATGCGTAGCTGGCCTTTAACCACCATACGCATTGAGCGTATATTCGCGTATGAACTTCGATTGGCATGATGAGAAGCATGAGTGGACTCTGCGCGAGCGCGGGTTCGGCTTCGATTTCGCGGCGCTCGTCTTCGAGGGACGTATTTTGACCCAGATCGATGACAGACAGGACTATGGCGAAATTCGGGTGAAGGCAATCGGCGAAGTCGACGGTGTCGTTCTGGTGGCGATCTACACCGACCGGGAAGATGTCCGGTGGATCATCTCGGCCCGCAAGGCCAACAAGAAGGAACGCGCATTATGGCTCGCATGACATTGGACGAAATTAAGGCGGCTCGGCCACGGATTGACCGTGCCAAAATCGAAGCG
>DATMGU010000010.1:0-134781 GCA_035555315.1 Allostellaceae bacterium
GTGCAACTCGTCGTCATCGTCGGAATCCGGGTCGTGTTCGGCGTGATCGTCGTTGGCGCGGCCGGGGAAAACCGGGTCGTCGGCAGGCTCGTCGACGGCGGCGACCAGCCGCACACCGCCGCGCCCGGTCTCGGTCGAGACCAGGATTGCGTCGTCGCCCAGTTCCTCACGCAGCTTGCGCATGGCGTCGGCCATGGTGCGAGCGGTGAAGGTCCTCAGCCGCATGATTGTCGGTCCCGCTTTGCCACGTGGCTCAGGCGCCGACGCGGTCGAGTTCGCGCGGCACCGGCACGGCGCTGCCATCTTGTTTGTACAGTTGCAGCTTGTTGCGCAGCGTACGGATCGAGATGCCCAGAATGGTCGCCGCATGCGTCCGGTTGCCCGAACAATGCTGCAACGTATCGAGAATGAGGTCGCGTTCGACATCGGCGACCGTCCGGCCGACCAAACCGCCGGGGGCGCTCGCGGCCGGCGTCGCCGAGGACGTCGTGGCGGTGCCGGCGGGGGCGGCCTCGGCGGACAATCGGCCGCCGGTCAGGATGATCGCGTCGGTATCGATTTCCTCGCCATTGGCCAGCAGGATCGCGCGATGCAGCGTGTTTTCCAGCTCGCGGACATTGCCGCGCCAATGATGCCTGGCCAGCATGTCCCGCGCGTTCTGGGTGAGGCCGCGATGCGGCACGCCGTTGAGATCGGCATATTTCCGGGCGAAGTGATCGGCCAAGGCGTCGATGTCGCGTGGCCGCTCGCGCAGGGCCGGCAGACGCAGGTTCACCACGTTCAGCCGGAAATACAGATCGTCGCGGAACTCGCCGCGGCGGACCTGCTCGTCCAGATCGCGGTTCGAGGTCGCCACCAAACGGATATCGACCTTGATCGGCTGCCCGCCGCCGACCCGGTCGATCTCCCGTTCCTGGATGGCGCGCAGCAGCTTCGCCTGGAGGCGTGGATGCATCTCGCTGATTTCGTCGAGCAGCAGGGTGCCGCTATTGGCTTCCTCGAACTTGCCGATGCGCCGAGCGACGGCACCGGTGAAGGCGCCTTTCTCGTGACCGAACAACTCGGATTCCAACAGATGCTCGGGGATCGCCGCGCAATTGACCGAGATGAAGCTTTGGTTCGCCCGCTTGCTCTTGCGATGGATGTAGCGGGCCATGACCTCCTTGCCGGTGCCTGACTCGCCGGTGATCAGCACGCTGGCATCGGCAGGGGCGACCTGGTCGGCCAGGCGCAGGGTCGATGCCATGATCGGATCGCGGAACACCAGCGCATTGCTTTCGGCGGCGACCGCTTCCAGCACGGCGGCGATCAATTCGGCGTCGGGGGGCAGCGGGATGTATTCCTTGGCGCCGGCCTTGATCGCGCGCACCGCCGCGTCCGCGTTCGTGCCGATGCCGCAGGCGACCAACGGGACGTGGATGCGTTCCTGCTGCAGGCAAGCGATCATTCGACCGACATCGAGCTTGACGTCCATCATGATGAGATCGGCACCCTGACCGGCGCGCAGGGCCGCCAAGGCCCGTTCGATATCATCGACCTGGGCGACTTTGGCGCCGCGGGCGAGGGCGATCTTGCCGGCGGCACTGATGTAGCCCGATAGCGGGCCGACGATGAGGAGACGCATGATCGAGGTTCCCGGGTTGGTTCGTTAGTCGAAGTACCGGACCCGTTGGGCCGGTGGCAGAACGCTGTTGAGGAGAAGTTCGAGGCGGCGAGGGCTGTCCTGCCGGGCCATCGCGGTCGCGGCGAGGATGACGAGATTGCGGTCGAGCGCTTCGCTCTGACTGTTCCGTTCGAGCTTCGCGGCAAGCGGCAGCAAAACCATATTGGCCAGCACCGCGCCGTAGAACGTGGTCAGCAGGGCGATGGCCATGGACGGACCGATCGAGGCTGGGTTGTTGAGGTTGCCCAGCATCTGCACCAGGCCGACCAGGGTCCCGATCAGGCCCATCGCCGGTGCCACCTCGGCGGCCCGGCGCAGCACATCGGCGGCGGATCGGTGGCGTTGCAAGGTGGCGTGCAACTCGGTGCGCAACACCCGTTCGATCTCCTCGGCGGCGACCGTGTCGACGACCAGGGCGATCGCCTTCAGCAGAAAGCCGTCATGGCGCAGTTCCGGCAGGCGGTCTTCCAGCGACAAGGCGCCGCTGCGGCGTGCCTGATCGGCAAGGCCAAGCAAATCATGCGCGGTCTGCCGAGGGTCGCGCGCACCGACGATCAGGGCCGTCGCCACGACCTTGTGGGTGCGGCGGACCTCGGTCAGCGAAAAGCTCACCGTGGTGACCGCGGCGGTACCGCCCAGCACGATCAGGACGGCCGGCAGGTCGATGAACGCGAGCGGCGATCCGCCGGCGAACATCGCGGCCGCCAACAAGCCGAAAGCCGCGAAGAAGCCGAGCAGCGTCGCCATATCGCGACCCGCGCGCGGTCGATACCAATGGCGATCCACCCGGCCTTTGGCAGAGCGATCCAGGCCGGTGCGATCTTGGCCCGTGCGATCTTGGCCCGTGCGATCCAGGCCAGCCCGATCCTGACCCGCGCCGTCCTGGCCGGCGCGGGTCTGGCCGGCACGGCTTTGGGCGGCGCGGTCGATATCCGAAAGATCGGCGAGGCTGGCCATCGCGGTGTCAGTTCCTGTCCGCTTTGACGATTTCCGTCATGGTCACGCCCAGACGGTCGTCCACCACCACGACTTCGCCGCGGGCCACCAACCGGTTGTTCACGTAGATGTCGATGGCCTCGCCGACTTTACGGTCGAGCTCGACGACCGCGCCGCGGCCCAGCTTGAGCAATTGGCTGACTTGCATCGTGGCCTTGCCCAACACCGCCGATACCTGCACCGGGATGTCGTAGACCGCTTCGAGCTCCTTGCCGTTTTGCGGGGTGCGGAAGTCGGTTCCGCCCTGCTTGCCTTCAGCGTCCAGTTCGGACAGCTGCAACAGATCATCGTCATTCATCACACTGTCTCCCGTTGCGCGGTGTCGGCACCCGGCGACGCCGGGTGGTGGGCTGGTCCGGCAAGGCCGGTCGGGTCGGCATCGAGGCCGTGTTCATCGCTGCGCAGGTTCTCGGTCGTCATGGGGTCGAGATCGACATCGACATCGTCGAACAGGCTGCCCTGAAGCTTTTCCAACGGCTTTAGCCTGCGGGAGACGACTGCCTCGATCTCGTGCATCAACCGCTGGCTGTCGCGTTCGGCACCGCCATCCGCCCATTCCAGCCTGCAATCGGCCTCGCCGCAGCGGGGGTCCGACACAATGATCAGCTTGCCGTCGAAACCGGTGCGCTTGGCGATCGCCTGAATGGTCGGCGTCAAGCCTTCCAATTGGCTTTCGGCGCAGCGCACGATGACACGCGGCTCGTCGAGCGCCTGGTTCAGGCAGTTTTCGATCAACGCTTCGATCTCCGCGACCGCGCCCCTGCGCCGCAGCTCGGGGAACAGCTTGCGGATAGCTGAGAGAGCAAATTCGACCGCCTGATGCTCGACCCGCTGCATCGCCTCGCCGTGCCGTCCGGCGAGTTCGCTCAGGCCTTCGACCAACCGCTCGGTCGCGCGCACCATCCGCTCTTCGATACTGGCGCGCGCTTCGCCGACGCCGGCATCGTGGCCTTCGGCGAACCCGATCCGCTTGGCGGCGTCGAGTTCGGCCGCGGAGATCAGCGGTTCGGGCGGCGGTGCCGGCTCGGGCACGATGGCCGATGCGACCTCGAAGGGGGCGTCGGCGGCCGCGTCCATCGCGCGTTCCTCGAGCGGCCGCAAATCCGCTAGTGCCAAGGCGCCCATCCGCTCCGATCCGGGCGCGTCGAAATCGGGTGCGTCGAAGGAGGTGTCGAACAGAAATTTTGCCGGGGCGAGGGACACGTGGGTCATCGTCAATACACCAACTCGTCATCGCCCTTATTGTCGGCCATGACGATCTCGCCCTTGGCGGCGAGTTCCTTGGCCAGGGTAACGAGGGAGGTTTGCGCCTCGTCGACGTCGCGCAGACGCACCGGCCCCATCGCCGCCATGTCCTCGCGCAGGATCTTGGCGGCTCGCTCGGACATATTGCTGAAGAACAACTCCTTCAGCGTGTCCGAAGCACCCTTGAGCGCGATCGGCACCTTGTCCTTCTCGGCATTGCGCAGCAGGACCTGGATACCCATCGGATCGACCTTGCTCAGATCCTCGAAGGTGAACATCAGGCTCTTGATGCGCTCGGCCGAGTTCCGATTGCGCTCTTCCAGGGCGGTGATGAACCGGGACTCGCTGGCGCGGTCCAAATTGTTGAAGATCTCGGCGATCAGTTCATGGGCGTCGCGACGGTTGGTCCGAGCCAGGTTGCTCATGAATTCGGTGCGCAGCGTGCGCTCGACGTCGTCGAGCACCTCCTTGTTGACCGCCTCCATGCGCAACATGCGCATCACGACTTCCATGGCGAAGCCTTCGGGCAGCTGGGCCAGAACCCGCGCCGCATGGTCGGATTTGATCTTGGACAGCACCACCGCGACGGTCTGCGGGTATTCGTTCTTGAGGTAGTTGGCGAGCACCACCTCGTTCACGTTGCCGAGCTTGTCCCACATGGTCCGCCCGGCCGGACCGCGGATCTCGTCCATGATCAGGCTGACGCGATCCTTGGCCAGAACCTTGGACAGCAGCCGTTCGGTGCTTTCATAAGAGCCGACCAGCGAGCCGGTCGCCGAGATCTGCTCGGAAAATTCGATGAAAAGGCGTTCGACCAGCGTGGCGCTGACCGTGCCCAGATTGGCCATGGTCTGGGAGATCTCCTTGATCTCCTCGTCATCCATCAGGCCGAACAGCTTCGCCGCATGCTCGTCGCCGAGGGCCAGCATCAGCATGGCGGCCTTTTCCGGCCCCGACAGGGTGCGGAAATCTTCACGAATGCGGGCGGGAGGTGCCATGTCTCGTCAAGCTCCCTGATACATCCAGCTCCGGAGGATGGCGACGGCCTCTTCCGGATGCTTGTCGACGATTTCACCGATTTTCTTGATGCTGGACGCGCGCACGCGCCCTTCGACCTGACCCAGATCGATCATCGTCTCCTCGGACTCGCCGGTGGTGGCGAGCGCCGTGCCGGTACCGGAGCCGCCGGGGCCGTTGTAGCCAAGCTGGTCCATGCCGCCGGATTGCCCAGCCAACAGCGGGACACCGTTCGGACCCATGCCGCCGATACCGGCCATGCCGAAACCGCCCATCGATTGATCGGTCAGCATGCCGTGATGCGCGCCCCCTTCCTTGGCCGCATCCATGGCGCGCATCACCAGCGGACGGATCACCAGCAGGATGACAAGCACCGCGACGATCGCCAGCACCAGGGTTTCGACGACCCGGAACAGGTCCGCCTTGGTCATGCCCAGCAAGATCGGCGCATCCGGATTGATAGGCTCCTCGATGCCGGTGAACCGCAGATTGACGACCTCGACCGTGTCGCCGCGCTTGGCGTCGAAGCCGATCGCCGAGCGCACCAGCGTCTTCAACTGTTCGATTTCCTCGGGGCTGCGGGGCTGATAGGCGCGCTGCCCGTCGGTGCCGGGGATGTAGAGACCGTCGACCAGCACGGCGACCGAGATGCGGCGCACCATCCCGGATTCGCGCACCTGGCTCTTGGTCGTCTTGGTGATCTCGTAATTGACGGTTTCCTCGGCACGGCTGCTCTTCGCCTTGCCGGCGCCGCCCTGGCCCTGTACCTGCTGGCCCTCGGGCAGATTGGTGGCGACGCTGATCGGCTGGTCGCCCGGATCGGTGTTCTCGTTCTGCTCGTTGACGGTCTGTGTCGAGCGGACGACCTGACCATTCGGATCGTAGCTTTCCGAGTTGGTCGTGACCCGGTCGAAATCCATGTCGGCGTTGACCTCGGCGCGAACCTTGCCGTAACCCAGCGTGCGTTCGAGCATCTCCTCGATCGAGCGGGCGACGCGGTTCTGATAGGCCGTGCGCTTTTCATCGGCGTTGTTGATCGACGCCATCGGGTCGTCGGGCTTGTCGCCGCCGCTGGCCAGCAGATTGCCGCTCTGATCGACGATCGAGATGCGCGACGGGGTAAGGCCGGGGACGGCGGTCGCCACCAGATGCTGAACCGCGGAGATCTGGCCCTTGCTCAACCGATCGGAACCGCGCAGTTTCAGCACGACTGAGGCGCTGGGTTCCTGCTTGTCGCGGCTGAACAGTTCGCGTTGCGGCAGCACCAAATGGACCCTGGCCGCCTGCACCGCGCTGATCGAGCTGATCGTGCGGGCGAGTTCGCCTTCCAGCGCACGGATCTGATTGATGTTCTGCAGAAAATTGGTCGTGCCCAGGCCTTCGGGTTTGTCGAAGATCTCGTAGCCGACCGAGTTGCCGTGCGGGATGCCGGCTTCCGCCATCATGATCCGCAGCCGCGCCACCTGATCGCTCGGCACCATGATCTGCGTGCCGTCGCCCTTCAGCTGATAGGGAATGTTCATGCCCTCGAGCTTCTGAACGACCTCGGCGCTGTCCTTCATCTCAAGCTCGGAATACAGCAGCCCCAGAGACGGCGTGGTGAGGCGGGTGGTCAGGAAGATGAAGAAGGCCACGAGCACCAGCAGGACGCCGCCGATCGCGGCAAGCCGCATCGGTCCCAACTTTTGCATCGTTTGGATGAAACCACCCACTGCTGCATCACTCCGTTGGCGACCGTATCGGTCGCGTTGAAGCCGCCGGGTGCCCCGCGAGGCAGTCCCGTCGAACAGCGTCAGGGTAGGGACGTCTCGGTGAAGAAGTGGTTAACCCCCCGGCAGATTTTGCCTAGTGCGCACGCCCGATCGGCAAAAATTGCCTGGCGATCGACGCATCGACTCGGCCATGGGAAAACGCCGGCGCTTGTCCGTGCGAAAGACCAATAGATATTGGGGTCAGTGAAGTTGGAGTTGGGCGACGCCGGAGTCAGTCGAATTTGGTCGGACTGCGATAATCCTGCAGGCGCGTCGCGCGAAGGCCCGGTACGCCATGACTTTCGATCAGCCGCTGCCAGGACAGGAACTCCTCCATCGACAGCTTATAGCGCCGGCAGGCATCCTCGATACTGATCAGGCCGGCGCGGACGCCGGCGACGACTTCGGCTTTGCGGCGGATGACCCACCGCTTGGTGTTCGGCGGCGGCAGGTCGCCCAGGGTGATGGGCGAGCCGACGCGCGGATAGCCTTGCTCATCGCCCAAAGCATGACGCGTGGGCGGTAGGCGTTGCGAGTATTTTTCCGGCGCTTGTCTCATAATCTGGAGTGTTACAGCCCCTCACTTAATAAACCGCTAAAAGTGCGATGGCGGTCCCGCGTGCGCGGGACGTGGTGGGCTAGGCGACAATTGGGGGAGCGTTTAACAAAGTGTTAAGGGCCCATATGATTTGATAGACTTTGTCTGAACCGGGAGCGTTATTGAGCGATGAAGATCGAGAACAACCGTCCGATCCGTTCCTCGCAGCCTCGCGGCGGCGGGAAATCGACGGCATCGGGTGACTTCGCCGCTTCTTTCGCGTCGGAGACGTCGGCGGCACCACTGGCCTCGGCGCCGATCACATCCGGTGTCGATGCCTTGTTCGCGTTGCAGGAGCTCCCGGACGCCACCGCCGAAAGGCGCCGCGCCACCGCGCGCGGCAGTCAAATTCTCGATCGGTTGGAAGACCTGAAGATGGGGCTGCTCACCGGCACCATGAGCAGCGCCAAGCTGACCGATCTCATGACCCTCGCACGGACCCAATCGCAGACGATCACGGATCCCGAATTGCGCGACCTTCTCGGGGAAATCGAGGTGCGTGCCGCGGTGGAACTGGCCAAACTTGACCAGCAGCAACAGGGTTAGGCGCCGCATCGGTCGCCCTATCGGCTTCCGGCCCGGTCGGCTTGGTCGCAGGACGGTCTCGTCGCCATTCCATAACATGTTGAAAGAAAAGGTTTTCCTCCGCGACTTGGATGGAATTCGGAGCCCGCTGACGACAATCGGTCAAAGGGCGTTTCGCGGACTTGCTCCGGAGGGAACCGATTCATATACTCCGGCGCGTTTTTAAAGAGGGTTTGGTTCACGGAGTACGTGATGCGGCCTACACTTCCGCCTGATTATCGACCGTCGGAAGACGAAGACTTCATGAGCCCGCTGCAACAGGAATATTTTCGGCGTAAGCTGCTGAAATGGCGCGCCGAACTTTTGGCGGAGTCGACTGGAACACTGCAGCACCTGAAGGATGAGAGCCTGTCGGAGCCCGATATCACGGATCGGGCGAGCCTGGAGACCGATCGGTTTACCGAGTTGCGGACGCGGGATCGCGAACGCAAGCTGATTTCCAAGATCGACGCGGCGATCCAACGGATCGAAAGCGGTACCTACGGCTATTGCGAGGAAACCGACGAGCCGATTGGCGTGCGGCGCCTGGAGGCTCGGCCGATCGCCACGCTCAGCCTGGAGGCGCAGGAGCGGCACGAGAAGCTGGAGCGCCTTCATCGCGAGGATTAAGCACCTCTTATGATCTAGGGCGTGTCAGCGACCGTGCCGGGTATCCGGCACGGTCGTTTGTTTTTTAGCCACGGGAAATCCGCCGCGCGACTCGCCGCCACCGAACCTTACCCGGCAAATTTTTCCTAGTTGGGCGGTTCGGGGGCCCCGTTTCAACCATCTCTTAATCAACCCCGCCTAAGGTTAACGACAACGAGACCTAGGCGGGGCAGCGCTCCGCATCCATGACATCGTGCCGCTTTCAACGCGGCATCGGGGGCTGATCGAGATGACCGACGGGATAATGGACGATGGCATGATCCCCGGGCGCCGCTCGAAGATGAGCGGTAAAAAGCTCGTGCTGTTTATCGTGCTGCCGCTTCTGCTGCTGATGGGGACCGCGGCCGGTCTGTATTTCACCGGGACCATCAACAAGCTGATGGGCGGTGCCAAGGAAGCCGGTCACGAAGAACATGCCGCCGAGGCGCCGGCTGCCGCGGCACCGGCCCACGGGGCGGCCGAAGGCGGTAAAAAGGGCGAGGGCAAGGAGACGCCATTCTTCGACCTGCCGGATATGCTGGTCAATCTCAATACCGGCAATCGCAAGACCAGCTTCCTCAAGATCAGCGTCAGCCTGGAACTCGCCAAGGCGGAGGATGCCCCCCGCCTCCAATCGCTGATGCCGCGCGTCATCGATACCTTCCAAACCTATCTGCGCGAGCTTCGCGTGGAGGATCTGCGCGGGTCGGCCGGTCTCTACCGGCTGCGCGAGGAACTCCTCAGCCGGGTCAACGCCGCGGTGGCCCCGGCCAAGGTCAATGACGTGCTGTTCCGCGAGATGCTCATCCAATAACGCCTAGCCGACCCATCCGAACCTGGTCGATCCGACCGGGATCAGGGGATTACGCCTAACTCTCGATAACGCCCACCGGAGCGATGGTACACCTCATGGCCGATACGCCGGAAAACGAGCTCGACGAAGACCAGATGGCTGCCGAATGGGCGGCGATGGCTGGGGACGATACGGCCGATGCCGGCATGGACGACATGTCGGGCGGGATGGACTCGACCTCGACCCGTGTCCTGAACCAGAACGAAATCGACAGCCTGCTGGGCTTTTCCGACGTCAATGCGGGCGATCAGGATACCTCGGGCATCCGCGCGATCATCGACAGCGCGCTCGTCTCGTACGAGCGCCTGCCGATGCTCGAGATCATCTTCGACCGCCTGGTCAGGATGATGTCGACCAGCCTGCGCAACTTTACCTCCGACAATGTCGAGGTGTCGCTCGACAGCATCACCTCGACTCGGTTCGGCGATTATCTGAACTCGATCCCGCTGCCGGCGATGCTCAGCGTCTTCAAGGCGGAGGAATGGGACAATTTCGGCCTGCTGACGGTCGACAGCGCTTTGATCTACTCGATCGTCGACGTGTTGCTGGGTGGCCGACGCGGCACCGCCGCGATGCGCATCGAGGGGCGGCCCTATACCACGATCGAACGCAACCTCGTCGAGCGCATGGTCAATGTCGTGCTGGCCGACCTCTCGGCCGCTTTCGATCCCTTGAGCCCCGTCGACTTCCGCTTCGAGCGGCTGGAGATCAACCCGCGTTTCGCGACCATCGCCCGGCCGGCCAATGCCGCCATCGTGGCGCGGTTGCGCATTGACATGGAAGATCGCGGCGGCCGTCTCGAACTGCTCTTCCCGAACGCGACGCTGGAGCCGGTCCGCGAACTGCTGCTGCAGATGTTCATGGGCGAAAAATTCGGCCGCGATTCAATCTGGGAAAGCCATCTGGCCGGCGAGCTGTGGCACACCAACGTGCAGATCCGCGCCGTGCTGGATACCTTCGAACTCAGCCTCAAGGATGTCTTGAATTGGGAGGTCGGCACGCGCTTGCCGCTGAACGCGCTGCCGACATCGGATATCAGCCTGCTCTGCGGCGATTTGCCGATGTTCTCCGGCAAGATGGGGCGCAAGGGCGGCAACATCGCCGTGCGCATCGACGAAAAACTCGAAAAGAACCGGGAGCGCTGAACCAATGATCATGTCACTGGTCATGGATGGCTCTATCGCGGCGTTGTTGGTCGCGACGATCATCTATGCGGGGATCCTCAATCACCGCCTGGCCGGCCTCAGGGCCGACAGCACCCGGTTGCGCGGGATGATACGCGGATTGCAGGATGCATCGGCCCAGGCCGAGAGCGCCGTCGCCGATATGAAGGCGGCCGCTGCCGATAGCGGGCAGCAGTTGCAGGAAACGATCGAGCGCGCGGTCACGCTGAAGGCCGATCTCGGCTATCTCAACGATCGCGCCTCCGGTATCGCCGACCGCCTGGAAACGGGGATCCGCGCGGGCCGCGATCCGCGTGTCGAGCTGGACGAGATGACCGGCGACAAATCCGCCTCCTCCGGGCGGCGGACGCGTACCGACGCGGAGTCGCCCATGCGGCCGCGAGACCAGCGGGCTGAGGCGACGACATCACCGAGATCCGGCGCCAGGTCGGCCTCGCGCGGCGAACGGCCGGGGCCCGGCCTCGCCTTTCTGCTGCAGCAGGCGGCGGAGGAGGCCGATGCGGTTCCGTCTCGTCCGTCAGTCGCCACCACGGCGGAGCAGGATGCCGCGGATCTGCCGCCGTCGCGGTCTCGAACCCGGAATCCCTCGCGTTCCGAGCAGGAATTGCTCGACGCTCTGACTGGGCGGCGCTGAATCATGCGCCAGGTGATCGTACCCGCCGTCATCTTCGGCATGGCGATGTTGCTGACTGTGAAGCTGGGCGATGCCTGGCAGCATGCCGGCGAGGCTTTCGCCCAAAGTAAGCCGACGCCCCCCGCCGCCGCTCCGTCGGCGAGCAATACGCCCGCCGCCGCGACGCCGAGCCCCGCCACGACGCCCAGCCTTGCCGCGACACCGGCCACCCCCGCGGGCAATGGCAAACCATCCGGCGCCCCGGTATCGGCTGCCTTGGCCGAAGCCGATCCGGCGGCGACCGATGGACGGGCCGGCAAACCCAAGCGAAACGCCTCGTTCTCCCCAGCCGAGGTCGAGATCCTGCAGGCCCTGTCGGAGCGTCGGGCGACGCTCGACCGGCAGACCGAGGAGCTTGACCGTCGCCAGGGGCTGTTGCGCGCGGCCGAGCAGCGCGTCGACGAGAAGATCGCCAAGCTGCAAAGCATCCAGCAGACGATCGATGGCCTGCTGAAGAAATACGACCAGCAGGAAGACACCAAGATCACCAGCCTGGTGCACATCTATGAGTCGATGAAGCCAAAAGACGCGGCGCGCATCTTCGAGCAGCTCGATATGCCGGTGTTGATGGAGGTCCTCGAGCGGATGAAGGATCTGAAGACAGCGCCGATTCTCGCCAGCATGGATCCGACCAAGGCACGGACGGTGACCATCGCGCTGGCTGAGCGGCGTCAGCTGCCGACAGTAAATCAATAACTACAGATACAGTACATCAACAAAAATCCACGATTAAGTCCATGTTAACCGTTTTGGGGCTTAATCACCAATACTTATAGGCGGGTCTTATCTGATTTAGGCTCGCCGGCCAGCTAGGAGAGTTCGATGGCCGTCGATATGAAAATGAACATTCTGATCGTCGATGACTACAAGACGATGTTGCGCATTATCCGGAACTTGTTGAAGCAGCTCGGTTTCGACAATGTCGAGGAAGCGACCGATGGCAGCACAGCACTCGGCAAGCTGCGTGATGGCAGCTACGGGTTGGTGATTTCCGACTGGAATATGGAGCCCATGACCGGGCTGCAGCTCCTGAAGGAAGTGCGCGCCGACGGCAAGCTGAAGCCGATCCCCTTCATCATGATCACGGCCGAAAGCAAGACCGAGAACGTGGTCGCTGCCAAGGCCGCCGGCGTCAGCAATTATATCGTGAAGCCGTTCAACGCTGCGACGCTGAAGCAGAAGATCAGTTCCGTCATCGGCGATTTCTAAGGAGGTCGGGACCATGAGCTTCCAGAAATCCGATGACGATCTGGCCTCTCGCCTCGAGCATTTGCGCGAGGGGCGTCCGACCGTGAAGTCCGCAGATGTGGCGTCGGCCGTCGAGGAAGTGGTCGGCAGCTTGTCGGGTGCCATCTCGGCCGTCGACATGAAGCTCTATCACGAGTTGGGCGCGCTGGCGGAATACATCCAGGCGGCCAAGCTGGAGATCGCGGCGCTGCGTCCGGACGATATCCGGGAGCAGCATATCCCGATGGCGACCGACGAACTCGACGCGGTCGTGGAAGCGACCGCGAAGGCGACGGGCGAGATCCTCGACACGGCCGAGCAACTCGAAGCCCTGGGCGGCACGCTCGCTCCCGAGATCGGCGTTCAGATCACCGACGCCGTCACGCGGATCTTCGAAGCGTGTAACTTTCAGGACGTCACCGGCCAGCGGATCACCAAGGTCGTGAAGACCCTGAAGCACATCGAGATCAAGATCGGTGACCTGCTCGGTGCCTTCGGTGACGGCATCAAGGCGGAGCGCGCGCCCGTCGCCGCCGAGCCGGAGCCGATCGACATCAACGACGAGTCCAAGCTGCTGAATGGCCCGCAGCTGACGGCCTCCGCGAACAATCAGAGCGACATCGACGCGATTCTAGCCGGCCTGGCATAAGCGCGCGCATCGGGGATGGCCATGATCGACCTCGATCCGCCAAACCCGATCGGGCAGGCCGCCTACGCCGCGACCCTCTCGACCTATCTCAGCCTGTTCCTGCTGTTGCTGGGTTTCTTCATCTTGCTGCAGGCACAAACCAATGCCAGCCGGCAGCACGACCTCATGCAGCGGGCAGCGTCGGCGCCATCGCCGGTTGTCTCAGCCAGGCCGATCGTATCGACAGGCTCAATCGTATCGACTGGCTCAATCGTATCGACAGGCCCAATCGCATCGACAGGACCGGCCGGCATCATACCGTCATCGAACGATCCATTGTCACCCCAGGCGTTCGCCGAGGCTGCCCGGGAGCTGATGACCGCTACCTTGCCGCTGGTCGATGGTGCGACGGCCGACTCGGATGATCTGCTGGCGATCACCATCCCCGCCGGGGCGTTGGTCGGTGCGGGCGGTACCAAGCCGCGGGCCGAGCTGGCGCCGTTCATCGATCGCCTCGCGGTCCTGCTGCAACGCCGACCGCCCGGCCAGCTTTTCGAGTTCGTCTATCGGACGGGTGACAAGAACGCGCAATCGATCTCGCGCGCGGCCGCCTTCGCGGCGGCGCTCAGCGCGCGGGGATGTCCGACCGACGCGCTCTCGATCGGCGTCGAGCCAGCGCTCGGCGATCGGATCCATCTGGCGTTTCGGATGGCCCAGGCCATCGCACCGCGCGCGCCGGTGCCGATGCCGTCGCTTCCCGAGGAGCCGACCCCCGTCGGCGTACAGGGAGCGGGCCAATGACGGCCGATCTTGACCTCGTTGGGCTGTCGGCACCGATCCGGCCTCGCGCCTCCGCCAATCCGCTGTGGATGCTGTCCTTCGTCGACTTGATCTCGCTGCTCGTCGCTTTTTTCATGCTGTTGTTCGCGCTGTCCGGCCGCTCGCCGGAGGAGTGGCAGCAGGTCGCGGCACCGATCGCCGCCTATTGGCATGGCGACGCGGCGCTTACCAGTCCCGACTTGGCACCTGCGCCGGCGCGTCCGACAGTGTCGCGGAATTTCGGGCTTCGCTATGTGGCGATGCTGGTCCAAGGCTGGCAAACGGCTGACCCGGTACTGGCTCAGTTGCAGCTCACGGTGGGAGATGATCGGCTTAGGCTGGAATTGCCGCCGGATCTCGTGTCCGAGCTGGCGAGCGGGCAGGGCAATGCCGTGGCCGGCTCCGCTCAAGCGATGTTGGGCCATATCGGCTCGCAGCTGAGCGCGCTCGGCAATCCGGTCGATGTGGTGGTGACCGGGATCGGCAGTCCCGACCAGGCGGAAGCCTGGAGCGATGCCATCGCTTTGGCGCAGAGCGTCGCAGAGGATCTCGCAACCGCCGGCTTGCGGCCGGCGGCGAGCGGTGCGACCCTGGATCCAATGCCGGGTGCCACCCGCCGCATAGATCTTGTCATCCGCGAGGCCGAAGGACTGCACTGATGCGGGGCCTGCCGATCTTGGTATTGGCGTTCCTCCTGGCCCTGCCGATGGCCCAGGCGAGCGCCGCCGCGTCCAACACGCCGACGGCGGCTTCGGCGCGACAGCCGCTGGTCGCCCGCGCCGGACTCCATGAGGGCTTCGGCCGTCTCGCGATCGATGTGGCCGAGGGCGGTCCGGACTCGAGCTCGATCCAAGCATCTGTCGAGCAGAACCAGTTGACCATCCGCTTCGCAGCACCGGTCTCGGGCTCGGTCGCCTCGCTGCAGCGGACGCTAAGCCCCTATATCACCGACTTGGCGATCGGTCCGGATGGGCTCAGCCTCAGCGGTACGCTGCGCCGGCCGGTCGCCTTGCAGCAGAAATCCTATTCGCCGAAGACTTTCGTGCTCGACCTGATCGACCAGCCGGACGTGGCGAGCAATGCGTCCCCGACCGTTAAAAACGCCAAACCCGCCACTGAGGCGGAACCGGCCCAACCGGCGTCCGCCAAGACGGCGCCGATACCCAAACCGGCGACGCCGTTGACCGCTCGGCTGGCGCATCATGCCGGCTTCGACCGGCTGGTCATCGATGGTGCCAAACCCGTGACGATCGGCGAGGCGGGCGGGGCCGCGGTGATGCGGTTCGCGAAGCCGGTGGCGATCGATCTGGCGGCGCTCGGCAAATTGGCACCAACTGATGCCGGTGGGCCCAGCCTGTCCGAGGACGGCCAGACGCTGACCTTGCCGTTGCCGGCGGACCGGCGGTTGCGCCCCAGCCAGGCCGGCCGCCAGGTGGTCCTCGATCTGCTGGCGCCCGATCCCAAGCTGGCTGCCCAAGCCGCCGCGCAGGCAGCTGCCGCCAAAGCCGCGGCGACAGCGGCGGCGGCGGAAAAGAGTGCCCCCGTCGCTAAGCCGGTGGTGTCCCAGTCGACGGCTGCCGCCTTGCCGGTCCGGGTGCTGCCGATCGATGGCGGGGCGGGGGTATCGCTGCGCTTCGAATGGAACGATCCGGTCGCGGCGGCGGTGTTTCGCCGCAAGGGAAAATTATGGATCGCCTTCGACGCGCCGGCCAAACCGGTCATCGATCCGCTGAGCCCGGCGGCCCGCGCGGTGCTGTCGACCATCTTGCCGATCGATCAGTCGGCCGCGACGCTGCTGCGTTTGGAGGCCGCCGCCGGGGTCAATCCATCGGTCCGCCGCTCCGGCACCGTCTGGATCATCGATCTCAGGGTACAGCCCCTGAAGCCCGACGCCCCGATCGAGCCGAAAATCGGCCCGGGCACGCCCGCCACCGCCGTATCATTTCCGGCGCTCGATCCGTCCTCGCCGATATCCGTGATCGACCCCGATGTCGGCGATACGCTGTTCATCGTGACGCTGCCGCAGCTGGGCCAGGGCATCGACGCCGATCTGGGTTTTGTCGATTTCGAGACCCTGGCGAGCGTCCAGGGGCTGGCGTTTCGGCCGAACTCCGAACTGGTCACGATCCGATCACGCCCGCGTTTCGTCGAGGTAACGGCGGCGGGCGGCCTGACGGTCTCGCCGCCGGGCGATCGCAATCCGACCCTCGCCTCCATGACCGGTACCGCGCCGAGCGTCGATAAAGGGCCACCCAGATTATTCGCGTTCGATGCGTGGCGCGGCCCCGCCGGTGTCGATTTTTCCAAGCAGCGCCAGACACTGCAGCAGGCGGTCGTCGACGTGCCGGCCGCGGATCGCGGTCCGGCGCGACTGGCGCTCGCCCGGTTCTATTTCGCCAATGGCATGGGCCCCGAGGCATTGGGCGTGCTGCATGCGATCGAACACGATACGCCGGCGCTGGCGACGACAGCCGACTTCCACGCCATGCGCGGCGCGTCGGAACTGTTGGTCGGCGATCGGGACGCGGCGCAAACCGATCTTGCCGATGCCGCGCTGGACAATGACCGCGACGCATCCCTCTGGCGCGGTGCCGTGGCGCTCGCGAAGGGGGATTTTCCGGCGGCCGCCAAGAACTTCGCCGATGGCAATTCAGCCCTTGCGACATATCCGAAGCCGGTTCGCCATCGCCTGACCTTGGATGCGGCCGAAGCCAGCCTGCAGGCCGGCGATATCAAGGTGGTGGAACCCCTGCTGGCCTCGGTGCTGCGTGAGGCGCCGATGGCGGGCGACCTCGCGCGGGCGAGATATCTCGAAGGGTTGCGCCTGGAAAAGGCCGGCGACCACGATCGCGCGGTGAAGACCTGGGCCGAGGTCTCGGCGAGTGACGACGGCCCCAGCCGGGCCCGTTCCACCTATGCGTCGATCCTCGATCGGCTCGCATCCGGCAAGCTCGATCGGGTCGATGCGATCGATCAGTTGCAGCGCTTGCGCTTCGCCTGGCGCGGCGATGATTTCGAGGTGACCGTGCTGCGCAAATTGGCCCAGCT
Organism: Allostellaceae bacterium; assembly: GCA_035555315.1. Taxonomy (GTDB): domain Bacteria; phylum Pseudomonadota; class Alphaproteobacteria; order ATCC43930; family CGMCC-115725; genus DATMGU01. The sequence goes on from DATMGU010000010.1 coordinate 16,915, forward strand.
GCAGGTCGATGACTCGGATTATCGCGGCGGCTTCCGCAGTTTCCGCACCTTGCTCGAAACCTATCCCGATCAGGCACCGGCAAAGGGCGCCGCGGAGGAGATGCAGGCCGATTTCGTCGGGCTGTTCCTCGGCAAATCCGCCGAGAACGTGGCACCGCTGAAGGCGCTCGCGGTCTATGACGAATTCCGCGAGCTGATGCCGGCCGATGAGCGTGGCCAGGAGATCACCCGCAAGCTGATCGATCGGCTGGTCTCGGTCGACCTGCTCGACCGGGCGGCGACGCTGCTCGACGATCAGGCGCGCAATCATCTGCAAGGCTTGGAACAGGCGCGGGTGGCAGCTCGGCTGGCGCTGGTCCGGTTGCTCGATCACAAACCCGATGACGCCCTGAAGGCGCTCGACATCCCGGTGATACAGGATTTGGGACCGGATCTGAACCGTCAGCGGCGCGAGTTGCGCGCCCGCGCGCTCGCCGAACTCGGCCGGACCGATGATGCGCTGAAGCTGCTGGTGGGCGACGCGTCGGTCGATGCGGACCGTCTCAGGTCGGATATCTATTGGCATACCCAGAATTGGGCGGCGGCGGCGGTTCTGCTGCAAACCTCGGTCAAGGTACTGTTGGCGGACGGCACGCTCGATCCTGAGTCCGAAAAGGCGGTGTTGAACGCCGCGACCGCTTTGGCGCTGGCCGATGACCGGGCGGGGCTCGAGACCTGGCGGCAGAAATACAGCGCCATCATGGACAAGACCCCGGACCGCGACGCCTTCCGCGTCGTCGCCGGCGATCCCGGCGACGACGTGGTCAGCTTCCGCAACCTTGCCTCCAAGGTCGCGCAAGTGGGCGAACTGCAAAGCTTCATGACCGCCTACCGGCAGCGCCTGGCGAGCGACAAGCTCAGCGCTATCAATTAGAGGGACCGACGCGGGTAAACTAACGAACCAGCACCTGGGATCGAGCCATGAACCGACATGAACGGCGGAAGGCCGAGAGTGTAGCGAAGATCCCCAAAGCAGATGGGCCACCCACGCCCTGTCTGGCATGCGGCATCAACTTCCCGTCGCAGCGTCGCTTTCGGGAGCATGTGTCAAGAGACCACCACATCCCCGACGGCCACCTCATCTACGATTTCGACAGAGTGCTTTATGACGTGACCGAGATCGATACGGTGGCGCTCCTGAATGCGCCCAAGTTTGGTCCCTTCCTCATCCCGTTGGATGAGAGGACGATGTGGGGTCTGTCGATGGCCCAGATCCATGAAGGCCGCCTGGAAACCATGACCCCAATGGAGCTTCGACGGCCGGTCTTGGCAGTCGATCATTCCTCTCTCGGATATGTGCGGTTCATCGACGGGCATCACCGGATGACCAAGCTGCACCGCCTCGGAAGCCGGGAAGTCGAGGCCTATGTCGTCCCTGAAGGCGAGGTGGAGCCCTTTATCCAGCGAAGACGTCCCAACCCGTAACCCCGGGCCTGGGCAAGCGCGGCAGGTCCCAGACGGTCTAAAGCGTGCCGAAGCTCTGCACCAAGGAGCCGGCGACCATGTACCAGCCGTCGATCAGCACGAAGAAGATCAGCTTGAAGGGCAGGGAGATGACGTTCGGCGGCAAGCTTACGATACCCATCGACATGATCAGCGACGCCACCACCATGTCGATGACCAGGAACGGCAGGTACAGCAGAAAGCCGATCTCGAAAGCGCGTCGCAGCTCGCTGATCATGAAGGCCGGCACCAGCGCCCGCAGCGGCACGTCAGCCACGGTGGCGGCTTCCGGCAGCTTCGCCATGTCCATGAACAGCTTCAGATCCTGCGGCCGGACATGGTCGGTCATGAATTTGTGCACCGGCGCCACCGTGCGCAGCACCGCGTCGGTTTCGTTGATCTGTTCGGCGATCAGCGGTTCGATGCCGTCGTGATAGGCCTGCTCCAAGGTCGGTGCCATGACGAACCCGGATAGGAACAGCGCCAGGCTCAGCAGCACCACGTTGGGCGGCGTCTGCTGGATGCCGAGAGCGCTGCGCAGGAACGACAGCACGATGATGATGCGCGTGAAGGACGTCACCGTGACCAGGATGCCGGGCACCAGGCTGAGGATCGTAGTAAGTGCGACCAACTGGACGATCCGCCCGGTCGACGAGCCGCCATCGCCGAGATCGAGCGTCACGGTCTGAGCCAAGGCCGGTGCTGCCAGCGACAGGGTGGCGAGGAGGGCCGCGGCCGCGAACAGAAACGCCGTGTTGACAGGGGTGTGGGCGAACCTGGTCATGAGGCCCCGCCGGCAAGGTGCGCGGCGAAGCTGGTATTCGGATCGGCGGGATCGGCCGGGATGCCCCGCTCGATCACGACATCCTGACCGGGCCCCAGCAGAACCAGGTGCTCGACCCCGTCGCGGCGCAGCAGCACCAACCGGCGCTTGGCGTCGATCGACGTGACTTCGACGATGCTGAGCCGGCGTGTGGCGCCGCGGCGGACCAGCATACCGCCACCCGCGTAACGCCGCGCCAGCCAGGCGCAGGCGGCGATCAAGGCGACGACAAAGGCCAGCGCCAAAAGAAACCGCGCATAGCTATCCATGCCCAAAGCTAGACACCTTTTGTTGATTGGCCGGCCGTTGATTGGCCGACTGTTGATTGGCCGACTGTTGAAGCGCCGGCGGATGGGATTTCCGGGACGGGGCCGGCATGGCGGCGCAGCGCGGCCGCGAGGTCGGTCATGGCCCCAAGCAAATCCTCCAGATCTTCCGTCGACCGGCCGGGCAGCGATTCGGCGATTTGGCAGATCCGGGCGATGTCGTCCGTTAGTCCGTCAAGTTGTGGGCCTGGGCCATCAAGCGGGGGCTGGTCCCCACCGATCAGCGCATGCGCGGTGGCGATCCGCCGCCGGATATGGGTGATTCGGTGGTCGAGTTCCTCCATTTGACGGGAAGGCTCGGTCATGGCGCCGAGGCCGCGGCGTTTTCGAAGCTTGCGAGTTCCGCGCGGTAGACATGCGACAGGATCTCGGCGACCGCCGCGAAGGCGACGAGCGGGATCTCGGCGCCGAGCTCCAAGGCCTCCAGGATTTCGACCAGATCGGCGTCCTCACGTACTTTGACGCCATGCTGAAAGGCGATCTCGACGATCTGCTCGGCCAAGGCGCCTCGGCCGGTCGCGATGATCGTCGGAATATCCGGTTTCGCCGGATCGAAGGCGAGGGCTACGGCTTTCTCGTCCATCTGCCAATCCATCGGTTGATCGCCGCCGTGAACGCGCTGCGACGCCCGAACCATGGGCCGATATGGTTAACAAATGCTTCGTGGCGGTCGACGGGGCGATGTTTCATGGAAAATCGCGGGGGACGTTAAGACGGCCTTAACCGCTTTCCGGGCCATATGTAACGACCCGGCAAAAATTGCCGTGGCTGAATTCCGCGAAGGTCAAGGCGCTTCGCGGTTGATCGATCGCGGCAAAAGGATCGTCCGGCAATGACCATCAGTCTTTCGCAAGCCACTTCCGCTTATGCGCATGCCCTGAAGAGCACCGCTTTGACGCAGCCGGACGCGACGACGGCGACGCCGACCGGCGGTGGCAGCTTCGCCGACCTGGTCAAATCGTCGCTGACCGATGCGATCGACGCGCAGCACCAGGGTGAGCAATTGAGCATGAAGGCCGCGACCGGCAAGGCGGACCTGACCCAGGTCGTCACCGCCGTTACCAATGCCGAGGTGACCCTGCAAACCGTCGTCGCCGTCCGCGACAAGGTCGTTACCGCCTACCAGGACATCCTGCGCATGGCGATCTGACGCACGCAGCCCAGGGCTTTCGTGATGAATTCGGGGCTTTCGCGATGAATTCGAGGCTTTCGCGATGAATGCGGATACGGTTCTCGACCTGGCGCGGGAGACGATCTTCGTCACCCTGAAGCTGGGAGCGCCCTGTATGCTGCTCGCTCTCGGTATCGGTCTGGTCGTGTCGTTGTTCCAGGCGCTGACCCAAATTCAGGAGCAGACGCTGACCTTCGTGCCAAAGATCGTGGTCATCTTCCTGTCGCTGATCGTGCTGCTGCCCTTCATGTTGACCACCTTGCAGACCTTTACCCAGGGGTTGGCCGACCGCATCATCAGCGGCAACTGAGGGTACCGATGCTGGCCCAACTGATCCCGGCCAACCTGTTCGCGGCGTTTCTGGTGTTTTCCCGCATCGGCACCGCGATGAGTTTCCTGCCCGGTTTCAGCGATCTTTACGTGCCGACCCGCGTTCGCCTGGTCATGGCCCTGGCGATCACCGTATTGCTGACACCGGTGCTGAGTTCGACCGGTGGCGGGCTGCCGGCGCTGCCGACCCAGCCGATGCAGGTCTTCCTGCTGGTCGGCGGCGAGATCGTCGTCGGTCTGTTCCTGGGATTGATCTCCCGCATCCTGATGGCGGCTCTGGAGACCGCCGGCATGATCATTTCCCTGAACATGAACCTGTCGAACGCGTTGATCTTCAACCCGGCCCAGCAGACCCAGGAATCGCTGGCCGGAAGTTTGATGGCGTTGATCGGCGTTACCCTGCTGTTCGTGACCGATCTGCATCATCTGATGTTGAGCGCCCTGGTCGACAGCTATTCGCTGTTCCGCCCGGGCATGGCGTTGCCGATGGCGGACATGTCGCGGGCGATCGCCATGATGGTGGGGCGCAGCTTCACCATCGCAATTGAATTGGCCGCCCCCTTCATGATCATCGGGGTCGCCTTCTACGCCGTGGCCGGATTGCTATCCCGGCTGATGCCGCAACTGCAGATCTTTTTTGTGGCGTTACCGCTTCAAATCATGGGGGGATTCGCGATGCTGACCATGACCTTGTCGGCCATCATGCTGTGGTATCTGAAGACCTTTCAGGATGTCTTTCTCAGCTTGGCGCGGCCATGACCGTTGGCGCCGGACAGCGGACCTTGCTAGACTCGGACAAGGCGCCCGACTCCGGGTCGGGCTATATCGCGAGGGCGCCGATGCCATCCGTGCACCAGAGCTCCGCCATCCCCCAAACCGCCTCTCGGGCCGCCGGGACAACCGACACCGCGGCCGGACCGGCCGGTCGTTCGGCGGGGTTGCTGAACCGCGTTCTATCGGCCCCCCATGCGGCGTTGGCCGGGGTAGGGGGCGTCACCGCGCTGGCGGCGATCGGTCTCGGCGTTCTCGTGATCGCCCCGCCGACGGATCCCGTCATCTTTCGATCGACCGCCTTGGCCATCGTCGCGGCGCTGGCGGCGCTGTCCTGCCTGGCCACCCTTGGCACGGTCTATCTCGGTCGGCACGCCAAACACGATGTCCTGCTGGGCGACGCGTTGGACGCTGTTTCGACGGCCCATTTCATCCTCGGCCCGGATCAGCGGGCGCTCTACGCCAACGCCGCTTGCGCCGCGCTGAGCCCGAAGGGCAAGCCGCCCTTGCAGGCGTTGCGCGAAGCCGCCGCAGATGACGAAGCGGCGGTAAGCGCGATCGATCGTCTGGCGGCATTGGGGGCGGCCGGCAGCTCCGGTGGCGAAGTCGTGCGGCTCGTCATGCCCGCCGGCATGCCCGGTCATGTCCCGACGTGGTTTCAGATCAGGGTGCAGCCCTTGGCCGACCGGCCGGGCGCCGTGCTCTGGATCCTCGATGACGTCACCGCCCAGTACCAGATGCGCCAGGTGATCGACGGCGAGAAGGTGCAGCTGTTCGATTTCATCGATAAGGCACCGATCGGCCTCTATTCGATCGACGATACCGGCCGCTTCCTTTTGGCCAACCAAACGCTGGCCGATTGGCTTGGGACCACCGCGGAAAGCCTGGTCAATGACGGCGCGCTCCTGCAGGATTTCCTGCTGTCCGATCAGCCGGCGAGCCGTCAGGCCTTCGATCCCTACGCGCCGGCCGAAGGGCTGGAAGTGATTCTGAGCGGCCGGCAGGGTAGGGTGCTGAACGCCTCGATCAGCCAAACGGTCGAGCCGCGCGGCGACAGTCTCAGCACCCGGTCGGTGATCCGCGACTTGGCGCCCGAGCGGGTCTGGGAAGAGGCGCTGCGTTTGTCGCGGCAACGGTTTCAGCGGTTCTTCGAGATCGCACCGGTCGGCATCGCCCTGGTCGATGTCAATGGCCGGCTGAAGGAGACCAACCGCGCGCTCGACATGCTGCTGGATGACGGCCGCGGTCGGCTGCAGGGCCATGACCTGTTCGAGTTCATCAATGCCGATTTCCAGAGCGAGATCACCACGCGCCTGGACCTCGTGGCACGCGGCGAGGTCGTCGCCCGGCCGCTCGAGATCCGCATCAAGAGCCCGCGCGAGAAGACGGTGGCGCTGTTCGTCAGCCGGTTGGAGGCGCCCGACGGCACGCTGTCCGGGCTGATCCTGCATTTCATCGACATGACCGAGCAGAAGAGCCTCGAGATCCAGTTCGCCCAGTCGCAGAAGATGCAGGCTGTCGGTCAGCTCGCCGGTGGCGTCGCGCATGATTTCAACAATCTGCTGACTGCCATGATCGGCTTTTGCGACCTGCTGCTGCTGCGCTTCCGGCCGGGTGACCAGTCTTTCGCCGATATCATGCAGATCAAGCAGAACGCCAACCGCGCGGCCAATCTGGTGCGCCAGCTCCTGGCCTTCTCCCGCCAGCAGACGCTGCAACCGCGCGTGCTCAACATCACCGACGTGCTGGCCGAACTCAGCCACCTGCTGAACCGGCTGATCGGCGAGAACATCGACCTCAAGATGGTGCATGGCCGCGATCTGGGGCTGGTGAAGGTCGATCAGGGGCAGCTCGAACAAGTCATCATCAATCTGGCCGTGAACGCGCGCGACGCGATGCATGGCGGCGGTACGCTGACGATTCGCACGACCAACGTGCTGGATCACGACCCGGCGCAGCGCGGCCTCGAGATCATGCCGCCGGGCGACTATGTCCTGATCGAGGTGACCGATACCGGCGTCGGCATCCCGCGCGAGAACCTCGTGCGCATTTTCGAACCGTTCTTTTCAACCAAGGAGGTCGGCTCGGGCACCGGTCTCGGCCTCTCGACGGTCTATGGCATCGTCAAGCAAACCGGCGGCTTCATCTTCGTCGAAAGCCTGGTCGGTTCCGGCACGACCTTCTCGATCTATCTGCCGCGACACCGCCAGACCGAGCAGGCCGCGCGCGCGCGCGCCGAGCCGATCGAGGCCGTTCTGCCGCGCGATCTTACCGGCGTGGGCACGGTGTTGCTGGTCGAGGACGAGGATCCGGTCCGCATGTTCAGCGCCCGGGCGCTGCGCAACAAGGGCTACACGGTGATCGAGGCCAAGAGCGGTGATCAGGCCCTGGCGATCATCCAGGAGGGCAGCCAGGTGATCGATCTGGTCGTGACCGATGTGGTGATGCCCCGCATGGACGGACCGGCGCTGGTGAAGCAGCTGCGCGAGCTGCATCCGGAAATGAAGGTGATCTTCATCTCCGGATATACCGAGGACACCTTCCGCAAGCGGCTGGACGACGATGCCGGCATGCATTTCCTGGCGAAGCCCTTCACGCTGAAGCAGCTGGCCGGAAAGGTGAAGGAAATCATCTCGGGGACCCCCGGCTAGCGGGGACCAGCCAAGCCGGCGAGTCGCGGCGGCGAAGGGCCCTGTCGGGCTGTGTTCTCCGTCGGGCTGGGCCCGGATCCCTCGAAAATACCCCTGGTGCTCGGGAACAAATCATGTACAGTGATGCGCGTTGCATCACTTCCGCCCGTATGAAATAAGGGGATCGGTTATGGCTCAGACCGTTTTACGCCTGTTGGACAAGACCGATATGGACAAGAACAAGGCGTTGGAAGCGGCCCTCGGTCAGATCGAGCGGGCCTTCGGTCGCGGCTCCATCATGAAGCTTGGCGCGCGTGATGCGTCCTCCGATGTGGATGTGGTTTCGACCGGCTCGCTCGGTCTCGATATCGCTCTCGGCATCGGCGGCCTGCCGCGTGGCCGAGTGGTCGAGATCTACGGCCCGGAAAGCTCGGGCAAAACCACGCTGGCGCTTCATGTCATCGCCGAGGCGCAGCGTGCCGGCGGCACCTGCGCCTTCATCGACGCGGAGCACGCACTCGATCCCGGCTATGCGAAGAAGCTCGGCGTCGATATCGACGAACTGCTGATCTCGCAGCCGGATGCGGGGGAGCAGGCGCTGGAAATCGCCGACACGCTGGTGCGTTCCGGTGCCATTGATGTTTTGGTCGTCGATTCGGTGGCGGCCCTGGTGCCCCGCGCCGAGCTCGAGGGCGAGATGGGCGATAGCCATGTCGGCCTGCAGGCCCGGTTGATGAGCCAGGCGCTGCGCAAGCTGACCGGCTCGATCTCCAAGTCGCGCTGCATGGTGATCTTCATCAATCAGATCCGCCTGAAGATCGGCGTCATGTTCGGCAATCCGGAGACCACGTCCGGCGGCAATGCGCTGAAATTCTATGCCTCGGTGCGGCTCGACATCCGCCGCATCGGTGCCATCAAGGAGCGCGAGCAGGTCACCGGCAACCAGACGCGCGTCAAGGTGGTGAAGAACAAGATGGCGCCGCCGTTCAAGGTCGTCGAATTCGACATCATGTATGGCGAGGGCGTCTCGAAGCGCGGCGAGCTCATCGATCTCGGCGTGCAGGCCGGCGTCGTCGAGAAATCCGGCTCGTGGTTCTCCTATGAAGGCCAGCGGATCGGCCAGGGGCGCGAGAACGCCAAGAGCTTCCTGAAGGACAATCAGGCGATCGCCGATGCGATCGAGAAGGCGGTTCGGGCGAATGCCGGCCTGGTCGCCGAAGCCATGCTGGTCGCCTCGGCGGATCCCGTCGTGGAGGAATAGGCCCGGAACCGAGACGGGCCTGAGGCGTCACCTCGGCTTAACCCTTCGCCCTCCTGGACACATCCCGGCCGCACCGCTTAAAAGGCGGTGCGCCGGAGCGATCTCCGGTCGGAGTAGGGACGTTCCCAAATGCAGACCGCGAACGATATCCGCACCACGTTTCTCGACTATTTCGCGCGCAACGGCCATACGCCGGTGGCCTCGGGCCCGCTGGTGCCGCGCAACGACCCCACCTTGTTGTTCACCAACGCAGGGATGGTACCGTTCAAGAACGTCTTCACCGGCGTCGAGACGCGGCCCTATCAGCGTGCGGCGACCGCGCAGAAATGTGTGCGCGCCGGTGGCAAGCACAACGATCTGGAAAATGTCGGCTATACCGCGCGGCATCACACCTTCTTCGAGATGCTCGGCAATTTCTCGTTCGGCGACTATTTCAAGGAACGGGCGATCGAGCTCGCCTGGAATTTGATCACCCGCGAGTACGGTCTGCCCAAGGAACGTCTGCTGGTCACCGTCTATGCCGAGGACGAGGACGCGGCGGGGCTGTGGAAGAAGATCGCCGGTCTCGGCGACGACCGCATCATCCGCATCCCGACCAGCGATAATTTCTGGTCGATGGGCGAGACCGGCCCCTGCGGCCCGTGTTCGGAGATCTTCTTCGACCATGGCCCCAAGATCGCGGGCGGCCCGCCGGGCAGCGCCGATCAGGATGGCGACCGGTTCATCGAGATCTGGAACCTGGTGTTCATGCAGTTCGAGCAGGTCAGCGCCGGTCAGCGCGTGGCCTTGCCCCGCCCGTCGATCGATACCGGCATGGGGTTGGAGCGGATCACCGCCGTGCTGCAAGGCAAGCACGACAATTACGATATCGACCTGATGCGCGCGCTGATCGAAGCCTCGGCCGATGCCTCGGGGGCTGAACCGGACGGGAAATTCAAGATCTCGCACCGGGTCATCGCCGATCATCTGCGCGCGGCCTCGTTCCTGGTCGCCGATGGCGTCATGCCGTCGCGCGAAGGGCGCGGCTATGTGCTGCGCCGGATCATGCGCCGGGCGATGCGCCATGCGCATATCATGGGCTGTAGCGAACCCTTGATGTGGCGCCTGGTACCGGCCTTGGTCCGTCAGATGGGAACGGCCTATCCCGAGCTTGGGCGGGCCGAGGCGCTGATCACCGAGACGCTGAAGCTCGAGGAAAGCAATTTCAAGCAGACGCTCGATCGCGGCTTGAAACTGTTGGACGAGGAGACCGCCCGGCTTGGCGCCGACCAGCCGCTGCCGGGCGAGGTCGCGTTCAAGCTCTACGACACCTATGGCTTTCCGCTCGACCTCACCCAGGACGTGCTGCGCGGCCTGGGCCGGAGCGTCGCGGTCGAGGGCTTCGAGACGGCGATGGCCCGGCAGCGGGCCGATGCGCGCAAGGCCTGGGTCGGCTCCGGCGACGCCAAGACCGATCCGGTCTGGTTCGATCTGCGCGACCGGCTGGGCGCCACCGAGTTCCTGGGCTATCACGAGGATACGGTCGAGGCGAAGGTGCTGGCGCTGGTCGTCGATGGTAAGGCGGTCGACGAGATCGGCGTCGGCGCGCGCGCGGCCCTGATCGTCAACCAGACACCGTTCTATGCCGAATCCGGCGGCCAATTGGGCGATACCGGTATCGCCCTGGCCGGCGGTGGTCGGTTCGTGATCGAGGATACGGTGAAGCGGCTCGGCGACCTTTGGGTCCATATGGGCCAGCTCGCCAGCGGTACGATCAAAGTCGGCGACGAGGCGAAACTCAGCATCGACACCACCCGCCGCGCCAAACTGCGTGCCAATCACTCGGTGACCCATCTGGTGCACGAGGCGCTGCGCCGCCGCCTCGGCCAGCATGTCAGCCAGAAGGGCTCGCTGGTGACGCCGGACCGGATGCGGTTCGATTTCAGCCAGCCCAAGCCGATGAGCGAGCAGGAAGTCGAGGATGTCGAGGCGGAGGTCAATGAGCGGATCCGTCAGAACACGCCGGTGACCACCCGGCTGATGACGCCCGACGCCGCGATCGAGGAGGGGGCGCTCGCCCTGTTCGGCGAGAAATACGGCGAGGAAGTCCGCGTCGTCGCCATGGGCGGCGTCGATGGCGATGCCGACGGGAAGGGCCGACCTTATTCGATCGAGCTGTGCGGCGGCACCCATGTGCGGCAGACCGGCGATATCGGCACGATGCGCATCGTCACCGAGGCGGCGGTCGCGTCCGGTATCCGGCGTATCGAGGTGGTGACCGGCGCCGCCGCCGAGAGCCATGCCGCCACCCAGGAACGGTTGTTGCGTGAAGCGGCCGCCCTGTTGAAGTCCAATCCGGCCGAACTGCCGACCCGCATCGCGGCGCTGGTCGAGGAGCGCAAGCGGCTGGAGCGGGAGCTGGGCGATGCCCGTCGACTGCTCGCCCGGGGCGGCAACGGTGCTACCACCGAGGTGCGGGAGGTCGCCGGCATCAAATTCGACGCCCGATCCGTTGGCGAGTTGCCGGCCAAGGAGTTGCGCACGCTGGCCGAGGATATGCGGCGCGAGATCGGCTCGGGCATCATCGCCCTGGTGTCGAGCCAGGAGGGCAAGGCGTCCTTGGTCGTGGCGGTGACCGATGATCTGGTGTCGCGCATCGGCGCCGTGGAATTGGTCCAGGCCGGGGCGGCGGCCCTGGGCGGTGCCGGCGGCGGCGGCCGGCCGACCATCGCGCAGGCCGGCGGCCCGGATGCCGCCCGCGCGGCCGACGCGCTCTCGACGATCGAGCGGACGCTGACGGAGCGGCTTGGCGGGTAGGAAGCTCGATGGCGAGCGCTCCAATGCGGAAGATCCCTGCTCGGACACAGCAAAACGGCCGGAAGATTTCCCCTCCGGCCGTTTTCTCGTCCAACCTTAATCAGGCTTACTTCATCGCCAGCTTCAGACCTTCATCCAGCTTATCGAGGAACTGGTTGGTCGTGAGCCAGGGCTGATCCGGGTCGATCAGGATCGCCAGATCCTTGGTCATGAAACCGGCCTCGATCGTGTCGACGCAGACCTTTTCCAGGGTTTCCGCGAAGGTCTGCACGTCGGGCGTGTTGTCGAACTGACCGCGATAATACAGACCCCGGGTCCAGGCGAAGATCGACGCGACCGGGTTGGTCGAGGTCTCCTTGCCCTGCTGGAACTGCCGGTAATGCCGGGTGACCGTGCCATGGGCGGCCTCGGCCTCGACCGTCTTGCCATCGGGCGTCAGCAGCACCGACGTCATCATGCCGAGCGAGCCGAACCCCTGGGCCAGCGTGTCGGATTGCACGTCGCCGTCGTAGTTCTTGCAGGCCCAGACGAATTCGCCATGCCACTTCAACGCGCTGGCGACCATATCGTCGATCAGCCGGTGTTCGTAGCTGAGCTTCCGCTTGTCGAACTCGGCCTTGAACTCGGCGTCGAACACGGCCTGGAACAGATCCTTGAAGCGGCCGTCATAGGCCTTGAGGATGGTGTTCTTGGTCGAGAGATAGACCGGCCAGTTGCGCAGCAGCCCATAATTGAAGCAGGAGCGGGCGAAGCCCCGGATCGATTCGTCGAGGTTGTACATGCCCATCGCCACGCCGGCATCGGGGAACTCGAACACCTCGTACTCGACCGGCTTGCCGCCGTCCTTGGGCGTGAACTTCATGGTCAGGGTGCCGGCGCCGGGGACCAGGAAGTCGGTCGCCTTGTACTGGTCGCCGAAGGCGTGGCGGCCGATCACGATCGGCGCGGTCCAGGTCGTCACCAGCCGCGGCACGTTATTGCAGATGATCGGCTCGCGGAACACGGTGCCGCCCAGGATGTTGCGGATGGTGCCGTTGGGCGACTTCCACATCTTCTTGAGCTTGAATTCCTCGACCCGCTGCTCGTCCGGGGTGATCGTGGCGCATTTCACGCCGACGCCGTATTGGGCGATGGCGTTGGCGCTGTCGACCGTAACCTTATCGTCCGTCGCATCGCGATGTTCGACGCCCAGATCGTAGTACTTAAGATCGATATCGAGGTAGGGCAGGATCAGCTTGTCCTTGATGAACTGCCAGATGATCCGGGTCATCTCGTCGCCATCGAGTTCGACCACCGGGGTCTTTACTTTGATCTTCGCCATCGACTGTTTTCTCCAGAAAGCTTGCTAATCCGCCCGAAACCCGGCGGACAATATCATGGCGTCCTGCGCCGGCAAGCGGTTAGCCGACAGGTCTCGTTCGACGCCTCGCGCCACGGCGGGAGCCGCGTCACATCACCTTGGTGTCGACGCCGACGACCGGCTCGGGTGCCGCGTCGAGTGCTGCGAGCACCTCATCGATGCCACCGACGCATTGATAGAGCCGGCGGCAGCCTTCGCCGGCGAAGCGCGTCGCGATGATCTCGTCGATGAGCGTCCGCAGGGGCGCCCAATAGCCCGCGACATCGACCAGGATGACCGGCTTGTCATGCAGCCGCAATTGCTTCCAGGTCATGATCTCGAACGCCTCATCCAGCGTGCCGAAGCCGCCGGGCAGGATGATGAAGGCATCGGCCCGCGCCGCCATCAATTGCTTGCGCTCATGCATGGTTTCGACCACGACCAATTCGCTGAGGCCCGAATGGGCGACCTCGCGGTCGTGCAAGTGACGCGGGATGATGCCGGTGACTCGGCCGCCGGCGGCCAATGCGCCATCCGCCGCGAGCCCCATCAGGCCGACACGTCCGCCGCCATAGATGAGGTCGATGCCGCGTGCGCCGACCAGCCGGCCAAGCTCGTAGGCGGCGTCTTTGTAGACCTGGTCGACCTGATTGGAGGAGCCGCAATAGACGCAAAGGCTGGTCACCTTCGCCATGGTACAATCCTTCTTGAACTAGCCCTCTCTGGGAGGTGTGGACGGTTATGGAGGAAGAGGCTGAATCCCTACCCGTTGCCGTATCTTAGGCATCGGGGCCGCGGGCGGGATGATAAATCGACAGCGCGACGGGTGTCGCGAGCCATCTTGGCTCCGGCGGCGTTGATCGCGTCTATTGATCGCTCGGCCTTTAAGTCCGCCGCAAGGCCGGTTAGGGTGCCGGCCTGATTTCGTTTCTGTCGCCGCCAGCGCGCTCTGCCGGTTCTCCCCATCAACTAATCGCCGAGGGATCATGCGTCGTTCAGCCTATCTCCTTGCCACCCTTCTGGCCGCCGCCAGTCCGCAACTCGCTCTGGCCCAGACGGCGGATAGTGGCAAGATCGTCGATGAGTTGAAGGGCGGCATCTACGACCACGATGCCAGCGTACTCGGCCACCAGAAGGAAACCGGTGCCGACATCAATCTGGAAGTGCTGTTCACCAGCCCGTCTTTCCTCGGGATCATCGGCTCGCCCCGGCCGATGGTGGGTGGTTTGGTCAATACCTCCGGCCAGACCGATCAGTTCTATTTCGGCCTGACCTGGGACTGGACCTTCGTGCACGACGTTTTCGCGTCCGGAGACGGATTTTATGTCGAAGGGTCGCTGGGCGGGTCCGTGCATGACGGCAAGCTCGACGTGCAGGGCGCCGAGGCGCAACGCCGCAAATCGCTGGGCTCGCCGGTGCTGTTCCGCGAGGATGTCGATCTCGGTTACCGCTTCGCCCAGCGTTATTCGGTCGCGATCAGCCTCAACCACATCTCCGACGCGGATCTGGCAAAGCGCAACGAGGGTCTGAACGACGTCGGCCTCCGCTTCGGCTACAAGTTCTGAGGACCCTCGGCTCGTTCCCAGTGTTCAGGGGAATTTGGGTGATCTGGTGCGGGTGATCCGTCTGCTCGTCGGTATTGTCGATTTCTCGCGGCGCTATGCCTGGGGCGTCTTGGCCGCGGCGCTGGCGTTAAGCGTCGCCGCCGGTATCTACGCGGCGGGCACGCTGGGCATCACGACGGATACCAGCAAGCTGCTGTCGCCCGATCTGCCTTGGCAGAAGGCGGCGGCGGCGTTCGACCAGGCGTTTCCGCAGGGGGTGGCGCAACTCGCCATCGTGATCGACGGCGATACGGCCGACGCGACCGATGACGCCGCCGCGGCCTTGGCCGACGCGCTCGCCAAGCGGCCGGACCTGTTCCGCACCGTCGAGCGACCGGAGGCCAATGCGTTTTTCAAGCGTTATGGCCTGCTGCTCCTGTCGACCGAGGAACTCGGCAAGCTGTCCGATCAACTCGCCCAGGCCCAGCCGCTGCTCGGTCCGCTGGATGCCGATCCAAGCCTGCGTGGTTTGTTCGGTGTTCTGGGCATGGCGCTGGGCGGGGTGGAGCAGGGGCAGGCGCCGGCCGATATGCTGACCGGACCGATGACACGGTTCGCGGGGGCGGTGGAAAGCCTCAACGCCGGCGCCGCCAAACCGGTTTCCTGGCAGGCGCTGATGACCGCGCGCGCGCCGCAGCCGGAAGAACTCCGCCGCTTCGTTCTGGTTCAACCAAAACTCGATTTCACCGCCTTGGAACCCGGTGGCGCTGCCCGCTCGGCGGTGCGCGATCTGGTGACGCGTCTGCCCGAGACGTCGCCGGCCAGCGGTATCCGCGTTCGCATGACCGGCGAGGTGGCGCTGAACGACGAGGAGTTCGCTTCGGTCACCCAGGGTGCCGGCATCGCCACGGCGCTGTCGCTCGTGGCGGTCTGCGTGCTGTTGCTGCTGGGCTTGCGGTCGCCGCGCATTATCGTCGCCATTTTCATAACGCTGATCGTCGGATTGGTGATGACTGCGGGCTTCGCCACGCTGGCGGTCGGCACGCTAAACCTCATCTCCGTCGCCTTCGCGGTGCTGTTCATCGGCATCGGTGTCGATTTCGGCATTCAGTTCGCGATGCGCTATCGGGCGGAACTGCATACCGTCACCGGCGGCGCGCGCCCGGCCGATCCCCATGCCGTCAACATCGCGGCGCTGCGTCGCACCGCCGAGGGCGTCGGCGGCCCGCTGGCGCTGGCGGCGGTCGCGGCGGCGGTCGGCTTCTTTTCGTTCCTGCCGACGGATTATCGCGGCGTCTCCGAGCTCGGCCTCATCGCCGGCACCGGCATGGGGGTCGCCTTGCTGGCGAATCTCACGGTGCTGCCGGCGCTGTTGACGCTGATCCCTGGGCGCGGTGTATCCGAGGCCGCCGGGTTCGCCTGGGCGGCCGGGGTCGATCGTTGGCTGGCACGCCGGCACCGCTGGGTCGCGGGGGCGGCCCTCGTCCTGGGCATCGCCGCCGCGGCGACGGTACCGTTCCTGACTTTCGACGCCGATCCCATGGATCTCAAGGACCCGACCAAGGAATCGGTGCGCACGGCGATCGCGCTGATCGACGACCCCAACACCTCGCCCTATACGATCGAGGTGCTGAACCCGGATCTGCCGCATGCGGTCGATCTCGCCGGTCACCTCGACAAGCTGTCCCAGGTCAAGATGACCTTGACCCTGCAAAGCTTCGTGCCTGGAGACCAGCCGGCGAAGCTCGATATCCTGGATGGCGTGCGGCTGTTCCTGGGGCCGATTCTCGATCACGCCGATCCGGCGCCGCTGCCGGGCGAGGAGGTGGAACGCCAGAGCGCCGAGGCATTCATCGCAACGCTGAAGCGGCTCGCCGGGTTGCCGGCGGCGGGTGACCTGGCGCCGATCGCCAAACGGCTGGACTCGGCGTTGACCGCCTATCTGGCACGCCCGAATGTCACCATGGCGCCGCTCCGCAACGTGTTGGTGGGCGGCTTCGAGCGACGGATGGACGCGCTGCGCCTGTCGATGACCGCCGGTCCGGTGACCGCCGACACCATGCCGGCGGAGTTTCGGGCGCAATGGATCGCCGCCGATGGGCGGGCTCGGGTCGAAGTGTTCCCCAAGGGCAATATCCGGGACCAGCGGGTGATGCACGGCTTCGTCGACGCGGTCGTGGCGGTCGCCCCGACGGCCACCGGCGCGCCGGTGGCGATCCTGGCCTCCGGCGATACCATCAGCCATGCGTTCCTCCAGGCCTCCTTGTTGGCGCTGGTGGCCATCACCTTGGTTCTGGCAATCATCCTACGCCGTTTGCGAGATGTCGCCCTGGTGCTGATCCCGCTGTTGCTCGCCGGCCTCTATGCGATCGGCACCTGTGTCGCGATAGGCTTGCCGCTGAATTTCGCCAATGTCATCGCGGTCCCCCTGCTGCTCGGCATCGGGGTGGCGTTCGATATCTATTTCGTGATGGCATGGCGCCGCGGCTCCGGGCCGGTGGCGCTTCTGCAGACCAGCACCGCGCGCGCCGTGGTGTTCAGCGCCTTCACCACGACGACGGCGTTCGGCAGCCTGGCGCTATCGCATCATGCGGGTACCGCCAGCATGGGCCTGCTGCTGATGATCGCGCTGGGCTATGCGCTGCTCTGCACGCTGGTCGTTCAGCCGGCCCTGATGAGCTTGTGGGGACGGGGGGCCGGCGCGGGCGAGTCGGTGGGAGGCCGATTAGCCGGCATTCGTTAGTTGCCCCGGCATTCGTTCGTTGCCTAGGCGCCGCCGGCCAGCACCTTGATCTTGCTTTCCAGGGTGTCGAGCAGGCCCTTGAAGCCGTTGCGCTGGATCACCGCGCTGAATTCCGAGCGGCGCGTGGCGATTTCGCTGATCGTGCCGGTCA
Organism: Allostellaceae bacterium; assembly: GCA_035555315.1. GTDB lineage: Bacteria > Pseudomonadota > Alphaproteobacteria > ATCC43930 > CGMCC-115725 > DATMGU01. Next base: position 34,282 of record DATMGU010000010.1, read on the forward strand.
AGAAAACATCGACCGACTGCCAATCCTTACCGTTCTGCAGCAGCAGATAGTGCAGCGCGATCGGCGGATCATGCGGCCGGACCAGGGCGCTTTTGACCAGAATGCCGTTTTGCAGCGGTGTTTCGCCATCGACCTGGAAACGCTCCCCGGCATAGCCATCGAAGCGGCGCGCATAGGTCGCTACGACGAACCGGCCGAAGGCGTCGACCACCTGGTTCCGTTCCGCCTCGGTCCAGTTGGTCCATGGGCTGCCGGCGATGATACGGGTCATCAGAGGTATGTTGAAGGTGTGCATGATCGCCGGGTCGAGCAGCTTGTAGCGGCCTTGATAGCCTAGCCGATCGGCATTCTTCATGACCCCGAGCAGCACGTCGTCGAACTGGTTGATCACGTCGCTGGCCGGACCCGCCTGGGCGGTGGGGGTGAAGGCGAGCATGGCGGCGAGGGCGGCTGTCAGGAAAAACCCCGCCCTTCTCCGCACCGGCGCCTCCATCCGAAACCATCCCGCCCGAGTGCCGGCGTCTTTCCCCCTCTGACACCGCATGGTTCAGGTCACGAACGCGATGAAGCCGGAGATCCCGGCGATCAGGCGCGGACCGGCACGGTTCCTGTCGCCCGACCCAGAGCCGCTAGGGCGGTCGCTGTGATGTGCCGTGCGTTGAGGCCCGCCTCGTCATACTGAACATTCGGCGAATCGTGATCGATGAACCGGTCAGGCAGCACCATCGGCCGTATCTTGAGCCCGGTGTCGAGCGCGCCGGATGTCGCCAGTGCGTGCAGCACCTGGCTGGCGAAGCCGCCGATCGAGCCCTCCTCGATGGTGATCAGCACTTCGTGCTCGCGCGCCAGACGATGGACCAGATCGAGATCGAGCGGTTTCGCGAAGCGTGCATCGGCGACCGTGGTGGACAAGCCAAAGCTCGCCAACTCGTTGGCCGCGGCCAGACATTCGGCCAAGCGGGTGCCAATGCTGAGCAGTGCCACGGTGGTGCCCTCGCGCAGGATGCGGCCCTTGCCGATGGGCAGGGCCTCGCCGCGCTCCGGCAGCTCGATGCCGACGCCATCGCCGCGCGGATAGCGGATCGCCGATGGCAGATCGTCGATCTCGACGGCGGTGCGGACCATATGCACCAGTTCCGCCTCATCGGCCGGGGCCATGATCACGATGTCCGGCAGACAGCACAGATAGGCGAGGTCGAACGAGCCCGCATGGGTCGCTCCGTCGGCACCGACCAGCCCGGCGCGATCCAGCGCGAAGCGAACCGGCAGGCGTTGCAGCACGACGTCGTGAATCAGCTGATCGTAGCCACGCTGCAGGAAGGTCGAATAAATCGCGCAGAACGGCTTCATGCCTTCCGAGGCGAGACCCGCGGCGAAGGTCACCGCGTGCTGTTCGGCGATACCGACGTCGAAGCAGCGCTCCGGGAACCGGTCGCCGAACAGGTTGAGGCCGGTGCCGGACGGCATCGCCGCGGTGATAGCGACGATCTTCGGATCGTCCTCGGCCTCCTGGATCAGCGCGCGGCCGAACACGTTCTGATAGGACGGGGCATTCGATTTGGGCTTGGTCTGAGTGCCCGTCACCACGTCGAACTTGCTGACCGCGTGGTACTTGTCGCCGGCCGCCTCGGCGGGCGCATAGCCGCGACCTTTCTGGGTCACGACGTGGATCAGCACGGGGCCGGCATATTCGGCGTCGCGGACGTTCTTCAACACCGGCAGCAGGTGATCGAGGTTATGCCCGTCGATCGGCCCGACGTAATAGAAACCCAGCTCCTCGAACAGGGTGCCGCCGGTGACCATGCCGCGGGCATATTCCTCGGCCCGCTTCGCCGCCTTCTTCAAGGTCCGCGGCAGGGCGTTGCTGATTCCGATCGCGGTTTGCCGCAGGCTGAGGAACGATTTCGACGACAGCAGGCGCGATAGATACGCGCTCATGGCGCCGACCGGCGGGGCGATCGACATGTCGTTGTCGTTCAGGATGACGACCAGCCGCGTCCCTTCCATCGAGCCGGCGTTGTTCATCGCCTCATAGGCCATGCCGGCGCTCATCGAGCCGTCGCCGATCACCGCCACGACGTTGTTCTTGCGCCCCTCCAGGTCGCGCGCGACCGCCATGCCGAGGCCGGCCGAAATCGAGGTGGAGGCATGGGCGGCCCCGAACGGGTCGTATTCGCTTTCGCTGCGCCGGGTGAAGCCGGACAGGCCGCCGCCGGTGCGCAAGGTGCGAATCCGATCGCGCCGACCGGTCAGGATCTTGTGCGGATAGGCCTGATGGCCGACATCCCAGATCAGACGATCCGCCGGCGTGTCGAACACGTAATGCAAGGCGACCGTCAATTCGACAACGCCCAGACCGGCACCCAAATGGCCACCCGTGATCGATACCGCTTCGATCGTTTCCTGACGCAATTCATCCGCCAACTGGCGTAAATCCGTCTCCGGCAGGGCACGCAGATCGGCCGGCGTGACAACACGATCCAGGATAGGCTTTTGCACCAGACTCGGCTTTTGCGATTGACCGCTCACGTTTGCTCCTTGGTCCCGCTCCGGGGAATTTTTCCGGGGAATTGGCTGGAATTCCACCGGGTATCACCCCCACGCTACCCGCAGAGGGTCGATTTGGGCAACCGTGACCAGAAAACGGTAGTGGGTCAATTTGTAATTTTCCAATGTTGAGGGTACGAAAACCACGCCGTAGTCGCGGTGCCGGCGGATCCCTCGGGGCCGTCTCCGGTTGCGCGAAAGTGTGGCGCGTTTGCCGCCGTGACCCTGCCATGTTAGCGTTGCATCGCAATATCCTGATGCCGCTGCGCGTTGCTCGGGTTAGTGTTCGTCTATCATAGGCCGTCGATATCGGGTATCGGACCTATCAAGGAACTAAGTAACTCGAGGTTGGGGTTGCCGTGATGAAAGTGATCTTGGCGAAGCCGCGCGGTTTTTGCGCCGGCGTCGAACGTGCGATCGATATCGTCGAGCGCGCCCTGCAGAAATATGGCGCGCCCGTCTACGTCCGGCACGAGATCGTGCATAACCGCCACGTCGTGGAAAGCCTGAAGGCCAAAGGCGCGCATTTCGTCGATGAATTGGACGAGATCCCCCCGGGCGGCATCACCGTGTTCAGTGCCCATGGCGTCGCTCAATCGGTCGAGGACGCGGCGGCATTGCGCAGCCTGCCGGTCATCGACGCCACATGCCCGCTGGTCTCCAAGGTCCATCACGAGGCGCAGCGCTATGCCGAATCCGGCCGCGACGTCGTGTTGATCGGCCATGCCGGCCATCCCGAGGTCGAAGGCACCATGGGTCGGATCACCGGCAAGGTGCATCTGGTGGCGACTCCGGACGATGTGGCAAAGCTGGTCGTCGATGATCCGCAGCGGCTCTCCTACGTCACCCAGACCACGCTCAGCGTCGACGATACGCGCAGCGTCATCGAGGCGCTGAACCAGCGGTTCCCGGGCATCGTCGGGCCGGACACGCGCGACATCTGCTATGCCACGCAGAACCGTCAGAAGGCGGTGCGGGACCTGGCGGAGATCGTCGACGTGATTCTGGTGGTCGGCGCCCATAACAGCTCGAACTCGAATCGTCTGGCCGAGATCGCCGGCGAGATGGGGGTGACGGGCTATCTGATCGAGGACGCCCGCAAATTGGATCCGGCCTGGCTGGAGGGCATCGAGGCCGTGGGTGTCACCGCCGGCGCCTCCGCCCCCGAACATCTGGTGCAGGAACTGGTCGACCGGCTGGTCGAATTGGGGGCGACCGCCGTCGAGATTCTGCCGGGCGTCGAGGAGAATGTGCGGTTCAAGATGCCGCCGGAACTCGCCGACACCCCGCAAGCGGTGATGCATTCGTGAAGACGGCGGCTGCGACGACACGCTAGCAACAATTAAGACAGAGCGCCTGATCAGGCGCTTCCTATGGTTTCACAGATCGCAGCGGCGATCATGCTTCGGGGTACAAAGTGGCGGTTCCTCTGCTTCAAACGTTCAAAGTCGGCGCCTATGTCGTCAAGCAGCATCTCCAGCGCCGCAAGCGCTACCCTCTGGTGCTGATGCTCGAGCCGTTGTTCCGCTGCAATCTCGCCTGCGCCGGTTGCGGCAAGATCGATTATCCCGATCCGATCCTGAATCAGCGCCTGTCGGTCGAGGATTGCCTGCAGGCGGTCGACGAATGCGGCGCCCCCGTGGTGTCGATCGCCGGCGGCGAGCCGCTGCTGCACAAGGAAATCGACCAGGTGGTCGAGGGCATCATCGCCCGCAAGAAGTTCGTCTATCTGTGCACGAACGCCTTGCTGCTCGAAAAGAAGATGCACCTGTTCAAGCCGAACCCGTATTTCACCTGGTCGGTTCATCTGGACGGCAACCGCGAGGATCACGACCACGCGGTCTCGCAGGACGGCGTCTACGACCGCGCCGTCGCGGCGATCAAGAAGGCCAAGGCGCTCGGTTTCCGGGTCAACATCAACACCACGCTGTTCGACAACGCGGTGCCGGAGCGGGTGGCGAACTTCTTCGACGACGCGAAGGCGCTGGGCATCGACGGCATCACCGTGTCGCCCGGCTATGCCTATGAGCGCGCGCCGGACCAGAAGCACTTCCTGAACCGGCAGAAGACGAAGCAGCTGTTCCGCGACATCTTCAAGCGCGGCCTGGGCAAGGGCTGGGAATTCAGCCAGTCGTCGCTGTTCCTGGATTTCCTGGCGGGCAATCAGAAGTTCGAATGCACGCCTTGGGGCAATCCGACTCGGACCTATTTCGGCTGGCAGCGTCCCTGCTACCTGCTGGGCGAGGGCTATGCGAGCTCGTTCAAGGAGCTGATGGAATCGACGGATTGGGACCGGTACGGTACCGGCAACTATGAAAAATGCGCCGATTGCATGGTGCATAGCGGGTACGAGGCGACCGCGGTCGCGGCATCGATCGGCAATCCGCTGAAGGCGCTGAAGGTCGCGATGGGCGGCATCCGCACGGAGGGCGCCATGGTCGAGGATATCTCGCTCGATAACCAGCGACCGGCCGAATACGTCTTCTCGCGCCATGTCGAGCAGGCTATGGCACAGCTAGCCCATACCAAACCCGTCGAAGCCCCCTCGGCGAGCGCAGCCGAGTAGGGTTCCGCTCGCCGCACCGGCATCCCGGCCTAGGCGCAACAGGGCCGGGAGTTGGCCGGGCGCGCGCAACAAGGCTGCGAGCACGGCCAGGATGTCCGTGCGGCCATCCGGATGGACGCCGACCAGGGCGGCCCTGGGCAATGCCCGCTCGGCCGGATCGGCGATGGCGCGGATGATCAGCAGGGGCAGGCCGGCCTGCCGGGCTGCCCGGGCCAGCACATGGCTCTCCATATCGACGGCGGCGGCGCCGGAACGCTGATGCCAGGATCGCTTGTCGGCCACGGTCGAGAGCGGGGTGTCGGCCCCCAGGATCGGTAGCGCGCTCGGCCGAAACGCCAGCAAGGCTTCGCCCGCGCGACCGCGCCAGGCATCATCGGTCGGGTAGGCGATTCCCCCGGTGTCGATCACCCGATCCGGCAGCAGCAAAGAGCCGGGCGCCAGCCCTGGCGCAAGCCCTCCGGCGAGACCGAAACTCAAGAGCGCGGTGGCCCCGCCGGCGATCAGCGCAGCTGTCGCCCGTTCGGCCCCCGCGAGCCGAGCGCCGCTGAGCTTGATGGTCGCTTCCCGGGGCAGATGGGGCGCCAAGATACGGGCCTCGGACGCGAGGCCGACCAGAATGCCGAGATGCATCGGGCTCATCGTCGCGAGCCGATCACATCCCGTGCATCACCGTGGTCGAATTGCCGTTCTTGAGATTGCGATAGCGCGCCAGCGCCATCAGCGGGAAATACGCCCGATAGCCGTGGTAGCGCAGATAGAACACCCGCGGGAAACCGACCGCCGTATAGGCTTCCTCGTCCCATAACCCGTGTTCCTGGCGCTGTGCCATGAGGTAGGCGACGCCGCGTGCGACCGCCGGAGTGTCGACATCGCCGGCGGCCATCAGCCCCAGGATCGCCCAGGCGGTCTGCGACGGGGTGCTGACCTTCACGGCACCCTTTTTATCCGCGTAATAGCTCGAGCCATCCTCGCCCCAGCCGCCATCGGCCTGCTGGCGCGAGATCAGCCAGTCGGCCGCCTGGCGGATCTTCGGGTTGGCCGGGTCTTCGCCCGCCGCGTTGAGCGCGCACAGCACCGACCAGGTGCCGTAGATGTAGTTGGTGCCCCAGCGGCCATACCAGGAGCCATCCGGCTCCTGCTCTTTCATCAAATACTCGATGCCCCGATCCAATACGGGATGGCCTTTGCGCAGCCCGTATTGCGCCAGCATGCTGATGCAGCGAGCGCTGACATCGGAGGTCGGCGGATCGAGCAGCGCCCCGTGATCGGCGAACGGGATGAAGTTCAGATAATAATGCGTGTTGTCGGCGTCGAAGGCGCCCCACCCACCATTCTCCGATTGCATGCCGACGACCCATTCGATCGCCCGGTCGATCGCCTCGCGGTGCAGCGGATCGCCCGCCCGATCGATCGCCAGGACGACCGCCGCCGTGTCGTCCACATCTGGGTAATGCGCGTTGGCGTATTGAAACGCCCAACCGCCCGGTCGTATCCCCGGTCGCCGATCCGACCAGTCGCCGACCGTATCCAGGATCTGCTTGCCGACCAGCCAATCCGAGGCCTTGCCGACGCTGCGCTGCGCCTGTTCGCCACCCACCTCAAGCATGGCGTGGCTGGCGAGGCCGGTGTCCCAGATCGGGGAGACGCAGGGCTGGCAATAGGTTTCGTCGTCGCCGATCACCAGCAATTTGTCGATCGACCGTTTTGCGATGACCACGCGCGGATCGTCTTTGGTGTAGCCCAGGCAATCCATTGCCATCACGGAATTGGCCATCGCCGGGAAAATCGCACCCAAGCCGTCTTCGCCGTTAAGACGCTCATGCACGAAGCTCATGGCGCGCCCGATCGCCCGCGCGCGGCCCCGTTTCGGGAACCACGGTTCGGCGACGCGCAACATCTTGTCGAGGGCGACGAACACGGTGCCCCAAAACGCATTGCCGGGCGTCTTGTGGTGATATTGCTCGACCTGGGGCGGTCGCACGAACAACTCGGCTACGCCGATGCCGAGCGGGTTCCGCGCGCGCGGCTTCAGCGTCATCAGTACCAGCAACGGCACGATCACCGTCCGCGACCAATAAGACACCTTGCTGAGGTGGAACGGGAACCAGCGCGGCAAATTCATGATCTCGACCGGCATCACCGGCACGGCGCGCCAGGGAACCTGACCGAACAGGGCGAGGGCGATTCGCGTGAACACATTGCAGCGCGCGGCGCCGCCATGGGCCAGGATAAGCTCGCGCGCCTTCACCATATGCGGTGCATCGATCGGGTCGCCGACCAGCTTCAACGCGTAATACGCCTTGGTCGTCGCCGAGATGTCGAACGCGCCGTCATGGAACAATGGCCAGCCGCCATCGGCCTTCTGGATGCGCCGCAGATAGACGGCGATGTTCTGTTCCAGCGCCGAGTCGATCTCGTCCAGATAATGCCGCAGCAAGATGAATTCGGCCGGAATGGTCGCGTCGGCTTCCAGCTCGAAAACCCAATGTCCATCCGGATTCTGTCGAGCGATCAGGGCCTCGGCGGCGGTCTCGATAACCGCATCGAGCTCCCGCCGGTCAACCCCCGCATCCTGTTCGGCAACCAAGCCGTGTCTACTCATAGTAGTGTGGATAGCTCGCTATTGTGCTGTATTTCGAAGGCGCGGCGAGAATGTGGTAAATCGCAGGGGTACTCAACCTCTATCTGTGTGAAATCAACGTCAGGTCAGGCATATACTCCGCTCATGGGTTCTCCAGGACACATGACGCGGCGCTCGCGCCCGACCGGATCGTCCCCTCGATCGTCGCCGGCAGGCCGGTATTCGTCCAATCGCCGGCGAGGTAAAGATTGCGCCAGGCGGTGCGGACGGGAGGGCGCCGCCGGATCTGCGCCGGGGTCTGCGCAAAGGTCGCGCGCTTTTCCTTGACGATGCGATAGGCCGGCATGGCTTGCGGGACGAGGCCGAGCGCCGTGGCGACCTCCGGCCATAACCGGGCTGCGATCGCCTCCGCGTCGAGATCTACGAGGGTATTGGCGGCGCTGATCGTGACCGAGGCGAGGGGACCACGATGGAACACCCATTCCGCGGTGCCGCCGACCAGGCCGATGATCCGCACCGCGCCCGCGTCGTAGCTGTCCGCGTCGCGCAGCCGGAAATGCGCGTTGACGATCGGTCGAAACTCGGTCGGGGCGACAAGGCCGGGCACCAGATCGGCGGCGACGGTCGGCGGTACCGCCAGGATCACCGTGTCGTCGGCCGCCACCGGGAGCGTGGTGCCGCCGATCTCCAGCTCGCTGACCCGGCCATCCGTGTAACCCAAGCGGCGGCCGCGCATGCCGGTGCGCATCGATCCGCCGCGTGCCGCGAGGAAATCCAGCGCCGGATCGACCCAGCTTTCCGACAAGCCGTCCCGCGCTACGAGCGGCAAGCAAAAGGCACCACCGCGACCGAAGGTCTGGCGCAGCACCGGCCATAGCAGGGCGGCGGCGCCGGCCTCGGCCTCGGTGTTCAGGACGGAGACCGCCAGCGGCTGCCAGAATCGCCGATACAGCACAGCCGCGCCGCCCAATACCCGATCGACCGTCGCCTCCGGCCCGGCCACGGCGAGACGCAGCGCCCCGAGATAATCGAACGGCCGCGTGCCGGGCACCCGTCGCGCCGGATCGAACAGCCAGAACGGCAGACGCCCCCGATCGAGAGCGATCGTCCAGCGCTCCCCGGTCGCCAGGTCCATGAACGGGAACAGCGGCTGCGCCGGCCCGACCAGCGTGTCGGCGGACCCGATCAGCCGCAAATAGTCGAGAGCGGCGACATTGCCGCTCAGCAGCAGATGGTTGCCATTATCGATGCGGCAGCCGAGTGCCTCGTCGAAATACGAGCGGCATCGACCGCCGGCCTGCGGTCCGGCCTCCCATAGGGACACCTTTCGGCCGGCGGCGGCCAGCCGGACAGCCGCCGACAGCCCGGCAAGGCCGGCGCCGATGATATGCACCTGGCTCATGACGGATCGGCTGCGGGCGAGTCGGCTAAGGGGACTGTCACAAGAAGCCGTGGCGCAACGCGATCCACAACTTGATCGGCGTCGGCACCCGGACCGGCCGGCGCGGCGATGCCCAACCGCGTCGGGCCAGCCGCTCGAGGGTCGCGCGATAGATGCCGAACATCATCGCCGCCGGCCGCATCGACGATTTGGGGCAATCGGCCATGGCGGCGGCGGCGGCGGCGAAATGCCGGCGCGCCCGCCCGAGCACCTCGTTGCAGGCGAGGGAGAGGGCCGGGTTGGCCAATACCGTCGCGGGATCGCTGATGTCGATGCCCGCCGCGGTCAGGGCTTCGCGCGGCAGATAGAGGCGGCCGCGTTCGGCATCCTCGTCCAGATCGCGCAGAATGTTGGTGAGTTGCAGAGCGCGGCCCAGCTCGTCGGCGACATCGTCCGCCCGGGCGTGCCATTCCCCGAACACCCGCACCGACAGCCGGCCCACCGCCGAGGCGACCCGCGCGCAGTAAAGATCGAGTTCCGCGGCGCTGGGCGCCACGATATCGCGTTCCGCGTCCATCGCCATGCCGTCGATCACCGCGTAGAAATCCTGGCGGAGCAGGCCGAAACGCTGCACGGGATCGACCAAGGCGCGGGCGATGAGATGGGTCGGTGGCATGCCGCCGTCATAGATCCGATCGATATCGCAGCGCCATTGCGCGAGGCCCGCGCGCTTGTCCACCAGACTGCCCGGCTCGTCCGCGATGTCGTCGACTTCGCGGCAAAACGCGTAGATCGCGAACATGGCGTCGCGCCGTGCCGCGGGCAGCACGCGCATGGCGAGGAAGAACGAACTTTTCGCGGCACCGACACGGGCGGTGACCTCCGCCATCAAGTCGCCACTGGCCGCCTCGCCTGGCGCGGTCATGGCACGCTCGCCAGCGAGGCGCGACCGGTATGCCGGCGGCGGCGCCATAAGCCGGCGGCCATGGCGCCGAACGCGGTCATCGCCATTCGCGGCTTGCTCAAGGCGACCCGCGTTGCCAGCGGATCGCCGTGCCGCAGCAGATCGGTGATGCGCATCGCCATGGCGCGGATGACCGCGCATTCCAGTGCCATGCGCGGATCGTCGACCAGCGCGACCAGATCGGCGCATTGGTCGAGCAGCGCCTGGGTCGGCACGATCACGCGGTCGAGCGTGCGGCGCAAGCCCGGGGTGAGACGTGGGGCGGCCAGATCCTCGGTCGACGCACCACACGCCGCCAACATGTCCTGCGGCAGGTAGACGCGATCGAGTTCCCGATAGTCGGCTGCGCAATCCTGTAGATGATTGATCACCTGCAGCGCATTGCACAACGCGTCGGCTGCCGGTCGGCAGGCAGCCCCCTCGCCATGCAGATCGAGCAGATGCCGGCCGACCGGGGCAGCGGAGAGCAGGCAATACGCGATCAGCTCGTCCCAACTGGCATAGCGCCGCTTGGTCGCGTCCTGGGTGAAGGCGGCGAGCAGGTCGACCGAGTGCTGCGCCGTGACGCCGCTTTCGGCGAGGCTGCCGCGCATCGCCACCGCCGAGGGGGAGGCGGCGAGCTCGGCCGCGCTGCCCGAGGCGCCGCCGGCCGAGTCGAAGGTGGGGCGGGCCGTAACGATCTCCGCCATGCGAGCCAGCCGGACGACCTTGTCGTCGGCAGCCAGGTCGGCATTGTCGGCGATGTCGTCCGCGGCGCGGGCGAAGCGGTAGAGCGCATGGACGTGGCGCCTGAGATCCGCCCGGATCAGCCATGAGCCGACCGGGAAATTCTCGTCGGCGGCAGCCTTGCCCGACGGCGTCTCCAGCGTGCCGGATGTTTCGAGATCACTCATGAGGCGGACTATATCCCGTGTTGCCTCGGCGGCGGCAAGCACCCACCGAACGCCCGCTCGCCGAGCGTGCTCAAACAGGTGCGGTCAAATAGCCGTTTTCACCGAACCATGCTACCGCGTCGGCGAACCCGGCGTTGGCCGGGCGTGGCGCATAGCCCAACTCGTTCCGCGCCTTGTCGATCGAGAAAAACATCTTTTTGCGCGCCAGCCGCAACCCGTCAACCGTCACGAACGGTTCCTTGCCGGTCAGGCGGGCGACCGCTTCGGCGCCAAAGGCCAGCGGCATCAGCAGGTCGACCGGTAGCCGAACGGTGGGGGGCCTGCGGTTCACCAGGCGGGCGATTTCGGCCAGCACCTGCCGCAGCGTCAGGTTCTCGCCGCCCAGGATATACCGCTCGCCGACCCGGCCGCGCTCGAACGCGAGAAGATGCCCCGCCGCGATGTCGTCGACATGGCCGAAATTGAGACCGGTATCGACGAAGGCCGGCATCCGCCCGGTCGCGGCTTCGACGATCATCCGCCCGGTCGGCGTCGGCTTGATGTCGCGCGGGCCGACCGGCGTCGACGGGTTGACGATCACCGCCGGCAATCCCCGCTCGCGCACCAGGGTCTTTACGACCTCCTCGGACAGGAATTTCGAGCGTTTATAGGGGCCGATCATGTCGGCCAGCGTGACCAGCGTCGCCTCGTCGGCCGAAACGCCACCGGGGAGGAGCCCAAGGGTGGCGACGCTGCTGGTATGGACGACGCGCTCGACTCCGGCATCGAGTGCCGCTTCCATCAGCGCGCGCGTGCCCTCGACATTGGTGCGGTACATGGCCGCCGGCTCGGGCACCCATAGCCGGTAATCGGCGGCGACGTGATAGAGCCCGGCGCAGCCCTCCAGCGCCGGGCGCAGGGTCTCCGGCGCATCGAGGCTGCCGATCGCCGTCTCGATGTCGAGACCGTCGATATTTCGCCGATCGCTGCCGGCGCGCGCCAGCACCCTGACGCGCGCGCCGCTCGCCAGCAGGCAACGGGCGACCGCGGAGCCCAGGAAGCCGGTCGCCCCGGTAACGAGAATGGTCATGCTACCCCGATGAAGTCGAACCGGCGCGACGGCGCCGCGCGCGACAGCGTGCTTAGCGCGAACCGTGCCGGGTTGCCACCGGGAAGACGCCGCCGCATCCCTCGCGGCGCGGAGCGGGTAACGCGGATGTCACGATCCACACCTTCCGCTTTTTGGCGGCACGGAGCATCGTCCGATCGGTCTTTCGACCCGAAATCGCGACGGATCCCTGTCCTGGCTGGTTGAGAGGCGGGATCGTTTTTTGTCGTGTGCCGTTTATAGGTGATTATGTTTATCGCGCCCGCGATGCGGTGGCGCCCGTTAGGCGGGCACGAGGCGATCTGAGGTCCGGCCAACATCCATGACATACCCGTTAACGGCCGAGCGCGGCGCGGCCGTCGATCTTTTGGCCGAGCCCGCCCTTCAGCCCGGTGATCCCGTGGGCTGTCCGGATTGCGGCTTGTTGCAGCATCTGCCCGACTTGCCGAGCCATGGCCGTATGGTTTGCGGCAGATGCGACGCCGTCCTGGCAAAACCAGGCGGTGCCGCGCTGGACGCGGCGATGGCTCTGGCATCGGCTGGTCTGGTCGCGGCGGTCATGGCGAATTTCTGGCCGATGATGATCGTCCGTTCGGCGGTTGGCGAGCGGGACAGCGTTCTGATCTCCGGTGCCGTGCAATTGAGCGATGAGGGCTTCCACCTGTTGGGGCTGACCGTGGCGCTGTTTTCGGTCGCCATCCCGGTGCTCTGGCTGCTCGGCGTGCTCGTGGTGCTGGGTTCGCTATATCTCGGCCACCGGCCGCGCATGCTGCCGACGCTGTTCAAACTCACTGAGCATTTGCGTGCCTGGGCGATGCCGGAGATCTATTTGCTGGGGGCGTTCGTGGCCTATACGCGGTTGGGTGACATCGCCCATATCGAAATCGGGCCGGGTGGCTTCGCGCTGATCGGCCTCGCCATCGCCGCACTCGCCGTCGACGGGTTGCTGGACCGCCGCACGGTATGGAACCTCGTCGATCGACGCCTTGTCCGCGCGGCGGTCGAGGGACAATCCTGGGTCGAGTGCGATGCTTGCGGGTTGATCGTCGCTTTGGATGCGGAGCATGGGTCCTCCGGCCGGTGTCCGCGTTGCGCCGCTCCGCTGAGCCATCGCAAGCCGCATAGCCTGGAGCGTACCTTGGCGCTGGTGCTGGCCTCCACCGTGCTCTACATCATCGCCAACATCCTGCCGGTCATGACCATCGTGCAATTCGGCCGGCAGGATCCGACCACCATCATCGGCGGCGTCCGTGAATTGTTCGATGCCGACCTCTGGCCGCTCGCCTTGCTGGTGTTCTTCGCCAGCATCGCCGTGCCGGTCTTGAAGCTCGTCTGCCTGACCTGGTTCATGATCGAGACCCACCGCCGCTCGTCGCGCGGGCTCTTGCTGCGCACGCGCTTCTACCGGATAACCCGCGCGATCGGCCGCTGGTCGAACATCGACGTGTTCATGATCTCCATCCTTACCGCGCTCATCAGATTCGGCAATTTCACGAGGGTCGACGCCGATAGCGGCATCTTCGCGTTCGGTGCCGTCGTGGTGCTGACCATGCTGGCGGCCGAGATGTTCGATCCGCGCCTGATGTGGGACGCGACTGGGGACAACCCATGACCGACACGCCGACGCCCGATCCTGGCCCGGATCCCCGGGAAGGCTCCCGTCCGCCGGTGGCCCGGGTGAAGACCGGGCGCCATATATCGATCATCTGGGCCGTCCCCGTCGTCGCCGTCTTGATCGCCGGTTGGCTGGGCTATCAGGCGTTGACGTCGGAGGGACCGACCATCTCGATCACCTTCGAGACCGCCGAAGGCATCGATGTCGGGCGCACCAAGGTGATGAACAAGAACGTGCCGCTGGGCACGGTCACGTCGGTCGAACTCAGTCCCGATCTGTCGCACGTGATCGTGCATGCGAAGATGAACCGGGAGGCCGAACCGCATCTGCTGGAAGGCACGCGGTTCTGGGTCGTCCGCCCACGGATCTCGGCGGCCGGCATCTCCGGCCTGACGACGCTGGTATCCGGTGCCTTCATCGAGATGGCGGTGGGCAAGGGCGAGGAGGCGCGGGAGTTCACCGGGCTCGAGATACCGCCGCTCATCGAAGCCAACGTGCCAGGCCGCCGGTTCACCTTGAAGACCGGGCACCTGGGTAGTCTCACCCAGGGTTCTCCCCTATATTTCAAGGGAATAGAGGTCGGGCAGGTGATGGGTTATAACCTCGCTTCCGACGGACGGGAACTCTCGGTCTTCGTCTATGTTCGATCGCCCTACGACAAGCTGGTGCATCCGGCGACGCGGTTCTGGAATGCGGGTGGCATCGTATTTTCGACCGGCCCCAATGGCTTGAAGGTTTCGGCGGAATCGTTGCAGTCGGTAATCGCCGGCGGCGTCGCCTTCGACACACCGGCGGACCGCATGGAGGACGAATCCAGCCCGGCGGAGGCGAATTTCCCCCTGTTCGACGACGAGACGTCGGCAAGGCAGGCGCCCTACGGTGAAAAGGTCTATTACCTCATCAATTTTCCCGGCTCGATGCGCGGCCTTGATGTCGGGGCGCCGGTCGAACTCCGCGGCATCCGCGTCGGTCGGGTCAGCGACATGCGCTTGGAGCTGGACCTGAAATCCAATGAGCCGATGGTACCGGTGACCGTCGAGCTGGAGCCGGAGCGATTGGCGATCGTCAATGCGCCGCCGCCCCAGACGCCGCCCCCGACCGGCGGCGACCTGCAGACCAGGGCCAATATCGGTCTGGAACAGCTGATCGCCAAGGGCATGCGCGCTCGGTTGCAGACCGGCAATCTGCTGACCGGGCAGCGTGTCGTGACCTTCGACTTCATCCCGACGGCGCCACCCGCCAAGGAGATCTATGGCGGGAAATATCCCGAACTCCCGGCCATAGCATCCGTCGATATCGATTCGCTGACCTCGTCCGCCGGCGCGGTCCTCGACAAGCTGTCGGCGTTGCCGCTGCCCGAGTTGATCCAGGATCTGCGGGGCACGATACAGGGGCTCAACGGCATGATCACCTCACCGGGGACAAAGCAGGCGATGCAATCGCTTAACCGTTCCCTCGACAATCTGGATCGCCTGACGAAGACCGCCAATACCGAGCTAGGGCCGCTGTTGAGCAGCCTGCGCCAGACCTCCGACAACGCGCAGGACGCGCTGAAGGCGGTCGGCGGCATGATGGGGAGCGATCCCAGGGTCTCGGCGCAGCTTCCGGATACGTTGCGGGAGCTGAAGGATGCGGCGAGTTCGTTGAAAAACCTGACGGATTATCTGGAGCGGCATCCGGAATCCCTGCTGCGCGGCAGGTCCACGCCATGAGCCGGTACCCCGCGGCCTGGGCACCGATGAGGCCCAGGCTTTCGCTTGTTTCGGGCGTCATCCTGCTAGCCCTGACGGTCGCCGGCTGCGGCAGCAGCCCACCGACCAGTTATTTCGTTCTCTCGACGGTGCCACCGGCGGCTGTGGCGGCGAGCGGTATGGCCGGTCAGCGTTCGACGCTGGCGGTCGGCAGCGTCAAGCTGCCGCAAGTGCTCGATCGGGTGCAGATCGTTCGCCGGTCGGGGGCGAACACCCTCGACATCGATGGTGCCAATCTATGGGCTGAGCCGCTCGACGAGTTGATGCGGCGCATCCTGGCGGAGGATCTGGCCGCGCGGCTGCCGGGCCTCACGGTCTTGAGCACCGCCCGCCCCGTGGCACCGGTCGACCGCACGGTGATCGTCGAGGTCGACCGCTTCGAGACCGAGGTGGATGGCCATGCGGCGCTGGCGGCCCGCTGGTATGTGCTGGGCAGCCGCGACAATCGGCCGCTCGTCTCGCATGAGGTGGCGCTGCGGGCGCCGGCGCTCGGCGCCGACACGGCGTCGCGGGTGGCGGCGCTCAGCCAGGTGGTGGCGGATCTGGCGACGGATATCGCCGCGAGGCTACCGGCGGGCAACTGACGCGCGGTTTTGTCATGTTGGCGTTTTATCGCGGTGGCTTTTTATAGCGCCCGACATTTATAGCGTTCGGGGGGTTGTCTCCGCGATCAATCAGGACTAAATCAGTCCAGATTGAAGAGGGCTCGATGATCATACTGAGCAAACTGGCGGATTACGGCGTCATCGTCGCCACGCAATTGGCGGCGACCCCGCAGCCGCAGGTCAACGCCATGACGCTGGCCGCCGAAGTCAAGCTGCCGCCGACCACCGTCGCCAAGGTGTTGAAGCTGCTGGCGCGTGCCGGCATCGTCACGGCGGTGCGGGGTGCCGCCGGCGGGTACCGGCTGGCGCGCGACGCGCATGACATCTCGGTCGGCGAGGTCGTCGCCGCGATCGACGGCGCGCTGGCCATGACCCAATGCACCAGCGATATCGGGCCGTGCGAGCGCCTGCAATTCTGCCCGACCCGGCCCCATTGGCACCGCATCAACCAGGCTGTCGAGGCGGCGCTGGAGCGTATCCCGCTGGCGGAGATGACACCCGTCTCAGCCGTTCCGCATGCCGCGACCGTGACGTCTTTCGCCTTGGAAACCGCCCCGTTGGAAACCACCGCATCATGACCGCTACCGCCGAGACCATCGACACCGTCCGTGCCGTTACCGGCCAACAGTACAAGTACGGCTTCATCACGGATATCGAAGCCGACGAGGCGCCGATCGGGCTGAACGAAGACACCGTCCGCTTCATTTCCGCCAAGAAGAACGAGCCGGAATGGCTGCTCGAATGGCGCCTGCAGTCGTTCCGTGCCTGGCTGGAGATGACGCCGCCGAATTGGGCGAAGCTCGATATCGCGCCGATCGACTATCAGGCATCGACCTACTATTCGGCCCCCAAGGCGAAGCCCAAGCTCAACTCGCTCGACGAAGTCGATCCCGAGTTGCTGAAGACCTATGAAAAGCTCGGTATTCCGCTGCATGAGCGGGCTGTCCTGGCCGGTGTTGCGGTCGACGCGGTGTTCGACAGCGTCTCGGTCGCGACCACCTTCAAGGGCAAGCTCGGGGAACTCGGCATCATCTTCTGCTCGATGGGCGAGGCGGTGCGCGAGCATCCGGAGCTGGTGCGCCGCTATCTGGGCTCGGTCGTGCCGCAATCCGACAATTTCTTCGCCGCCCTGAACGCGGCGGTCTATAGCGACGGCTCGTTCGTCTATATCCCGCCGGGCGTGCGCTGCCCGATGGAACTGTCGACCTATTTCCGCATCAACGCGGCCAATACCGGCCAGTTCGAGCGCACCCTGCTGATCGCCGACAAGGGCAGCCATGTGAGCTATCTGGAAGGTTGCACGGCGCCGCAACGCGACGAAAACCAGCTGCATGCGGCGGTGGTTGAACTGGTGGCCATGGAAGGCGCTGAGATCAAGTATTCCACCGTCCAGAACTGGTATCCGGGCGACGCCGAAGGGCGCGGCGGCATCTATAATTTCGTCACCAAGCGCGGCGATTGCCGGGGCGCCAATTCCAAGATCTCCTGGACCCAGGTCGAGACCGGGTCGGCGATCACCTGGAAATATCCGAGCTGCATCCTCACCGGCGACAATTCGATCGGCGAGTTCTACTCGGTGGCGATCACCAACAACCGGCAGCAGGCGGATACCGGCTCCAAGATGATCCATATCGGCCGCAACACCCGCTCGACGATCATCTCCAAGGGCATCTCCGCCGGGCGCGGCCAGAACACCTATCGCGGCCAGGTCAAGGTGCTGCCCAAGGCCAAGGGTGCCCGCAACTTCACGCAATGCGACAGCCTGCTGATCGGCGATCAATGCGGTGCCCATACCGTGCCGTATATCGATGTCTACAACCCGACCGCGCGGCTGGAACACGAAGCGACGACATCCAAGGTCAGCGAAGACCAGATGTTCTATTGCCAGCAGCGCGGGCTCACGCCCGAGGATGCGCTATCGCTGATCGTCAACGGCTTCGCCCGCGAGGTGCTGAAGGAGTTGCCGATGGAATTCGCGGTCGAGGCGCAAAAGCTGCTCGCCGTCAGCCTCGAAGGCAGCGTCGGCTAAGCCTCACCCATCGGAACACGCCTGTAACAGGATTTGAAATGCTCGAGATCGTGAACCTGCACGCCCAGGTGGTGGATGGCTCCAAGCCCATCCTCAAGGGCATCGACTTGTCGATCAAGCCCGGCGAAGTGCACGCCATCATGGGGCCGAACGGCTCCGGCAAGTCGACTCTGGCGGGCGTGCTCGCCGGCCGCGACGGCTATGAGGTGACCGAGGGCAGCGTCACGTTCCAGGGCGCCGACCTGCTGCCGCTCGCCGCCGACGAGCGGGCGCGCGCCGGGATTTTCCTGGCGTTCCAGTATCCGGTCGAGATCCCCGGCGTGAACAACATGTATTTCCTGCGCGCCGCCCTCAACGCCGGAAAGCGGGAGCGTGGCGAGCCGGAGATGGATGCCGGGCAGTTCCTGAAGACGGTCCGCCAGAAGCTGAAGCTGCTCGACATCAGCGACGACCTGTTGAACCGCGCGGTCAATGTCGGATTCTCCGGTGGAGAGAAGAAGCGCAACGAGATCTTCCAGATGGCCATGCTGGAGCCGAAGCTGGCGATCCTCGACGAGACCGATTCCGGTCTCGACATCGACGCGCTGCGCATCGTGTCCGACGGCGTCAACCGGCTGCGCTCGCCCGATCGGGCGATCGTGCTGATCACCCATTACCAGCGGCTGCTCGACTATATCGAACCGGATCGGGTGCATGTGCTGAACGCCGGCCGGATCGTCATGTCCGGCGACAAGACGCTGGCCGCCGAGCTGGAAAAGAGCGGCTATGCCATGCTGGGGAGCGCGGCGTGATCAGCCTCGCAACTCGCCCGGCGACGCCTCTGCTGGAGACGGCGGCGTCGCAGCCGCTCGCCGGTGGGCCAGCCTGGCTGGGCACGATCCGCGACGCGGCGCGGCAGCGGGCACTTGACACGGGGCTGCCGACCCGGCGGCATGAGGCATGGCGCTTCACCGATCTCAAAGCCCTGGCCGACACCCGGTTCGTGCCGGCGGTGGACGAGGCGGGCGAGGCGCTCGATCAGCGGCTTGCCGAGGGCTTGGGCACCGATGGTGCGGTCGACCTGCTGGTCTTTGTGAATGGCTGCTATTCGGCGTCTCGTTCCTCGATCGGCGCGCTGCCCAAAGGCGCTTTTCTCGGCGGTTTCGCGGGTTTGGCGGCGAGCGATCCGGCGGCGGTGCGCGGCATTTTCGAAGCCGATACCGAAGAGCGACCCGTGGCCGATCAAAGCTTCGTGGCCTTGAACACGGCGTTCTTCGCCGATGGTCTGGCTCTGGTGCTGGAACCGGGCGTGCGACTCGAACGGCCGATCCACGTGCTGCATTGGGGCGAAGCCTCCGACCCGGCGGCGAGCCATACCCGCAGCCTGATCCGGTTGGGTGCTGGGGCCGTGGCGACGCTGATCGAAAGCTTTGCCGGCACGGGTGCCTATTGGACCAACGGCGCCACGACGATTGAGCTCGGTGCCGAGGCGGATCTCAACCATGTCCGGCTGCAGGACGACGCGGCGCAGGCGTTTCATACCGCCAGCACCGCCATCGGTATCGGCGCCAAGGCTCGCTATGACGCGGTATCGCTGACCTTGGGTGCCGCCCTGTCGCGCCACGACATCCACGCGACGATCGATGGCGAACGGGCATTTTGCGGCGTCAGCGGCGCCTATCTGCTGGCCGGCCGGCAGGAAGCGACGATCGCCACCCTGATCGAGCACAAGGCGCCCTGGGGCGAGACCAAGGAAATCTTCAAGGGCGTCGTCGCCGAGCGCGGCCACGGCGTGTTCCAGGGCAAGATCAAGGTCCATCGGGCGGGCCAGAAGACCGACGCCTATCAGCTCAGCAAGACCGTGCTGCTGGGCGAGCGGGCGGTGATGGATGCCAAGCCCGAGCTGGAAATCTATGCCGACGACGTGAAATGCAGCCACGGCGCCACGGTCGGCGATCTGGACGAGACGGCGTTGTTTTACTTGCGCAGCCGGGGCATCGAGCCCTTGGCGGCGCGTCGCATGTTGATCGAGGCGTTCGTGATCGACGCGGTCGATCTGGTTCGCGACCCCATGGCGCGCAGCTACCTGGTCGATCGTATCGGCCGGTGGCTCGCCCGGCAGAAGGATTGAGCAGTCGTGACCATCCAACATGCCCTGAATGCCGCCGGCTCCACGGCGTCGAGCCGGCTTGAGAGCGGCGCCCTGTCGCGCCGCGCGCTCGATCCGCTGGCCTTGAAGCGCGACTTCCCGATCTTCGCCAACAATCCGGGCCTGGTGTTTCTGGACAGTGCGGCCAGTGCCCAGAAGCCGCGCGTCGTGATCGACGCGCTGTCGCATTTCTACGAACATGATTACGCAAACGTCCATCGCGGCGTTTACGCGCTGAGCGCCCGGTCGAGCGAGCTTTACGAGGGAGCCCGCGAATCCGTGCGGCGGTTCCTGAACGCCGCCGATACCCATGAGATCGTGTTCGTGCGCGGGGCGACCGAGGCGATCAACCTAGTCGCGAATACCTGGGGTGTCGCGATGCTCAAAGCCGGCGACGAGGTGCTGGTCACCGAGCTGGAGCATCACTCCAACATCGTGCCCTGGCAGATGCTGCGCGAAAGGCTCGGGATCAAGCTGGTGGCGGCACCGGTCGATGCGACCGGCGGGCTGGATCTGGCGCGGTTCGAGGAATTGCTGACCGACCGGACCAAGCTGGTTTCCGTGACCCACTTGGCCAATGCCGTCGGGGCAGTTCTGCCGGTCGAGGCGATCGTGCGCATGGCCCATGCCAAGGGGGCCAAGGTGCTGATCGACGGCTGCCAGGCGGCGCCGCGCATGCCGGTCGATGTCCGAGCGCTGGACGTCGATTTCTACGTGTTCTCCGGTCACAAGACCTATGGACCGACCGGCATCGGCGTGCTGTACGGCAAGCGGGATCTGCTGGACGCCATGCCGCCCTGGCAGGGCGGTGGCGATATGATCGCCACGGTCAGCTTCGAGCGAACCACCTATGCCGAAACGCCGCATAAATTCGAGGCGGGGACGCCCAATATCACGGGGCCGCACGGGCTTGCCGTGGCGCTCGATTATCTGCGGGATCTCGGCATGGAAGAGGTGCTGGCGCATGAGCAGGCGTTGACCGACTACGCGGTCGACCGACTGTCCCGGGTGCCCGGCGTCACGGTGCTGGGTGCTGGGCAGCGGCGGTTGGCCGTCATTTCCTTCGATGTCGCGGGTATCCATCCGCATGATCTGGCGACCGTGCTGGATCAGCATCAGGTGGCGGTGCGCGCCGGCAATCATTGCGCGCAGCCGCTGCTCGACAAGCTGGGTTTCGGGGCCACCGCCCGGGCCTCGTTCGGCGTCTACAATGTCGAGGCGGATGTCGATGCGCTGGTGGCGGCGGTGCAATCCGCGCGGGAGTTGTTCGGATCATGATGGATCTGCGCGAGCTGTATCAGGATATCATCCTCGATCACGGCCGAAAGCCACGGAACTTCCGCAAGCAGGAGCATCCGAGCCATCTGGGGCAGGGGCATAACCCGCTCTGTGGCGACCGCATCACCGTCTATCTCACCATCGAGGATGATCGGATCGCCGATCTGTCCTTCGAAGGGCGGGGCTGCGCCATCTCGACCGCGTCCTCCTCGCTGATGACGGAGGTCTTGAAGGGCAAGACCCTGGCCGAGGCGGAAACGCTGTTCAAGGCGTTCCACGGTACGGTCACCGGCGGCCAGGAGACCGAGATGCCGGAGGCGCTGGAGGATGATTTCGACCGGCTGCAGCCGCTCGCCGGCGTCAAGGCATATCCGGCGCGGGTGAAATGCGCCACGCTCGCCTGGCACGCTTTCGAGGCTGCGGTGAAGTCAGGTGCGGTCAAATCGGGCGGCGTGCCTTTGGCGGAACCGGTCAAGACCGAATAGGAGCGGGGACAAGCATGCCGGCGCGCAATCTCGACGATGGCAAGAGCCTGTTCGATTTCATGCCGTCCCGCGTGGATGGCGCTCAGACATCGGATCCGGCCGAGCGCCCGACCGGCGAGCCTGGCGATCCGGCGCTGAAGGCGGCGGTGCTCGAAGCGGTGAAGACGGTCCGCGATCCGGAATTGCCAGTGAATCTCGTCGATCTCGGCTTGATCTACGAGCTGGAGGTCGATGTCCATGGGGCGGTCTATATCGCCATGACGCTGACGGCACCCAGCTGCCCCGTCGCCGGCGAATTGCCGGGGCAGGTGGCCGCCGCGGCGCGCACCGTCCCGGGCATCACCTCGGCGAAGGTCGATCTGGTCTGGACGCCGCCCTGGACCAAGGATCTGATGACCGAAGAGGCAAAGCTCGAATTGGGGCTGTTTTAACGAGCCTATGTCGCTTGGGATGAGATCCGGGTCTACTCCCCGCTCCGGGTGATGACGGCCCCGCAGGTGGTAAGCTTCTCGGCCATATGGTCGTAGCCGCGATCCAGATGGTCGAGCCCGTCCAGGACCGTGTCGCCGGCAGCGCCAAGGCCCGCCAGGACGAGCGCCGCGGCGGCTCGGACATCGGTCGCCGTCACCCGCGCGCCGATCAGGCGGTCCACGCCGCGTACCCAGGCCGTTCTGCCATGGACGGTGATGCTGGCCCCCATCTTTCGCAACTCGTCCACATGCCTGAAGCGATGCTCGAAGATGGTCTCGGTGATGGCGCCGCTCGCCGTCGCGAGCATGGCCATCGCCGGTGATTGGAGATCGGTCGCGAAGCCCGGATAGGGGCGGGTTTGGATATCGATGCCGGTCAGCCCCGCCCTAGACCGGCGAGCGATCAGGCCGGTTTCGACCTGTTCGAACGCGACGCCGGCCGAGGCGAGTGCCGGTCCGGCGGCGCCGAGCAGGTCGAGCCGAGCGTGTTCGAGGAACACCTCGCCGTCCGTGACGGCCGCGGCGCAGGCGATGGTGCCGAGCTCGATGCGGTCCGGCATCACCGTATGCACGGCACCGGTCAGCGGGCCGCCGCCGTGGATGACGAGCACATCGGTTTCCATGCCCGCGATATCGGCGCCCATGCTGGTCAGGCAACGGGCCAAGTCGGCGATTTCCGGCTCGCGGGCCGCATTGCGGATGATGGTGGTTCCCGTCGCCAGCACGGCGGCCAGCAGCAGGTTCTCCGTGGCACCGACCGAAGGTTGCGGCAGCACGATCTCGGCGCCGCTCAGGCCGCGCGGAGCCGTGGCGCGGATCATGCCGCCGCTGAGGTCGACCTGGGCGCCCATGGCGCGTAGACCGGCGGCATGGAAGTCGATCCCGCGCAGCCCGATGGCATCACCACCCGGCATGGGCAGGCAGGCCTCGCCGCAGCGGGCCAGCAGCGCGCCCAGCAGCAGAACGGAGGCGCGCATCTGGCCCACCAACTCGCCATCGATCCGGCCGGGATGGATCCGGTTGGCGCAGAGGGTCAGCGAAAGCCCCATCGAGCTCTGTGACCAGCTCAAGCCTGCTCCCAAGGTCCGCAGCAGGGTCGACAGCACCGCGACGTCCAGGCTCGCGGGCACGTTGTGCAAGGTCACGAGGTGCGGGGTCAGCAGCGCCGAGACCATCAACGGGAGCGCGGCATTCTTGGCGCCGCTGATCGGGTAGGTGCCGACCAGCGGGTTGCCGCCATGGATTACGAGGCTCGTCCCAGGGGCGGGGCGCCACCAGGGGGATGCCGCGAGCAAGGAGGCGCCGGGCGCGTGGTTCATGAGACTTGGTACCGCAAAGTTGGATCGCGAGCTTAGCGAAGGAAAAGAGCACTGGACACGGCTTAGTGATCGCTGCGCAGGTGAGTTCCGTCCCGGTAATTGCATAGGTTTTGCGTTGACCTATTATCCGTCCGGAAAACGGGCGGCGGTCGTTTATGCGCAGGGGGGATCATGGACTTTCGTCAGGTTTCGCGGGTCGGTCTCTTGGCGGTCGGTGTCGTGGCGCTGTTCGGTGCCGCGGCCGATGCGCAGACCCTGCGCATCGGCTTGCAGGATGATCCTGACGCGCTCGACCCGGCGCTCAGCCGAACCTTTACCGGGCGTATCGTCTTCGCCTCCATGTGCGACAAGCTGGTCGATATAGCACCCGATCTCAGCTTCGTGCCGCAGCTGGCGCTGTCCTGGGAAACGGCACCCGACGGCAAGGCGCTTACCCTCAAGCTGCGGCCCGACGTCAAGTTCCAGGATGGCGAGACGTTCGATGCCGCCGCCGTCAAATACAACATCGAGCGTTCGCTGACCCTGCCCGGAACCCAGCGCAAAAGCGAGATCGGCAGCGTCGCCAGCGTCGACGTGGTCGACCCGCTGACCGTGCGGTTGAACCTCTCGGCACCGTCGGCGCCCTTGCTGGCCCAGCTTTCCGATCGCGCCGGCATGATGGTCTCGCCCAAGGCGGCGCAAGCGGCGGGTACCAATTTTGCGACCCATCCGGTCTGTGCCGGGCCCTACAAATTCGTCGATCGCGTGCCGCAGGATCACATCACGGTCGAGCGGTTCGCCGATTACTGGGACAAGGCGCGCATCACCATCCCGCGCATCACCTATCAGCCGATCCCGGACACGACCGTGCGTCTCGCCAATCTGCAGTCGGGGCAACTCGATCTGATCGAGCGGTTGCATCCGACCGATCTCGACGCCGTGAAACAGGACAAGCGCTTCGTCATCTCGACGCAGACCGGGCTCGGCTATAACGGCATCACCTTCAACATCGCCAGCACCGAGGCGGTCAATCCCGCCTTCAAGGACCCGCGGGTGCGCCGGGCCTTCAGCCTCGCGATCGACCGGGAGGCGATCAACCAGGTCGTCTATAACGGCGTCTACGAGGTGGGCAACCAGCCCGTGCCGCCGGACAGCCCGTTCTACGACAAGGCGTTGCCGGCGCCCGCCCGCGATGTGGCGAAGGCCAAGGCGCTGTTGAAGGAGGCGGGGCAGCCGACTCCGATGCTGACCATGACGGTGACCAACAACAATGAATCCCTGCAGATCGCGCAGATCATGCAGGCGATGGTCGCCGAGGCGGGGATCACCCTCAAGATCGTCGCGACCGAGTTCACCACCATGCTGGACCAAGGCAATCGGGGCAATTTCGAGTCCGAAATGACCGCGTGGAGCGGCCGGGTCGATCCCGATGGCAATCTCTATAGCTTCCTCAGCTGCAAGGGCGCCCTGAACGACGGCAAATACTGCGATCCGGCCCTGGACAAGCTGTTGGACGAGGCGCGCGTTACAGGCGACCGCGCCAAGCGCATCGAGCTCTACCACCAGGTGTTCGAGCTCGCGGACAAGGATTCGCCGATCGTCTACTTCAACCACCAGAAATGGATCAACGTCTTCACCGCCAAGCTCGAAGGCTACAAGGCGTATCCGGACGGGATGATCCGGGTCTATGACCTGAAGCTGAAATCCTGAAGCCGACAACCTGAGGGACGAGGGGCGATGACCGCCTATTTGCTGCGACGCGGGCTGGTATGCCTGCCGACCCTGCTGATCGTGACGGTCATCGTCTTCCTGCTGCAGGTCTTGCTGCCCGGCGATCCGGCCCTGGCGCTGGCGGGGGAGGATCGCGACCCGGCGGTGATCGCGTTCATCCGCCAGGAATACCACCTGGATCAGCCGCTCCCCGTGCAATACGCCTATTGGATAGGGGGCGTGGTGCGGGGCGATCTCGGCCAATCCATCAAAACCAAGACGCCGGTGACCGAACTCATCGCCGAAAAGCTGCCCGTGACGGTGGAACTCAGCTGCTTGGCCATGCTGTTCGCCGTCGCGATCGGCATACCGGCCGGTGTCGTCTCGGCGGTGCGCCGGGGCAGCGTCTGGGATTGGGTGGCCAACGCGGTCGGCTTGTTCGGCCTCTCCATCCCCAGCTTCTGGCTCGGCATCATGCTGATCCTGGTGGTTTCGGTCGATCTCGGCTGGCTGCCGGCATCCGGCTATGTCAGCCCGTTCGAGGATCCGCTGCAAAACCTGCGCAGCATGATCATGCCGGCTTTCGTGCTGGGTGCCGCCAGTGCGGCGGTGATGATGCGGCACACGCGCGGCGCCATGCTGTCGGCGATGCGCGCCGATTATGTGCGGACCGCCCGCGCCAAGGGGCTGGTCGAGCGGGTGGTGGTGGTGCGCCACGGGCTGCGCAACGCGCTGATCCCGGTGATCACCCTGGGGGCGCTGGAACTCGGCCAATTGCTGTCCGGTGCCGTGCTGACCGAGCAGGTCTTCACCATCCCGGGGTTCGGCAAGCTGATCGTCGACGCGGTGTTCACCCGCGATTACGCCGTCGTGCAGGGTGTCGTGCTGTTCACGGCGACCGCCTATCTGCTGCTGAACCTCGCCGCCGATCTGTTGTATTTCGCGGTCAATCCGCGGTTGCGCGCGGAGGTGGGGTGACGCTCGTCGCGACTTCCGAACCGATCGCCGAGGTGCCGCCGACCCGCCGCGCCAGACCGATCCGGGACCGCTTCCTGGCGCGGCCCTCGGCAGTGATCGGTGCGCTGGTGGTCCTGCTGTTCGTGGTGATCGCGCTCGCCGCCCCGCTGGTTGCTCCCTATGACCCGAGCGGGACGAATTGGTCGGCGATCCGCAAGCCGATGTCCTGGGCCCATTGGTTCGGCACGGACGATCTCGGCCGAGACGTGCTGACCAGGGTGATCTGGGGCGGGCGCGCCTCGCTCATGGCCGGGGTCGTGTCGGTGGCGATAGCCCTCTCGATCGGCGTGCCGCTGGGCCTCATCGCCGGGTTTTTCGGCGGGGCCGTGGACATGATCCTGATGCGCGTGACCGACGCCCTGCTGGCTTGTCCCTTCCTGATTCTGGCGATCGCGCTCTCGGCGTTTCTCGGCCCCAACCTCACCAACGCGATGATCGCCATCGGCATCTCGCGCATGCCGATCTTCGTGCGGCTGACGCGCGGTGAGGTGCTGACCGTCAAGGTCGAGGAATTCGTCGAGGCGGCGCGCGCGGTCGGCAATCCGCCGCTGCGCATCATGCTGCGCCATGTACTGCCCAACGTGTTGGGGCCGATCATCGTCCAGGCGACCTTGGCGATCGCGACCTCGATCATCGCCGAGGCGAGCCTGTCGTTTCTCGGCCTCGGCCAACAGCCGCCGGCGGCGAGCTGGGGCTCCAGTCTCAATGTCGCCAAGAACTATATCAGCCAGGCACCCTGGATGGCACTCTGGCCCGGCCTCGCCATTTGCCTGGTGGTCCTTGCCTTCAACCTGTTAGGGGATGGTCTGCGCGACGCGTTCGATCCGCGGGAAGTCTAAGCCCCAGTTGTCCAAAGCTGCGCACTTTCAACCGCGACCGTCATGACAGTATCATCACTCCTGCGGTAGCGTGCCGTTTTAGCCTTCAAGACAATGGAACGGAGCGTCCTCGTGGCCCGCACTCAGATCGCCCGCCTACCGAAAGTCGATACGGAGTCACGGCAACGGTTCATCAACCGCGAATTGTCCTGGCTGGCCTTCAACGCCCGGGTGCTCCAAGAAGCCTCCAACATCGCCCATCCGCTGTTCGAGCGGCTGCGCTTTCTGTCGATCTCGGCCAACAACCTCGACGAGTTCTATATGGTGCGCGTCGCGGGTCTGCGCGGGCAGGTGACCGCCGGCGTCACGGTGGCGAGCCAGGACGGGCTGACGCCGGCGCAGCAGCTCGCGGCGGTGCACCGGGAGGTGGCGGCCCTCGCGGCGCGGCAGCAGGATTGCTATCGCGCGCTGCGGGGTGAATTGGCATCGGTCGGCGTCGCGGTCGTCGGCCCGGTCGACATCACGCCTACCGAGCGCGACTGGCTGCATGACCGGTTCATGGCGGATGTCTTCCCGCTGCTGACGCCGCTCGCCATCGATCCGGCGCATCCGTTCCCGTTCATCGCCAATCTGGGCTTCGGTCTGGCGCTGCACTTGGCGCGGCTCTCCGATGAAAAGCGCATGCAGGCCATCCTGCTGATCCCGTCTTCGGTCGGCCGCTTCGTCCGGTTGCCGGGCAGCGAGATCCGCATGATCCCGATGGAACAGATGATCGGCATGTTTCTCGACCGGCTGTTCCCGGGCTTCCGGCTGATCGGCCAGGGCAGCTTCCGCATCCTGCGCGACAGCGACCTCGAAATCGAGGAAGAGGCCGAGGATCTGGTGCGGCTGTTCGAAACCGCGCTGAAACGCCGGCGCCGGGGCCATGTCATCCTGCTGGCGGTCGATATCGGCATGCCCAAGGATCTGTGCCATTTCCTGATGGAAAAGCTCGATGTCTCGGCGGAGGAGCTGAGCGAGCTGGACGGCTTGCCCGGCCTCGCGGATCTGAAGCAGTTGATCGTCGACGAGCGGCCCGATCTGAAATTCGCCCCCTATAACGCGCGCTTTCCCGAGCGCATCCGCGATTTCGGCGGCGATTGCTTCGCCGCCATCCGGCACAAGGACATCATCGTCCATCACCCGTATGAAAGCTTCGACGTGGTCGTGCAGTTCGTGCGCCAGGCGGCGCGCGATCCGGCGGTGGTCGCGATCAAGCAGACGCTGTATCGCACCAGCGAGGACAGCCCGATCGTCCGCGCGCTGATCGAGGCGGCGGAGGCCGGCAAATCGGTGACGGCGCTGATCGAGCTCAAGGCCCGGTTCGATGAAGAGGCGAATATTCGCTGGGCGCGCGATATGGAGCGCGCGGGCGTGCAGGTCGTCTATGGCTTCGTCGAACTGAAGACGCATTGCAAGGTGGCGCTGGTCGTGCGGCGAGAGGGTGGCGGTCTGCGCTCCTATGTGCATCTCGGCACCGGCAATTATCATCCCTATACCGCCAAGGTTTATACCGACCTGTCGTTCTTCACGACCGATCCGGCGCTGTGCCGGGATGCGAGCCGGTTGTTCAACTACATCACCGGCTATGCGACGCCGGAGACGCTCGAAAAGCTGGCGATCGCCCCGATCAATCTGCGCAACCGCTTGCTCGAACTGATCGACGGCGAGATCGAGCACGCCAAGGCCGGCCGGCCGGCGCAGGTCTGGGGCAAGATGAACCAGCTGGTCGATCTGCAGATCATCGATGCGCTCTATCGCGCCTCCCAGGCCGGCGTGCAGATCGATCTGGTGGTGCGCGGCATCTGCTGCCTGCGCCCCGGCGTGCCGGGCCTGTCGACCAATATCCGGGTCAAGAGCATCATCGGCCGGTTCCTGGAGCACAGCCGGATCTATTGCTTCGCCAATGGCGAGGAAATGCCATCGGACCAGGCCAAGGTGTTCATCGCTTCCGCCGATTGGATGCAGCGTAATTTCGACCGACGCGTGGAGACCCTGGTGCCGATCGAGAATCCGACGGTTCACCGCCAGGTGTTGAACGAGATCATGGTCGAAAACCTCAAAGACGGCGCGCAAAGCTGGACATTGGGCGCGGATGGCATCTACACCCGCGTGCTGGCCAGCCCCGACATGGTGAACGCCCAGAACTACTTCATGACCAATCCCAGTTTGTCCGGGCGGGGCTCGGCATTGCACAAGCAACCGGGAGCGCCGCGTCTGGTGCTCGACAACGCTTAGGGTGACTTGCTTATTTGGTCGGGCGTGGCCCGACCCGGAGGGGCGGGTGGTCTTCCATGTCTCTTTTTGGACCATTGATGTCTTTGGGTCGTAACGCGAAAACGTCGTTGATGAAGCTGTCGGTCAATCATCCGCATCGGCATATGGTCGGTATCATCGATATCGGCTCGAACTCGCTTCGCCTCGTCATCTATGACGGGATCTCCCGCGCACCGGTGGTGCTGTTCAACGAGAAGGCGATGTGCGCGCTGGGGCGCGGGCTGAACGCGACCGGCCGGTTGAACGCCGAAGGCGTCGTCCTGGCGATGGGCAATCTCGAGCGGTTCGTGGCGTTGGCGCGTTCGGTCGGTGTCGGCCGGCTCGACGTGTTGGCGACCTCCGCGGTCCGCGATGCCCAGGATGGCCCGCATTTCGTGGCCGAGGTCGAGCGGCGTTGCGGTATCACCGTCCGAGTGATCGACGGCGAGGAGGAGGGCCGCCTCGCCGCGGCGGGCGTTCACGCCAACATCCCGGAAGCGTATGGCATGGTCGGCGATCTGGGCGGTGGCAGTGCCGAACTCGCCATGATCAGCGCCGAAAACGGCCCCAGTGGCATCGGTAAGGTCGCCAGCCTGCCGATCGGGCCGCTGCGGCTGATCGAGAGCCCGACCGACGAGGAGGGCCCCCGCCGCGTCATCGACCGCCAGGTCGCGACGCTGCCGTGGCTGGCCGAGGGCCGCGGCTTGCCGTTCTACGCTGTCGGCGGCGCCTGGCGAACGCTGGCGCGCATTCATATGGAGCAGACGGGCTACCCGCTGCACGTCATCCAGAATTACGAACTGACCGCCGGCGAGGCGATTTCGTTCCTCGAAATCGTCGGTCGCCTCAGCCGTCGTTCGCTGGAGAAGATGGTCGGCATCTCCCGCAAGCGGTTGGAGACCGTCCCGCTGGCGGCCTATGCCCTGACGCGCTTGCTGCGGGTGACGGGGGCCAATAGCGTCATATTCTCGGCCTCCGGTCTGCGCGAGGGGCACCTTTACGACCTGCTTTCGGCCGAGGACCAGGCATTGGATCCGTTGCTGTTCGCCGCCGCGTCGATCGCTCAGGTCAATACACGCTTCGGCGCGTCGGGCGACACGCTGTTCGACTGGACGGCACCGCTGTTCGTCGGCGAGACCGCGTCGCAGCGGCGCCTGCGCCACGCCGCGGCGCTGTTGAGCGATATCGGCTGGAACGAGCATCCGGATTACCGGCAGGATCAGGCCTTCATGCGCTGTCTGCGCATGCCGGTGGCCGGCATCGATCACGCCGGGCGGGTGTTCCTGGCGACGGCGCTGCACGCCCGCTATGGCGGTGCCCCCGATGCCGTGGTGGTGGCCCCGGTGAGGAAACTGTTGGCGCCCGAGGCGGAGGCGCGGGCACGCGCGGTCGGCCTCGCCCTGCGGCTCGGCTATACGCTGACCGGCGGTGTCGCACAGATGATCGGCGAGACCCGGCTGCTGCTCGACCCGACGACCGTGACGCTGGAGGTACCCGCCGGCGGCTCCCTCTATGCCGGCGAGGCTGTCCAACGCCGCCTCGACGCCCTTGGCCGCGCCCTCAACCGCCGCACCGCCATCCTCGCCTTGCCGAGGGACGCGGCTTAGGGTTTTTGTACACGTCCTAGTAGCATAACCCGCTGCGTATGATATCGTTTCGGTGTTGGGGCGAGCAGGGGTTGGGGATGGTCGATATACCGGTACCGGGGGAAGCCGCGGCATATCCAGGTGGTGCGGTTGGTGGCGTAGCGTCGGTATCCGGCAATCCGCCACCGGGCGAGATGATGCCCGTCAGGTTCGTGCCGACCGGCTCGCTTTTCTGGCTCTTGATCAAGAACCTGCTGCTGACGGTCGTCACTCTTGGTTTCTATCGGTTTTGGGCGCGCACCGCCTTGCGGCGCTACCTGTGGAGTAGTGTCGAGATAGCTGGTGATCCGGTGGAATATACCGGTCGCGGCATCGAGCTGTTCCTGGGATTTCTGACAGTTCTGGCGATTTTCATCCCGATTTCAATCGTGTATTCGGCGCTCGAGGTGCTGATTGTTGGTCAGGTTGCTGTCGTCATCGCGTTGAAACTTCTTACGGGCGTGGTCTTCCTGATGCTGATCGTCGTGGCGCAGTTCAGGGCTCGTCGATACCGGCTGTCCCGCACGGTATGGCGCGGCATTCGCGCAGGGCAAGGCGGCTCGACCTGGGTCTATCTGTTTCTGACGATTGGCTGGAGCCTGCTTAGCCTTGTCACTTTCGGTATCGCGGTGCCTTGGGCGCGGCGCGCGCAGGAACGCTACCGGATTAACAATACTTTCTTCGGCGACCATCGCTTGGCGTTCGTCGCCCCGGGGCGACCATTGATCGGCCGATGGTTGCTGGTGCTGGCGCTCGGTAGTCTGCCGACATTGGCGGGCCTTGCGTTAATCGGTGTGGCGGCGTCGGGTATTTTCGGTTCGCCACGGGGATCGCCGACCTGGATCCATGCCGGCTACCAAGCAGCGATCGGCGTTGTCCTGGTGCTCTGCGCGGCGGTCGCCGGCTCGATAAGCTACGCGGTGTACGCCGTTGCCGAGTTTCGCTATTTCATGGTGTCGACCCGGCTTGGGGAGGCTCGCTTCCGAAGCCGCCTCGGTGTCGCTTGGGTGATATGGCGGCATGTGTCATTCACCGTGGCGTGGGGTGTGATCATGATACTGAGCGCGGTCGCGCTCGCCTGGACGCTGTCCAGCGTCTTCGGATTGACCCAGGCAACCTTGCCAGGGTTGATCGGTTCCGCTCCCTTCATCGCCATAACGACCCTCTATTTGATCGTCATGCTGACCGGTGCCCATATCCTGCATATGATCTTCGTCAGGGTGGCTGTGTATCGCAAAGGGTGCGAAACGCTTTCGATCGAAAACATCGCAGCCTTGGACGTCATCGGCCGGTCGGTGTCAGCGCCCCCGCAATACGGGGAAGGCTTGGCGGATAGCTTCGATATCGGTGCGATCTGAGGGCGCGGGAACCCGAACCGCTTGATCGAGGGGCTTGTTGGTTCGTCGATGGCGAGACACCCCGCCGCGTGGCCATCACTGCCTCCTTGGACGGTGATTATCTGCGGCTGACCGACGGTGCGGGGGACGGGCTTGCGGTTTGGCGCATCGCCGACCTCCGTCTGGTGCTCGATCGAGGTACGCGAGGCGTCGTGCTCTGCGCGGTGGGTCAGCCGGACGCCCGGTTGACGCTCGGTGATCCGGTGGTGCTGGCCAAACTTCGGGTGCTCAGCCCGGGCTTCGGCGGGTCCATCCGGCCCAAGCGGCAGGTCGGGCGCGGTATGCTGTACGGGATTGGCGCCCTCTTCGGGCTGGCCCTGCTCTTCGCCGTCATCCTGCCGCGCCTCGCCGCCGCTATGGCGACCCTCGTGCCCAGATCGTACGAACTGCGGTTGGGCCATGACCTCCTGCCGGTCGTGGCCGCGCGGTTTGGCGGTCGGTATCAGGAGGGCGATTCGGGAACCTGTTCGGGCGTTGATGGGCAGGCGGCGATCGATCGGCTGGCGGCACGGCTCAGCGCCGCGCGGGCGACGCGGATCCCAATCACGGTGCATGTCGTCGATACGCGCGTGGTCAACGCCTTCGCCTTGCCTGGTGGACAGGTCGTCGTGCTGCGCGGCCTGCTCGACTTCGCCTCCGGACCGACGGAATTCGCCGGCGTGCTCGGTCATGAAATGGGCCACAGCCAATTCGCCCACCCCCTGCAGCACGTCGTCGAAGCGTCGTTCATCTCGCTGACGATCGGCTTGATGATGGGGGATGTCCTAGGCGTTTCCGCCGCCGGTATGGTCGTCCAATCGCTGCTGACGACAGCCTATTCGCGTGAGGCGGAGACGGCGGCTGATCGGGAAAGCCTCGAACGGCTCCAAGCCGCCGGTATCGGCTCGGTACCCTTCATGGAGTTCACGAAGCGGCTCACCACCGGCGCTGCCATGCCCGCCATCCTATCGACCCATCCGGCGCCGGCCGATCGGGTCCGCGCCATGGCCGATCATGTCCGGCCGGGCGCCCAGGCGATGACCCCGGAGGAATGGGAGTCCGTCCGGCATATCTGCGACAAGCCGAAGCCGGCCGCTTAAATCAGCCTGGCAGTTCGACCACTCTGATGCGCTTGCCCTCGGCGGTCAGCGCCAGCTTGCCGTGCTTCAGGGCGAGCGCGTCGCGGCCGAACACGTCGTGGCGCCAGCCCGTGAGGGCGGGGACGGCGGCCTCGTCATCGGCTGCGATCAGCTCCAGCTCGCTGGCATTGGCGATCAGCCGACTGGCAACGTCGTTATCCTCCGAGCGCAGCTTCAACAGCACGCGCAGCAGATCGACCAGCGGACCGAGGCCGGGCGGCAGGTCGACCCGTTGGGTCGGCTCCGGCAGGCTCTCAGGCGGAGCCGCGATGCCGCGCGTGACGGCGGCCAGCATCTCGGTGCCGAACTTGCCCTCGGCCGTGCCCCGGCCCATGCCGCGTACGCGCGCCAGATCGTCGACACTGGTCGGCGCGTGGGAGGCGATCTCCAGCAGCGATTCGTCGCGCAGGATGCGCTGCCGCGGCACGTCGCGGGCCTGCGCCGTCACCTCGCGCCAGGCCGCGAGCTCGGCCAGGATGCCGAGAAACTTGCGGTTGCCGCCCCGCGTCTTCAGCCGCCGCCATGCCTGGCTCGGCTCCAACCGGTAGGTATTGGGATCGGTCAGGCCGCTCATCTCGTCGTCCAGCCAGCTCGCCCGGCCGGATTTTTCCAGCCGCGCCCGCAGCTTTTCATAGACCGTGCGCAGATAGGTCACATCCGCCAAAGCGTATTCGATCTGGCGGTCGGTCAGCGGGCGATGCGCCCAATCGGTGAAGCGCGAGGATTTGTCGATCTTGGCGTTGGCGAGTTTGCCCGCCAAGGTCTCGTAGCTCACCGCGTCGCCGAAGCCGCAGACCATCGCCGCCACCTGGCAGTCGAAGATCGGCGTCGGCACGGCGCCGGTCATATGGAAGAAGATCTCCAAATCCTGCCGGGCCGCATGGAACACCTTCAGCACCGCGGGATCCGCCAGCAAATCGGTGAGCGGTGTGAGATCGATGCCGGGTGCCAGCGCGTCGATCGCCACGGCCTCGTCGGGACCGGCCACCTGCACCAGACAGAGCAAAGGCCAATAGGTCTTGTCCCGCATGAATTCGGTATCGACGGTGATGAACGGGGCGGTGGCTTGCCGCTGGCAAAACTCGGCCAGCGCGTCGGTTGTCGTGATCAGGATCATGCGTGCGTCTATACACGCGATTGATGGCGGCTAAAAGCGGCGGCTCAAAAGCGGCGGCGCGGAACCCATGTCGTTGGCAGGCATGCCGCATGTCGGCCGGAAAACCTGCCTCCGCTTGACAAAGCGGGGATGAGCATGTGCTGTGACCGCCCTTTGCCCTACTGCTGTTCCAGCCTCATCGCGCTAGTATCACTACGCCGCCATCCTTACGGCGACTGAAAAGGCCTTTTTGCCATGCACGCCTACCGCACCCACACCTGTGGCGACCTTACCCTCACTCATGCCGGCCAGACCGTGCGGCTTTCCGGCTGGGTGCATCGCAAGCGCGACCATGGCCAGCTGCTGTTCATCGATCTGCGCGATCACTACGGCCTGACCCAATGCGTCGTCGACAGCAGCAGCCCGGTCTTCGCGATCGCCGATGGCCTGCGCAACGAAAGCGTCGTGACGGTGACCGGCACGGTGGTCGCCCGGTCGGCCGAGACGGTGAACGACCGGCTGCCGACCGGTCAGATCGAAGTCAAGCTGGCCGAGCTGGTCATCCAAAGCCAGGCCGATCCGCTGCCGTTCCCGGTCAATGCCGAGGCGGATTATCCGGAAGACATGCGGCTGCGCTACCGGTTCCTGGATCTCAGGCGCGAGACCGTGCACCGCAATCTGGTGCTGCGCTCCCAGGTCATCGCGTCGATCCGACGGCGCATGATCGACCAGGGCTTCACGGAGTTTCAGACGCCGATCCTGACGTCGAGCTCGCCGGAAGGCGCCCGCGACTATCTGGTGCCGAGCCGCATTCATCCCGGTCAGTTCTACGCGCTGCCCCAGGCGCCGCAGCAGTTCAAGCAATTGCTGATGGTCGCGGGCTTCGATCGGTATTTCCAGATCGCCCCGTGCTTCCGCGACGAGGATGGCCGCGCCGACCGATCGCCCGGCGAGTTCTATCAGCTCGACCTGGAGATGTCGTTCGTGACGCAGGACGATGTCTTCGCGGCGATCGAGCCGGTTCTTCATGGCATCTTCGAGGAGTTCGGCGGCGATCGCCTGCTGACGCCTGCGCCGTTTCCGCGCATCCCCTATGACACGGCGATGCTGCGTTATGGCTCCGACAAACCGGACCTGCGGAACCCGCTGGTCATCGCGGAAATCAGCCCGGTGTTCGAGGGTTCGGAGTTCGAGGCGTTCAACCGGGTGCTGAACGCCGGCGGCGTGGTACGGGGCATCCGGGCACCCGGTGCCGCCGCGCGGCCGCGCAGCTTCTTCGATAAGCTGAACGGCTGGGCGCAGGAGCAGGGGGCCAAGGGCCTCGGCTATGTCACCTTCGCCGAGGGAACGGCCAAGGGGCCGATCGCGCGTTTTCTGGACGAGGCGCGCCTCGCCACCCTGCGGGAACTGACCGGTGCCGTTGACGGCGACAGCGTGTTTTTCGTCGCGGATGCGAAAACCCCCGCCGCGAAATTCGCCGGGCAGGCCCGCCAACGGATCGGCCAGGAGATGGGGCTGGTCGAGGAGAACGCGTTCCGGTTCTGCTGGATCGTCGATTTCCCGATGTACGAGCTGAATGAGGATACCGGGCTGATCGAATTCAGCCACAACCCGTTCTCGATGCCGCAGGGCGGCCTCGAGGCGTTGCAGACCCAGGACCCGCTGACCCTCAAGGCGTACCAGTACGACATCGTCTGCAATGGCGTGGAGCTGTCTTCCGGCGCCATCCGCAACCACCTGCCGGAGATCATGTACAAGGCCTTCGAAATCGCCGGCTACCCGGCCTCCGAGGTCGAGGCGCGGTTCGGCGGCATGTTGAACGCGTTCAAGTTCGGTGCACCTCCCCATGGCGGCTCGGCACCGGGCATCGACCGCATCGTCATGCTGCTGGCCGATACGCCGAACATCCGCGAAATCGTCGCCTTCCCGATGAACCAGCAGGCCCAGGATCTGTTGATGCAGGCACCGGCGCCGATCACCCCGGCGCGTCTGAAGGAACTGCACATCGCCCTCGACCTGCCGCCGGCGCGCCCGTCACGCGGTGAGTCGAAGGCGTGACTCTAAGGCAGGATCGTCACGAAGCCGGTGAAGAGTGCAGCCTTTCCGTGTGATACGCTTAGCGTGCAGGCCCCCGGTGGGGCCGCGCGGCTTGAGCGAGGAGAGTTTCCCAAGATGATGAATCGGCCGCACCGCGTCGTGGTGCTCGCAGCCGCCGCCATGCTTCTCGCGATCGGCCAGGCCTGGGCGGTCGACGTGGCGCCGCATCGCGCGCTCTACACCATGACCCTTAGCAGCGCGCGTCCGAAAGGCGGCGTCGTCGGCGCGACCGGCACGCTCGCCTATAAATGGGGCGAGACCTGCGACGGCTGGACGATCGAGCAGCGCTATAAGCTCAACATGGAATACGAGGACGACAAGCCGATCGAGATCACCTCGAATTTCGTGACCTGGGAAAGCAAGGACGGGCTGCGCTATCGGTTCAACGAACGCAAAACCCGCAACGGCGATGTCGAGGATGAAATCCGCGGCGATGCGATGCTGGGGGCGGGCGGCAAAGGCGGCACCGCGGATTTCGTGAAACCCAAGCAAACCCAGCTGGAACTGCCGCCCGGCACGCTGTTTCCGACCGCGCATACGCTGATGCTGATCAACAAGGCCGAGGCGGGAGAGACCTTTATCGGCGCCAAGGTGTTCGATGGAGCCTCCGCCGATGGAGCCGTCACGATCAGCGCCGTGATCGGCCAGGCGCTGCCGCAGCCGACGCCGATCGCCACCGGTCCGAACCCGACTTCGCCAGCCCCGGAGGCGACGCCCGAGCTGAAATCTCCGCTGCTCGACCGGAAATCCTGGAACATCCGCATGGCGTTCTTCCCGGATGACGACAAAGCCCAGGAGCCGGATTACGAGCTTGGCATGCGCCTTCTGGACAATGGCGTCTCAGCCGAGATGAGCCTCGACTATGGCGATTTCGCCATGAAGGCCAAACTGAAAGAGCTCGAGGCGCTGCCCAAGCCCACCTGCTGACGGCCTATCGGTACAAGCGCCTCGCCCGCAGCGTGAGACCGAGACCGACCGAGCCGAATTTGTCGCCTTCGACCACCCGTGCGGCGGGGACCGCCGCCAGGATACCGGCGCGGACATGCGGTAGCAGGGTCGAACCACCGGTCAGGAACACGGTGCTGATCCGGTCGGCGGTCAATCCGGCTTGGGCCAGGCAGAGCGCGATCCGCGCGGCGATGCCCGAGGCCAGCGTCCCGGTTGCGCGTTCGAAGGCGGTGCGCGTGATCGTCACCGCCAAGCCGGGCTCGACCCAATCCAGCGACAGCGCGGTCTCGGCCGCTTCCGAGAGGCCGATCTTGGCGGCTTCGACATCGATCGCGAGGGTATGGCCGCGCCGTTCGGCGATCACCTGGATCAACCGGTCGAACAGCGCCGGCCGTCGCGCCTCGTGTCTGACCTGGCGCAACTCCGCCAGAACCTTCGGCGCATAGAGGAAGTTGATCCGCGACCAAGTGGCGAGATCGACGTAATAGCCATTTGGCGCCAAGAGGCCCGGCCGTAGCATGGGGCTCTGATAACCCAGATGCGGCATCACCGCGGCGAGGCTGAGCAGACGGTCGAAATCCGTGCCGCCGATTCTGACACCGTCATTTGCCAGGATGTCGGTACTGCGATCGGCCTGCTCCCGCCGGTGCGGGCCCAGCCGGACGATCGAGAAATCCGAGGTGCCGCCGCCGATATCGGCGATCAACGCGATCTCCTCGGCCGTCACCTGCTGTTCGTAATCCAGGGCGGCCGCGATCGGTTCGTATTCGAAGCTGACATGGCGGAAGCCGATGCCATGGGCGATTTCCTCAAGCGCCTGCTGCGCGGCGCGGTCGGCCGCGTCGTCGCCATCGACGAAATGCACCGGCCGGCCATGCACCACCGCGTCGAGCGGAATGCCGGTCGCGGTCTCCGCCCGCCGCTTGATCTCCGCGAGCAGGCGGCCGATCACCGCCCGAAAGCCGATGCGGCTGTTCAGCAGGCGGGTTTCCTCGTCGATCAGGCTGGTGCCCAGGATCGATTTCACCGAACGCATCAACCGTCCCTCGGCGCCCCCGACATAGGCGCCGATCGCTTCCCGGCCGATCAGGCTGGCGCCGGTCGTGAAGTCGAAGAAGATGGCGCTGGGCAGGGTCGTGGCCTGGCCTTCGAGCGGCACCAGGGCGACACTTGCGCCCTGCGCGGTCCCCAAGGTCGAATTCGACGTGCCGAAATCCAGACCGCAGAACGCCATCGTGCTCCCTCACCGTCACGCCGCCGGCACCCGGGGGCCGGCGACAAAGCTGCGGGTGATACGCCGGGCGAGGCGCGAACGCCAGCCGGAACTTGCTAAGCCGGAACTTGCTCCGCTCGGTTTCCGTCGGCGGTGACATGTTGCTGGAAAGCATCGGCATAATGAGCGAGCATTCCGGCCGAGCGCGGCCAGCGGCTGTCGCCGCATGGCTGCCGTGCCAGCGCCACCCCCGAGGGATGATCGGACGATGCAAAACACGCCGGAGATTTGGAATTATGTGGACGCCAAGAAGGAGGCCTTCGAGGCGCTGAGCGACCGGGTCTGGGGCATGCCCGAGACCTGCTATACCGAACACGGGTCGGTCGCCGAGCATAGTGCCGAGCTGGAGCGGCAGGGTTTTCGGATCACGCGGAACGTCGCGGATATCCCGACCGCGGTGATGGGGGAGGCGGGCGAGGAAGGGCCGGTCATCGCCATTCTGGGCGAATACGACGCGTTGCCGGGGCTGAGCCAGGAAGCGGGCGTCGCCGAATATCGGCCGATGGAGCGCGACGGTCATGGCCATGGCTGCGGTCATAACCTGCTGGGTTCCGGCTCCCTGCTCGCGGCGACCGCGGTCAAGGACTGGCTGGCGGCCAAGGGCATCAAGGGACGCGTCCGCTATTACGGCTGTCCGGCCGAGGAGGGCGGCGGCGCCAAGGCGTTCATGGTCAAGGCCGGGGTATTCGACGATGTCGATATCGCCTTTTGTTGGCACCCGGAATCCTTTTGCGAGGTGCTCAACGCCAATTCTCTGGCCAATTCGCGGGTCGATTTCAAGTTCGCCGGCCGGGCCTCGCATGCCGCGGCCGCGCCGCATCTGGGCCGCAGTGCCTTGGACGCGGTCGAGCTGATGAATGTCGGGGTTAATTACCTGCGCGAACACATGCCAAGCGATTGCCGCGTGCATTACGCGCTGATCGATGCCGGCGGCATCGCGCC
Organism: Allostellaceae bacterium; assembly: GCA_035555315.1. GTDB lineage: Bacteria > Pseudomonadota > Alphaproteobacteria > ATCC43930 > CGMCC-115725 > DATMGU01. The sequence goes on from DATMGU010000010.1 coordinate 74,296, forward strand.
CAACGTGGTGCAGGCGAACGCCATGGTGCGCTATTCGATCCGCGCGCCGAGCCTGCCCGGCATGACCGCGCTGGTCGAGCGGGTGAAAAAGGTGGCGCAGGGGGCCGCCCTGATGACAGAGACGCAGGTCGAGATCACCGTGATCAGCGCGGTGTCCAACCTGCTGCCCAACACGCCGCTTGAAGACGCCATGTGGCGGAATCTGGAGCGGCTTGGCCCGCCGGAATTCGACGGCGCCGATCGAGACTTCGCCCGCAGCATCCAGGAGACGCTCACGGAGGAGGATCTGGCCCATACCTATCGGCGCTTCGGCCTGGGCGAACCGACGGATAAGCCGCTTTGCGACGCCATCGTCCCGCGCGATGCGCCGCATATGCCGATGATGGGGTCGACCGATGTCGCCGATGTGAGCTGGGTCGTGCCCATGGTGCAGATGCATGGCGCCACCTGCGCCGTCGGCACGCCGTTTCACTCCTGGCAGCTTGTCGCCCAAGGCAAGAGTCCGGCGGCCAAGAAGGGCATGGTGCACGCCGCCAAGATCATGGCCGCCACCGCCATCGACGCATTGAACGACGAGGCCATCATCACGGCGGCGAAGGCCGATCTGCGCAGGCGAACCGCGAAGACGCCGTATGTCAGCCCGATACCCGACGGCACCAAGCCGCCGATCGAAGCCATGGCCGGGCGCGGATGACAGCGCGCGGATGATCGGGCCGCGTCAGAAGGTCATGCGGAACAGCCAGAACAGCCCGCCCGACAGCATGATCGATACCGGCAGGGTCAGCACCCAGGCCATGATCATGTTGCGGACCGTGTCGAACTGCAGGCCCGAACCGTTCGCCGCCATGGTTCCGGCGACCCCCGAGGACAGCACATGGGTGGTGCTGACCGGCAAGCCATACATGTCGGCGGCACCGATCGTCAGCATCGCGACCATCTCGGCTGAGGCGCCCTGGCCATAGGTGAGGTGGTCCTTGCCGATCTTCTCGCCGACCGTGACGACGATGCGCTTCCAGCCGATCATCGTCCCGAGGCCAAGGGCGATGGCGACCGCGACCTTGACCCAGGTCGGGATGAACTTGGTCGCCTGGTCGAGTTCGCCGCGATAGCTCTTCAGGATCACGAGATCGGCCGGGTTGAAGCTCGGCGCGCCGTTCTTGATCATCAGCCGCAGCGCCTCGTCGGATAGGTACATGTCGTTGCGGATATTGGGCACTTTGTCCTGCGGCACGTTCGCCATGGCCTTGTAGGCGACCATGCTCTGGGCGATGTCCGAGGTGAGCTGCCGCAGTGCCGGCAGGGTGTCGGCCTGCAACCGCTTGGTCTGCACATAGGCGGTCACCGCGGGGCGGACATCGGCCGCGGCCACGATTCCGGCACCGTAATTGCCGAGTGTGGCGGTTGCTTGTTCCGATACAGTGATGAAATGCTGCGCGGGTTCGCCGATCAACGACGCGTTGAGCGCATAGGCCGTCGGCACGGTGCCGATCAGGATCAGCATGATCAGGCCCATGCCCTTCTGGCCGTCATTCGAGCCATGGGCGAAGCTCACGCCGGTGCAGGTGAAGATCAGCAGCGCTCGGACCCATAGCGGCGGCGGATTGTTGCCTTCCGGCGCCTTGTAGAGCGACTTGATCGGCACCACGGCCTTCAGGATCAGCAGCAGCAGTGCCGAGCCGATGAAGCCGACCGCCGGAGAGACCAACAGGGCGCGGCCGATGCCGAGGGCCTGGTCCCAATCGACGCCGCTGGTGCCGTTGCTGGCGGGCGCCATCAGCTGGTTCATCAGGCCGACGCCGATGATCGAGCCGACCAAAGTATGCGAGCTGGAGGATGGCAGGCCGAAATACCAAGTGCCCAGATTCCAGATGATCGCCGCGATCAGCAGGGCGAAAACCATGGCGAAACCGGCGCTGCTGCCGACCTGGAGAATGAGCTCGACCGGCAGCAGCGAGACGACCGTGAAGGCCACGGCGCCCGAAGAGGTCAGCACGCCGAGGAAATTGAAGGTGCCGGACCAGACGACCGCTGCCGTCGGCGGCAGCGAATGAGTGTAGATCACCGTGGCGACCGCGTTGGCGGTGTCGTGGAAACCGTTTACGAATTCGAAGCCCAAGGCGATCAGCAGCGCCACGCCGAGCAGCACATAGGGCAGGATCGAGCTGCTGTGCACGCCGTGCAGATCGGCGAGCAGATGCGATACCGCGTAGACGGCACCGACCAGCAGCAGCACCAGAACCCCGGCGCTCAACAGCTTGTTTCCGCCTGGCTTTAGGTTCGGACCGGTGAGGGTGGCTGCTTCCCGCATGGCGTTCTTCTCCCTAAACCGAAAGGTTCGACACCCTTCCTATAGGGGGATTTTGTGACAGCTTAAGGACTCGGGGCGGAGGATGGAGAACGGCCGGATGCCCGCTACCGGGGGTCGCCCAAGCCGCGGCCTTTGAGGATGGCGGTCGGCCCCAGTTTCGCCCGCACCAGATCCATGGCCCGTTCGACCCGGGCACGTTTCGCCGCGGCGGGATCGGCCAAATCGGGCGGGTCGGCGGTATCGGCCGGCAGCAACCCCGTGGTGCCGATGCCGATCAGTCGATAGGCGGTCCCATCGGCCTCCCGCTCCAACAGAGGCCGTACCGCTCGGAACAGCGTATCGGCGAGCTGGGTCGGGGCGTGCAGCCGCGTCGCCCGCGTCCGCAATTGGAAGTCGGCGCCCTTGAGCTTCAGGGTGAGGCCGCTGCCGGCGAGCGCCGCCTGTTTCAGACGGGAGGCGACCCGCTCGCACAGCGGCCATAGCACTGCGAGCAGCCGCTCCGGATCGGCGATATCGGTGTCGAAGGTGGTTTCCGCCGAGATGCTTTTGGCGGGGGAGGCGGGATCCACCGGACGATCGTCGTGTCCCCAGGCGAACCGCGCGAGCCGGCGGCCGATCGCGCCGTAACGGCGCATCAGATCGGTCTCCTCCATCGCCTGCAACTGGTCGATCGTCCGGATGCCGTCGCGCACCAGGCGATCGTTCAACCCGCGACCGACGCCGGGGATCAGCGCCACCGGCCGGCCGGCGAGAAAACTCGCCGCTTCGGCGCGGCCGATGACCCGGAAGCCGCGCGGCTTATCCATGTCGGAGGCGACCTTGGCGAGGAACTTGCCGGCACTCAAACCGATCGAGACGGTGATGCCGATCTCCCCTTCGATCCGCCGCGCCAAACGCGCCAGGGTGAGCGCCGCGATCGCGCCATGCAGCCGTTCGGTGCCGCTGAGATCGAGATAGGCCTCGTCGATCGATACGGCCTCGACCAGCGGTGTGGTCGCGCGCATCAACGCGCGCACTTCATGGCCGATGCGGCGATATTTCGCCATGTCCGGGCGGATCACGACTGCCTCCGGGCAGGCCTTCAGCGCCTTGAACATGGGCATCGCCGAGCGGACGCCATAGAGCCGAGCGATGTAGCAACAGGTCGTCACCACGCCGCGCGTCCCGCCGCCGACGATCACCGGCTTGTCCGCCAGCTCCGGCCGATCGCGCTTTTCGACGCTGGCATAGAACGCATCGCAATCGATATGACCCAGCGTCAGGCTGGTCAACTCGTCATGGATGACGAGGCGCGGCGAACCGCATCGGCGGCAGCGGCCGACCTTGGCACCGTCGGAGCTCTGGGGTGGGACATCGACGGTCAGGCATTCGCGACAAAGCGCCGCCGGGGTCTCGCTCAAGATGGCCCGGTCGTGGCCGGCCACAGCCACGCGGCGCCGCGCACGCCGCTGGAATCGCCATGCAAGGGCGGCAGCAGCCGCGTCCGCACGGTGTCCGAGAAGATATGCGCGCCCCAGAGTTCCGGGACGCGCCGATACAGCATCTCGATCCGCGACAACCCGCCGCCCAGCACGATCGCTTCCGGGTCCAGAATGTTGACGACACCGGCGAGCGAACGGGCCAGCCGCTCCGCGTAGCGTTCCAGACTGGTCGCCGCGGCCGCCTCGCCGGTGCCGGCCGCGGCGGCGATGTCGCGCGCGGTGGGGCCCCCCGCTTCAGGATTGACGCGCGCGTGATCGGCGGCGAGGGCAGGACCGGACAACCAGGTTTCGATGCAACCGTGGCGCCCGCAATAGCAGGCTGGGCCGGGACGCTCGCCATCCAGCGGCCTCGGCAGCGGATTATGACCCCATTCCCCGGCGATGCCGTTCGGGCCGCTCAAGAGCCGGCCATCGATCACCACGCCGCCGCCGACGCCGGTGCCGATGATCACCCCGAAGACGATACCGGCACCGGCCGCCGCGCCGTCGGTCGCTTCGGACAGCGCGAAGCAATCCGCGTCATTGGCAATCCGGACCGGTCGATCCAGCGCCTCGGCCAGCAGGTGATCGAGCGGTGTGCCGATCAGCCAGGTGGAATTGGCATTTTTGATCAGACCGGTCGCGGTCGACAGCGACCCCGGGATGCCGACGCCGATTGTCCCGCGACCACCGGCCTCGGCCTCAACTTCTTCGACAAGCTGCCGGACCGTCTCGACCGTCCGCGTGACGCTGCCGGTCGGGCTGGGGATGCGGCGGCGGACGCGCAGGACGCCGGCATGATCGAAGGCGACCGCCTCAATCTTGGTGCCGCCCAGGTCGATGCCGATACGAATTTCGCCCGCGGCCAACGGTTGCCCTACGTCATGCGGCGCATTTCCGTTATGAAGATGAGGGCGTGTCGCCCAGCCGTTCGTCATGGTAGCCACCGATCAAAATTAATTACGAAAAATTAAGCTTATCACTGCATTGTGGATTGCCTGAGATGCGCCGCGAAGACGGTCATGGGCGGTGAACAACGTGTGGAATACCCTGACATCGGTCGGACGGCCCGAACAAGCCGATTTGCTGGACAAGGAACTTCCCATGACCAAGACGATCCTGATCGTCGAAGACAACGATCTGAATATGAAGTTGTTTCACGATCTGCTCGAGGCTCACGGCTACAACACCTTGCAGACCAAGGACGGCATCGAAGCACTCAAACTTGCTCGTCAGCATCGTCCCGATCTCATTCTGATGGACATTCAGCTGCCGGAGATTTCCGGGCTGGAGGTCACCAAATGGATCAAGGAAGACGATGACCTGAAATCGATCCCGATCATCGCGGTGACCGCCTTTGCGATGAAGGGCGACGAGGAAAAGATGCGTGAGGGCGGTTGCGAGGCGTATTTGGCGAAGCCGATTTCCGTCGCCTACTTCATCAAAACGCTGCAGCACTTCCTGAATTAGCCCGGATTAGAAGGTAAAGCTAATGTCGGCTCGGGTTCTGGTCGTCGACGATATCGAGGTCAATGTCAAACTGCTCGAAGCCAAGCTTTTGAGCGAATATTACGACGTTCTGACCGCGTCGAACGGCCCGGCCGCGCTGGAAATCGCGGTGCGCGAAACGCCCGAAATCATCCTGCTGGACGTCATGATGCCGGGGATGGACGGGCTGGAGGTCTGCCGTCGCCTGAAAGCCGACGAGCGGACCAAATATATCCCGGTGGTCATGGTGACGGCGCTGAGCGACGTAGCCGACCGGCTGCGCGGCCTCGATGTCGGAGCCGACGATTTTCTGACCAAGCCGGTCAATGACATCGCCTTGTTCGCCCGTGTCCGGTCGCTGATCCGGCTGAAGCGGACGATGGATGAGTGGCTGCTGCGCGAGGAAATCAACGGCAGGCTATCGGCCTTATCGGGCGACGCCCCGGTGGTCGATGTCGACAGCTTCGAGCCGGCGAATATCCTGCTGCATGAAGACAGCCAGCTTGCCGCCAGCAAGATCAAGCAGATCCTGGAGCCGATGACCAAGACGCTGGTCACCGTCAAGACCAACGCCGCGGCCCATGCCGAGGCGATGGCCAGCCCCTTCGACCTGCTGATTCTCAGCATGTCGCTCGAACAGGATGATCCGCTGCGCCTGGTCTCGCAATTCCGCGCCGCCGAGGCGACCCGGCAATTGCCGATCCTGCTGATCGCCGAGGACACCGATTTCCCCCGCCTGGCCAAGGGCCTGGATCTCGGTGCCAACGACTACATCATCCGTCCGCTCGACCGGAACGAGTTGATCGTCCGGGCACGCGGCCAGATCAAGCGCAAGCGACTGCAGGAGAAGCTACTGCACAACTATAAGCGCGGCATGGCGCTGGCGCTGACCGACGATCTAACCGGCCTCTACAACCGGCGCTATCTGACGGCGCATCTCGATACGTTGCTGCGTCGGGTTTCGGGTCCGCAAAAAGGCCTGTCGGTGATCATGTTCGATCTCGATCACTTCAAGAAGATCAACGATACCTACGGCCATGCGGTCGGTGACGAGGTTCTGGTCGAGATCGCCAAGCGGGCGCTCGGCAATGTGCGCGGCTTTGACCTGATCGCCCGTTATGGCGGCGAGGAATTCGTCGTGGTCATGCCGGAAAGCACGCTTGCGAGCGCCACCGCCACCGCCGAGCGCCTATGCCGCACCGTCAACGAAAAGCCGTTCACCATTTCGCATCCGGTCGGCGAGATCGTGGTCACGATATCGGTGGGTGTTTCGGGCACGACGGCCGAAACACCGATCAGCCCGGCCGATCTGCTGAAGCAGGTCGACGACGCGCTTTATGCCGCAAAGAACGGCGGTCGCAATACCGTGCGGGTCTTCGGCAAGGCGGTGGAGAGTCTGCCGGCGCCGTCGATCCCGGGCGCGTCCTTATCGCAAACGATGCGTCGCGCTCTGGTGTCCTGACGCCGAGCCACGCTACCGCTCCATACCGAGCTGCATTTCCGAACGTCAAATGAGCCGCTTCTAAAAAGCGGCTCCTCCACACTGACAGCTACTTGATCTTCGTTTCCTTGAAGGCGACGTGCTTACGCACGACCGGATCATACTTCCGGAGTTCCATCTTTTCCGTTTTGGCGCGCGGGTTCTTTTTCGTAACGTAGAAAAAGCCGGTATCGGCGGTGCTTACGAGCTTGATCAGGACAGTGCTAGATTTGGCCATGGCCGGGTTCCGGCTAGAGTTTTAAGGGACTGCGCAACCTAGTGAAAAGCACCGGCGTGTCAAGTCCGGCCTTGCGCTGGGTGTCCGGCGGATGCGGTCAACGCAGGGCGGCGGCGTTGACATGCATCGCGCTTCGGGCGGCGACCATCGCCGGGGCGTTGAGGGCCGCCCGATAGAGGGTCGGATCCGCCAGCAACCGCTTGGCGACCTTGATATCGGCGGCCGGTTCCTTGGTTTGCTGCGGACAGCTGTTGCGCAGGTCGGACCATTGGGCGTCGCTGAGCGTCGCGCGCGATTGCAGTTCGATCGGCGTCCGCGGATGCGTCCCGCGATCGATCGCGATCATGGTCGCCTTGCCATCGTCCGAGAGACCGCTGGTGCAGAATGTCGGCACCACCCCGTGGGTGTGCAACAAATACCCGGCCGGGGTGAACAGCTTGGCCCAGGTCAGCGTCAGCTCCCCCTCGTTCGGCAGGCCCAAGACGGTTTGCACCGTACCCTTGCCATAGGATGTCGAGCCGACGATCACCGCGCGGCCGTTATCCTGCAACGCCGCCGCGACGATTTCCGATGACGACGCGGAGCCGCCATTGACCAGCACCACCAAGGGCAGGCCGCCGGATAGGTCGTGATCCGTCGCATCATAGGTCTGATCGCTTTGCGGATGGCGCCCCCGGGTCGTCACCACGGTTCCCGAATTGAGGAAATCGCCGGTCACCAAGACCGCCTGGTCGAGCAGCCCACCGGGGTTGCCACGCAGGTCGAGCACGATGCCGTGCAACGACGATCCCATCTCGCGCCGCGCCTTCAGCAGCTCATCGGTGACCGATCCCGCGGTGTGCTGGTTGAAGGTCGTGATGCGCAGGATCGCGACGCCGTCCTCACGCTGGGTAAGCACGGTTGGCGTCACGATCAGCGAACGGGTGATCTGGACCTGAAGCGGTGCCTGATTGCCGGTGCGCAGGATGCCCAGCATCACCTTGGTGTCGATCGGCCCGCGCAGGCGCTTCACCACATCGCCCTGGGTCAAACTGCTGATCGAAACGCCGTCGATCGTGGTCAAACGGTCATCGATCCGGAGGCCGGCGGCCGTCGCCGGGCTGTTGGGCAGCACCGAGGTGATGCGCGCCTCCTTGCTATCGGCGTAATCCAGCGTGACGCCGATGCCGCCGAAGCCGTCGCGCGCCGCCCGCTGATCGCGCGCCGTGTCGGCCCCCGCATAGCGGGAAAAGCGGTCGAGCTTGGGCAGGATGCCGTCGAACACACGACGGTACAGATCCTCATCGGTCTGGCCGGCGAGTTCCGGCGATCTCCGCCGGGCTATCCGCAGCACTTCCGAGGTGACCTTGCCCCAGGCGGCATAGTCATTGAGGGCGGGGGCGGGAAGCCGTTCCACCACGGTCTGGTCGACGCTGATCACCAGTTGACGGCCGATCTCCGAGACCGTGAAACTGGGGTCCAGCGTCGACAGGTTTTCCAACCCGGCCACGGCCAGTGTCTCGACCGGTATCGGCTCCAGATAAAACTCGCTGATCTCGCCATAGGTTCGGGTAAACAGACGCCCGGACGGGTCCGCCGAGACGCCACGGGTGTCGTCGCCGCCGGTGCTGCAAGCGGTCAGCAGAAACAGCACAAGCCTGACGGCCATCCAGGCAGGACGGTTGCGTCTGATCGTCGTGCCGGATGTCATATGGTCCGAGGGGATCGGCGCGTGGCGGGCGACCGGGTCAATCGCCATGACGGCGCCCGTCCGGTCGCAGCATCGAGCGGAGCGTGACGCGAAACCGATCCTTGTGCCTCCGAACCATGCTGCATTCCGTCACTGACCGACACATCGGCGAGGTTTCCATAGGGTTGATCGCAGCATAATCCCGCCGCTTCGGAAGCGCCTTGAGAAACGCGCTTCCGATCACCGGTCGGTCGTCTGAACCAAGCATCGAATACTACATCGTGCAAGCGACAATAAACCCTTAACTCATCGGCTTAGGGTGCTGATCCGACGCTATCGAGCGGAGAACGATCTACTTGCGAGGGCGACGACGGCCGGGTGGACGGGCCGCCGGTTTGCCACGGCTCAATCTGGCGGTAAGCCGGGTGGCACTGGCGGCTGGCCGCGTCCCGCTTGCCTCGTCGCCTTCGATCAGGTCGAACAGCAGGCCGCCGGTCACCGGATCGGCCTCCGCCAAACGCACATCGACCGTGTCGCCCAACCGGTAGACCCGCCCTGACCGGCGGCCGACCAGGCGATGATGCTCGGCTTCGTGGATGTAATAATCGCCCGGCAGCCGACGCATCGGGACCAGACCGTCGGCGCCGGTATCGGCCAAGGTCACGAACAAGCCGGCCCGCGTCACGCCATTGACCCGACCCCGAAACTCGGCACCGACACGGTCGGCCATGAAAGCCACCGTGAAGCGATCCACCGCCATTCGCTCGGCGGCGGCGGCGCGTCGTTCGGTGCGTGAGAGGTGCAGGCCGGTCTCGGCGAAGACCTCAGGCTCGACCGGTGCCAGACCGCCTTCGCCAAGGTCGAGACCGGCGACCAGTGCCCGATGCACCAGGAGATCGGCATAGCGCCGGATCGGCGAGGTGAAATGCGCGTAGCGGCGCAGGCCCAGCCCGAAATGCCCAATATTATCCGGCGCATAGACCGCCTGTGCCTGGCTGCGCAGGACCAGATCGTTGATCAGGGAAGCCTCCGGCCGGTCCTTCGCCCCCAACAGCAGACGGTTGAACTGCTGGGGTGTCGCACCCTGGCCCTTGGACAGCTTTAGATCGGCGATCTCCAGGCTGTCGAGGAACTCGCGCAAGGATTCGAGTTTGGCCGGATCCGGTTTGTCGTGCACCCGGTACATGCAGGGACGATGCAGCCCCTCCAGAGTTTCGGCGGCGGCGACATTCGCCGCGATCATGCATTCCTCGATCAGCTTATGGCTATCCAGGCGGGCGCGTGGCTCGATCCCGGCGACCTGGCCGGCCGCGTCGATGATCACGCGCCGCTCCGGCAGGTCGAGCTCCAGCGCACCGCGCCGCCGCCGCGCCTGGTCCAGGGCGGCATAGACGCCATAGAGCGGGCGCAGCACCGGTTCGACCAGCGGCGCCGTCTCGGCATCCGGCTGGCCGTCGAACGCCGCCTGGGCCCGTTCATAGGTCAGCCGCGCGGTCGAGCGCATGACGCCGCGAACGACCTGGTGGCGCAGCTTGGTGCCGGCGGCGTCGAACCAAAGGTGGATCGCCATGCAGGCGCGCTCGACCGACGGCTTCAGGGAGCAGAGTTCGTTCGACAGCGCCTCCGGCAGCATCGGCACGACCCGGTCCGGGAAATACACCGAATTGCCGCGCTCGCGCGCGTCGCGATCCAGCGCCGATCCGGGCCGGACATACCAGGAGACATCGGCGATCGCGACCAGCAGGTGCCAGCCGCCGGGGTTCTCCGGATTCGGATCGGCCTCGGCCCAAACGGCGTCGTCGAAATCCCGGGCATCGGCGCCGTCGATGGTGACCAGCGGCACGTCGCGCAGATCCGTCCGGCGGCCGAGCTGGACCGGCTGGGCGGCTTCCGCCTCGGCGATCGCCGCCGGCGAGAACCGCGTCGGAATATCGTTGGCGTGGATCGCCAGCAGGCTGATAGCGCCCGGCGCATCGAAGCTGCCCAGACGCTCCACCACCTTGACGCGCGGCAGGCCCAGACGTCCGCCTGACGCCATTTCGGCCAGCACCAGCTCGCCTTCGAGCGCGTCGAGAGCGTCCTCGGCTTTGACCCGATACTCGGTCTTTTGGCGCCGATCGGTCGGCACGATCCGGCCGCCATCGCGGCCTGGATGAAATATGCCCAGCACCTTCTCGCCGGCGCTGGCGACCCGGCGGATCACCGTGGCGGCGTAGGTGCCATCATCGAGACGGACGATGCGGGCGACCGCGCGCTCGCCGGCCGCCAATGCGATGCTGCCAACCACCCCGCTGATCAATCGGATCGCCGGCGGCGGCTCGATCGGCGAGTTGCCGACCAGCCGCGCCAGCATGTCGCCGTCTTGGTCGAGGCCGGTCGCTTCGACCACCGCGATCGGCGGCAGGTCGGCGACAGCTTCCCCGATCGGCAGGGCTGGGGCAGGGGGCACCACCACATCGGGCGGGGCGGTCTCATCGACCACGGGGACGACCGTTACCGCTGGAATGAGCGGCGCCAACCGACGATGCTCCTCGCGAATCACCGTCCCGCTCCGTTCGATATCCTTAATCACGCCCTTCAACGCGACCCGGTCGGCCGGCCCGACCTTGAAGGCGCGCACGATGTCGCGCTTGCCGACCGGCGTCGGGCTCGCTTCGATGAAGGCGATGATTTCCTGGCGGGTCGGCATGCCGCGCGGCGGCCGCTTGGCACCTTTGGTTGGACGTCGGGTCCGCACCGTCCGGTCAGTCGGGCTGATAGCGGCGGCCCACGCTGGCGGCCTTGCGCAGGGTCGGCTTGGGCGGCTCGGGCGGTGGCGGTTCGACGGCCGGGTGCAGCGCCGTCACCGTGGCGGGCTTGGCCTTCGCGGTCTTCGGCTTCGCCCCGGTCTTTGGTTTCGTCGCGGCTTTGGGCTTTGTCATGGTCTGGGGTTTCTCGCCAGCCTCGGCTTTCGCCGTGGTCTTTGGTTTGGCCCCGCTCTTTGATTTAGCGGCCGGCTTAGATTTGGCGGCTTTGGCCTTGCCGCGCGTCTTGCCCGGGTTTTTCAGCTTCTGCGCCTCGAGCAAGGCCACCGCCTGGTCGAGCGGGAAGGTCTCCGGATCGGCCCCCCTGGGCAGCGAGGCGATCACGCCGTCATGGCTGACATAGGGTCCATAGCGGCCCTTGAACAAGCCGATCGGCGCTTCATCGGCCGGGTGCGGGCCGACCACGCGCAACGGGGTCGGAGCGCCGCGTGATCCCTTGGAGGGTTCGGCCAGCAGGCTGACGGCCCGGTTGATGCCGATCGACAGCACATCGTCATCGGCTTGCAGCGATTTATAGGTGTTGCCCAGCTTGATATAGGGACCGAACCGGCCGATGCCGGCGAGGATCGGCTCGCCGGTGGCCGGGTGGGTGCCGATATCGCGGGGCAGCGCCAGCAGCTTGAGGGCCGTATCCAGATCGATATCGGCGGCCTTCAGGCCGCGCGGCAGCGATACCCGTTTGGGCTTGGCTTCGCCATCGGCGTCGCCGAGCTGGACATAGGTGCCGTAGGGACCCTTGCGCAGGCTGACCTGCAGCGAGGTCGCCGGATCGGCGCCCAGTACGCGCGGTCCAGCCTCGGTCGGCTCCCCAGCCTCGCCCTGACCGGGCTCCATGCCGAGCGGACGGGTGAAGCGGCATTCCGGATAGTTCGAGCAGCCGATGAAGGCGCCGAACTTGCCGAGCTTCAGGCTGAGGCGACCGGCATTGCAAACCGGGCAGAGCCGCGGATCACGCGCGCGCACCTCGCCGGCGATTTCCTCGGGGAAGAAATGCCGGCCCAGATCTTCGTCCAGCGCATTCAGCACCTGGGTGATCGTGAGGTCCTTGGTGCCGGCGATCGCCGTGTTGAACTCGGCCCAGAACTTCCGCAGTACTTCTTTCCAATCGGCCCGCCCGCCGGAAATCTCGTCGAGCTGGTTCTCCAAATCGGCGGTGAAGGAATACTGCACATAGCGCTCGAAGAAGCTCTGCAGGAACGCGGTCACCAGCCGGCCGCGATCCTCGGGCACGAAGCGCTTTTTATCGAGGACGACATAGGTGCGGTCCTGCAGCACCTGGATGATCGAGGCATAGGTCGACGGCCGACCGATGCCCAGCTCCTCCAACCGCTTCACCAGGCTCGCCTCGGTGAAACGCGGCGGCGGCTGGGTGAAGTGCTGGTCGGGCCGGATGGCGAGGCGGGTCAGCGCATCGCGCTCGGCCATCGGCGGCAGACGTCGGTTCTCCTCGTCCTCGTCGTCGTCGCGGCCTTCCTGGTAGAGCTTGAGGAAGCCGTCGAACACGATGACCGAGCCATTCGCCCGGAACTGCAAGCGGCTGTTTTGCGCGGCGATATCGACCGCGACCTGATCGAGCACGGCGGATTCCATCTGGCTGGCGATGGTGCGCTTCCAGATCAGCTCGTAGAGCCGCAATTGATCGGCATCAAGGAACCCGGCCAGTTCCGCCGGGTGGCGGGTGACGTCGGTCGGTCGGATCGCCTCATGCGCCTCTTGGGCGTTCTTGGCGACCACCTTGTATTGGCGCGGGGCGGCGGGGTGATAATTGGCGCCGAATTCGTCGGCGATCAGCCCGCGCGTCGCGGTCACCGCGTCGGCGGACAGCGCCACGCCATCGGTTCGCATATAGGTGATGAGGCCGACGGTCTCGCCGCCGAGTTCGATACCCTCGTAGAGCCGTTGCGCCACCTGCATGGTACGGCTGGCGCCGAGGCCCAGCTTGCGGGATGCTTCCTGCTGCAGGGTCGAGGTGGTGAAGGGCGGTTGCGGATGCCGGCGGCTTTGCTTGCGCTCGACCTTCAGGACGTCGAATTGGGGTTCGGCCTCGATCTGTGCCACGGCAGCGGCGGCCGCCGCCTGGGTGGCGAGATCGAATTTATCCAGCCGCTTGCCGTCCAGCTGGCTGAGGCGGGCGGCGAATATCGCACCCGCGGCGGTCTTGAAATCGGCTTCGACGGTCCAGTATTCACGCGGCTTGAAGATCTCGATCTCCGCCTCGCGTTCGCAGATCAGGCGCAGCGCCACCGACTGAACTCGGCCGGCGGACCGGCTGCCCGGCAGCTTGCGCCACAGCACCGGCGACAGGGTGAAGCCGACCAGATAATCCAGCGCGCGGCGCGCCATATAGGCGTCGACCAGCTCGTCATTCAGCTCGCGGGCGTTGCGGAACGCCTCCAGCACCGCGGTTTTGGTGACCTCGTTGAACACCACACGCTTCACGGTGACGCCGTTCAGCGCCTTGCGCCGTTTCAGTTCCTCGCGGACATGCCAGGAAATCGCCTCGCCTTCGCGATCCGGGTCGGTGGCCAGGAACAGGTTGTCGGCGGACTTCATCGCCTGGACGATGTCCTTCAGCCGCTTCTCGGCGCGGTCATCGACCTCCCACGACATGGCGAAGTCTTCATCCGGCCGCACCGAGCCGTCCTTGGCCGGCAGGTCGCGGACATGGCCGTAGCTGGCGAGGACGGTGTACTCGTCACCTAGATATTTGTTGATGGTTTTCGCCTTGGCAGGCGATTCGACGACGACGACGTTCATGCGTTGGCCGACGACCCTCTGTCTTCCGGAATTGCCGGCGACCCATAGCTCAACTGAAGGACACCCTGTTGCCGGGGTGGCGGTCGAGCCGCCCGGCCAATTCCAGCTCAAGCAGGATGGTCGCCACGACCGCGGGGGACACTTGGCACTGCCGCACGAGTTCGTCAACCGGAACCGGTGACGGGCCGAGCCGCTCGATCAGCGAATTCCGGGCTTTCTCCGGCACGCTATCGGCCTCTTCATCGGATTGAACCACGTCTTTCCTCCGGAACCGGGCGGCCGGCCGCTCGGCCAAGGTCATGCCGATGCCGGGCTCGAGTGCCTGCAGAATATCCGTGGCGCTTTCGGTCAGGGTGGCCCCGTGGCGGATCAGATCGTTGGTGCCCCGGCAGCGCGGGTCGAGTGGCGAGCCCGGGACGGCGAAGACCTCGCGCCCTTGCTCGGCGGCGAACCGCGCGGTGATCAGCGAGCCTGATTTCAGCGCCGCCTCGATCACCAGCACACCGACCGATATGCCAGAGATCAAGCGATTGCGGCGCGGGAAATGACGCGCCTGGGGCACGGTGCCGACCGGTAGCTCGGCGATGACGACTCCGTGCTCGACGATCTCGCCATAGAGGGCAGTGTTTTCCTCCGGATAGATGACGTCGACGCCGCCGGCGACCACCGCCGCCGTGCCGCTCATCAGCGCCCCGCCATGGGCGGCCGCGTCGACGCCGCGCGCCAGGCCGGAGGTCACCAGCAGCCCCGCGCGGCCGAGGTCGTAGGCGATCTCCCGGGCGAAGCGCTGGGCGCTGGCCGACGCGTTGCGGGCACCGACCACGCCGATGCCTCGGCGGCGCAGCAGGTCGACCCGACCGCGCACCGAGATCAGCGGCGGCGCGTCGTCGAGGGCCGCCAGCGCCACGGGATAACCGGGCTCGCCCCAGGCCAACAGCGTGGCACCGACCTTGTCGAGGGCCGCCAGCTCCTGCTCCGCCACGGCACGCGACGCCACGGCGATCGCCGCCCGCCGGCCACCCCGCCGAGCCAGATCGGGCAGGGCCTGGAGGGCCGCGGCGGCGCTGCCGAAGCGTCCGAGCAGTTGGTAGAACGTGACCGGCCCTACATGCTCGGTACGGATCAACCGCAGCCAGTCGAGCCGTTCCGAAGGATTGAGGGGAGAAGACGCGATCATGGGTGCCGCAGGATGGTGCGGAGGGTGGGGAAGAGTCAACTGGCGCGCGAGTGGCGTGGTGGTTTTACCCGCGTTACTTATCTGGCGGGCCTCCGACACGTATCCAAATGATCAGATGGGTGTCTATGAGAAGGGAAGGTGTCACGGCTTGTCGGTCGAATAGAACGCGTCGAGCGCATCCTGTGGTAGGGACAGATCATCCGGAAGCTTCAAACCACGCAGATCGCCATAAGTGACTTTCCCTGAGGCGGCGAGCGGCACCATCCGTGCCACCGGTCGGCCGTTGCGGGTGATGACGACTTCCTGGTCCGACTCCGCTTGAGCAACAAGCGCTGCGAACTCGGCTTTAGCGCGCGCGATGGACATCTGCATATTTTGTCTCTGAAATAGTCATCATGACCATGGTCATGACGGTCATTTTTTCTAACAAGTCAAATGTCGAGGTTGCCTTATTCGGCCGGCCCGGCTTGTGCAAGACGCGGCCTCTGATAAGGATACGTCGTTCACCCGGGAGACTTGGCCGCATGGCGCTGCTCGATGTCGAGGATCTGGAGACCGTGTTCACGAGCCGGGGCGGCAGCTTCCGGGCGGTCGATCGGGTCAGCTTCTCGATCGAGCGGGGGCGCACACTCGGCATCGTCGGCGAGTCCGGCTGCGGCAAGAGTGTGACATCGCTGTCGATCATGGGGCTGGTGCCGAACCCGCCCGGCCGCATCGCCGGCGGCCGCATCCTGTTCGAGGGCGAGGATCTGTTGACCCGGTCGCCGGCGGCGCTGCGCGAAATCCGCGGCAACCGCATCGCCATGATCTTTCAGGAGCCGATGACCTCGCTCAATCCGGTCTACACGGTGGGCGACCAGATCGCCGAGGGGCTGATCCGCCATCGGGGTCTTGGTCGGGCGGCGGCCCGCGTGCGGACCATCGAGCTGTTGCGCCGGGTGCGCATCCCATCGGCGGAACGGCGGGTCGACGAGTATCCGCACCAGATGTCCGGCGGTATGCGCCAGCGGGTGATGATCGCCATGGCACTCGCCTGCGAGCCGCGATTGCTGATCGCGGACGAACCGACGACGGCGCTCGATGTCACCATCCAGGCGCAGATCCTGGAACTCATGAAGACGCTGCGCGACGAGACCGGCACGGCGATCCTGCTGATCACCCACGATCTCGGGGTGATCGCCGAACTCGCCGACGATGTCGCGGTGATGTATGCCGGCCGGATCGTCGAACAGGCGCCGGTCCGCGCGTTGTTCGCCGATCCTCAGCACCCTTATACGCTGGGCTTGCTCGGGTCGCTGCCCAGGCTGGATGCGGTGCAGGACCGGCTGACCGCGATCGGCGGGTCGGTGCCGGATCCGCGGCACATGCCCGCCGGCTGCCGGTTCGCGCCACGCTGCCCGCTGGCCGATGCGCGGTGCCGAGCCGAACAACCGCCCCTTGATCCCCTTCAAAGCGGCTCGCCGGCGCATCGCGTGGCGTGCTGGAAGGCCCCGGTCGAAAGCCTCGCCGCATGAGTGCGTCCGACCATAAGTCGCGGGGTCGCCCGCTGTTGCGCGTCGAGAATTTGGTGAAGCATTTCCCGGTAACCGGGGGGATGCTGCGCCGCCACGCGCTGGGGGCGGTGAAGGCGGTCGACGGTCTCAGCTTCGACGTGGCGGAAGGCGAGACGCTGGCCGTCGTCGGCGAAAGCGGCTGCGGCAAATCCACCATGGGTCGGTTGGTGTTGCGGCTGATCGAGGCGACCGCCGGGGCGATCTATCTCGACGACAATGACATCAGAGGCTTCGATCGGCACCAACTGCGGTCGATGCGCCGGGACCTGCAGATCATCTTCCAGGACCCGTTCGCCAGCCTCAACCCGCGCATGACCGTGGGCGAGATCATCGCCGAGCC
Source organism: Allostellaceae bacterium (assembly GCA_035555315.1). Taxonomy (GTDB): domain Bacteria; phylum Pseudomonadota; class Alphaproteobacteria; order ATCC43930; family CGMCC-115725; genus DATMGU01. The sequence continues at coordinate 91,570 of DATMGU010000010.1, forward strand.
GGTGGCGCTGCACGGGCTCGCGTCGGGCGCTGGGATCGCCGCCCGGGTCCGCGAGCTGCTCGAGGTGGTGGGCCTGCGCGCCACCCATGCGGATCGGTACCCGCATGAGTTTTCCGGCGGACAGCGCCAGCGCATCGGCATCGCCCGGGCCTTGGCGGTGAAGCCCCGGCTGATCGTCTGCGACGAGCCGGTCTCGGCGCTGGACGTCTCGGTGCAGGCCCAGGTGCTGAACCTGTTGCAGGACCTGCAGCGACAATTCGGCCTCAGCTATATCTTCATCGCCCATGATCTGGCGGTCGTGAAGCATATCGGCGATCGGGTCGCGGTCATGTATCTGGGCAAGATCGTCGAACTCGCCGACAAGGACACGCTCTACGCCAATCCTCGGCACCCCTATACCCAGGCGCTGCTCCAGGCGATTCCGGTGCCAGATCCGACCTTGGATCGTCATCGGTTGCTGCTCGAAGGCGATGTGCCCAGTCCATTGAACCCGCCCTCGGGCTGCCGCTTCCACACCCGTTGTCCATTCGTCCAGGAATTGTGCCGACACGAGGAGCCGACGCTCGATCCGGTGTTCGAGGCCGACGGCGGTGGCGGGCATACCGTTGCATGCCACTACCGCGCCACGATCCCGCCGATGGCCGCGGTGGAGACCGGCGCCGCATCGGGGGCCGTCTACCAGACGCGGCTCGCCGTCCTGGACCGGGCGCGCCGCGCCGCGTCGGAGACGGCGACATCCTAGGGGGCGGAACGACCCGCCGATCGCGCTGTTGAGGATGGCAGAGTTGATGGCGTGAACGGCGTGACTGTTGCAGGGCTTGCTTTCGGCCGACCGTCCCGCGCCGTATAGCGACGATAAAAGGTCCCGCCAAGATGAAGCTCCGTGTCGGCTACGACCTGATCTACGACTGCCCGCAACCGACGCCGATGATGTTGATGCTGAACACGCATTATTCGCGGGCGGCCGACATGCTGAAGCCGGATGTGCTGAGAACCGATCCGCCGCTGCCGATCACGAAATATCGCGATGGCTTCGGCAATCTGTGCAGTCGCCTCATGGCGCCGCAGGGGCGTATCGCCATCTCGACATCGGCCTTGCTGGAGATTTCCGATCGGTTCGAGGAGAGACCGTCATCGGGCGAGCAGCATGCGGTGCAGGATCTCCCGGAGGAATGTCTGGTCTTCCTCCTGGGCAGCCGATATTGCGAGACGGATCTGTTGTCCAATATCGCCTGGCAGCTGTTCGGCCAGTCGCCGCTGGGCCGGGATCGCGTGCAGGCGATCTGTGATTTCGTTCATCGACACATCAGCTTTGGCTACGAGCATGCGCGGCCGACCAAGACTGCCTGGGAGGCCTATCAGGAGCGCCGCGGCGTGTGCCGCGATTTCGCCCATCTGGCGGTCACCCTTTGTCGGGCGATGAATATCCCTGCGCGCTATTGCACCGGCTATATCAGCGATGTGGGATTGCCGCCGCCTTACGCGACGATGGATTTCGCCGCCTGGTTCGAGGCCTATGTCGGCGGTACCTGGCAGACCTTCGACCCGCGCAACAACGCGCCGCGGATCGGCCGGGTGCTGATGGCGCGGGGGCGGGACGCGGCCGACGTCGCGATCAGCAATACCTTCGGTATGACGACGCTGGTCAAATTCGACGTAATATGCGAGCCGGAAAAGATCTGAGAGCAAGGAGAGACTATGCTGGATCATGTCATGATCGGGGTTACGGATTTGGTGCGCTCGAAGGCGTTTTATGACCAGGCGTTGAAGCCGCTCGGCATCGAGCGGTTTGCCTCCGACAGCTCCGATTTTGCCGGCTACGGTACTGACAAAAAGGGATTTCTCTGGGTGGCACGGGGTGATGCGGTGCCGGTCGGCGTGCATATCGCCTTCGCGGCGCCCAACCGGTCGATCGTCGATGCGTTCCATGCCGCCGCCATCGCCGCCGGCGGCCGCGACCATGGAGCGCCGGGGCTGCGTCCGCAGTATCATCCGGCGTACTACGGCGCCTTCGTGCTCGACCCCGATGGCCACAACATCGAAGCGGTCTGCCACGCGCCTGTTGAAGGGGCCTGATCTCGGATCGGCCAGAGCCCCCAGGTTCATCGCCCCAGGTTAATCACCCCCGGTTTATCGCCCGTCGAGCGACTGCCGCCATTTCTTGAGGAAGCTGCGCTGCTTCGCCTGGTCGAGATAGACCATGAGGCCCGGTCCGACGCGGATCGGCGCCAAGGCGAGGCCGAGGCGAGCGGTGAGGCCCCGTAAGGTAGCCTCGCCCTCGACATCGTCGCGGATCGGGAACAGGCCGGACTGATTGGCCATCACCGACTGCCCGGATTGCGACAGCAGATAATCCAAGAAGACCCGAGCCGCGTTGGGGTGGACGGCCGCCTTGGGAATGAACGCGATCCGCGACATCACTTGCGTATAATCGCTGGGAAACACGATGCCGAGCTGTGGGTCGTCCTTGATCCGGGACAGGGCATAAGACCCGATCACATTGAAACCGATGAATGAATCGCCGGCGACGATGCGATCGAGCATTAATTCCGAATGGGCGTAGAGACGAACGCCGCTTTGGCCGGCCGCGATGACCAAGTCCCAAATCCGCTCCGACTTCAGCGCGTCCTGCGTGATGAATAAAAAGCCGACATTGCTGCGTTCCGGATCGTAGGTACTGAGCCTGCCCTTGTATTTTTCGGCCTCGGTATCCAGCAACCTGATCAGGTCGGCATGCGTCTGGGGCACGTCCGAGGGGGGAACCAGGTTTTTGTTGTAGGCGAAGACGATCGGCTCGAAGGTGACCCCATAGGCTTCGTTGTGCCAGACCGCCCAGGGCGGCAGATCATCGGCTTCGGGTGACGGGTAGTTGGCGGCGTAGCCATCGTTTTGCAGTTTCATCTGCAGGTCCATGGCGGAGCTCCAGACCACATCCGCGGTCTTGCCGCTGGGCGTTTCGGCGACGACGCGGTCATAGATGTCGCCGCTCAACAGCATGCGGTAATCGACCTTGATGCCGGGGAAACGCGCCTCGAAATCGGCGATCAGCGGATTAGCCGCCAGTCGCTCGGTCGTCGCGTAGACGACGATTTTTTGCTCGGCCGTGGCGGCGGCGACCATGCCGCCGTAATTCGAGGGATAGTCGTCGGGCAAGCTCGGGGCGGGCAAGCTTTCGGCGGCCGCGATCGCAGTCCATGAGAAGATAACGGCGAATATCGCGACCCAGATCTTCGTCATAGCCGTCCCGCCCGTCTTATCGTCCTCGCGCCCTCTGCGGAGCGTCGAACTATTTTGTTGCCCGACGCGCCAGGGTCCCGCAACGTTCAGTTTCATAATCGTAACATGGTTTGGCTGATCGTGCGAAGAACGACATGATCGGCGGACCGGCCGCGTGCCGATCGGCGGCGGACAGGGAAGGGGCGATCCAGGGACATCATGCGCTGCTTATTGGTTGAGGATCATGAGCCGCTCGCCCGGGGATTGCTGGCGTCGCTCGAGCAATCCGGTTTCGCCGTCGATTGGGTGACCACCGGCACCGCCGCCGACGACCTGCTGACCGCCGCCGAATTCGATGTCGTCGTGCTGGATCTGGGCCTGCCCGACATGGACGGGATCACCGTCCTGAAACGGTTCCGCGCCCGACGGGGCAAGTCGCCGGTGTTGATCCTGACGGCGCGCGATACGGTCCAGGATCGCGTCAACGGCCTCGATTTCGGCGCGGATGATTATCTGACCAAACCCTTCGCGATCGAGGAGCTGGAAGCCCGCACCCGCGCTCTGGTGCGCCGCGGCCATGCGACGAGCAGCCGCCTGACCGTCGGGCCCTTGAGCCTCGATACGATCAGCCGCCAAGCCGACCTCGATGGCGTTCCGTTGCGCCTGCCACGCCGGGAATTCTGCCTGCTGGAGGTCTTGGCGCTGCGGGCCGGGCAGGTGGTCCGCAAGGAGCGGCTGCTCAACCAGCTTTGGTCCGTGGAGGATGATGTCGGACCGAATGCCGTCGAGATCTATATCTGCCGATTGCGTCGCCGGTTGGATCCGGGGCCGGTCCGAATCCGAACGATTCGCGGCCTGGGTTATCTGCTGGAAACCGCATGAGGCCGGGGACCGCATGAGGTCCGGGACAGCATGAGGCTGGGGCCGGCGGGCCTGCGTGGCCAGCTCGTTCTGTGGCTCATGGGACCGATCATCTGCCTGACCATCACCATGGGTCTGTTCAGCTATGTCCAGGCCACGAGTGCCGTCGCCGCCGCTTACGACAATTCGCTCCATGGCTCGGCGCTCGCCATCGCCGAGCGCATCGGCATGATCGATGGCGAACTGGGGGTTGACCTGCCGCATGTCGCCCTGGAAATGCTCGACAGCGATTCGCAGGATCGCGTCTATTACAAGGTCACCGATTCGTCCGGTACCGCGATCACCGGCTATCCCGACCTGCCCAATCCGCCGGCCACCGCGTCGATCGACGTGGTGCAGTTCTTCGATTCCGCCTATCGGGGTGAGCGGATTCGCCAGGTCGCGCTGAGGCGTCGCATCTTCGGTTCGCCCGGCGCCGGCATCGTCATCGTCCAAGTCGGCGAGACCCTGATCAAGCGATCGGTGCTGGAGGGGCGGATCCTGACGATCACCGTGGTGTTCCTGGCGGTACTCGTCATGTTCGCGCCGCTGGTCGTCTGGTTCGTGGTCGGCCACGGCTTGAGGTCGCTGCGCCAGTTGGAGCTGGCGCTGGCCGGCCGTGATCCGCGCGCGTTGCAGCCGGTCGGGTTTCTATCCGGCCCGCGCGAGGTGCGGCTGCTGGCCGAAGCCATCAACCATCTCATCGTTCGGCTCCGCCGCTCGATGGTTGGCATGGAGCGCTTCATCGCCGATGCGTCGCATCAACTGCGCACGCCGCTCGCCGCCGTCCAGACGCATGTCGAACTCTTGCTGCGGGGCACGATACCGGCGGCTTCCCGCGATAGTCTCACCCAAATCCTGCGCAGCGTGCGAAGCGCGACGCACCTCACCAATCAACTGCTTTTGCTGGCGCAAGCGGATCCAGGCGCCAACGATGTGTCCCGGTTCGAGCCCGTCGATCTGGTCGACTTCACATCGGACCTGGTCGCCGAATGGGTGCCTCGGGCACTCGACAAAAACGTCGATCTGGGGCTCGACAGCGATCCGCCGCCGCTGGTCGTTACCGCCAATCCACTGCTGTTGCGGGAGATGTTCGGCAACCTGCTCGACAATGCCATCCGGTATGTCGGCCCGCACGGTATCGTCACCATGCGCGTGACCGTGTCGAAGGGGGCGACATTCGTCACGGTCGAGGATGACGGTATTGGAATTCCGGCGAGCGACCATGCCCGGGTATTGGAGCGGTTTTACCGGGTTCCCGGAACCGCGGGAGAAGGCTCCGGGCTGGGTCTGGCGATCGTCAACGATATCGCCAGACTACACGGTGCCTCTCTCCATCTGGCGACGGGGCGAAGCGGCCGCGGTCTCGCCGCGACCGTGATCTTTCCGCCCTAGCCTCTACCGAAGTTGCGACAGGACGATCAATGACAGGGTCACGGTGATCGCCCCGCCGATGCGCGTCGCGATCTGGGCGAAGGGCATCAGTTGCATGCGATTGGCGGCGCTGAGGATGGCCACGTCGCCGGTACCGCCTTGCCCACTGTGACACGCATTCACGATCGCCACGTCGATCGGATACATCTTGAGCATGCGGGCGACCACGAAGCCGGTGGCCATGAGAGCCGCGACGGTGGAGATGATCGTCACCAAATATGGCACCGTGAATGCCGCGACCAGCTTGTCCCATGGCGTTAAGGTGACGCCGATCGCGAACAGCAGCGGGTAGGTCACGGCGGTCTGGAAGAAGCGATAGAGCACGAAGGCGCCCTGCTGGAGGCTGGGTGAGGCGAGCTTGGTGAGCTTCAACACCACGGCCAGCACCAGCATCGACACCGGTGCCGGAAACCCGAACAGGCGCTGCGACATGACGCCTATGAGATAGAGCGTCACGGCGGTCACGCCGGCCGCCGCGATCGTGGCGACATCGGGCAGGGTGGTGGCGACTTCCTCGCCGGGTTCGATCCCGTCGCCGGCGCCTTCCTGCAGGCGGCCTTCGCCGGTCAGCGACGGGTACCGTTTGCCGACGAAGTTAAGCGTCCCGGCAAAGAGGATGGCGGTCAGGCTGCCCAGCATCACCGGCGGCAGGACCATGGCGAAAACATCGCCTTGCCCCTGATGCAGGATTTCCGAATACCCGATCGAGAGGGGTATCGCCCCTTCGCCGACACCCCCGGCCATGATCGGGACGACGATGAAGAAGAAGGTGTGATAGGACCCGAGACCAAAGGCGGTTCCGACCAGCGTGCCGACCAGGGCCGCGACCACCGATCCGAGCGCCAGGGGGATGAAAATCTTCACGAACCCCGCGATCAGAACCGTGCGGTCCATCCCCAGAATGCTGCCGACGATGATCGAGGCGATGAACAGGTACAGAAAGTTGCTGACCTTGGTGAAGTCGGTCACCGAGGCGAGGATCGAATCCGGCAGAAAGTGGTGGAAGGCCAGATACGACGGAATGAACGTCGCGAAGATCGCGGCGGCGCCGATATGCCGGATGAAGGGGAGGCGCTTGCCGATTTCGGCGCAGGTGAAGCCGCCCATGGCCAGCAGGACCGTTGCCATCAGGATATCCGACGGCACCTTGCCGGTGACGACGAAGGCGGAGATCAAACCCAGCAAGATGACGAAGATCGGCAGGGGGATGATACCGATCCTGTAATCGACGATCCGCCACCAGCCATAGGGCCAGAAATCGCTGCGCTTCGGGGTCGACACACTCGTCGTGGTGCTCATGATGGGACCTTTGGACTTGTTGGTCGGCGCCGATTCGCTTGGCGCGATAGATCTGGTGGCGTGATAGGTCCGGCACCGCTCCTAGAGAGCCCGGGGGCTCACATGGAAGCGGTGCCAGGATGGCCTAGAACTTCCAGCGAACGCCGGTCGCGAATTCGACCTGGGACATGAAGCCGTTGGACTGGCTCGCGCGGTAGCCACCATCCAGCTTCATGTAATCGCCGGCGATGTAGATGTCGGTGTTCTTGACCGGCCGGTAAAATACCGAGCCATAGACCGTCTGTTTGTTGCCGCTGCCGGCTTTGGTCGCGCCGGAGGCGTCCTGATAGGCGTTGAAGGTATAGCCGCTGCTGTTATAGCCGGCGTTGTGCGCCATCATGATCTGATAGCCGAGTTCGTAGTCGAACTTGCCCGCCGGGGCGAATTTGACCGAGGTGGTGAAGGCATTGTCGCTTCTGGTGCCGATCACGCCCTGATCCGCAGTGTAGAAGAGGTAACCGGCATCCAAACGAAAGAGGCCCAGCTGATAATTGCCGCCGATGCCGACGGATTGGTGGCTCTTGCCGGTTTTCGTGGTTCCGGACTGTTCGTCGGAGTGGTTGTAGAAAACCGACGCGTTGAAATCACCGGCGTTATAGGCAAGTGCCGCCGCCTGCGCGCTGCCGACCGTGAGACCACCGCCGGCCACGCCGCCCAGGCGATAGGCGGCGCCGAGCGTGAGGCCGTCGTCGAATGCCTTCTTGTAGACGATGCCGTTATCGTAACGGGTATCGCCATTCTTTCCGCCGCCCGAGTAGAAGATCAACTGCTTGAAGTTGTTGACGTTGGTATAGCCGCCTTCGTTCAACGTCACGTTGGCTGTGCCATAGGGATCGCCGTAGATCTGCGAGAAGTCGCGGGGCAGGGTGTTCTGCCGGCCGAAGGTGAGTTTGCCGTAAGTCGGGCTTTGGAAGCCGAGCCAGGCATCGCGGTTGAACAGCACGCCGGCTGTATCCATGCTGCCCGTCGGCAGTTCGAACTCGCTTTCCAACTTGCCGATGATCTCGAGCTTGCTGTCGGCATCCAACGTCTGCCGACCGTCGATGCCCCAGCGATTGCCGCTGAACCAGGACACCTGATACCCAGTGGTCCGATCGCCCTTTGTGTCGGAGTTGCTGATCGTGCTGATCGTGGCTTCCAGCAAGCCGTAAAGGGAAACGCTGGTGCCGGAGGTCTCGAGAATTCGTACCGGCTCGCCCTTCTTGAGATCGTCGACCGGGCCGGGCAGGAACCCGGTTGCGGTGGGTTGGGCGGCGGCCTGGGCCGTGATGGTCGTCGGCTGTGCCGCGGTCTTCGCTTGTGCCTGCGCCAGGGCTTGGGCCTGAGCCTGAGTTTTCGCCTGAGCATCGTCAGCCGCGGCCTGAGCTTTCGCCGCCGAAGCCGCCGCCTGGCTGGCCGCCGCCGTTCCCTTGGCCTGGGAGGCCGCGACGGCCGATTGTTTGCGTTCCAATTGATCGAGGCGCGCGCGCAGCAAGGCGATTTCCGCCTTTAGATCGTCGACGTCGCTTGCCGAAGCCGGGCCGCAGCCCAAGGCGATGATCGCCGTCCCGATGAGCAATGATGCAGTAAACTTCTTAAGCACAGTATCCCCCCTCTCATACCCATTGCTCCCCTGGGCCGGCGCCTCATGAAGACGGTCGGATGTGGGGACAATCACGCTGACCGCGGTTCCAGCCCGCAGCTCGATGGGGGGATGCTAAGGCGCTTAAGCTTTCATCAACCTTTCGGGAATGAGTGACGACTCGGGCTTTTGGACGAACTCGGCGACGGGGTTGGATCGCCGGGCTAGATCGACCGTATCGCGCCGCCATCGATGCGGATCAGCGAGCCGGTGACATAGCCGGCCTTGGTCGATGCCAGAAACGCCGCTACCGCGCCGAATTCCTCGATCGTGCCGTAACGGCCGACCGGGATGGTCCCTCTGGCTTCCTCGGCGACCTGCTCGACGGATTTCTTCTGGCGATCGGCGACGACTCGGTCCAGCTCTTCCACCCGCTCGGTGTGGATGCGGCCCGGCAGCAGCATGTTGACCGTGACGCCGTCGCCGGCGACCTCGCCCGCGAGAGTCTTCGACCAGCCGACCAGCGCCGAGCGCAGGGTATTGGACATGCCGATGGTCGGGATCGGCTGGATGACGCCGGAGGAGGCAACGGTCAGGACGCGGCCCCATTTCCGGGCGCGCATGGCGGGCAGGGCGAGGTCGGTGAGGCCGATGATCGACAGCACCATGGCTTCGAACTGCTTGCGCCAGAGCGCGGGGTCGATCCCCGCGGCACCGCTCGGCGGCGGCCCACCCGAATTATTGATCAGGATATCGACGCCGCCGAGCTTCGCCACCACGTCTTGAAAAGCGGTCTCGATCGATCCGGCGGTGCCGAGATCGCCGGCGACACCGACGATCGTGCTCGCAGGGGCGCCCCGGCCGATTTCGGCGGCGGCCGCGTCCAAGGCGGCCTGGTTGCGCGAGACCAGGGCGACGGAGGCACCCTCCGCCGCCAGAGCCTGGGCGATGCCGCGACCGATGCCGCGACCGCCGCCCATCACCAATGCCCGCTTGCCGGTCAATCCCAGATCCATGATGGCGTCCTTATTCTTTGTTGTCAGATGCTTCGTCGCCGGGGGTTCAGAGCCGAGCGCGCTTGGCCCGCTCCAGCCGGTCGAGCAGAGCCGTAAGCTCGGCATGATCGTCGGCATCGAGCGCTGGGCCGGGCGCGCGGACCTTGGCCGAGGCGATGATGCCGCGCCGCCGCAGCGTCTCCTTGCGGATGGCAAGGCCGAGGCCGAGCTGCTGCTCGTGGCGGATAACAGGCAGATAGAGATCGAACAGATCCTCCGCCCCTTCCGGATCGCCGGCCTGGAAACGGCGGACGACCTCGACCAGCATTTCCGGGAACGCGAAGCCGGTATTGGCGCCATCGACGCCGCGACGCAGTTCCTGCGGCAGGTGCAGCCCGCCATTGCCGACCAGGATCGACACCCGGCGACGGTTGCCCGCCGCCTCGTCGCGCCGCAGCGCGGAGACCTTGCGCAGGCCCGGCGACTCCTCGTGCTTCATTATCTTGAAGCTGGGGAAATCATGGAACATCCGATTGACCAGGGTCGGCGACATATAGACCTGGGTGGTCTGCGGGTAATCCTGCAGCACCACCGGAATCTCGCCCAACTCGCGCGCGACGGCGGCAAAATAGCCGTAGATCTGCTCCTCGGTCCGCAGGCCGGGGATCGGCGCCACCATGACGCCACCGGCACCCATGGCCATGACCCGGCGGGCGAGATCGCCCAATTGTCCCAGGCCCGGATTGCTGACGCCGACGATGACCGGCACGCGGCCGTCGATGCGATCGAGCACCCGTTTGGCAAAGGCGTTGGTTTCCTCGCCGCTGAGCTTCGGCGCCTCGCCCAGGATACCCAGGATGGTAATGCCGTCGACGCCGGCCTCCAGGTAACTGTCCATCAGCCGGTCGGTCGACGGCCAGTCGATGTCCCCGGTATCGGTGAAAGGCGTGGCGGAGATTATGTAGACGCCTCGGGCGGTCTCGTCGATCAACGGCATGGCGAACAGGTCCTTGGACGGGTAGGGATATGCCGCACTATGGCCGGGCGGAGCGTCCGGCCGCAAGGTTTGGATGCCGATCGGGTCCGACGCGGTGTTGTCAGGGGAGTGTGAGAATGCCGGAGAGGAAGCGGCTGCTGACCGATCGGCGATTCCTGCCGTATTTCCTGACCCAGGCGATCGCGGCGTTCAACGACAATGTCTTCAAAAACGCGGTCATCCTGTTGATCGTGTTCAGCTCGGCCGCCCCTGACCTTTTGGTCAATCTCTGCGCCGGCGCGTTTATCCTGCCATTCTTTTTCGCCTCGGCGACGGCGGGGCAGGTGGCCGAACGCATGCCCAAGGCGCGGTTGATCCGCTGGCTGAAACTGTCCGAGGTCGCGATCATGGCGCTGGGGGCGGTCGCCCTGGCGTGGCATGCGATGGCCATCGCCGTCGTCGTGCTCTTCCTGGCCGGCGTCCAAGCGGCCTTCTTCGGGCCGGTCAAATTCAGCCTGCTGCCCCAGGCTCTGCGCGACGACGAGCTGGTCGAGGCGAATGCGCTGATCGAGATGGCGACGTTTCTGGCGATCTTGCTGGGGACCATCACCGGCGCGGTGCTGGTTGCCGGGGCGGGCGGGCCGGTGCGGGTGGGTGTCGTTATGGTGGCGATCGCCGTGCTGGGCTATCTCACCAGCCGTGCCATTCCGACGTTGCCGCCGGTCATGCCGAGCCTGCGCGTCGACTGGAACCCGCTACCGGAGATGCTGCGGCTGGCCCGCCTGACCGTGCGGGAGCGATCGGTCGGGATCGCGATTTTCGGCGTCTCGTGGTTCTGGCTGCTCGGCGCCACCTATCTCACCCAATTGCCGAGCTTTACGCGCGGTATCCTGGGTGGGGACGAGCATGTCGTGACCCTCTTGCTGGCGGTTTTTTCGGTCGGCATCGGTCTGGGCTCCCTGTTATGTGCCCGCTGGTCGCGCGGCCGGTTGGAGCCGGGCCTGGTGCTGATCGGCGCGCTGGGCATCAGTGTGTTCGGCGGGCACTTGGCGATCGCTCAATCGGCGCCGTGGCAGGGAGGCACTCTGCGTGGCGCTGTCGCGTTCGTCGCCGATCCGGCGAGCTGGCTGGTTATTGCCGACCTCGTCATGATCGGCGCTTTCGGTGGGCTTTACGTGGTGCCGCTGCAGGCCCTGGTGCAATTGCGGACCGAGCCCACCTTCCGATCGCGCATCATCGCCGCGAACAATATCTGGAATGCCCTGTTCCTGGTCGGCTCCGCGGTGCTGGCGGGGATTCTGCTCGGCCCGGTCGGCCTGCGTATTCCCGCTCTATTTGGCGTGCTGGCGATACTCAATCTCATGGTCGCGGGCGCCCTCGCCGGGAGCCTGCCCGAATTCGTCTATCGAACGAAGGTCCTGCTGGGCAGGGGCAAGTCGTCGTCGCCCTTCGGCGGTTCCGGCTCGTGAGCGGGTGACGGCTTCATCGACAGCATACGGGCCTTGGGCAGGCGGATGGTTACCAGGGTGCCGACGCCTTCCTGGCTGGTGATTTCCAACTCGCCGCCATGCAGCGTCACCAGGCTTCGCACGATCGGCAAACCGAGACCGGTGCCGCCATCGCCGCTGAGATACGCATTGCTGGCACGGTGATAATTGCCCAGGATTCCGCCCATATCCGCTTCCGGTATGCCGATTCCCGTATCGCGCACCTGGATGAGTGGGGCGCCGCGGGCGGACAGGCCGATGACGACGTCGATCCGTCCATCCATGCGCGTGAATTTGACGGCGTTGCTGAGCAGGTTGAGGAAGATCTGCCGGATGGCCCGTTCGTCGGCGAAGACGAGGGGCATCTGCTTCGCGTCGATCGACAGCATGATACCCTTCTGTTGGGCGAGATCGCGGACCAGACGAAACGCCTGCTCGCCGACCGCGACCAGATCGACGGAAACTTCATCGAGGACGTATTTGCCGGCCTCGACCTTGGCGCTATCGAGGATATCGCTGATCAGCGACAGCAGGTGGTTGGCGCTGCTGTGGATATCCCTGGCGTATTCCTCATATTTCATCGAGCCGAGCGGCCCGAAATAGCCGTGCGCCATGACCTCGGAAAAGCCGATGATGGCGTTGAGCGGCGTGCGCAATTCATGGCTCATCGTCGCCAGGAAATCCGATTTTGCCCGGCTCGCCAGTTCGGTGCGGGCGGTCGCCTCCATCAGTTCTTGAGTCAGGCGGTCCTTGTCGTAATTGACCATCAGCCCGTGAATGATTTTGCGATGGGTGGTGCGAGTGGTCAGATAGAGATGCGCCGCGTAGACGAGGATCAACGCCCCGATCGTCAGATAATTACCGTCCGCGCGCAGACCGCAGCCGACCGCCAGCGGAAGTATCGCCGTCAGGATGAAGCTGTTCACCGTCGGCGGATGGGCAGCGTAGGTCGTGGCGAGGGCGCCGCCCAGGACGGTTACCCCGAAAATCGTCAGCATATGCTGCGACGGGTCGGGCAATTGCAGCAAGAACAGCGCTGTGACACCCCAGGCGATGCCCGAAAGGGTTATCGCGGCGGAGTAAAGCCGCACCCATCGCGCGGCCCGCTCGGCGGTTGGTCTGACGCGGTGGTAGAGATGCCCGATCGCCAGACGCGCAGCCAACAGGATGAACAGCAGGCTGGTCCAGCCGACCGTCAAGCTCAACGGCAGCTGTTGCCAGAGCACGATCGGCAGGGCGAGGGTAATCGCGTATGTCAGGAACATCGGCGTCCTCGACATGTAAAGTATGTCGACAAGCTGCCGGCGGACCTCGGGCGGCAAATGTTTGTTCGGCACGCTCTCGGTCGGCGCGGATGAGAATGTGACCGGCTTCACCAGACGGTCATCCGGCATCCGAGGCTGATCCAGAGCCGGGGGGCAACGGGTAAAGGCGATGGAGCTTCGCGAGATCGACCGATATCCACCGCTGTAACAAAGATGATCAACATGCCCCGCCGTTTTATCGAAGTTAATAACGGTGCGTTGATCCACCGGTCTTATCGTCTCAACCCCCCGATCTTTCTTAGCTCTGGAATGGTTACTAAAGTGTAACCACGAGGCCGTTCACTCGATATCCGGCCCTTGATGAGCGGATTGCCGCTGCGGCGCCGTGCCGTTCAGCCGTGCTAAGGATCTATAGAGAATCTGGCGCTGAAGAGCCGTGTTCTCCTCGCGCTGCTCGGGTGTCAGTTCGCCGCGCGCGGCCTGTTTGTCGATCTGCGCGACCGACTTTTCGTATTCCCGCACGGCGCCTCGCTTGGCGGCATCGCGCTCGACATCGGTCAATACCGCCGTATGGGCCGGTTCGCCCGCCTTGATCGCCGCGTGGACCGGACCGACGACCGTCAGGATGACCGCCGACAACAGGGCAATGGTGGCGATGCCGAACAAGATCGAAAGAAGCTTCGGGAGGGGAGCGGCGTGCTTGGGCCGGGCGGGTGACGTCGGGGGGTCTTCCATGGCAGTCAAATGGACACGCCAGTCGACACAAGCAACGTGCCACGGCCGCATAGCGGCAAATAAATTTTTGCCCATTCGGTCGGCCCACGAGTAGAGTATTGGTGCCCCTTATTCTCAGGCTGCCGGATTGATTGCCATCTCAATTGGTGCTGGTTTTTTTGGAAAGCCAGGGCGGCATCTGGAAGGTTCCGGTGGCGCTTTCCCGCGGATAAAGGAAGACCCGTTTGCCGCCGCCTTGCCATTGTCGCCAGTACGTCTGGAGATAGCCTGGACCGTAGCGGGCCTCATGGCGGTCATCGAACACCAGCCGGCCACGGACGCCCTGCAGGTCGGTCTTCTCCAACGCGGTCGCTACCGCGTCGGCCGCGGTGGTCTGTGCCCGCTCGACCGCGGCCTTATAGGCCAGCAGGGCATCATAGGCGCCAAACGCCGCGTAGCTTGGCCGACGGCCTTCGTATCGACCGCGGAAGGCGGCGTAGAAGGGCTGAGTGGCCGGGGTGATCGGCGCGTCTGGAACCGGCGTGCCGACGATCTCGCCGATCGCCTTGCCGTCGACGCGGGTGAAGAAATCGGCGTCGTCCGCGACCACGTCGAAGCCGCCATAAGGGGCGGGAAAGCGCGTGTCGTACCATTGCTTGGCAAGGATCTCGGATGAGCTGTGCGACAGCAGCGTCACCATGAAATCGATCCCCGCGTCGCGCGCCTTGGTGAGCAGCGGCGAAAAATCGCTGGTCTCGGGGTCGAACAAGTCGACCACCGGCACTTGGATGCCCTTCGTCGCCAAAGACTTCTTTAAGATCGGGACGAGCTCCTGCGCACCCGGCGCGTTCTCGCCGAGGAAGGCGACCTTGCGGATCGCCAGATCGGGCTTGCCCAGGGTGGTCAGCAGTTCGGTAATGCTTTCCGCCAGATGATCGCTCGACATCGGATTTGTACGGAAGATGTATTTGGGGCTGGCGGGACCCGGTTTGCCCTTGGCTTGCGGCGTCGTCGGCGCCACGACACCGATGCCCAGATAGATCGTCTTGGCAGCGATGATGTGCGGCAATTGGGCGAGTGTCACGGCGCTGCTGTTGCCGCCGATCAGCACATCGACCTTTTTGTCGATCAGCCGGTCGATCGCGGCCACGCCGCGTGCCGGGGTTTCGGTCTCATCCTCGACAGCCAGCCGCAGCTTGCGGCCGAGGATGCCGCCATGGGCGTTGAGATCCTCGACAAGCATGGCCAGCGCATCCTGCGTATCCCGGCCGGCTTGGGTCTGGGTCGGCGTCGGCACGCCGATGACGATCGGCTTTTCCGTCGCCGCTTGGGCCAGCGCCGCGCGCGGCGCTGCTAATAGCATCGGGGCTAGCAGGGCCAGCGCCCAAGCGGTCAGCGGATGAGGAAGGCGGCAGCGCGCGCAGACAATCATCCCAGGAGATCGAGCACCGCGCCCAGCACCCGGCCTCGCGGCAGCGCCAGTTCGTCGAGGACCGTGAAATGATTGTATCCTGGCGAGGGCAGCTCGATGACCGGCTGGCCGGCCACCCGGCACGCCGCCGCGTAATCGGCGGTCTGCCGCCGCAGTTCGGGCAATTCGTCGCCGCCGACGATCAGCCGTATCGGCGTGGTGGTTCGCGGAATATGGCGGATCGGGCTGTGGCGGTCGATCTCCTCGGCTGTCAGCCGCAACGGGTCGTTCAGGCGGCCAAGGGCGATCGGCTCCAGCTCGAACAAGCCGCTGATCGGCAGGGCGCCCTGGATCGCGGGATGCGCCCAATGCGCGGCCGTGAGATGGCCGCCCGCCGAATGCCCGGTCAGATAGATCCGGCCCGGATCGCCGCCCATATCGGCCAGGTTGGCGGCGAGGAAATCCAAGCCGGCCCCGATCTCGGCGACGATGCCGCTCATGGTTGCCTCGGGCGCCAGGGTGTATTCCAGATGCGCCACCGCGATGCCCCGATCGAGGGCGGCCTCGCCGACGAAATGCGTCAGGGGGGTGGCGTTGCTCTGCCAATAGCCGCCATGGATGAAGACGATGACGGGCGCCTTTCGGCCAGCCGGGAACCAATCGATGGTGTTGCGGGGGGCGGGCCCATAGGCGATGCCGTCCCGATGCTCCCGCTTGGCGCGCAAGGCGACGCTGCGCTCGTCCCAACCGCGTATGATGGCCGCGACATCGGGCACCGCGGCGCTGTTGCTGTAGCCCTTATCCAGTGCCGCCCGATCCATGCCGCGATAAAGGCTCATGCTTCCGTCCCTGTTGTTCCGAAACGCGCGTTCATCTTATGCCTACACGCCGGGCGTCCCCAAGCTGTACCGATATTGGCTGACTATCGCCGATTTTGCCCTCTATTCAGCGGTATGAAATTATCATACCGTCAATAAACCTCATAGTTAAGGTCGCATGATGGCCGCTGCCGAGAAACGAACGTTCAGCCTGCCGAGCGAACAGGCGCGTTATATCGATAGCCTTGTTACCTCTGGTACTTATGCCACGAGCAGCGAGGTCATTCGTGCCGGCTTGCGCGCCTTGCAGGAACGTGACGCCGCCGTTGAGCGGTGGCTGCGTGAGGAGGTCGTACCGGTCGCTACGGCCATGCAGGCCGCCCCTGATCGCGCGATTCCGGCCGATCAGGTCTTTGCCGAAATCCGAAAGCTTCACGCTCAACGCCTGCCTCCGACCGACCGCGACGTATAGGGCGGTGACGTTTGATCGGATTCTGTACGGCGGTCGTGATCTTGGAACGATGAGTGACGATGTCTAGGCTTTGTCGTCATGACGACGGAGCGGGTGTCGAGAAATCCTCTGTTGTCAGCGGTTTTGCGGCGCGTTCGAGCGTGCTAGGCTACCCTTGTAGACACAAACTTGAGGGATGACCGACGATGACTGCGGATGGCGGCAGCCTGCCGAATGATCTTGACGCCTATTGGATGCCGTTCACTGCGAATCGCCAGTTCAAGGCGAATCCACGCATGGTGGTCGCCGCCAAGGACATGCACTACACGAGCAGCGACAATCGCCAGATCCTGGACGGTACGGCCGGGCTGTGGTGCGTCAATGCAGGGCATGGCCGCCAGAAGATCGTCGAGGCGGTCAGCGATCAAGTCGCGCGGATGGATTACGCGCCCAGCTTCCAGTTGGGTCACCCGCTGGCCTTCGAGGTCGCCTCGCGGATCGCGACCATCATGCCGGCCGGGCTCGACAAGGTGTTTTTCACCAATTCCGGATCGGAATCGGTCGACACGGCGCTGAAGATCGCGCTGGCTTATCACCGCGCGCGCGGTCAGGGCTCGCGCACCCGGCTGATCGGGCGGGAACGCGGCTATCATGGGGTCGGCTTCGGCGGCATCTCCGTCGGCGGCATCTCGGGTAACCGCAAGCAATTCGGCGCGCTGCTGACCGGCGTCGATCACATGCCGCATACCCACAACCTGCAGCAGAACGCCTTCACGCGCGGTCAGCCGGCCTGGGGCGAGCATATCGCCGACGAGTTGGAGCGGATCGTGGCGCTGCACGATGCCTCGACCATCGCCGCCGTCATCGTCGAACCGGTCGCCGGCTCGACCGGCGTGCTGGTGCCGCCCAAGGGCTATCTGCAGCGTCTGCGCGAGATCTGCACCAAACACGGCATCCTGTTGATTTTCGACGAGGTGATCACCGGATTCGGCCGGCTGGGCAGCGGTTTCGCGACCGAGCATTTCGGTGTCACGCCGGATCTCATCGTGCTTGCCAAGGGGATCAGCAACGGCACCATCCCGATGGGCGCGGTCGTCGCCCGCGACGAGATCTACCAGGCGTTCATGGATGCGCCGGTGGATACCATCGAGCTGTTCCACGGCTATACCTATTCCGGCCACCCGATCGCCGCCGCCGCCGCCCTGGCGACGCTGGACATCTACCGGGAGGAACAACTGTTCGAGCGGGCCGCCGAGATGGCCCCCTATTTCGCCGATGCGGCGCACTCCCTTATGGGCCTGCCGCATGTCATCGATGTCCGCAATATCGGCCTTGTCGCCGGCATCGAGCTGGAGCCGATCCCGGGCAAGCCGGCGGCACGGGCGTTCGACGCCTATCTGAAGGCATGGGAGCGGGGCGTATTGATCCGGACGACCGGCGATATCATCGCCTTGTCGCCGCCGCTGATCATCGACAAGCCGCAGGTCGACGAGTTGTTCGGAACCCTGGCCCTGATTCTGAAGGCGGCCGCCTGACCGGGGTTCACCCGGACTCGACTGCCCCGGCACCGACGCCACCCGTCACCGTTTTAGCGGCGACGGGCCGGCTCGGTGCTGCTTTGGTCCGGCTTCTGTCGGCGGATGGCGTTCGGGTCATCGCCCTCGGCCGGGATAGGGTCAAGCTGGACCGGCTCGCGGCCGAGATCGGGGGCGATGTCGTCGTTCGGCAGGCGGATCTCGCCGATCCGATCCCGCTCGCCGCCGCCCTGGCGGATGCGCGGATCGTCATCAGCACCGCCCATGCGTCGTTCGCCCCCGCTATCCTGGCCGCGCTGCCGGCGGGGCGGGTGCGGCGGCTGGTGTTGACCGGTTCGACCCGGGTGTTCTCCCGCTATCCGG
Organism: Allostellaceae bacterium; assembly: GCA_035555315.1. Classification (GTDB taxonomy): domain Bacteria; phylum Pseudomonadota; class Alphaproteobacteria; order ATCC43930; family CGMCC-115725; genus DATMGU01. The sequence goes on from DATMGU010000010.1 coordinate 110,034, forward strand.
ATTGGACGGCCGATCAGGTGCGCGCGGCGGAGGCTGCCCTCGCGGTGTCCGGCATCCCCGGCATCCTCCTGCTGCCGACCCTGATCTATGGCCCCGAGGTCGGGAGCGTCGTGCACGGCATCGCGGCACAGCTTCGCCGCCAGCCCTTCATGCCGCTGCCAAATGGCGGAAAATCGCTGGTACAGCCGGTTCATGTCGCCGATGTCGCCCGTGCCCTGGCGGCGGCCGCGCGGATCGATCTGCTGCCGGCCGGGCCGATCGTGATCGCCGGCCCGTCGCCGATCACCTATGGCGAGATGGTGCGGGCGATCGGTCGGGCAATCGGGCGCCCCGCGGTCATCCTGCCGGTCCCATCCGTCGCGACCGACCTGGCAGCCGCGATGCTGCGCCGACTACCGCGTGGTGCTGCGATCGCCGGGGCGATCCAGCGTCTCGCGGAAGACAAGGCGTTCGATGTCGAACCGATGCGTCGGGCGTTGGGAGTGGAGCCGATCGATTTCGCGGCCGGGCTCGCCACCGTGTTTCCGCCAGTTTCCTGAGCGGCCGATCAGTCGAGGTTGGGCAGCTGGATCGGCATGCCGCTCTCGAAGGCGCGGGCGGCGCGCAGCACCAGATCGTCGCGGTGCATCGGGCCGATGATCTGCAGACCGACGGGCAAGCCGTCGACAAAGCCGCAGGGCATCGAGGCCGCGGGGTGCCGTGTCAGGTTGAACGGATAGGTGAACGGCGTCCACCCGGTCCAGCGGGCGTAGGGGCCGGTCCGCGGCGTTTCATAACCCGCCTCGAACGCGGTGATCGGCAGGGTTGGGCTCAACACCAAATCATAGCGCTCGAACAGCAGGTTCATGGTGATGGCGAAACCTTCCCGCTTACGACCGGCGGCGATGTAGTCGCGGGCCGACAGCTTCGCACCCTCCGCCGCGATCGCCCGCAGCCCGGGATCGATCATCTCCCGCTGCGCGTCGGTGAAGCCGGCGAGCAGGGTCGCGGCCGGCGCGAACCAATGGGCGGCGAACACCTCATCGACCTCAGGCAGGGTGAGGTCGATGGTCTCGACGGTGGCACCCAGATCGGCGAAGGCCACGGCGGCCGAGGCGACGCTGGCGGCGATGCCGGCATCGACCGGTCTTTGATTGATCGTCGGCGCATAGGCGATCCTGAGGGCGCGGACGCCGCTGTCGAGGCCGATCGACCAATCGCGGCCGTCATGGGGCAGGGCGTTGGCATCGCGCGGATCGGGTTGGGCCATGACGCTCAGCATCAGGGCCGCGTCACGGACGCTACGGGTCATCGGCCCCAGATGGGACACGGCGGCGAAAGGACTGGACGGGTAGGCGGGGACGCGGCCGTAGCTGGGCTTCAGACCGAAAATTCCGGTGAAGCTGGCCGGGATGCGGATCGAGCCACCGCCATCCGTGCCGATATGCAGCGCACCCATGCCGGTCGCCGCCGCCACGGCGGCCCCACCGCTCGATCCGCCGGGGGTGCGGTCGAGCTGCCACGGGTTGCGGGTGATGCCGGTCAGAGAATTGTCGGTCACACCCTTCCAGCCGAATTCGGGCGTCGTCGTCTTGCCCAGCAGCACGGCGCCGTGTTCGCGCAGCCGCGCCGTCGCGGGCGCGTCCTCCGCCCAATCCTGCTTGGGATCGACGGTGCGCGAGCCACGCAGCGTCGGCCAGCCCTTGGTCAGCACCAGATCCTTGACGGTCGTCGGCACGCCATCGATCGGGCCGAGCGGCGTGCCCGCCTGATAACGGGCGGCCGACGCGCGCGCGGCCGCCAGCGCTTCCTCCTCGGCGACGAAGCAGAACGCATTGACCCGTTCGTTCAGCGACCGGATCCGGCGCAGCGCCGCCTCGGTCGCCTCGATGGGGGAAAACCGCTTGCGCCGGAAGCCCTCCGCCAACTCGCTCGCCGTCATCACGGCCAAATCCCAACTCATCGATAGTCTCTCCTCAGTGACGATCTGCCTCAGTGACGATCTGCCAGGCGCGCCGGCCGCAGCATGAACCATGCCGCCGGTGACGGTTCAGGTCAGAGATTTCGCCATATAGACGCGGTGGAAGCCATCCTCCGTACGCCGCTCGACGATCTCGAAACCGCGCTTCAAATAGATCGCGATATTCTCGGTCATCACCTCGTTGGTGTAGAGTGTGAGGGTCGGGAACCTGCGCGCGCGGGCCTCCGCTTCGGCGAAATCGAGCAGCTTGCCGCCCAGCCCGATGCCTTGGCGATCCGGATGTACCGCGACGTTCTCGATCATCATCGTGGCATCCCGCGGCTCCAGCACCAGAAGGCCGAGAGCGGCCGGAGCGCCGGCCTGTCCTGCGATGATCCAGACTTCACCGGTGCGGACCAGCACCTCGTAATTCGCCAGCATCGGGGCCGGCCGACCCATGCGGGGCACAAAACGGGCATAGGCGGCGTTCACCAGCGCGGTGATGGCGGACACGTCAGCCGGTCTGGCGCGACGAATCGGATAATCGGACATGTCGGCGGTCTCCCTAAGCGGCTGCCGAGTCACAGCATATCCAGCAGACGGTACCATAGCCGGCCGATCTCTAGAATCGGCGCCCGGAGCTGCCTTCCGCCGGGAAAGTCGCGGTGCGGGATCGCCGCCAGCGTATCGAATCGGCCGGTCTCGCCCGCGACCGCCGACGCGATGGCTTGACCCGCCAACAGGGTCAGGGCGATCCCATGCCCGGAAAAGCCTTGCGCGTAGAACAGCCCGCCGGGCAACCGGCCGAGCTGCGGCAGCCGGTTGCGGCTGATATCGACCAGGCCGCTCCAGCCATAGGGGATAGCCGCTCCCGCCAGTTGCGGAAACACTGCGATCATCCGCGCGCGCAGCATCGCTGTCAGTGCATCCGGTTCGCGGCCCCCATAACGGATGCCGCCGCCGAACAGCAGCCGCCGATCGGACGACAGTCGGAAGTAGTTCAGCGCATGCCGCGTGTCGCATACCGCCACATTGTCGCGGATCAGACCCCGCGTGGTGGTGTCGTCCAAGGGCTCCGTCGCGATCATGAAAGTCGAGGCGGGGATGATGCCGCGTTCGAGTTCCGGTACCAGCCCGCCCAGATAGGCATTCCCTGCCAACACGACATGCGTAGCCCGGATCCGGCCGCCGGGCAGGTGCAATCGGGTTGTCGCATCGCCACGTTCGATGCGGAGGACGGGGCTCGTTTCGAACAGCTGGGCACCGGCGCCAGCGGCGGCTGTCGCCAAGCCCCGGGCCAAGGCCAGGGGATCGAGATGCCCGCCGCTCGGGTCGAGCAACCCGCCGTGATAGACGGCGCTGCCCAGATGCCCGGCGATCTGCCGGCGATCGAGCGGCCGCAGCCCCGCTACCGCGTAGCGCCGGGCCAGGTGATCCGCCAGACGATTGAGGTCTTCGGCATGCGCCGGTTTGACCGCGGCGGTGAGGAAGCCGGGGGTCAAGGCGCAGTCGATCCGATGGCGGGCGACCAATTCCGCTACCAGGTCGGTGGCATCGGTGCCGAACCGCCACAGGGCCATCGCGGTATCGAGGCCAAGGCTCGCCTCGATCGATCGGATATCGGCCGCGTAGCCCGGCACCACCTGGCCGCCATTGCGGCCGGAGGCGCCCCAGCCGATGCGTCGGGCCTCCACCAGCACGACAGTCACACCGCGCAGAGCCAGGTGCAGCGCGGTGGAAAGGCCGGTGAACCCTCCACCGATCACCGCCACATCCGCCTCGACATCGCCTGCGAGCGGCGGGTATGGCGGGGGCGGGGTCGCGGCCGCCCAATAATACGAGACAGGTGGCTCGCGATAGGTGGGGCGGTGCTCGATCATAGGGCTCAGCATAGCCGGCAACGGCACCCGGGCAACCTCCATCGCCCACCCCGCGTTAGCCCTGGGAGAGGTCGGCGACGAGCCGACGCAACCGGGAACAGCGCCATGACGACCGAGCACACGCGGAAGAACGAGGCGGCGAAACACATGAACCCCGAACATTCCGGGATGCGAACCGGCAATCCGCAACTCAAGGAGGAGCGCAAGCCGGGCGGCGCGCGCTCCGGCTCCGCCGACGCACCCGACCGGGCCGGCGATCGGCCAGGCAATGCTGGGTCCGATGCTGGGTCCGCGCCACGCCGTCCGTCCAGCCGCTGAGCAGTCGATATCACTCCCGACGACCAGGAAAGTTGCCAGCGCCGATGATGCCGGGCATATCACGGGGGACGCGGGGCGGCGGTTGACTGGGGCTCGGGGGTGGCATGACGGTGTGGGCGAGGGGACGGACGCGGCGGATCGCGGGTGCGATCGTCATCACCTTCGCCACATGCAGCGTCCAGCTGCCCAGTTCGGCGCAGGCCGACGAGCCGCGTATCCTGCGTATGGCGAACCGTGCTGATCAGATCGGCGATGACACCCTCGCCAAATTCGAGGCGGAGACCGGGATCAAGGTTCAGTACGACGTCTATGCGGACGACGCGGCGCTGGAGCGCAAGCTCGCCGACGGTCATCCCGGCTATGACCTCGTGGTCATGTCCGCGGTTCCGGCACTGGCTCGGCAGATCGCTGCCAAGCATCTACGGCCGATCGATAGCGCGAAGCTGCAGAATTACACCAATCTCGATCCCGCCATGCTGACCTTGACCGGCACCGTCGATCCGAAGAATCGCTATGCGGTGCCGTATCTCTGGGGCATGAGCGGGCTCGGCATCAATGTGGAGAAGCTGAAGGCGGCGGCACCGGATGCGCCGCTCGACAGCCTCGATCTATTGTTCGATCCCGCCATCGTCAGCCGCGCCGCCGCCTGCGGCATCGCGGTGCCGGATCTGCCGCAGGAGTTGATACCCGCGGCGCTGCTCTGGCTCGGCCGCGATCCAGCCAGCCGCGATGAGGCCGATCTCAACCAGGCGATCGACGCGATCGACAAGGTGCGCGGCTATTTCCGGCGTCTGCATGGACCGCAGCGGATCGATCCGCTGACCCATGGTCAGGTCTGTGTCGCCTATGAGGGGATCGTCGATCACGCGCTGGCCCGGTCGCATGCCGACGAGCCGGACCCCGGCTTGGATATCGCCTATGCGGTGCCGCGCCAAGGCGGATTGCTGTGGGTCGACGTGCTGGCGATCCCCGCCGACGCGGCGGATCCGGAGGCCGCCCTGGCGCTGATCGACTTCCTGTTGCGTCCCGAGATCATCGGCGACATCACCAACCGGGTCGAGACCGCCAACCCGAACATGCTGTCGCTCGACTTCGTGGATGAGGAGCTGAAATCCGATGCCAGCGTGTTCCCGCCCGATGCGATCCGCTCGAAACTGGTGCTCGATCCACCGGTCGCGCCGGCCTACGAACGGGCACGGACCAAGGCCTGGGCTCGGCTGCGCGCCGTCAAATAAGGGGAAGCCATGACTGGGGACACCATGACTCCGCCGGGGATCACGCCGAAGCAAGCCGGCTTCCACATGCCGCCGGAATGGCACCGCCATGAGCGGAGCTGGATGGCTTGGCCCTGCCGGGTGCCGTTATGGCATGGCCGGATCGAGGCGGCGCGGGGCGCCTATGCCACGGTCGCCCGGGCGATCGCGTCGGTCGAACCGATCACCATGCTGGCGAACCCCGCCGATATCGCGGAGGCACAGGCCGTTTGCGGGCCGACCGTTACGGTCGAGGCGATGCCGCTCGACGATAGTTGGATGCGTGACTTCGGTCCGACCTTCCTGATCGATCGGGCAGGCGGTCTCGCCGGCGCAGATTGGCGGTTCAACGCCTGGGGCGACAAATACCCGGATTACGATCGCGACGCCGCCGTCGCGGCGACCCTGTTGGGCCGGCTCGACCTGCCAAGCTTCAAAGCGCCCTTCGTCCTGGAAGGCGGCTCGATTCATGTCGATGGCCAGGGCACGGTGCTGACCTCGGAACAATGCCTTCTGAACAAAAATCGCAATCCCAGTCTCGATCGTTCGGATATCGAACGGAATCTGCGGGAGTGGCTCGGTACCGAAACTATCATCTGGTTGGGCCAGGGTCTGGAAAATGACGGCACCGACGGTCATGTCGACAATCTGGCCTGTTTCGCCCGGCCGGGCGTGGTTCTGGCATTGACCGAGCCCGATCCCGCCGATGCCAATCACCGGGTTTTGGCGGATAATCTGACGCGGCTGCGGCAAGCCCGGGACGCGCGCGGGCGTCGGCTCGAGGTGATCGAGATCGCCGAGCCGGCGCCGCGGGATTCCGCGGGTGGGCGGCTGGCGCTCAGCTACATCAATTTCTATCTGGCCAACGGCGCGGTCATCATGCCGGCCTTCGGCGATCCGCGGGATGAACCGGCGGCGGCCACGATGGCACGGGTCTTCCCCGATCGGCGGATCATCCAACTGCCTGTTCTGGACATCCTGCTGGGCGGCGGCGGCATTCATTGCATCACCCAGCAGCAGCCCGTTTCGGGGCCAATTTCTGGTCGGGAAGGGATCTGACATGACCAACGTGACCGTCGCCGCCACGCAATTCGCCATGAGCGAGGATCGTGCCGCCAACCTCGACAAGGCCGAGGCGATGGTCCGCCGCGCGGCAGCCGCCGGTGCCGAGATCATCCTGCTGCCGGAATTGTTCGAGACGCCGTATTTTTGCAAGGATCAGTGGCCCGAGTTCTTCGATCTCGCGCGGTCGGTCGAGGGTAATCCGATGCTCGACCGCATGGCGGCCCTCGCGGCGGAACTGGGCGTGGTGCTGCCCGTGAGTTTTTTCGAGCGTGCCAACAACACGTATTACAACACGCTGATGATGCTCGATGCCGATGGCAGCCGGCTCGGTCTCTACCGCAAGTCGCACATTCCGGACGGGCCGGGATATCAGGAGAAATACTATTTCCGGCCTGGCGATACCGGTTTCAAGGTCTGGCCGACGCGGTTCGGCCGGGTCGGCGTCGCGGTCTGCTGGGACCAATGGTTCCCCGAGGCCGCGCGGTCGATGGTGCTGAACGGGGCGGATCTCTTGTTCTATCCGACGGCGATCGGCTCCGAGCCGCAGGATCCGACGCTCGATAGCCGCGATCATTGGCAACGTGTCATGCAGGGCCATGCCGGTGCCAATCTGGTGCCGGTGATCGCGTCCAATCGGGTCGGCCACGAAGTCTGCCGGCCGACCGAGACGACCTTCTACGGCTCGTCCTTCATCGCGGACCCGACCGGCGCCAAGGTGGCCGAGGCCGATCGCGGCGAAGAGACGGTGATCGTGGCAAGCTTCGATATCGAGGCGATCCGCCGGCAGCGGAACGGCTGGGGGCTGTTTCGCGACCGCCGGCCCGAGCTCTATGGCGCGCTGCTGACCGGCGACGGCGCAACGCGCCTCGGGTAAGGGCCTGTCAAAAAAAATAAAGCATTTTCAATATAGTATCCGTCCGGATTAATTTGAAGTCTCAACCCTGTGCACAAAGCCTCTTTACAAGCGCAAGCCGGCTGCTTAGCGTCCGCCGCATGATCGCGATCTTCGCCAAACGCATTACCATTAAGACCATCCGCTTCGGCGGGGGTGCTTTGGTGTGCGTCCGGTAATATCGCCGAGATAGCCCCAAACCCCGCCGGTAAAACGGACGGGGTCGCTATCAAGTCAGGATCCCGCCCGCTCCGGCACAACTGGAGACGAGCCGATGTGCCCTGACGATCTTTCCGCCCCGTTGCCAAGCGTTTCCGCGAAGATTACCCACCCTCATGTCGCCATCGTCGGCGCCACCGGGGCCGTGGGCGTCGAGTTGCGGACTTGCCTGGAGCGGCGCGGTTTCCCGCTGGCCTCCCTGCGTCTGCTGGCCTCGCCGCGATCGGCGGGGCAGGTGGCGCGTTTCGCCGGGCAGGATCTGGCGGTGCAGGCGCTGGACGAGCGCAGTTTCGACGGCGTCGATCTGGCGCTGTTCTCCGCCGGGGCCTCCGTTTCCCGCCACTACGCGCCGATCGCCGTGGCGCAAGGGGCCGTGGTCGTGGACAATTCCTCTGCTTTCCGGATGGATGACGGCGTGCCGCTGGTGGTGCCGGAAGTGAATCCCGAGGCGATGGCGCAGCATGCCGGGATCATCGCCGTTCCGAACTGCGTCGCCATCATCGCCACCGTGCCGCTCTGGCCGCTGCACCGCCGCTTCGGCATTCGCCGGGTGATCGCCGCCACCTATCAGGCCGCGTCGGGTGCCGGTGCCGCGGCCATGGAGGAATTGCGCGCCTCGACCGTCGCCTATCTGGCGGGCGAACCGTACCGCAACACGGTGCTGAAGCACCCCTACGCCTTCAACCTGTTCAGCCACGACGCGGCCGTCGATCCAGAGACCGGCTATAACGGCGAGGAAGCGAAGGTCATCGCCGAGACCCGTAAGATCATGGGCGCGCCCGACCTCGCGGTCGGCATCACCTGCATCCGCGTGCCGGTGCTGCGTGCGCATTCCATCGCGCTGACGGTGGAGTTCGAGGAGGCGGTCGATCCGGCGGCCGTGCGCGACGCCTTGCGCGATGCGCCGGGCGTGCGCCTGGTGGACGACGTGGCGGCCAATCACTTCCCCATGCCCAACGAGGCCTCCGGCCAGGGCGACGTGCTGGTCGGCCGTATCCGGCGGGATGTCAGCGACCTGTCCGGCCGATCCGTCGCCCTGTTCGTGGCGGGCGATCAGTTGCTGAAGGGGGCGGCACTGAACGCGGTGCAGATCGCGGAACGCCTGTTCGGCTGATCGGGGACGCCCCTTCCAACCATCTCCTGCCGGTTAGGAGGGCTGCCTGAGGCACATGTCTCATGGCAGCCCTTCGATGGCCATCATCCCGCCGCTATCGTAGGCTAGCCATCGAGACGGGATTTCAGCGGAAGAGGTTGGCGGTGAACGATCCAAGGGTTTCCGCCCAGGCGGAGCCGGATGGACTGCCCGGCGAGGCGTCATCGGATTGGCCGCGGGGTGCGTTTCTGCGGGCGGATGAGAGCCGCGATGCCGAGTTCTATCGGCTGCCGCGCTTCGTCCATCATATCGATCCCGGCGCCGTCCAGGCGTTGTCCCGGCTCTATCGACGGATATTGCCGCCGGACGGGGCGCTTCTCGACCTCATGTCGAGCTGGGTCAGCCATCTGCCGGACGATATCGCTTATCGCCGTATCGCCGGGCTGGGCATGAACGCCGAGGAACTCGCCGGCAATCCGCGACTCACCGATTGGACCGTTCAGGATCTGAACCGCGAGCCCTATCTGCCGTATCCGGCCGGCAGCTTCGACGCGGCCGTGATCGCCGTCTCGGTGCAATACCTGGTGCGGCCGGTCGAGGTGTTCGCCGAAATCGGCCGCGTCCTGACATCGGGCGGACCCCTGGTCGTGAGCTTTTCCAATCGCTGCTTTCCGACCAAGGCGGTGGCGGCGTGGCGCGTGCTGGATGATCGAGGCCGAATTGACTTGGTCCGCCGCTATTTCACTCGGTCCGGCGCGTGGCGCGATGTGACGGTGCTCGATGGCTCGTCCGGCGACGGCGACCCGCTCTTCGTGGTCACCGGCCGCCGGATCTAGCTTCGGCAAGGATTGGTTTTCAGTTGACCCGGCCCCCGGGACCGCCCCGATAAGGATAGCGGTCAGCAACCAACGAGGTGAGTCGTGAGTTCTTCCGCCCCATTCCTGAACCCTTCCGAAGCCGCTAAGCGGCTCGGCGTCTCCGCCAAGGCCCTGCGGCTCTATGAACAGCGCGGCCTGATCGCCCCGAGCCGCACTGAGGCCGGATGGCGGGCCTATGGTCCCGACGAGATGGTCCGAGCCGCCGAGATCGCCGCCCTGCGCGCGCTCGGCCTCAGCCTCGCCCAGGTGGCGCGGGTGCTGGGGGGCGACGCCCAGGATCTGGAGCCGGCCCTAGCGGCACACCAGGCGACACTCGAAGGCCGGGTCCGTGAGTTGGCCGGCACCGTGGAGAAGGTCCGCGGCCTGCGGGCCGACCTCGCCCGGGGCCAGGTGCCGGACGCCGGGGAACTGGCGCGCCTGCTGGGACCGGCCGAGCTCCGCGTTGCCTTCGACCTTCCCTGGCCCTGGGGTGGAGAGCGGTTCGAACTGCGCGACATCCGGGCACTGAACTACATCATCGGCCCCCTGGGCAGCGGCAAGACCCGGCTGGCCCTGCGTCTGGCCGAGACCCTGCCCGGTGCCGCCTTTCTGGGACTGGACCGGTCGGTGGATGGCGGTGCCGCGGCCCGGGCGCTGCTGGACGCCGACCCGGCGCTCAAAGCACGGGTTGACGAGGCCCTGGCCTGGCTGGTCGAGGACGGAGCGATGGCGTCGGATGCCCTGGTCACCCTGCTCGTCGGATTGGAATCCGAAGGTCCGGCCATCCTGGTTGTCGACATGGTGGAACAGGGGCTGGACCAGGCCACCCAGGAGGCTCTGATCGCCCATCTGCGCCGCAGAGGGCCCGGCGGGCGGCCGCTGTTCCTGATGACGCGCTCCTGCGCGATCCTGGACTTGGCCGCCGTGGGCGCCGACGAGGCGATCATCCTCTGCCCCGCCAATCACAGCCCGCCGACCCGCGTCGCCCCCTATCCCGGTGCCCCCGGCTATGAGGCCGTCGCCACCTGTCTGGCCTCCCCCGAGGTGCGGGCGCGGACGGAAGGCGTCATCGCATGGCGACCCCAGGTGGCGTGATGGTTTGCTCCAGCAGGCCGCCTCGCCCTGCAACCTGTCGAAACCTCTAGGCGGGGTTAGTCGTCGTACGCGACGACGGAATAGAAGGGCACGTCCAGCCGGTCGCGACCGTGCAGGAAATTCAGTTCGATGATGCAGGCGGCACCGACCACGTCGGCGCCGACCTTGCGGCACAGGGTGATCGCGGCATCGAGCGTGCCGCCGGTCGCCAGCAAATCATCGAGGACCACGACCCGTTGGCCCGGCTTCAGCGCGTCGACATGGATCTCGACGCGATCGGTGCCGTATTCGAGATCGTAATCATGGGGCACCGTGGCGCCCGGCAGCTTGCCCTTCTTGCGGATCATGACGAAGCCGCAGCCCAGCGCCAGGGCGAGGGGGGCCGCGACCAGAAAGCCACGCGATTCGATGCCGACCAGCAGGTCCGGCCGCATCGGCCGAACCGCGTCGGTCAGCCGGTGGACCGTTTCCTGCCAGGCCTGGGGATGCGCCAGCAAGGTCGAGATGTCGTAGAAAAAGATGCCCGGTTTAGGAAAATCCGGCACGCCGCGGATATGGTCCTTGATGTTCATCTCGGTCACTGGTCGGATCTCCTAGCGCGGCGCTTGAGCGCAGCGCTTTAATTGAGCTGGAGCGATTCCCTTGACGGGGAACTCGCTCCGGGGAGCGTCGATTTGCTGGCAGTCTAATATCAGGAATCGTTCGGTCGGTAAGTCCGGTAATCGGGGGATTTATCGCCTATCGACGCATCGCTATCCACCGACGACCCGTCTCGTGTAGGTTCCTGCGGCCATGGTTGCCTTGACCGCATCCGATCTCGATCGTCCGATGCACCTCGCCTGGGTTCGTCCCCGGCGCGAGAGCGGTGCGTTGATCGTGGCGCTTGGCGGCCACTTCGTGCTGGCCGCCGCCGTCGCCCTCGATGAGACGCTCGGGAAATTAGCCAGCGACGGGGCCCGGCGGATCGTGTTCGACCTCACCGCGGTCGAGCGTCTGGACACCGCGGGGGCATGGCTGGTGCTCCGCACCGCGCGGCGCTTCGCCGGGGCCGGGGCGACGGTCGAGCGGCGCGGCGTCCACCCGGATTTCGAACCGTTGCTGCTGACCATCGAGACCGATTGCCATAACCCACCGGTTACGCATCCGAACACTAATGGCTTTGGGGCACTGCTCGAGAAGATCGGTCGTTCCGTCGTTAAGCTCGGGCTGCAATCCACTGAGCTATTGGGCTTTTTTGGAATGGTTTGCGCAGAGGCGGTGGCGACCTTGCTGCGGCCGCGCCGGCTGCGGATCGTCGCCCTGTTCACCCAGTTGGAGGAAACCGGGCTGAATGCCTTGCCGATCCTCGGATTGTTGACGTTCCTGATCGGCATCGTGTTCGCCTATCAGGGGGCCGATCAACTGCGCCGCTTCGGCGCCGAGATCTTCACCGTCAACCTGCTGGGCATCTCGATCTGCCGGGAACTCGGCGGCCTGATGGCGGCGATCATCGTCGCCGGGCGGTCCGGCAGCGCCTTCACCGCCCAGATCGGTACGATGAAGGTGAATGAGGAGGTCGACGCGCTGGAGACGCTCGGCCTCAATACCGTCGAGGTGCTGGTGCTGCCGCGGCTCGCAGGCCTCATCATCACGCTGCCGCTGCTCACCTTCTTCGCCAATATCATGGCGTTGGCGGGCGGTGCCGTGATGGTCTATTTCGGTCTCGGCATCACCATTCCGGCCTTTCTGCGGCAACTCAACCAATCTCTGATCGGCTGGAGTTTCTTCATCGGGCTGATGAAGGCGCCGGTCTTCGCCTTCATCATCGCGATCGTCGGCTGTTACGAGGGGTTGCGGGTCTCTCGCGATGCCGCCAGCGTCGGCCGCGCGACCACCCTGTCGGTGGTGGAGTCGATCTTTCTGGTGATCGTCGCCGATGCGCTCTTTTCCATCATGTTTTCGATGTTGGGCATTTGACCGAATGACCGATCCGGTGCCGGTGATCAAAATCCGTGGTCTGGTTACCAAGCTGGGCGGCCGGGTGCTGCATGACGGCCTCGACCTCGATGTCGAGCGGGGTGAGGTGCTGGGCGTCGTCGGCGGCTCGGGCACCGGGAAATCGGTGCTGCTGCGGACCATCATCGGCCTCAATCGGCCGGCCGGCGGCAGCATCGAGGTGCTGGGCCAAAGCATGACCGATCACCTGACCGAGACGCGGCTGCGCGCGCTTCAGGGGCGGTGGGGCGTGCTGTTCCAGGACGGCGCCTTGTTCAGCTCGCTGACCGTGGCCCAGAACATCGAGGTGCCCCTGCGCGAGCATACCACCATGCCGCAACGCCTGATGGACGAGATCGCCGCGGTGAAGCTGACCATGGTTGGTCTGCCGGCGGACGCGGCGATGAAATATCCCTCCGAACTGTCGGGCGGCATGCGCAAGCGGGCCGGTCTCGCCCGCGCCTTGGCGCTCGATCCGGAGATCCTGTTTCTCGATGAGCCGACCGCCGGCCTCGACCCGATCTCGGCCGCGCAATTCGACGAATTGGTGCTCAACCTGCAGCGCAGCCTGAACCTCACGGTGTTCATGGTGACCCACGATATCGACACGCTGCGGGCAACCACCGATAGAATTGCGGTGCTGGTCGACAAGCGGGTAAAAACCGGCACAATAGCTGCGCTCGCCACGGATCCGGATCCGTGGATCCACGACTATTTCAATGGACCAAGAGGCCACGCGGCGCTCGCGTCATGACCCGCCACGACAGCCCGATCGAACGTTAGGACCAGCCGAGCATGGAAACACGGGCGAATTACGTCGCGGTGGGTGGCTTCGTCCTGGTCATCGTCGTCGCGGCCCTCCTTTCGGTGGTCTGGCTGATCCGGCTTCAATTCAGTCAGGAATTCACGCTTTACGACACCTATTTCCACGGCTCGGTCTCGGGCCTCGGCAAAGGGGCTCAGGTGCGGTTCAACGGGTTGGAGGTCGGCCGGGTCGTCGATCTGAGCATCGATCCGCATGACAGCCGACAGGTGGTGGTGACCCTGGAGATCAAGACCGGCACCACCGTGACCGGGTCGACCACGGCCTCGCTCACGACCCAGGGGCTCACCGGCGCGGCTTACGTCGAATTGTCGTCCGGGGATCCGGCCAGCCCGCCGCTGGTCGCCCATGATGGGCAACGTTATCCGGTGATCGCGTCGCGTGCCTCGGCGTTCGAGCAGGTCGTCAATGGCGCGCCGGAAGTGATCAACCGGCTGATCGTGGTCGCCGACGGGCTGGCCCGCTTGCTCGACGAGCAGGGTATCGAGGCCCTGCGCGGGACGCTGCTGAATCTGAACACGATTTCCGGCACCATCGCCGGCCGCAGCGGAGACATCGACGCGATTCTGGGGGATGGCGCCAAGGCGGCGAAGCAGCTTTCCGCGACTGTCGGCACGCTGGATCGGACGCTGGGGCAGCTGGATACCGCCATGAAGACCATCACGGTGGCCGGAACCGATGCGGATGCGCTGATCGGTTCGGCCGGTGGCACGGTGAAGCGCCTGGATAAAGTGCTGAACGATGCCGACGCGATCTTGGCGGAAAACCGTCCGGCGCTGCGCGACTTCAGCCAGACTGGCCTGACGCAGTTGACCCAGTTGCTCAGCGAGACACGCTCGCTGGTGGCCGGGTTGACCCGCGTTTCGAATGAGTTGGAACGCGATCCGACGCGCTTTCTATTCGGTGACCGGCGTGAGGGATACAAGCCGCGATGAGCCTGACGATGTTTCGCACTCGACCCGGTCTGACTCGACGAGGTCTCATGGCTGGTCTGGCCGCCGCCGGTCTCCTCGCGGGGTGTTCCGATATCCTTCCCAACAACACGCCGAAGCTGTTCATCCTGACGCCGAAGAACACCTATGACGCGGATCTGCCCAAGGCGTCCTGGCAATTGCTGGTCGAGCAGCCTGACGCGCCGCTCAGCCTCGATACGACGCGGATCGCGCTGCAGAATAGTCCGACGACGATCGATTATTTCGCGGGTTCCGCCTGGACCGACCGGGCGCCGCTTATGGTGCAGCGGCTGCTGATCGAGTCGTTCGAGAATACCGGCAAGATCGCGGCCGTCGGACGCGACGCGGTCGGCTTGCGTGCCGATTACGTACTGAAATCCGATCTGCGGGATTTCGAGGCAGATTACACGAACCCCGATGCGCCGCCCACCGTCAAGGTGCGTCTGGCGGTCCGCCTGGTGAAGATGCCAGAACGGCAGATCGTCGGTGAATGGAGCGATATCCAGCGTGCCACCGCCTCGGTCAATACCACCGATGCGATCATCTATGCCTTCGACGAGGCATTGGGCGCGGCGATGAAACGGGTCGTGCAATGGACCCTGCGCACCGGCGTCCCATCCTGACGCCCGGTCGACGGCGGAGGGATGCGTGGCGGCGGTCGAGCGGTGCGGAAAACCGCGGGACATCCGTGTCTCGATCCAGGTATCGTTCTTTCATGAACGGGCACGCATGAACAGACACGCTTATTCCCTGGCGATCGGCACGGCCGCGTCGGCGCGTTCCCGGCACGACGCGGCCGCGGCGGCGCTGCTGGAGCTTGACGCGATGCTCGGCGCGGGCGGCGTGCTCGACAAGGTTATCGGTGCCGGGGGCGGCTTCGAGGTGGGGACCCATTATCCGCCCGGCGAGGTGCACGATCCGCGGACCGAGGCGCAATATTACTACCATGCGCATGTCGATATCCCGACCGACGCGCCGGCGAAGCCGCCCTCCCGTGGGCCGGATCACGGTCATTTCCATGTTTTTCTCGGAGCCGGCGGCATGCCGCTCGGCGTGGCGCCGCTGGTCTTGCCGGAGATGGCGCTGGCGCCGCCGCTCGCCGGCCCATCGTCGCTGGCGCGATTGGCGACCGAGCGTGCCCGGCGGGAACGGGGGCCGGTCAGCCATCTGATCGCGATCACCCTGGATGCCGCCGGCCAGCCGATCGCCCTGTTTACGACCAACCGCTGGGTCACTGGCGAGACCTGGTATCGGGCGCCTGACGTGGTCCGAATGCTCGATGCCTTCGCGTTCACCGCCGAACTATCCGAGGAACCGGTCAATCGCTGGCTTTCGGCCTTGCTGGTGTTTTATCGGAACGAGATCGAGCAGCTGATCCATGCGCGGGATGAAGCCGTGATGGACTGGCGCCGCCGCCGGCGCGGCCGCGTGCATGTATTCGATGATCGCCGCCTGGAGGTGACATCGTCGCTGCCGATCGATCTGCGGCGCGATCTCGGCCGCTGGGCTGCCCGGGCAGCCCGTTAGAGAGGCCCGGGCCGCCTGGACAATCCGTTAAGTCATGGATTTTCAACAAAAATTCCCGATACTCGTCTCAAACTGTAGCTTTAATAAGCTGTTAACAGCTGACGTCCACGCTCATTCTGGTAACGGGCTATCGGGTGCGGTCCGGTCGCGTTCAGTCCCCCAGGAGGTGGTCGAAAATGGTCGAGCGGCTTAGTCAGGAGGAAGTTGCGGTTCTGTTGGGGGACCCGGCGGAACCGGCGCGCGTGAAGGCTGCCGGTAGGCTTGGCGAACGTGTCGCGGCCGGTGCGCTTACCGCTGTCGAGCGAGAAGCGGCGGCGCAGGTGCTGCGCGCCATGATGCGCGACGCGGCGGTACGCGTGCGCGCCGCCCTGGCGGACGCGCTCAAGGAAAGTCCGTTTCTGCCGCATGATCTGGCGATCATGCTGGCGCGTGACGTCGAGGAAGTGGCCTTGCCGATCCTGCAGTTTTCCACGGTCCTGCAGGACGCGGATCTGATCGAGATCATCGAAGCCGGGGTCTCGGCGAAGCAAATCGCGGTGGCTGGACGCAAGGAAGTTTCCGCCTCCGTCGCGACGGCCCTGGTCAATACCGATAATCAGGCGGCTGTGGCGGCCCTTGTGCAGAACCCGGGCGCGGCCCTCGATGCGCCGCTGCTCGACACGGTTTATGCGCGGTTCGGTTCCTGCGAGGCGGTGCTGGGGCCGCTGGCGCGCCGCCCCGGTATTCCGGTCGCCCTGTCGGAACGGCTGGTGGCGATGACCGCGGAGCGACTGGGCGACTATCTGCATAAGCGGCAGGACGTTCCCGACGCGGTGGTGACACAACTGGTGCTGCGCAGCCGCGAGCAGGTGACGGTGCAGCTACGCTCGCCGCATTTCCCAGCCGAAGAGGCGATCGAACTCGTCGCCCAGATCGCCGAGGCGCATCGATTGACGCCGTCGCTGATCCTGCGCGCGCTGTGCCTCGGCGATGTCAGCTTCGTCGAAGCGGCCCTGGCGAAACTGGGCCGGGTGTCGCTGTTCAATGCCCGGCGGCTGATCCATGATTCGGGCGTTTACGGGTTCCGCTCGCTCTATGATCGCGCCGGACTGCCATCGGCCTTCTTCCCGGCCTTCAAGGTCGGCATGGAGGTCGCTCACGAAACCACGCTCGACGGCGCCGCCAATGACCGGGAGCGGTATCGGCGGCAGATGATCGAACGCATCCTCACTCAATTCGAAGAGTTGGGCGCCGATGATCTGGACTATCTGCTCGTCCGTCTGGCGCCGGCGAATGCCGCCTAGAGCTGTTGCGCGGTGATTTCGACTGTTTGATCGGCGACGGATCGGTGCCCCGATCTCCATCTTCTCCTCTCCGCCCCACCTGCATACCCCGGGGGCGGAGAGGGGCAGGCTTATGCGCGGCTCTCATGCCGCGGGCGACAGGCGGTACGGGAATCCCGACTCATTCCTTGTCGGGGAACATGGCGCTCGGCGCGAAATCGGTTCGCGTGTAATCGACGATCACGAATTTACCGCCTTGATACCGCTCTGCCACGGGGCTGTCCGTCACCCTGCCCAGGACACGGTCCGCCTGGTCGTCGGCGCTGTCCAGCGGTGTCCAGCCCAGCCGGTCTCGGGCATCGCGCCGCCAGAAGCTCCGGCTGTTGTTCGAAGCGCCCCACATCACCATGCATCCGACCGACGGTGCGGCCGCGCAACACTCGATGAGTCGGACGAAATCGTTGTGCGAGATCCAGGTCGACAAGATCCGCTCGTCCGGAACCTCGGGAAGGACCGAGCCGATGCGGATGAGCACGCTCTCGACCGCATGTTTTTCCCAATAGAGGCGCGCGAGCAACTCCCCATAGGCTTTTGAAAGCCCGTAAAAGCCGTCCGGCCGTAAAAGGCAGTCGTCATCCAGAATCGTGGAACGCTCGTAGAGGCCGACGGCGTGGTTCGACGAGCCGTATACCACACGCGCCTTTTCTTCCCTGGCGGCTTCATAGATATGAAAGCCGCCCCGTAGGTTGGGGCCCAAAATCGCTTCGAAGGATTGCTCGGTCGAAACGCCGCCGAAATGCAGAATCAGCCCGCACCCTTTGGCGAGGTCGCGCACGGCGGTACGGTCCTCCAGATCGATCCTCTCGAAGGTGGCGCCCGTCGGCAACGGCGATGGGAAAGGGACGAGGTCGGTCAGACGCAGGGTCCAGCCCAACGCCGTCAATCTCTCGGTCAGAAGGCGCCCGATCGTGCCGGACGCTCCGGTCAGCAATACCGGCTTGTCTGGGGGAACCAAAATCGATCCTTTCGGCGCTTGGCGGCAGGGTAAGCGCCGAGCAGGCGGCAACCGGGAGTCGGCTGCGCGTTCGTCCGCGACGATACCTGCAAACCATGCTCGCAAAAGTAGTCAATAAAACATATCATCATATGACCATGCAAAATCTGACGTGCCAAGCACCATCGTTCCTCAGTCGACTCAGTCGATCATGACAAGCGCTCCTCGATCCCCGCTTCCCCCCGCCGTCAGGCGCACGACGCAAGTCTCCGACTGGTTCGCCCGCGAAATCCGTGCCGGCAGGCTTGCAAGCGGCGAGAAACTGCCGACGGAACACGAGTTGATCGCGCAGTTCAGCGTCAGCCGAACGGTGATCCGCGAAGCCATGGCCTCGCTGCGTTCCGAAGGGTTGGTCGTCAGCCGCCAGGGTTCCGGCGTGTTCGTGGCGGATCATCGGGCAAACCGAACCTTTCGCATCGTGTCGGACGAGGTCCGTTCGCTGACGGAAGTCCAGAACGTGCTCCAACTTCGTCTCGCCGTCGAAGTGGAAGCGGCGGGCATCGCCGCGGAACGGCGCAGCGACGCGGATCTGGAGCATATGCGGCGCTCCCTCGAGATCATCGACGCCTCCATCGCCGCGGGGGACAGCGCGGTCGAACCCGATTTCGCTTTTCATCGAGCGATATCCTCGGCCACCGGGAATCCCTATTTCGGTCGCTTCATGCATTTCCTGGGGCCGGTGATCATCCCACGTCAATCGATCCGCCCTAATCTGGAAACGCCGGAGCAGCGGCGGTTCTATCTGGAACAGGTCCAGGCGGAGCATCGGCGGATTTACCAAGCGATCGAGCGGCGGAACGTCGAAGCGGCCCGCTTTACGCTGCGCGAACATCTGGAAGCGGCGCAGGAACGCTATCGCCGGATGTTTGCCCAGTCGATGACGTGAGTCTGGCCCAGAATCGGATAGGGTAGGGAATAGGTATTGTGTCGCCAACATCCCCCAGCGATCGTCGCCGCATTCAGGCAGAAATCCACTCATCACACTGTTCGGATTCTCCAGGCCGGCTCTCTTCCGTCTAATATGACCCTCCACAAGCGACCATATATTGCGGCGGTTTGGAGGCTATTGGTTTTCGCTGGTTCGAGGCCATCCAAAGGTTCTATAGGCATTGAGATTGATGGCGGAGTGAACCGCGCCGTCGCAATGACACTCCGGCCATGACGCTCCGGCTATGACGGGTGAATATCCACGGCCTCCGAGAAAAAAGCCTTCGTGACGAGTTCGGCGAGCCATGTGGTGGCTGGGTCCGCCAGTCCGTCGCGATGGCGCAGCAATGTCAGTTCGAAGCCGGGAATAGCCATTGGCGGCTCATGAAGCGTCAGAGGAAAGAGCGACGCTGCATAGAGGCAAGCGCTGAGCGGCGCCGCAATGATCGCATCAGATCGGCTTGCCGCGGCGAAGGCAACCAACATCTGGGGCATCACCGCCGCAATTCGGCGCCGGCGACCGAGGCCGCCGAGGACGGTGTCGATCATGCTACGGGCATCGCGATCGTGCGAGACGAGCAGATGGTCGAGGGAGCAGTAGGTGTCGAGGTCCAGCACTCCGGTAATGCGTGGATGATCGCGCCTGGAAACCACCCGGAATGTCTCGTAAGCGATGGATCTGCCGACTGTCTCCTTAGGCGTGTCTGCGAATACCCCCACGGCTATATCGATCTCACCGGCGACGACAGCCGCCAGCGCGCTTTCGTGGCTGAAGGTGCGAAACACAATCTGGCAATGGGGTGCTGCCTGAACCAGCTCGGCCAGGACGGCCTGGGCGAGCGTTGCGACCACGGTGTCCGGCGCGGCGACGGCAAAGCGGCGTGTAGCGGTTCCGGGGTCAAACTGCCGGCCGATCTGGGCCGCACCGCGGATGCCGGCAAGGGCGTCGGCCAGGGGAGGGCCCAGGAGCAGCGCACGCGCCGTCGGCGCCACCCCGGCGCCCTTCCGGACAAATAGCGGGTCCCCGAAAACCGATCGGAGGCGTCCGACAGCGTGGCTGATGGCGGATTGTGTCAGTCCCATCTCGGCGGCGACTGCGCTCATGCTGTGCTTCTTCAGCAGCATATCGAACACGATCAGCAGAGTCAGGTCGAGCCGACGAATATGAACATCATCGATCAGGGTCATGAATCGAATTCAATTTTTTTCATGATCGTATCTTGGTACAGATTTTTTGTTTAGGCGACAGGGCCAGCGAGAATGCCCCTGCACTGTGACGGGTTTTCGCATCGGGTTCTTCGGCGGCTGGACGGCTCGTACCCGCGCTGTGCCAAAGGAAGGCACCGCGATCAGAAAGCGGAATCAATGACAACGATAAGGGCGATGCGGCTGGCTTCGCTGGTCACGGCAATCAATGTCCTGGTCGCGAGCGGCTTTTCTATCGCGACGCTTATCCGCCCGCAATCCGTTCTGCCTGCCGGCTCCGTTCCGACAGAGGCGTCGTTTCTATTCGCCATGTACGCGGCGGCGCGCACAATTCCGCTGGCCTTGTTTGCATTGGCGGCGATCTACAAACATGCGACGTCAGGGTTGCTGATCCTGGGTACGCTCGCGGGTGCCGTGCAATTGCTGGATGCCGCAATCGGTCTATTTCAGCAAGATGTGGGGAAATTCGCAGGGCCGCTCTTTATTGCCGCCC
Source organism: Allostellaceae bacterium (assembly GCA_035555315.1). Taxonomy (GTDB): domain Bacteria; phylum Pseudomonadota; class Alphaproteobacteria; order ATCC43930; family CGMCC-115725; genus DATMGU01. The sequence goes on from DATMGU010000010.1 coordinate 130,864, forward strand.
TCCAATTCTTCGCGGTGTATCTGCTGCACGGATCTATGCGGGTCACACCGCAAACCAAGCGAGAATGAACGCGCTACGGCCGTAAGGCGCATCGTATATTAGGCACTTGCGGATCACGCCAGGCTGATCACGGCCTCTGGCGCGGCGTCGGCGATCGCTTTTCGGCCGAGGCCCGATTTCACGATGCGGATCAGTTCCTCCTCGCTCGTTTCGGCGGTGGAGGCATCGAGCACGATCTCGCCTGAATGGAGGAAATTGATGCGGTCGCAGACTTCGAAGATCTGATTGTAGTTGTGAACGATCAGGATGACCGAGACTTCGCGTTGCTGCCGCAGGTTCTGGATCAGACCCAATACATGGGCGCTCTCCCGCACTCCCAGAGCTGCGAGCGGTTCGTCGAGCACCAAGATGGTGGGCGAAGAATAGATCGACCGGGCAACGGCGATGCATTGGCGCTGCCCGCCCGACAGGAGGTCGACCGTGCTGTTCACATTGGGGATCGAGATGCCCAGCGTGTCGAGATAGGTCTCCGCCAGGCGGCGCATCTTCTTGTTGTCGAGCAGCTTCAGGCCGAGGAAGCGTTTGTGATATTCGCGCCCCAGAAACATGTTGTGGTAGATGCTGAGGTCGCCGACCAGCGCCAGATCCTGATAGACGGTCTCGATGCCCTGGGCCCGCGCCTCACGCGGCGAGGCGAAGCGAACTTCCTTGCCCTTTGAGGCGATGGTGCCGGCATCCGGCTGGTGAAAGCCGGAAAGTATTTTGATCAGGGTCGATTTGCCGGCGCCGTTGTCGCCGACCAACGCCAGGACTTCGCCTTGGCGCAGTTTGATGCTGACGTCGACCAGCGCGGTGACGGCGCCGAAACTCTTGCTGATATGCGACATCTCGAGGATGACCGGGGCATCCGGATGGAGAGGGGGAATGGTATCGCCGATCATTTGCGCCTCCGTGTGCGAAGCCGGTCGACCTGGACGTTGAGGATCATCGCCGTGACGATGGCGGCGCCCAGATAGATGTCGGACACCGTTGCCTGTGCGCCGACCATGACCAGGCCATTGTTGAGAGTGGCGACCATGAACGCGCCGATCAGGGCGCCGATCACCGTGCCGGAGCCGCCGAGCAGCGAGGTCCCGCCGATGACGGCGGCCGCGATGGCTTGCAGCGTAAGGAACGGGCTGCCCGCCTGCGGATCGGCGGAGGCGAATTGGGCTGTGTTGACGATACCGGCGAAAGCAGCGAACCCGCCCGCGATCATGAAGTTGTAGATCTTGATCCGGTCGGTACGCACGCCGATTTCGCGCGCGCCGATGATGTTGCTGCCGGTAGAGATCGTATGGAGGCCGAAAGTCGTCCGGTTCAGAATCAAGGCCATCGTCGCCACGATCAGGACCGTCCAGAGGAAGGGCGTGAAGGCCGTGACGGTGTGCCAGGATAGAAACGGATCCGATGGATCGTAAAGGCTTTCGCCGAAGATCGCGTTGAAGGGTTCCTGAACCGGCGCAATGATCGGCTGGCTGTTGTAGATCGAAACGACGATGCCTTGCAGGAAGAAAAGCGAACCGACGGTGGTGATCAGCGAGGGAACGCGGAAGCGGACCGTGATGATCCCGTTGACGAAGCCGATCAGGACGCCCAGCGCCACCCCGACGGCGGCGCCAAGCGCCAGGGGCACGCCCCAGCCGACCGACATCAGAGTCATGATGTAGGGGGCGAGCGAAAAGGTGCCGCTGACCGAGAGATCAATCTCGCCCGTGATCATCAGCATGACTTCGGCGACCGCGATCAGACCGAGGCGCCCCGTCTCGCGCAGCACGACGCTCATGAATTGCGACGTCAGGAACTGGCCGCCGCTGCCGATCTGGAAATAGACGACCAGTGCCAGCGCCACGACCGCGATGCTGGCTTCGCGATAGCGCGACAGGATCACCACCGCCTTCTGGAGTAACGTTTCCGGCGGTTTGACGGCCATTTTTCGCGTGGCGGGACCGGGCCGGATCGCCGACGCCTTCTTGGCTCCAAGATCGAGGCTCATCGACGTATCTCCGCCTGGCTGTTCGACCTCACCCGTCGTTGGAGGGCGGAGGGTACCCGATTGATCATCCAGCTCATTCCACTCGCATCCAGAAAGCATATTCCGACGCTGGATCCTGGAAGCGACGCCGCCACCAGGATCCACGGCTCGAAGCCCTGCCCCGCGGAGGGGGCGGCGCTTCAGCTCGGTTCGGCGTCGGTACGGCCTTCGAAGCGTGTATTGCTGAGGTAGGTATCGACGTTGCTCTGCGTCACATAGGCCTGGCTGGTATCGCTATTGGCCGGGCCGACGAGACCGCCGGAGAGCTTGTACAGATACAGTTGCTGCACCGGCAGGAAGCCCTGCAGGTAGGCCTGCTGGTCGGTCGTGAAGGTGACGTCGCCGCTTTTGATGTAGCCGAGGGTCTGGGGGAAGAGGTCGAAGCCCGCGACGACCCCGCCCTTCTTCGCCAGCCCGTATTTGTTCGAAACGAAACCGCAGGCATAGGTATCGGACCCACCCGTACCAATAAGGCCGACCGCGTTCTTGTGGCTGAGATAGTAGCTTTCGACGCGGGAGATTTCCGTGGCCGGGTCTGGGCCCGTGTTGACGACGTCGTAGGTGATTTTGTTGCCTTGATCCTTGATGGCTTGAATGTAGCCGTCGAGACGGGGCTGGGTGTTGAGCGAGCCCGGAACGCCGATCGACAGCATGACATGGCCGCCGGCCGGCACGTGCGGCAGCCATTTCAGCGCGACGTTGTAGCCGGCCTGGAAGAGAGGCTGCCCGATATAGGACAGGCGCTTGTTGGGGCTGCCCGCCGGCACGTCGGAGTTGAAGGCGACGACAGGAATGCCGGCCGCCATGGCCATCGTGGTCGCCGCGTCGAACGCCGTGGGGTCGACCAGGCACACCGCGATGCCGTCGGCCTTTTGGGCGATGGCGGTCTGCATCGCGCTGACCATTTCGGAGACGACGTTTTTCTGGGATCCTGTCCACTGATAGCTGCACCCGAAGGCGGCGCAGGCATCCTGAATGCCATAGATCGCCGGGGTGAAAAACTGATCCAGCGTGACGTGACACACGAAGAAGAATTTATATTTTTTCTTCGGCAACCCACCGGACGATCCCGCTGTTGTATCCGCGAGGGCCGGGACGATGCCGCCCCCCAATCCTGCGCCCAAGCCTAAGCTAGCGGCCGCCGCGAGTGCCTTGCGCCGGCTGATCGCCAGGCTGGTCGGTTCTGCCTGATGTCGGACGTCGTCTTCCATTTTGAGTCCTCCCTTCTATTTCTTATTAGGCTTTGAGCGCCACCTACCATGCGCCGAGCGCGCTGGAGCTGTCGTCCAGTCTTCATGTTACATTGTTATATGATGAATTTTGTGTCAATGTCTTTCCGACCGCTGGCCGGACGCGAAGCCGCGGCCCGTCCGGCTGCGCCGAGCGAAAAAAGAAACCGGCAAAAGGAGGAGAAATGCCAGAAATCGAGTTCAGGGCCGTCACCAGCGCCGGCCTCAAGGTCACGACGATGGGCCTTGGCGGGACAGGTCTCGGCAACATGTACAACGCCATCTCCGTCGACGCGGCAACAGCGACCGTCCACGCGGCGTATGACAGGGGCATACGATATTTCGACACCGCCCCGGTATACGGCTTCGGTCTCAGCGAAACCCGGCTCGGCCAAGCGATCAAATCGTTGCCGCGCAAGGAGATCGTGATCTCGTCCAAGGTCGGTTACGACCTTGTGCCGATCCCTGTGGAACAGCTGAAGCCGACGCTGTGGAAAGATCCGCCGGCGATCCGGGCGGATTTCGATTATTCGCGCGATGCCGTGATGCGGTCGATCGAAGGAAGCCTCAAACGGCTCGGCACCGACTATATCGACATGCTGGCGATCCATGATC
>DATMGU010000011.1:0-16640 GCA_035555315.1 Allostellaceae bacterium
CCAGATCTCGGCCAGCATCAGCGATGTCGGCCAATCGGTGGACCAGGCGAGCCAGGTCGCCGGCGAGGTCCGCGAGGCCGCCGAACTGATGGGCACCGAAGCCGATACCCTCAAGGGCGATGTCGCAGGCTTCCTCGGCGGTATCCGCGCAGCCTGAGCATCGGGATCGCGGCGGTTGAGAAGCCGACCGGCGGCGCCCCTCTCCGTTGGGCTCGGCCAACACCGGAACGCTTGTATCCGTGCCGATCAGGCGGTAGTTTCGCTTAGCATCAATCAAAATCAGGGAAAGCTAATTTCCTGGTCGATACTGGGTGGAAAGCGTTTGGCCGATCTCATCTTGGAAACCGTCGATCTGAGTAAGGATTTCCTCGGTTTTACCGCGGTCCGCAAGGTCAATCTCAAGGTCCGGCGCGGGACCATCCACGCGCTGATCGGCCCGAATGGGGCGGGCAAGACCACCGTCTTCAATCTCCTCACCAAATTCCACAAGCCGACACGCGGCAAGATCCTGTTCAATGGCGCCGACGTCACCCGCGTCTCGCCGGCCGATATCGCGCGGCGCGGCATCGTGCGCTCGTTCCAGATCTCGGCGGTGTTCGCGCATCTGAGCGTGCGTGACAATGTCCGCGTGGCGCTGCAGCGCCGCCTGGGCAATTCGTTTCATTTCTGGCGGTCGGAGCGGGTGCTTTATCAATTGCACGATCAGGCGGACGAATTGATCGCGGCCGTCGGTTTGGAGGCCTTCACCCATACGCTGGCCGGCGAAATGCCCTATGGCCGCAAACGGGCATTGGAGATCGCGACGACCTTGGCGCTCGATCCTGAAATGCTGCTGCTCGACGAACCGATGGCCGGGCTCGGTCACGAGGATATCGGCCGGATCGCGGAACTCATTCGCACGGTCTCGAAGACCCGGACGGTGCTGATGGTCGAGCATAATCTGTCGATCGTCGCCGACCTGTCGGATACGATTTCGGTGCTGCAACGCGGCGAGATCCTGGCCGAGGGCGGTTATGCCGAGGTATCGACCAACCCCGCCGTGATCGAGGCCTATGTGGGGACCGGACATGCTTGACGCGCCGACCGCCGGCGCGGTGAAGACGACACACGATGCCGCCATGCTGCTCGAGGTCGATGGCCTCAATGGCTGGTACGGCGAAAGCCATATCCTGCACGGCATGAAATTCCATATCGCGGCGGGCGAGGTAGTGACGCTGCTGGGCCGCAACGGCGTCGGCAAGACCACGACCCTGCGGGCGTTGATGGGAATGCTGGGCCGTGTCGAGGGCAGCATCCTGCTCGATGGCGCCGAGATCGCCGGCATGGCGTCGAATAAGATCGCCCGGCGCGGCATGGCCTATTGCCCGGAGGAGCGCGGGATTTTCGCGTCCTTGTCCGTCGAGGAGAACCTGCTGCTGCCGCCGGTCGTGCGGCCGGGCGGCATGACGGTCGACGAGATCTACAAGGTGTTTCCCAATCTGCTGGAACGGCGGCGCAGCCCGGGAACCAAGTTGAGCGGCGGCGAGCAGCAGATGCTGGCGGTCGGCCGTATCCTGCGGACCGGTGCCAATTTACTGCTGCTCGACGAGCCGTCCGAGGGGTTGGCGCCGGTCATCGTCCAGCGCATCGGCGAGGTGATCCGCGACCTCAAGGCGAAGGGTTTCACCATCCTGCTGGTCGAGCAGAATTTCCGCTTCGCCTCGACCGTCGCCGATCGGCATTATGTGGTCGAACACGGCACGGTCATCGACATGATTCCGAATAGCGAGATCGCGCAGCAGACCGAGAAGCTGCATGCATATCTTGGCGTCTGATCAGACTTGGGACCTACTCAGACTTTGGGACCTAGTCGGATCTGGGGGGACGCCGAGCATCTTAGGGGAAAACGACATGGCACCGATGCGGCGCGCCCGCCGGTCGACGGGCAATGAGGGTGCAGCGACAATGACGGCGGTCCGATGATCCCGCTCCTCGGCATTCCGCCGCAGGTGTTGTTCGGGCAATTGCTGCTCGGGCTCATCAATGGCGCGTTCTACGCCATGCTCAGCCTGGGCCTCGCCATCATCTTCGGGCTGCTCAACATCATCAACTTCACCCATGGCGCGCTCTACATGATGGGCGCGTTCGTCGGCTGGCTGCTGCTCAACTATGCCGGCATAGGATATTGGCCGGCGCTGATCATCAGCCCGCTTCTGGTCGGGTTGTTCGGCGTGGTGCTGGAGCGGTTGATCATCAAGCGGATCTACAAGCTCGACCATCTCTACGGCCTGCTGCTGACCTTCGGCATGGCGCTCATCATCGAAGGCTTGTTCCGCAACCAATACGGCGTTTCGGGACAGCCCTACGCCATCCCCGCCGCGCTGCAGGGCGGCCAGAATCTGGGCTTCATGTTCCTGCCGAATTATCGGGCCTGGGTCATCTTCGCGTCGGCCGTGGTGTGTACCGGAACCTGGTTCGCGATCGAGCGCACCAAGCTCGGCGCCTATTTGCGCGCGGCCACGGAAAATCCCGCTTTGGTCCAGGCATTCGGCATCAACGTGCCGCGCATGGTGACGCTGACCTATGCGTTCGGCGTCGCCCTCGCGGCTCTCGCCGGCGTGCTCGCGGCACCGATCTATCAGGTCAGCCCGTTGATGGGCTCGAACATCATCATCGTCGTGTTCGCCGTGGTCGTGATCGGCGGGATGGGGTCGATCTACGGCGCCATTCTTAGCGGTTTCGGCCTCGGTCTGGTCGAGGGGATGACCAAGGTGTTCTATCCCGAGGCATCCGATACGGTGATTTTCGTGGTCATGGCCCTCGTCCTGCTGGTGAAGCCGGCCGGCCTATTCGGCAAGGCGGCTTGAGATGACGATGATGACTGAACGCGCCCGGAACGGCACCGTCGAAGGATCCGGCATGCTGGAGCTCGCTCGGCGCCTGCTGCCTTTCGTCCTGCTCATCCTGGCGATCGCGGCCCCCTTCCTGCTCTACCCGATCTTCCTGATGAAGGCGCTGTGCTTCGCCCTGTTCGCCTGCGCCTTCAACCTGCTGCTGGGCTATACCGGCCTCTTGTCGTTCGGCCACGCGGCGTTCTTCGGCGGCGCTTCGTATATCGCGGCGCATACCATCAAAGTCTGGGGCCTGCCGCCCGAACTCGGCATCTTGGCCGGCACCGCGGTCTCCACCGTGCTGGGCCTCGCGATCGGCGCGCTGGCGATCCGGCGCCAGGGCATTTATTTCGCCATGGTCACCCTAGCGCTCGCCCAGATGGTCTACTTCGTCTGCCTGCAGGCCAAGTTCACCGGCGGCGAGGACGGCATCCAGGCGGTGCCGCGCGGCCATCTGCTTGGCTTCATCGACCTCACCGATAGCTTGTCGCTGTATTATTTCGTGCTGGTCGTGTTCCTGTTGGGCTTCGGTCTGATCCATCGCACGATCCACTCGCCGTTCGGCCAGGTCCTCAAGGCGATTCGCGAGAACGAGCCGCGCGCCATTTCGCTGGGCTACAAGGTCGACCAGTACAAGCTGCTGGCCTTCACCCTATCGGCCGGCCTCGCGGGTCTGGCGGGCGCCACCAAATCCCTGGTGTTTCAGTTGGCCTCGCTCACCGATGTGCATTGGTCGATGTCCGGCAACGTCGTGCTGATGACCCTGGTCGGCGGCGTCGGCACCGTGTTCGGTCCGGTCGTCGGCGCCTTCATCGTGGTCACGATGGAGAATTACCTGGCGCAGTTCGGCTCCTGGGTGACGGTCATCCAGGGTCTCATCTTCGTGATCTGCGTCCTGACCTTCCGGCGCGGCATCGTCGGCGAGATCGCCCAGGCGTTCCGCCTCCGGCCGCCGGAGGGCAAGTCGGGGCATTAATCAAGTCGGGGCAGTAATCTAATCAAGTCCGGGCAAGCCCGGGCTCAACGAGGCGGCGTCAATCCGTCAGCTGCGCCAGCGCAGCGTGCGCGGCTTGAGCGGATTGACGAAGTCGCGCGCCTCGGCACGGCTGCGCTCGAACTCGTTCTTCAGGCGCAGATACCACCGTGCCTGCACATCGGGATCACCCAGCAGCAGCAGTTGCGGATTGTGGACCAGGCCCAACTGCTGCTTGCTGATCACGTCCCGATCCTGTGCCAGGAACGCGCGGGCGAAGGGCCGGAAGATCGGTCGCAGCGGGTCCAGCCAAGGCATCGTCCAATAGATGGTGTGATTGATCTCGGTCTCGGTGTCGTTGATCGGGGTCAGCGCCGTCAGGTGGCACATGACATGCCGGCCGATCTTGATGTGTTCGTAGCGCACGCCGGGCAGCTGGAACACGATCTCGGTCTCCGGCCGTCCGCCCAAGAGCTTGTAGGCGCGGGTGTTCGACGAGGGCGGATGGCGCGCCATGGTGAAGCCCAGCGTCGACGGCTCGAAGCGCTTCGCCTTGTCGCGGATCGCCTTTTTCGATCGCCAGAACCACGAGGCATGCACGAAGGTCGCATGGGCGGGATCGACCAGGCCGATCACCGCATGGTCGATGCCGCCTTTGAACAACATGGTCTCGACCATCTTGTAGCGCTGGTTTTCGAGCTCGGGCAGCACCGGGATCGGCGGCGCGTTGGCCGGATCGTCGCCGAAGAACACCCAGATGTTGCCCTGTACCTCGGCGGCCGGATAAGGCTTCACCCGTACTTTGGCGAGATCGACCTGCTGGTCCTCGACCAGGGTCGGGATCAGCGTGCAGCCGCCCTGGCAGTCGAAGCGCCAGCCGTGATAGCAGCACTCGATCTCCTTGCCGTCGAAAGTGCCGAAGCTCAGCGGGATGCCGCGATGCGGGCAGATATCGATCATCGCGAACGGCTTGCCCGCCGCGTCGCGGCCGAGCAGCACCGGCTCTCCCAACATGGTCTTGGTGAGCATCTTGCCGCGTTTCAGCCGGTGTCCCGGCAGGGCGTAATACCAGAGATCGCGGAGCGGCGGGGTGCTTTGGGCGTCCAAGGTTACGCTTTCGAAAAGGTGACCGCGGGCTATTCGGCGGCGGTCGAGACACTACAGTCGGCCGTGTCGGGACGGAAGTGCGGTCTTGAACCGTCGGGGGTGCCCTGTTAGGGGATAACCCGTCATGCGTTTGTTCCGCCATCACACCGCCCTGCCGACCGATGCCCGCGGCGCCGTCCTGGCGCTGGGCAATTTCGACGGGGTGCATCGCGGCCATCAGGCGGTGATCGGCATGGCTGGCGAGATCGCCCGGCGTCTGCGGGCACCGCTCGGCGTGCTGACCTTCGAGCCACACCCCCGCCAGGTGTTCCGGCCGACCGATGCGCCCTTCCGTCTGACGCCGTTCCGCATCAAGGCTCGGCTGATCGAGGCGCTGGGCGTCGATCTGCTGGTCAGCCTGCATTTCGATCGGAAGTTCGCGGCGCTGACCGCCGAGGCGTTCGTCCAGACCGTGCTGATCGACGGTCTCGGCGTCCGGCATGTCGTGGTCGGCTATGATTTCGTGTTCGGCCACGGCCGCGCCGGCACGACGCAGCGCTTGAGCGAGATGGCGGCCGTGGCGGGGTTCGGCATCACCACCGTCTCGCCGGTCGCGGCCGATGCCAGCGAGGCCGGCGGCGAGATCCTCTCGTCGACCCGGGTGCGCGATCATTTGATCGCCGGCAAACCACCGGCGGCGGCGGCCTTGCTCGGCCGTCCCTGGGAAATCGACGGCCGGGTCGAGCCCGGCGACCAGCGCGGCCGGACGATCGGCTTTCCGACCGCGAACCTGTCGCTCGATGATTATCTCCGGCCGGCGAGCGGCGTCTACGCGGTGCGTGCCGGGATCGAAGGGCCGGGCGGCACGGTCTGGCACGATGCCGTCGCCAATCTGGGCACGCGGCCGACGGTCGACGGCACCGATCTCAGGCTCGAAGTGCATCTGTTCGACTTCGCCGGGGATCTCTACGGCCGGCATCTGCGCGTCGCCTTGGTCGATTATCTGCGACCCGAGATGAAGTTTTCCGGGCTGGACGCGCTGAAGGCCCAGATCGCCCTGGACAGCACCCGGGCGCGGGAGATTCTGGCGGCGGCGAAATTGCCGCCGGGTTGACGGCCCGCGCGTCCCTCTCCTATGGTCCCGCGCATGGATCACGCTGTCTCGATACGCCATCGGCTCGGACCGATCAGCCCGCCGCGAATTAGCCGCCCGGCTCCTTGACTGCGAGGGGCCGGGATCGTTCGCCTCATCTTCCCGAAGCCCTGATCGAGAGCCAATCCGCTCATGACCGCCGATTCCTCCAAGCCGGCCGCCCCCAAGAACGCCGACTATAAGGCCACTGTCTTCCTGCCCGAGACGCCGTTCCCGATGCGCGGCGACCTGCCCCGGCGCGAGCCACTGCTGCTGGAACGCTGGGCCGCGATGGGCTTGTGGCAACAGCAGCGCGTCCAATCCAAGGGCCGTGAGAAATTCGTGCTGCATGACGGGCCGCCCTATGCGAACGGCAATCTGCATATCGGCCACGCGCTCAACAAGGTGCTGAAGGACGTCGTCAGCCGGTCGCAGCAGATGCTCGGCAAGGATTCGATCTACGTGCCGGGCTGGGACTGTCACGGCCTGCCGATCGAATGGAAGATCGAGGAGAAATACCGGGCCGCGAAGCAGAACAAGGACGATGTGCCCATCGACCAGTTCCGCCGCGAATGCCGGACCTTCGCCGAGCATTGGATCGAGATCCAAAAGGCCGAGTTCAAACGCCTGGGCGTCGAGGGCGATTGGGACAACCCCTATACCACCATGGCCTACCCGGCCGAGGCGCAGATCGTCCGCGAGATCGGCAAGTTCTTGATGAACGGCTCGCTGTATCGTGGCGCCAAGCCGGTGATGTGGTCGGTTGTCGAGAAGACCGCGCTGGCCGAGGCCGAGATCGAATATCACGACCATACCTCGCAGACGATCTATGCCCGGTTCAGGGTGACCAAGCCCGCCCTGCCGGCCCTGGCCGACGCGGCGGTGGTGATCTGGACGACGACGCCCTGGACCATGCCGGGCAACCGGGCGATCGCCTATGGCGACGACATCGATTACGTCGTGGTCCGCGTCGACGCGGTCGCCGAGGGCAGCCTGGCCCAGCCGGGCGAGCGATTGGTCTTGGGGGCGGACCTCGCCGACGCGGTCGCGGCGGCGTCGGGCATCACCGCCCACACCGTGCTGAGCCGGCATAAGGGGGCCGCGCTCGTGGGCACCGTCACCGCCCATCCGCTGGCCGGGCAGGGCTATGACTTCGCCGTGCCGATGCTGTCCGCCGGCTTCGTCACCACCGACCAGGGAACCGGCTTCGTGCATATCGCCCCCGGCCATGGCGAGGACGATTTCGAGCTGGGCCGCGCGCATCGGATCGAGGTGCCGCAGACGGTCGCCGATGACGGAACCTACTACGATCACGTGCCGCTCTTCGCCGGGCGGCGGGTCTATACCCCGGGCGGCAAGACCGGCGACGCCAATGCCACGGTCACCGCCGCGATCCGCGATGCCGGGGGATTGCTCGCCTCGGGCAGCCTGCTGCACAGCTATCCGCACTCCTGGCGGTCGCGGGCGCCGCTGATCTTTCGGACCACGCCGCAATGGTTCATCAGCATGGAGTCGGATGGCTTGCGCAAGACGGCGCTGGCGGCGATCGACGCGACGCGCTTCGTCCCGGCACAGGGCCGCAACCGGCTGCGCTCGATGATCGAAAGCCGGCCGGATTGGTGCATCTCGCGGCAGCGCGCCTGGGGCGTGCCGATCGCGGTGTTCGTCGATCGCCGCACCGGCCAGCCGCTGCGCGATCAGGCGGTGGTCGACCGGATCGCCACGGCGGTCGAGGCCGAGGGGGCGGATGTCTGGTTCACGGCCGAGCCCGCTCGGTTCCTCGGCAATGGCTACGACCCCGCGCAGTTCGAGCAGGTGATGGATATCGTCGATGTCTGGTTCGACAGCGGCTCGACCCATGCCTTCGTGCTGGAGCAGCGGCCCGATCTCAAATGGCCGGCCTCGCTCTATCTCGAAGGCTCGGACCAGCATCGCGGCTGGTTCCATTCCTCGTTGCTCGAAGCCTGCGGCACGCGCGGGCGCGCGCCCTACGACGCGATCCTGACCCATGGCTTCGTGCTCGACGAGCAGGGCCGCAAGATGTCGAAATCGCTCGGCAATGTCGTCTCGCCGCAGGACGTGGTGTCGCAAAGCGGCGCCGATATCCTGCGGCTGTGGATCGTCGCCTCGGATTATGCCGAGGATCTGCGCATCGGCCCCGAGATCCTGAAATACCAGGCCGATGTCTACCGGCGCCTGCGCAACACGCTGCGCTATCTGCTGGGAGCACTCCAGGGCTTCACCGCCGAGGAGGCGATCCCGGCCGCCGAGATGCCGGAGCTGGAGCGCTGGGTGCTGCATCGGCTGACCGAGCTTGATGTCCTGGTCCGCCGGGCGGTCGAGGATTTCGACTTCCACGGCCTGTTTACCGCCGTGCATGCCTTCTGCTCGGTCGAGCTCTCGGCATTCTATTTCGACGTGCGCAAGGACGCGCTTTATTGCGATCGGCCGGACGATCCGCGCCGGCGGGCGGCGCGCACGGTGATGGACCGGGTGTTCCATTGCCTGGTCACCTGGCTCGCCCCGGTCTTGTGCTTCACTGCCGAGGAGGCGTGGCTCACCCGCTATGGCGATGGCCCGTCGACCAGCGTGCATCTGGAGCTGTTCCCAGCCCTACCCGCCGAATGGGCCGATCCCGCTCTGGCCGAGCGCTGGCAGGCGCTGCGCGAGCTGCGCCGCGTGGTGACCGGTGCCATCGAGCTCGATCGCGGTGCCAAGAAGATCGGTTCCAGCCTGCAAGCTTCCGTCACGGTCTATGCGCCACCCCGTTACGCCGCGGCGCTGAACGCGATAGATCTCGCGGAACTCTGCATCGTTTCGGAGGCGCAACTGGTCGTCGGGCCGGTGCCCGAGGGTGCCTTCGGCTTGGCGGAGGTGCCTGAGGTCGGCGTCGTCACCGGCCTCGCCGATGGCGAGAAGTGCCTGCGCTGCTGGCGGGTCCTGCCCGAGGTGTCGGCGCGCGACGCGGCGGTGCCGCCGCCGGCCCATCCGCATCTCTGCGATCGCTGCACCGATGCCGTCGAGGCGCTGCCGGCCGCCGCGGAATGACCGTGATGCCTACCCATGCGACGCGGTCCAATGTGATGTTGGGGACCGGCTTGCCCGTCGCCGGGATCGTGCTGCTCGCCGACCAGCTCTCCAAGCTCGCCATCCTGCGGCATTTCCAGGACCCGGCGGTCACCGACCGGATCCTCGAAGTCGCCCCGGTGCTGAACCTGGTGCTGTTGGGCAATCGCGGCGTCAGCTTCGGCATGTTCAATGGCGGTGGCGCCCTCAGCACCTGGCTGCTCTCCGCCCTCGCCATCGGCATCGTCGCGGTGCTGCTGGTCTGGCTTGCCCGGGCCCGCAGCGTTTGGCTGGCGCTGGCCATGGGTCTGATCATCGGCGGGGCGATCGGCAATCTGGTCGACCGGCTGCGCCTGGGCAGCGTCGTCGACTTCCTGGACTTCCACTGGGGCGCTCTGCACTTCTACGTCTTCAACGTGGCCGATGCCTCGATCTGCGTCGGTGTCGGGCTGTTACTCCTCGACAGCTTGCTCGGACGCGCGGAATCCCCTAAATAAGCGGCTTCCTGGGGGTTCCCGACCGATGAAGCATTCTCTTTTCGCATGCACTGTTCTGATCCTGGCTGGCATCGCCGCCACCGGCTGCACCGATACGCGCCGGGCGCTCGGCCTGGAAAAGGTTCAGCCCGATGAATTCACCGTGATGTCGCGGGCACCGCTGACCATCCCGCCGGACTTCACGCTGCGGCCGCCGGACAGCAATGCCCCGCATGCCCCCGGCGCCATCTCGGCGACCGAACAGGCGCGGCAGACGGTGTTCCGCGCGCCGGCGCAGACGGACACCACCACCGACGTGACGAACAACCCGAACCTGTCATCGGGCGAGCGCGCCTTGTTGGCCCAGGCCGGTGCGACGACCGTCGATCCCAAGATCCGGCAGCTCGTGAACCAAGAAAACAGCAAGATGCTGGAGAGCGATCACGGCTTCATCGATTCGCTGGCGTTCTGGCAGGCGACGCCCGAGCCGGGAACCGTGGTGGACGCCACCAAGGAAGCCCAGCGCCTGCGGGAGAACTCGGCCCTCGGCAAGTCGGTGACCAACGGCGATACCCCGTCGATCGAGCGTACGAAGCGGTCCATTCTCGACGGTATCTTTTAGATCCGGGCTTCCCGAACAAGGCCTGTTGGAGTGGCGACGGCTGGGTTTAGCGCTCGGCTGATGCCGAGTCGGCTTTGACTTCCGGGCGTGGACGGGGTCACGGTGGTACCGTGATCTCCATCGCCTCGCCCATACCCAGCCCGTCCGCCGGGCTGCCGATCATTCGGCAGCTGCCGACCATCCTGGTCAACCAGATCGCCGCGGGCGAGGTCGTCGAGCGGCCGGCCTCGGCGGTGAAGGAACTGGTCGAGAACGCGCTCGATGCCGGTGCCACGCGCATCGACGTGGTGCTGCGTGATGGCGGGCAAAGCCTGATCGTGGTTACCGATGATGGCTGCGGCATGGACGCCGCGGCGCTGCATCTGGCGGTCGACCGGCATTGCACGTCGAAGCTGCCGACTGACGACCTGACATCGATCGCCACCCTTGGCTTTCGCGGCGAGGCGCTGCCGTCGATCGGCGCGGTCAGCCGCTTGTCGCTGACCAGCCGGGTGCCGGGTGCCGGCGAGGCCTGGTGCCTGAAAGTCGAAGGCGGGGTCAAACATCCGCCGATGCCGGCCGCCCATCCGCCCGGCACGCGAATCGAGGTGCGCGACCTGTTCTATGCCACGCCGGCGCGGCTGAAATTCATGAAGACGCCGCGGACCGAGCGCGATCAGGCGGTCGACGCGGTGCGCCGGCTGGCGATGGCCCATCCGACCGTCGGCTTCACCGTGACCGCGGAAGACGAGCGACCGCTGCTGAAACTGACGGCGCATCCGCTGGGCACCGATCCCGATGCCGATCGTCTGGCGCGGCTCGCCGCGGTGATGGGGCGGGATTTCGCCGACAATGCCCTGCCGATCGACGCGCAGCGCGAAGGGATCCGGTTGACCGGCTTCATCGGCCTGCCGACGCTCAATCGGGCGACCGCCCGCGATCAGTATCTGTTCGTCAATGACCGGCCGGTGCGCGACAAGCTGCTGGTCGGTGCCGTGCGTGGCGCCTACCAGGATTTCCTGGCGCGCGACCGGCATCCCATGGTGGCGCTGTATGTCGAATGCCCGGCCGACGAGGTCGATGTGAACGTCCATCCCGCCAAGGCCGAGGTGCGGTTTCGCGATCCCGGGCTGGTGCGCGGCTTGATCGTCGGCGCGCTGCGCCACGCGCTGGCCGCCGCCGGCCACCGCGCCTCGACCACCGTGTCGGCGGCGACCCTGGGCGCGCTGCGTCCCGTCGCACCGGGACAGGGGGTGGGGCCGGGGCCGATGTTCCGGAACACTTCGCAATCCTATGCCGCCTATCCGGCGCGCGGCTTGGCCGAAGCCGCCGCTGTCGCTTACGCGCCCTTCGAGACGGAGGCCGCGACCGCCTTTGCGCCGGCCGCCCCGGTGACGGTCGACGACGCATCCGCGGCGGCGACCGAGTTTCCCCTGGGGGCGGCACGGGCGCAGGTGCACGGCACCTATATCGTGGCGGAGACCACCCAGGGCATCGTCATCATCGACCAGCACGCGGCCCATGAACGGCTGGTCTACGAGCGGATGAAGGCCGATCTGGCGGCGACCGGCATCAAGCGGCAGATGCTGCTGCTGCCCGAGATCGTCGAGCTGGACGAGGCCGCCTGCCACCGGTTGGACACCAGGCGGGCGGAACTCGCCGAGCTGGGCCTGGTATTGGAAGGCTTCGGCACCGGCGCGGTCGTCGTGCGCGAGGTTCCGGCGATGCTGGGGGAACGGGTCGATATCGCCGGTCTGGTGCGCGACCTCGCCGACGAGCTTGCCGAACTGGGCGAGGCGCTGTCGCTGAAGGAGCGTTTGGAGGCGGTGGCCGGCACCCTTGCCTGCCATGGCAGCGTCCGTGCCGGTCGCCGGCTGAACCCGGCCGAGATGAACGCCCTGCTGCGCCAGATGGAGGCGACCCCCCATAGCGGCCAATGCAATCACGGCCGGCCGACTTATGTCGAATTGCGCCTCGCCGATATCGAGCGGCTGTTCGGTCGTCGGTAGCTGCCGGCTACACCCACGCGACACGCGCATGAACTCGGTATGGTCCTTGCTGGAACGATAGGGTTTGCCTGTGGGCGTCGATAGGGGTGGGGCGTGAAAGTAGTTGTTCTGGGCAGCGGCGTCGTGGGTGTGACCTCGGCTTATTACCTGGCCAAGGCGGGGCACGAGGTCGTCGTCATCGACCGCCAGCCGGCGGCCGGGATGGAGACCAGTTTCGCCAACGCGGGGCAGGTCTCGCCCGGCTATTCCGCCCCCTGGGCCGGGCCGGGCGTGCCGCTGAAGGCGATCAAATGGATGATGATGCGCCACCGGCCCTTCGTGCTGTGGCCGCGCGCCGATGCCAGCCTGTATCGCTGGCTGGTGCTGATGCTGCAGAACTGCACCGAGGCGGCGTATCACGTGAACAAGGCGCGCATGGTGCGGCTGGCTGAATACAGCCGGGATTGCCTGCGCGACCTGCGCGACACCACCGGCATCACCTATGAAGACCGGCAAAAGGGCACGCTGCAGCTGTTCCGCACGCAAAAGCAGCTCGATCACGTGCCCGAGGATACCAAGGTGCTCGACGAGGGCGGCGTGCCTTACGAGGTGTTGGACGTGGCCGGCTGCATCGCCGCCGAGCCGGCGTTGGACCGGGTGCGCGAGCGCTTCGTCGGCGGTTTGCGCCTGCCCGGCGACGAGACTGGCGATGCCTTCAAATTCACCCAGGCGCTGGCCGGGATGGCTGAGGCGCTGGGCGTGGTGTTCCAATACGGCTCGACGGTCGAGGGCATCGCGACCGAGGGCGATCGTGTCACCGGGATCAAGACCGATCGCGGCCTCGTCACCGCCGACCGCTATGTGGTGGCGTTGGGCAGCTATTCGCCGCTGTTGCTGCGCACCATCGGCATCGATATCCCGGTCTATCCGGTGAAGGGCTATTCGATCACCATCCCGATCACGGATCCCGACGCCGCACCGGTCTCCACCGTGATGGACGAGACTTTCAAGGTGGCCATCACCCGCTTCAACGACCGTATCCGCGTCGGCGGCACCGCCGAACTCGCGGGCTATAGCCATAGCTTGCGCGGGCCGCGCCGGGCGACCTTGGAACATTCGGTCGGCGACCTGTTCCCGCGCGGCGGCGACGTCTCCAAGGCGACGTTCTGGACCGGGCTGCGGCCGATGACGCCGGACGGCACGCCGATCATCGGCCCGACGCGCTATGCCAACCTGTTCCTCAACACCGGCCACGGCACCCTGGGCTGGACCATGTCCTGCGGCTCCGGCCGGCTGCTGGCCGATCTGGTGTCGGACCACACGCCGAACATCGAGCACGAGGACCTCGGCATCGCGCGCTATGCGCCGGTGGGGTGATCATCACAGAGCCGGCGGAAAGTTTCGGCGCCACACCTCGGCGATTTGAGGCGAAGCTTCCGCCGCGACGGCGATGGCGTGCAGCTTCGGCGCCTCTGCCGCGAACCATTCCCGGCCGGGCCGCCAGCGCGTCATGCTCGCGATGAAGATATCCAGCGCCGAGAACCGATCGCCGAGAAACCAGGGCGTCCCCGCTTCGGCCTCCACGATCGCCCAAAGCCGCTTCGCATAGGCATCCACAGTCGCCCTGAAAGCCTTCTGCGCGTCCTCGCCGGGCACGAAGCGCGCGGGCTCGTCGGCATAGGTGAAGGTCGGATAGAGGTTGGCGACCAGGAAGACCAGCCAGCGCAGGAAACGCGGCCGGGGCACCGCCGGCACCAGATCGGCCCGGCCGGTTACCTCGGCGAGATGCAGCGTGATCGCGGCACTCTCGGTCATCACCTGTCCGTCGGGCAAGACCAGGGTAGGGAGCTGCGACAGTGGGTTGACGCCGCGCAGCCTCTCCGCCGCCTCGCTATCGGCGAAGAGATCGCCGACCTCCTCGATCCGATAGGGGAGGCCATACCAGGCGAGCTGCACCTCCGTCAGCACCGAGCCCCAGCCGGGGCGCGCATAGAGCGTGTACATCGGGGCCTCCTGCTCAATGATTGCTGGGTGGAACAGTGTAGAGCGTGCTGACATTCCCTGACGCTGGATATTTTCCCCGCATGCCGAAGCATCGTGACAGTCCGGGTTGAGCGGGGTGTAGCGCTGGTTATCTAAGCCATGAGCCGAGTTCCTCTCAACCAGATGAGCAGCGAGCAACTGGCGGAACGCTTTGCCCAACTCGCCCTTGATCAGGATCTCGCGCAAAAGATGGGCGAGCAGTCGAAGGTGAATCGGCTTTAGGTATGCCGCTCAGTTATTTCAATGACGCGAGATGGTCAAGCAGCGAACGTGCCGCTACGGACAATGTCGCCAGTTGCTTGAAACACATTACGAAACGCCGTTGCGCCCAGCCGTCGGAAAGAGGAATGAAGCACGGCCCCCCTGGGCCAATGTATTGCTCGACGATTTCTCTCGGCGCCACCGCAAGTCCGAGGTCGGACCGAGCTACCCGAATCGCTGCGTCAAACGTACTAACGACGACACGATAATTAATTTGCCGCCCCGACGCCGAAGCTTCACGATCGACAGCAGCTTGGAACGCACTCGATGGCGGCATCCCGATGTGCTCATACGAGCGCGTCTCTTCAAATCGGATCTCCGACCGACTGGCAAGCGGATGATTCTGAGCCACAGCGATGCCGAGTTGATCAGTTGCATAAAACCTGGTCTCCAGCCCCGTGAGATCGACCACGTCCCAGCAAATACCGATTGTGGCAGCACCGCTACGTACTTCAGCGACGACCTCGTGGCTCACCCGCTCCTCAATTTCAATACGAACGGAACGATGAAGAGGATCGCGCAGAAAACTGGCAATGGCATCTGGCAGCGATTCCGCAATCGCCGTCGCGGCTGTAACAAGCTTAACGTTTCCTTCAATCGCTTGCGTATGGGATGCCATATCGCGCTCGATTTCCGCGGCGGTGGCGAGCATTGTTTTCGCATGTTTAAGCAAGATCTCTCCGGCCGCCGTTGGCGCGATTCCGCTCCGTTTCCGGACAAGCAACGTCGTTCCGACTACTTCTTCCAGTTGGGCGAGACGTTTGCTGATGGCTGACCCGACGATGTGCTCGCTACGCGCGGCCTTAGTAATCTGTTGCGCTTCGCAAACTGCGACGAATAGTCTGAGCGAATTTAAATCGAGATTTCTCATAAGTCTGTGCCGTGTGCGTGCGTGGCCGCGACACTACCCGAGGGGCCGCTCCGTGAAGCATGTCTAGCGTACGACGTTAGCATCACACCGACCGGGTCGCCATTGGCATCCCATGGACGATGCCGCTCACATGTGTTCCAAAACGGAAAACAACGCGTTCCGAGATATCGCGGAACAAGAAAATCAAACCACACTAAGCTTGATTTCGAAAGGTAGTCGTGCAAGCGCAAGCTTGCCGGTAAAGCCCGCCATCTGAGGTCAATTATGAAAAGCACCTACGAAATCGCGGTAATGCCCGGCGACGGAATCGGGCCGGAAGTAACCGACGCGGCAATGAAAGTGCTTCGTGCGGGAGCCGACGCGTGTGGCTTCGCTCTGAGTTATACGCTCTACGATTTTGGCGCCGAAGCTTATCAGCGTACGGGTAAGTTTATTACCCCCGCCGATATGGATGTCATTGGCAAATCGGATGCCATTTTGTTTGGCGCCATGGGACTTCCCGACGTCCGCACTCCAGACGGTCGTGAATGGGGCGCTCAGGTCGAAATGCGCGCTTACTATGGACTGTTCGCGAGTCTGCGCCCCGCGAAGCTGTTCGAGGGTGTGCTCACCAACATCCGCTCTTCAGACGTAGACATGCTTGTTATCCGTGAGTCCACGGAGGGCATGTTCGCCGGCCTGAAAGACCCGCAGGCAGAAAGCGATGAGCAGATGAGCGACCGGATGACGATCACGCGCGCAACAAGCGAAAAGCTGTTTCGCGTTGCATTCGAGCAGGCCCGTGCCCGCCGGCGTCTCTATGGTACGCGGGGCCATGTCACCCTTCTAGACAAGTCCAATGCACTACGCAGCAATGTCCTGTTTCGTAGAGTCTTCCTCGAGGTCGCCAAGCACTATCCCGACATTCAGACTGACTGCTTTTATGTCGATGCTGGTGCAATGTACATGGTAACCAACCCAGAGCGCTATGACGTCGTCGTCACCGAAAATATCTTTGGTGACATTATCTCAGAGATTGCCGCAGGAGTGGTGGGCGGACTGGGCGTCGCGCCTTCTGCAGATATCGGCGACAACCAGGGAGTTTTCCAGCCGTCGCACGGCAGTGCGCCTGACATCGCTGGAAAGGGGCTTGCCAATCCCGTCGCGTCTATCCTATCCGCCGCGATGATGCTTGAGTGGTTAGCGGAAAAGCATGATGACCATCGGTGCGCCATGGCATGCGTCGCGATCCGCAATGCTGTCTCCAGTTCTCTCCTGAATGGTCCACGAACGG
>DATMGU010000012.1:0-7946 GCA_035555315.1 Allostellaceae bacterium
CTTTCAGAATGTGGAGGATCAGCTGTCCAACCTGCGCATTCTCCAGCAGGAGGCGGGTGCCCAGGCGGAAGCGGTACGCCTGGCGCGTCAGGCGGTGGACATCACGCTCAACGAATATCGGGCGGGAACGACGACCTACACGAGCGTGGTCACCGCTCAGGCGACCGCGCTGAGCAACGAGGAAACGGCGTTGCAGATCCAGCAAAGCCGGCTATCCGCCAGCGCCAATTTGATCGAAGCACTCGGCGGCGGCTGGAATGTGTCGCAGCTGTCTCGGGAGGCGACGCGATGAACCGGATCAAACCCGCGAACCCTTGACGACGTCCGTTCTTCGTAAGAAAAAGAGTTGTCGACTGGGAAACCCGCGGCGTCCCGATCCAGGGCCGCCAGCGCTTCCGTTTTCAGCTTGGGAACCGTGATGACAGCGTCCTGGAGATCTACCGTCTTGGCCGACCGGCACCGCGCCTTGGGCTCGAAGCTGGAAGATTGGATCGGCATGCCCACCGCCTGGACCTATGCCAAGGACCTCGCCGAGGACCATGTGGCGATCCGGACCAAAGCCGCCCTGATGGACGTATCGGGCCTGCGCAAGCTGCATCTGGTCGGACCGCATGCGTCGGGCATCCTCGATTATGTGACCACCCGGGACGTGTCCAAGATCACGCCCGGCCGATCCGCCTATACATGCTTGCTGAACGACCAGGGCAAGTTCATCGAGGATTGCATCCTCTACCGAACCGGTCCGAACAGCTGGATGGTGGTACATGGCGGCGGTGCCGGCCAGGAGACGCTGTCGCAGCAGGTGGCCGGGCGCAATGTCGCCATGCTGTTCGACGACGATCTGCACGACCTGTCGCTGCAGGGACCGGTCGCGGTGGACTACCTATCCCGCCACATTCCCGATATCCGGTCGCTGAAATACTTCCACCATCTGCAGACCACCCTGTTCGGCAAGCCGGTGATGATCTCGCGGACGGGCTATACTGGGGAGCGGGGCTACGAGATCTTCTGCCGCGCGCAGGATGCCGGCGAGATCTGGGACACCATCCTGCGGGAAGGCAGCGATCTCGGGATCGTTCCGGCCTGCTTCACCACGCTCGATGTGTTGCGGGTGGAGAGTTACCTGCTGTTCTATCCCTTCGACAATTCGGAACTGTATCCGTTCGAGCATGAGGGGCCGGGCGACACCCTGTGGGAATTGGGCCTCGACTTCACCGTCAGCCCCGGCAAGATCGGCTTTCGCGGGGCCACCGCCCATTATCGGGCGAAAGGCAAGGAGCGGTTCAAGATCTACGGTCTGGCGCTGGAGGGTGAAACGGTGGCCCAGCCCGGCGACGAGGTCTTCGCCGAGGGGCGCAAGGTCGGCGTCGCCACCATGGGCATGTTTTCCACCCTGACCGGCCGGTCCATGGCGATCGCGCGGCTCTCGCCCGACTTCGCCGTCGGCGGCCGACCGGTGGAAGTGCGCGGCGCCGGCGGCACGACGCCGGCACGGACTCACGCCCTGCCGTTCGACGATCCGGAGAAAAAGAAGCGGACGGCGAAAGACTGAGGCGATCCGCCCCGAACCCGGCGCGGTCCGAGCATCAGATGAGCTCGGGATATCCCGCTTCCGCCGCCCGACGCTCATAGTCGAGCACGACGCGGTAGTCTCCGGCGGCAAGCGATGACAGGCCTGTAAAGCAGAGCGGCTCCAGCACCGGACGGGAGGCGGGATCGGCGAAGAGGTCGGCCAGCGCCGTGCGCAGGATGGCCACGGCATCGGGCGGCGTCGCGCTCGAGGTGACGAAGACGAGGCCGGGGCTGGGCTTGGTGAAGGTGAGGATGCGCGTCCCCGCCACCGCCGCCGGCCGGTAGCGGCGGAGAAAGCCATAGGTGACGCAGTCGACGGCGCAGGTGTCGACCGCCCCCTGTTGCAGCATCTCGACGCTGCGCACGTGATGGCCCGTCGTCACGACCTCGCTGAAGAACGGCCCACCGCCCGCCAAGGGGGCCAGCGTCAGCCGAGGCAGGTTCATGCCGGAATTCGATTGCATGTTGTTGAGGCCGAAACGGCTGCCGCGCAGGTCTTCCAGACTTCGTGCGCTCGACCCCTCCGCCACCAGGAAGGCGGCGCTGTGAAAGGCTCCCTCGCAGCCCGGCAGATCGTAATGCGGCGTACCGAGGATGGTCGCCTGATCGACGAACCATTTCAGCAGCGGATAGCCACAGATCTGGGTGAACAGCCGGTCCGGCGAGATAATATTGGGCACCGACGGGGCGCCATGCTCGAACGCGTCCGGCGGATCGAGGCCAGCGCGGCGCAGGCGGGCGGCGAGCGCCGACCAGAAGGCCTGATTAGCCTGTCGCATCTCGGGCAGATTATACATCGGCAGGGCTGCGGAGAGCGGCATTGGGTTAGTCGTTCCGGACGGGGTGGACCGGACGGAAGACCGGGATCACGAGCCAGCGCGCGGCGATGGTGCGATAGCCCGGAAAGACGTAGCCGGCATTATGCGCCAGGAGCTTGTCCCGGTTCGCCCAGTAAAAGCCACGCAGCTCGTACCAGGGGATCGTCGGCCGCAGATGATGGGCGACGTGCAGATTGTTGAACAGGAACAGGAAACCGAAGAACCAGCCGGATTCGACGCTCGCCACCCGCTGCCCCGGCAGGGGCGCCCAGCGATGCTCGTAGAACGACCGGATGAGGCCGATCCCGAAGGCGGGATAGGCGACGAAGACGACGTATTGCCAGAACGGCAAGCCGCAGATCGTGTCGACCCACGCGTAGATCAGCGCAAGCATCAACGCATGCCAGAACCAGATCCGCCTGTTGGAGAAATCGCGACAGGCGAGCAGGCCGGTCTCGCGGACGACGAGGCGGTAGAGCCGGACGAACGGACCGAAGACGATGCGACCGAGCAGCGTCTGGTTGGTCAGATGGATCGCCCGCCAGACCGGGCCGATCGCCTGCCAGCGCGTCGCCGTGTGATAGAAGCTCTCGGGATCCTCGTAGGGGTCCGTGATGAAGCGGTTGCGATGATGCCGGCTGTGGCCGCGGTTATAAAGCGGATAGGGCAGCCAGAGCCCCAAGGGCGGGTAGACGAGCGCCCAGCGCAGCCAGATCGGCACCCGGCGCATCGCATGGATGGATTCATGCTGCAGCGAAAACTGTAGCGCGACGAGATAGACGCAGGGCGGCAACCAGATCCACCAGGGCAGCGATGCATGGAACCAGAGCAGGGCCGCCCAACCGCCATAGATCCCGGCGGCGAGCACAAAGGTCGGCCCTTCATAAGTCCACCAGAAATCGGCGATGCGGCGCGCGGGCGATCCGATGGTCATGCCTGAGGCCTCCCGACCCCGATGTGCGATTTGGAAATGGGCACGCCGGGGATAGTATAGAAAAATTCTTTCCGCTCAAGAACCGGCCTGGGCACGACCCGGACAGGAGGCGTGGTGGCCCGCGCGTCGAAAACAGTTGCAGAGGAGGTCATTGTATACGTCCATGCCAGGACAAATTTCGGGTGAAGGTGGAAAGAGGGAACGGTACCGTGGCGACCGACGAGACTAAGGAGTCCAATGTCATAGATGCGCCGGCCGGCGACACCGTTGGACTGATCCGCGGCGAAGATCTGGCGACGGGATCGAGCGCCCCGCGGCGGGATAACCGCACGCTGGAGCAGGCGATCGGTGCGCAGGTTCGTCAACTGCGCAAGCGCCTCGACCTGACGGCGACCGATCTCGCCGGTGCCGCCGACATCTCCGCCGGCATGCTGTCGAAGATCGAGAACGGCCAGATCTCGCCATCGCTGGCGACGCTGCAAGCCCTCGCCGGCGCGCTCAATACCCCGCTCACGGCCCTTTTGGGTGCGTTCGACGAAAGGCGGGATTGCTCCTACGTGCCGGCCGGAACGGGGGTCACGATCGAGCGGCGCGGCACCAAGGTCGGCCATCAATACCAGCTTCTCGGCCACTCGCTGTCGGGCGACATCGTCGTCGAGCCCTACCTGATCACGCTCACGGCGGAGGCTGTACCCTACTCCGCCTTCCAGCATGTCGGGACGGAGTTCATCTACATGCTGACCGGCAAGGTAAGCTACCGCCATGCCGACAGGATCTATCTGCTGCAGCCGGGCGATTCCCTGTTCTTCGATGCGGGCGCCTTTCACGGGCCGGAGATCCTGCACGAAGCACCGATGACCTATCTGTCGATCATCGTCTATCCGCGCCAGTGACCGTACATGACTGGTGGCTGCGCGGACGGCATGCCTATTTCTCATGGGGAAACAATGTTTCCCTTGGATTGACACTATCGCGCCTATGGACGACATTGTGTCCCGTTGATCTGGGCGACGTCAATCTGGGCGATGCACGTCACCCCATGGAGGTTACCCCGGCATGTGTGGAATCGTTGGGCTGTTCATCAAGGATCCGGCCCTGGAGCCCGATCTTGGGCGTCATCTCGCGAGCATGATGACCGTCCTTTCCGACCGGGGACCCGATAGCGCCGGCTTCGCGGTCTATGGAGCCGGTGCCGCCGACGGGGTCAAGCTCACCCTGCGCGCGCCGGCCGGCTTCGATTTCGCAAAGCTCATGGCGTCGCTGCGCGAACGGGTCCATGGCCAGGTGGACCTCAAGGTCATCGGCACCCATGCCGTCCTCTCCATCGCGACGGCGGACGAAGCGGCGATCCGGCAATCGATCGCGGCCATGCCCGACATCGCCTTCGTCGGTGCCGGCACGCGCATGGAGCTTTACAAGGAGGTCGGGCTGCCGGCCGAGGTCGCGCGGTGCTTCGCGCTCGACCGCATGAGCGGGACTCACGGCATCGCGCATACCCGCATGGCGACAGAGTCCGCGGTGACGACGGATGGCGCGCATCCATTCTCGACCGGCCTCGACCAGTGCCTCGTCCACAACGGATCGCTGTCGAACCACAATGCGGTCCGGCGGGAGCTGAAACGGGAAGGCCTGACCTTCGCCACCGACAATGACAGCGAGGTGGCGGCGGGCTACCTGACCTGGCGGATGCGGCAAGGGGCGTCTCTCGACCAAGCGCTGGAGCACGCGCTCGACGATCTCGACGGCTTCTACACCTTCGTCGTTGGCACCGAATCCGGCTTCGGCGTGCTGCGCGACCCGATCGCCTGCAAACCCGCCGTCATGGCGGAGACCGACCGGTACGTCGCCTTCGGCTCCGAATACCGGGCACTCGTCGACCTGCCGGACATCGAGCGGGCACGGGTCTGGGAGCCGGAGCCGGCCAAAGTCTATTTCTGGGAACGGCCGGCATGACGGCACTCGCTCAGATGATCGAACCGCGTCTCGCCGACCTCGCGACATTGCCGGTCCGGGACCTGAACCAGGCGCTGCACGCCTTGCGGCCGGGTACCAACGACACGCTCTGGCGCATCGTCAATCCGCAGGGCCGCCACGCGGTCGCGGTCGGGCTCGACGCGCCGGTGACTGTCGAGATCGACGGCCATGTCGGCTACTACTGCGCCGGCATGAACAAGCTGGCCGCGGTGATCGTGCACGGCAACGCCGGCGTCGGCGTCGGCGAGAACATGATGTCCGGCCTCATCCACGTGAAGGGCGACGCGAGCCAGGCGGCCGGCGCCACCGGCCATGGCGGCATGCTGATCGTCGACGGCAATGCCTCGGCGCGCTGCGGCATCTCGATGAAGGGCATCGACATCGTCGTGAAGGGCAATGTCGGCCACATGTCGGCCTTCATGGCGCAGACCGGCACGCTCACCGTGCTGGGCGACGCGGGCGACAGCCTGGGTGACTCGATCTACGAGGCGCGGCTCTACGTGCGCGGCACGGTCAAGGGGCTCGGCGCCGATTGCGTCGAAAAGCGGATGACCGACCATCATAAGGCGAAGCTCCACGGCAAGCTGAAGGCGGCGGGCGTCGCGGGTGAGGTCGACGTCTCCGAATTCCGCCGCTACGGCTCCGCCCGCGCCCTCTATCATTTCCATGTCGACAACGCGGGAGCCTATTGATGGGTGACGCTCCCCATCGCCCGACGGCCCCCCGGACCGACCCGCGCTTTTCCGCAACCTTCGACCCGCATACGCTGTCGGAGATCCGGCGGGCGGCGGCGACCGGCATCTACGACATCCGCGGCGCCGGTGCCAAGCGCAAGCTGCCGCATTTCGACGACCTGCTGTTCCTCGGCGCCTCGATCAGCCGCTACCCGCTCGAAGGCTACCGTGAGAAATGCGGCACCGATGTCGTGCTCGGCAGCCGCTTCGCCAAGCGGCCGATCGAGCTCAAGATCCCGATCACCATCGCCGGCATGAGCTTCGGCTCGCTCTCCGCCCAGGCGAAGGAAGCGCTGGGCCGCGGCGCCACGATCGCCGGCACCTCGACGACCACGGGCGATGGCGGCATGACGCAGGAGGAGCGGCGCCATTCACGGACGCTCGTCTACCAGTACCTGCCGTCGCGCTATGGCATGAACCCGGACGATCTGCGCGCCGCCGACGCGATCGAGGTCGTGATCGGCCAGGGCGCCAAGCCCGGCGGTGGCGGCATGCTGCTCGGCCAGAAGATCACCGAGCGCGTCGCCGCCATGCGGTCCCTGCCCGTCGGCATCGATCAGCGTTCCGCGAGCCGTCACCCCGATTGGACGGGCCCCGACGACCTTGAGATCAAGATCGAGGAGCTGCGCGAACTCACCGATTGGGAGAAGCCGATCTACGTCAAGGTCGGCGCCTCGCGGCCCTATTACGACACGGCGCTCGCCGTGAAGGCCGGCGCCGATGTGGTGGTCATCGACGGCATGCAGGGCGGCACCGCCGCCACCCAGGATGTCTTCATCGAGAATGTCGGCATCCCGACGCTCGCCGCCATCCGTCCCGCCGTGAAGGCCCTGCAGGATCTCGGCATGCACCGCAAGGTCCAGCTCGTCATCTCCGGTGGCATCCGCAACGGTGCCGATGTGGCGAAGGCGCTGGCGCTCGGCGCCGACGCCGTATCGATCGGCACCGCCGCCCTGGTGGCGCTGGGCGACAACGACCCGGCCTTCGAAGAGGAATACCGGGCGCTCGGCACCACGGCCGGCGCCTATGACGACTGGCACGAGGGCCGCGATCCGGCCGGTATCACGACGCAGGACCCCGTCCTCGCCGCCCGGCTCGACCCGGTCCAGGCCGGCCGCCGACTCGCCAACTACCTCGCCGTCATGACCCTCGAAGCCCAGACGATCGCCCGCGCCTGCGGCAAGCAGCACGTGCACAATCTGGAGCCGGAAGACCTGGTGGCTTTGACGATCGAAGCCGCCGCCATGGCGCAGGTGCCGCTCGCGGGGACGGGCTGGATACCGGGCCAAACGGCATTTTGATCTGACTCGTTTGGAATTTTATCAGGGGGAAGCGGCGATGACGGCCGATCTAGCGGAAGCCGCGCGGGCGCGTGGCATCAAGTATTTCCTGATCTCCTATGTCGACCTCTTCGGCACCATGCGGGCGAAGCTCGTGCCGGCCGCGGCGATCGGCGAGATGGCCAAAGCGGGCGCCAGCTTCGCCGGCTTCGCCACCTGGCTCGACATGACGCCGGCCGATCCGGACGTCTTCGCCGTGCCCGATCCGTCCAGCCTGATTCAACTACCCTGGAAGCCGGAAGTGGGTTGGCTCGCCGCCGATCCGTGGATGGGCGGGAAACTGGTCGAGCAGGCGCCGCGCAACCTGCTGAAGCGGCTGATGGCCAAGGCGGCGGACATGGGCTACGAGCTCAAGACCGGCGTCGAATGCGAGTTCTTCCTGATCACCCCGGATGCCAGCGGCATTTCCGACGCGGCCGATGCGCAGGGTAAACCCTGCTACGACCAGCAGGCGCTGATGCGCCGCTACGACGTCATCTCCGAGATCTGCGACAGCATGCTGGCGCTGGGCTGGAACCCGTACCAGAACGATCACGAGGACGCGAACGGCCAGTTCGAGATGAACTGGGCCTAC
>DATMGU010000013.1:0-46663 GCA_035555315.1 Allostellaceae bacterium
CGGTTCGCGTCACGCCCATATGCGGGAATTGCGCGTGCAGAGCGGCGGGAAGCCCTTGCGGGTGTTCTACGCCTTCGATCCGCGCCGGTCGGCCATTCTGCTGATCGGTGGCGACAAGACAGGCGACAAGCGCTTTTACGACCGGATGATCCCGGTGGCCGATGATCTCTATGACGAGCATCTGGCGGAACTGGAGAAGGAGAAAGACGATGGCCGGTAGGCATTCATTCGCTGAACTGCGCGCCCGCATGTCGCCCGAGGCTCAGGCGGCGGCCGAAGCCGAGGCCATGCGGCTCGACACGGCAATGGACCTCGCCGAGGTGCGCCGCGCCTTGAAGCTGTCGCAGGAGGAAATCGGCCAGACGCTTCAGATCGGACAGGGCTCCGTCGCCAAGATCGAGAAGCGGGCGGACATGTATGTCAGCACGCTTCGCCGCTTCATCGAAGCGATGGGGGGTGAGTTGGAGATTGTCGCGCGCTTTGCCGACCATGCGGTCAAGATCAAGAATTTCGCCGATCTTAACGAGAAAGAGCGAACAGAAGACCTACGCTAAAACCGCCATGCGCAAGTATTTTTACGCAGTACGGGTGACGATACCAGGGGATATCAGGGGAGACACCTTATCCCGCGTTCGTCCGAGTACGTCTCCTCGATGCCTCAATTTCTCAACCCAACCCAAAACGTAACCCGCGCACCCCACCCCGCCCTATGCTAAGCTCGGTGATCGTTACGACGTGAGAGGCGGAGAACCGCCTCCACAAGGCCGCGCGGAAGCACGGCCTGCACCAACCCGGTGCTTTTTGGGAGGAAGACGATGCGAAGCAAATTCGTGGTGACGGCGCTCATCGCCGGAACAATCCTGGGCGGCGGGGCCGTCCTCAGCGGCACGACCTGGGCGGCGGACAGCATCAAGATCGGTTTGACCGGGCCGTTCACCGGCGGCTCGTCGTCGATGGGCGTCAGCATGCGCGACGGCGTCAAGCTCGCCGTGACCGAGATCAACAAAGCCGGCGGCGTGCTGGGCAAGCAGCTTCAGGTCATCGAGCGGGATGACGAGGCCAAGAACGAAGTCGGCGTGCAGGTCGCCCAGGAGCTGATCAACAAGGAGCAGGTCGTCGCCACGCTCGGCTACATCAATACCGGCGTGGCGCTGGCCTCGCAGCGCTTCTACCAGGAAGCCGAGATCCCGGTGATCAACAACGTCGCGACCGGCTCGGTCATCGCCAGCCAGTTCGTGCCGCCGGAGTTCAAGGCCAACTACGTCTTCCGCACGGCGGCGAACGACCAGATCCAGAGCACGATGATCGCGCAGGAAGCGGTCACGCGGCAGAGCTACAAAAAGCCGGCGATCCTTGCGGATGCGACCAATTACGGCCAGCTCGGCATGAAGGATCTGACCACGGCGCTGGCAGCGCTCACCGTCAAGCCGGTCGCGGTCGAGAAGTTCAATATCGGCGATACCGACATGACCGCCCAGGTGCTGCGCGCCAAGGAGGCCGGCGCCGATGTGATCCTGACCTATGCGATCGGCCCGGAACTGGCCCAGATCGCCAATGCCATGGCCAAGCTCGGCTGGAAGGTGCCGATGATCGGCTCCTGGACCCTGTCGATGTCCAGCTTCATCGATACGGCCGGCCCGAACGGCGACGGCGCCATGATGCCCGAGACCTTCATCCAGCTGCCCAACACGCCCAAGCGCAAGGCGTTCATCGAGGCCTATCAGCAAACCTACAAGATCGACCGTATCCCCTCGCCGGTCTCGGCGGCGCAGGGCTATGATTCGGTCTATCTGCTGGCGGCGGCGATCACCCAGGCCAAGAGCACGGATGGCCGCAAGATCCGCGAGGCGCTGGAGAATTTGCAGACCAAGGTCGACGGCGTGGTCACCACCTACGACCACCCCTATACCGCGACCGATCACGAGGCGATCAGCGCCAATATCCCGGTCTTCGGCGTGGTGAAGGGCGGCCGCGTGGTGCCGGCCCATCCGGAGGATCTGGAAGGCGACAAGGTGCTGCGCATGAAGCCGAAATCGACCTGAGCCCCTCCCTTCCCCTCTCCGCCCCACCGGCGGAGAGGGGCAGATCGAGGCAACGCGCAGCTTCGTTTCGTCCCCGATTCAACCCGGATACTCCATGGAAATCCTCGCGCAGCTGATCGTCAGCGGTCTCGTCGTCGGCATGATCTACGGGGTCATCGCCTTCGGGTATCAGCTGACCTTCGCCACGTCGAAAACGCTGAATTTCGGCCAGGGCGAGGCCCTGTCGCTGGGCGCGCTGGTCGGGTTCTCGACCGTGTCCTTTCTGATCGGCAACTCGGTCGGCGTCGGTTTCGCCTATCTGCTGATGGTGCCGGTCATCCTGCTGTTCGGCCTCGCCCAGGGGGCGGTGGTCGAGCGTCTGGGCATCCGCCAGGCGATCAAGAACAAGTCTGAATCCGGCTGGATCATGGCGACGATCGCGCTCGGCATCATCTTCCGGAACCTCGCCGAGAATATCTGGGGCCGCGACGCGCTGAAATTTCCCTCGCCGCTGCCCGAGGCGGCGCTGAGCATCGGGCCGGTCCGCATCCAGCCGATGGAGATCGCGATCGTCGTCGGCGCCCTCGCCATGATGCTGGCGGTCGAGGTGTTCAACCGGCGCTCGATCTTCGGCAAGGCGGTGGTGGCGACCGCCAATGACCGGGACGCGGCGGGGCTGATGGGCATTAATACCGGGCTGGTCATCACCTTCTCCTACGCGCTGTCCTCCATGGCGGCGGCCTTCGCCGGCGTGCTGGTGGCGCCGGTCACGCTGACCGGGGCGGCGATGGGCGCCGTGCTCGGCCTCAAGGCCTTCGCGGTCGCGATCATCGGCGGGCTGTCCTCGGGCATGGGGATCGTCGTCGGCGGCTTGTTGCTGGGCATCACCGAAACCTTCACCGGCTATTACATCTCGACCGGCTACAAGGACGTGCCGGGCCTCGTCCTGTTGTTGATCGTGCTGTCGCTGAAGCCTTCGGGCCTGTTCGGCAAACCGACCATCAAGAAGGTCTGAGTTGATGTCGCTAAGAACCTTGGGCGTGCTGCTCGGCCTCGCCGCGATCGCGGCCGGCCCGTTCCTGATCGCCAGCCCGTATTACCTGCACATCATCGTCACCATCGCGATCTACTCGATCGTGGTGCTCGGGCTCGACGTGGTGTTCGGCTATACCGGCGAGGTGTCGATCGGCCACGCGGCGCTGTTCGGCATCGGCGCCTATACCACCGGCTGCCTGCTGATGCATTTCAACATCGGCCTCGGCCCGTCGCTGATCCTGGCGCCGATCGTGGCGGCCGGCTTCGGGCTGGTGCTGGCGCTGCCGGCGCTGCGCGTCACCGGCCCGTACCTCGCCATGGTGACCTTGGCCTTCGGCACCATCGTGCAGATCCTGATCAACGAGACGGTCGACCTCACCAACGGGCCGCTGGGCATCAAGCTCAACACGCCGCTGGTGTTCGATTGGCGCGATTGGGGCGATGCGCTGCCGCTCTTCGACATGTCGCTGAAGCGCATGAAGGAGGTGCAGTACTACTACATCGTGATGGCGGTGCTGGTCGCGACCATCCTGGTCGTCAACCGCATCCTCGCCTCGTATCTGGGCCGTGCCTTCGAAGCGTTGCGCGACAGCCCGATCGCCTCGGACTGCATGGCGGTCAGCGTCTACAAGTACAAGGTCTACGCCTTCGTCACGAGTGCCGCCTTCGCCGGGCTGGGCGGGGCGCTGTTCGCCTATTCCGAACAGTATATCGCGCCGAACAATTTCAGCTTCGACCTGTCGATCCAGTTCCTGCTCGCGGTCACCATGGGCGGGCGCAAATCCCGCCTCGGCCCGATCCTGGGGGCGGCGATCGTCGTGTTCCTGCCCAACCTGCTCGCCGATATCAGCCTGTTCCGCACGCTCGCCCTGGTGGTGGCCGTGGTCGCGGTGGCGGGCGGCGTCGTCACCATGATCCGCGCCCCGGAAAACCGCTGGCGCGCGGTCATGCCCATGGTGCTGTGCGTGCTGTTCTACGGCTTCGCGCTCAGCTTGCGCAGCATCACCGACTACAAGCTCACCGTGTTCGGCCTGATGATCCTGTTCGTCGTCTACTACCTGCCCGACGGCATCGTCGGCGCGGCGAAGAAGCTGCTCGCCAGCCTCAATCCCGCCTGGGTGCGCCTACATGCCGTAATCGAGGCGACCGGCGACGCCGCCGGGACTTTTGTCCAGGGTGCCGGTGTCCAGGGTGCTGGCGTCCAGGGTGCTGGCGTCCAGGGTTCCGGCGGCGAGGGGGAGGTCCTGCTCGACGTCAAGGGCGTCGTCATGCAGTTCGGCGGGTTGCGCGCGCTCAACGAGGTCGATCTCGCGGTCAAGGCCGGCACGATCCACGGGCTGATTGGCCCGAACGGCTCGGGCAAGAGCACCATGATGAATGTGCTGACCGGCATCTATGTGCCCACCGGCGGCGCCATCGGCTTCGCCGGGCGCTCCATCGCCGGCTTGAAGTCGCCGGAGATCGCCGGTCGCGGCATCGCGCGGACCTTCCAGAACGTGCAGCTGTTCGGCGAGTTGACGCTGATCGAGAACGTCTTGGTCGGCCTGCATCACACCTACCGGTCCGGCTTCCACGACGTGGCGCTGCGCACGCCGCGCGCGGTGCGCGAGGAGGCGGCCGCCCGCCGCCGCGCCGCCGGCATCCTCGCCTTCGTCGGCCTCGCGGATCTCGCCAACGAGGCGGCGCACAACCTGCCCTACGGCAAGCAGCGCCTGCTCGAAATCGGCCGCGCCCTGGCCCTCGACCCCAGGCTGCTGCTGCTCGACGAGCCCGCCGCCGGCCTGACGGCACCGGACATCAAGGAGCTGGTGCGGATCGTCCGCAAGATCCGCGACCAGGGCATCACCGTGATCCTGATCGAGCACCACATGGATGTCGTCATGAGCGTCTGCGACCGCGTGACGGTGCTCGATTTCGGCCAGAAGATCGCCGAGGGCAAGCCCGCCGAGGTGCAAGCCGACCCCCGCGTCGTCGAAGCCTATCTCGGTGGCGCGGTCTCGGACGCGGCATGATGGGGACCCCCATGCCGGCCCCCGCGCTTCCCATGCTCAGCGTCGAAAACCTCGTCGCCGGCTATGGCAAGGTCGAGGTCCTGCACGGCATCGACATCGCCGTGCCGGAAGGCGCGCTGGTGACGCTGATCGGTTCGAACGGCGCCGGCAAGACGACGACGCTGCGCGCGCTCACCGGCATGATCAAACCCACCTCCGGCTCGATCAAGCTCGGCGGCGCCGAGATCGCCGGCCTGCCGTCCTATCTCATCACGCGGCGCGGCGTGGCGCACTCGCCCGAGGGACGGCGCATCTTCCCGACCCAGTCCGTGACCGACAACCTCCTGCTCGGCGCCTTCCCGCGGCTCACCGGGGCGCGGCCGAGGGGCGACGTCAAGGCCGATATGGCGGCCATGTTCGAGCGCTTTCCCCGCCTCGCCGAGCGACGCGCGCAGCTCGCCGGGACCCTGTCCGGCGGGGAACAGCAGATGCTCGCGATCGCCCGCGCGCTGATGCTGCGCCCCCAGGTGCTGTTCCTGGACGAGCCCTCGATGGGCCTGGCGCCGCGTCTCGTCGAGGAAGTCTTCAGGACCATCGCCGATCTGAAGCGCGAGAAGATCACCATGCTGCTGGTGGAACAATTCGCCGCCGCGGCGCTCGACGTCGCCGATTACGGCTATGTCCTGGAGAACGGCCGGCTCACCGGGGCGGGAGAGGCCTCGGCGCTGAAGAACGACCCCGCCGTGCGCGCGGCCTATCTCGGCAAGGCGCATTAGCCGCGGGCCGCTCCCGCTTGACGGTTCGTGCCGGGATGCAGCATAGCGTGCTGCCATCCTCGGAAGGAAAGCGGTCAGCCATGGTGTTGCCGGCGATACTCTCGCTCTCGTTGATGCTGCCGGGAATGACCGCGCCCGGCGGCGGGGTTCCGCCGTTCATGCCCATCGCCGCCCCCCAAGAAGCCGCGATCCCCCCCTGGGAGGCCGCCCCCCGGGATCATGACCCGACATCGCCCGCCTGGATGACCCTGCACGAGGATCTGGTGGCCGGCATCCGCTCGGCACCGCCGCCCGATCTCCTGTTCATCGGCGATTCGATCACCGCGCAGTGGCAGCGGCAGGGTCTGCCGGTCTGGCAAAAGGCGTTCGCGCCGCGCAAGGCGTTCGGCCTCGGCATCAACGGCGACACCACGCAAAGCGTGCTGTGGCGCCTCGATCATGGCGAGGTCGACGGGATCGCCCCCCGCGTCACGGTGCTGCTGATCGGCACCAACAACATCCGCCACGCCTCGGCGCGCGACGTGGTGCGCGGCATCGAGGCGGTCGCCGCCGCGATTCGCCACAAGCTGCCGGGGACCAAGCTGGTGGTGCTGGGGCTGTTCCCGCGCAGCCTGCGCGCCGACGACTCGCTGCGGCTCAAGGTCAACGCGGTCAACACGATCCTGGCGCGGGTCGATCTCGGCCGGCAGGCGCGGTATCTCGACATCGGCACCAGCTTTCTCGACCGGAACGGCACGCTGCCGAAATCGATCATGGCGGACGGGCTGCACCCGACCGAGAGGGGCTACGAGGTCTGGGCCGCGGCATTGGCGCCGACTCTGGACAGCCTGCTGCGCTGACGCTTCGCTGGGGACAGCCTGCCGCGCCGACGCCTCGCTGGCACCGAAATTGCGCGTATGCCGGCATGGTCAGTCATCAGGGGTGCGCCGTGCGTCGTTGGAATTTCGTGAAATCGGTCGGTCTCGCCGCGGCGCTGGCCCTCGTTCTGCCGTTCGGTCTGGCGGGCATGGCGCAGGCGGGCGGCACGCTGCGCATGGCCCTGACCGCCTCGGACATCCCGCTGACCACGGGGCAGACCGATAATGGCGGCGAGGGCATGCGCGTCATGGGCTATACCGCCTATGACGGGCTGATCAATTGGGACCTGTCCTCGGCCGACAAGGCATCGGGGCTGGTGCCGGGTCTGGCCACGTCGTGGCAGGTCGACGCCACGGACAAGACGCGCTGGGTGTTCACGCTGCGCCAGGGCGTCAAATTCCATGACGGCTCGGCGTTCGATGCCGACAGCGTCACCTGGAACCTCGCCAAGCTGGTCGACGACAAGTCGCCGCAATACGATCCGAAACAGGCGGCCCAGGGCCGGACGCGCATCCCGACGGTGACCGGGTGGAAAAAGCTGGATGATTTCACCGTCGAAATCACCACCGGCCAGCCCGATGCGTTCCTGCCCTACGAGATCGCCTGGATCATGATGTCCAGCCCCGCGCAGTGGGAGAAAGTCGGGCGCGACTGGAACAAATTCGCCCTGACGCCCTCCGGCACCGGCCCCTGGAAGATCGCGAGCTGGACCGCGCGGGAGCGGGCGGAGCTCGTGCGCAATCCGGATTATTGGGACGCGGCGCGGGTGCCGAAGCTGGACAAGCTGATCCTGATCCCGATGCCGGATGCGAGCGCCCGCACAGCGGCGCTGCGCTCGGGCCAGGTCGACTGGATCGAGGCGCCAGCGCCCGACGCGGTGCCCAGCCTGACCGCCGCCGGCTTCAAGCTGGTCACCAACGGCTACCCGCATAACTGGACCTGGCATTTGAGCCGCGTCGAGGGGTCGCCCTGGAACGATATCCGGGTGCGCAAGGCCGCCAATCTGGCGGTGGATCGCGAGGGGCTGAAGCAATTGCTCGGCGGGTTGATGATCCCGGCCAAGGGCTTCGTGCTGCCGTCCAGCCCCTGGTTCGGCCATCCGACTTTCGACGTGCGTTACGATCCCGAGGCCGCGAAAAAGTTGCTCGCCGAGGCGGGCTACGGCCCCTCGAAGCCGCTCAAGGTCAAGATCCTGATCTCGGCCTCGGGCTCCGGCCAGATGCAGCCCCTGCCGATGAACGAGTTCGTCCAGCAGAACCTCAAGGATGTCGGGATCGAGGCCGATTTCGAGGTCGTCGAATGGAACACGCTGATCAATATTTGGCGTGCCGGCGCCAAATCCGAGATGTCCAAGGGCGCGTCCGGCATGAACTACAGCTACTTCATCCAGGACCCGTTCACCGCTTTCGTGCGCCATGTGAAATCGTCGCTGGCACCGCCCAAGGGAACGAATTGGGGCTTCTACAGCGATCCGGAGATGGACAAGCTGCTGGACGAGGCGCAGACGACCTTCGATCCGGACAAGCAGACGCTGATCCTGCAGAAGGTGCACGAGAAGTACGTCGACGACGCGGCTTTCCTGATGATCACCCACGACGTCAACCCACGCGCCCTGTCGCCCAAGGTAAAGGGCTTCATCCAGGCGCAGAACTGGTTCCAGGACTTCTCGCCGATCACGATGGAGTAGGGGCGGGGCACGGCGGGTTTGACCGTTGAGGCACGAATCCGTCCCTCTCCGCCTCTGGGCTACGGCATTCACAGCCGTATCCGCCGATGTTGTCGTCATAGGCTTAGGCGCCGTAGGCAGCGCCACGCTGTACCGCCTGGCCCGGCAGGGCATCCAGGCCATCGGCATCGACCGCTTTCATCCGCCACATGACCGCGGCTCCACCCATGGCGAAAGCCGCATCACCCGGCTGGGCGTCGGGGAGGGCCATGCTTATGCGTCGCTGGTTCGTCGGTCGCACGAAATCTGGCGCGAGTTGGAAGCTGAGACCGGCGAGGCGCTGATGCTGCGCACCGGCGGGCTGATCCTCGGTCCGCAAGCGGGCGGCACAAGCCATCACGGCGCTGCGGATTTCGTCGGCCGCAGCATCGCCGTCGCCACCGCCAACGACGTGCCGCATGAGGTGCTCGACAGCGCGGAAATGAAGCGTCGGTATCCGCAGTTGGGTTTGCGCGGCGACGAACGTGGCTATTTCGAGCCCAGCGCCGGTGTGGTGCTGCCGGAGCGCGCGGTTGCGTTGCAATTACGGCTTGCCGCGCAACTAGGCGCGACGTTGCGCCTTGGCGAGCCGGTGCTGAGCCTTGCGGAAACCCAGGGTGGTGTTGAGATCGTCACCGATCAGGGCCGGGTAAATGCCGGTCGGGTCATCATGGCCGCCGGTGCCTGGTTGCCGGGTTTGGCGGGGCTCGGCGCCCATGCGAAAGTGTTTCGACAGGCATCGCATTGGTATGCCGCCGATAATGCCGCCGCCTACGCGCCGGATCGCTTTCCAGTTATGCTTTGGATCCACGGCAGTGCGGAACACGACTACATCTACGCCTTCCCCTCGGTTGACGGCGCCACGGTGAAGGCGGCGAGTGAGCGTTACAGCGCGCCGCTCGATCCTGATGCGGTGGATCGCGTGGTGACGCCGGAGGAATCGGCCGGCATTCATTCCCGGTATGTCGCCGGTCGCCTGCTCGGGGTTGGCAGCCAGGTCGTACCAGCCGGTACTTGCCTTTACACTGTGACCCCGGATGCCGGGTTCCTGGTGGACCGGATGCCGGGGACATCGCGCGTCATCGTCGCGTCCGCGTGCTCAGGCCATGGGTTCAAACATTCGCCCGCACTTGGCGAGGCCTTGGCCGGCATGGCAACCGCTGATGAAATTCCTGAATCGATGGCAGCGTTCGCATTGGAGCGGTTCGCGGCCTGACAGCGTGAAGGACAGGAGCATACTGATGTCGGAATTACAGACCGAATACGAGATTTCAACCGAGCCGCATCGCCTCGACGTGGATGTCATTTACAACTTCCTGGCGAATGACAGTTATTGGTCGCCTGGGATTCCTCGATCGATCGTGGAGCGGGCGGTCGAGAATTCGCTTTGTTTTGGCGTTTACCATGCCACGGGTCAGGTCGGGTTTGGCCGCATCGTCACTGACAAATCGACATTCGCACTGCTGGCCGACGTGTTCATACTGGAGCCGCATCGGGGCAAAGGCCTGTCCAAGTGGCTTATGCGCTGCATAATGGACCATAAGGACCTGCAAGGTCTGCGTCGCTGGCTCCTGTTGACGTCGGACGCCCACGGTTTGTATCGCCAATTCGGCTTCGAAGACCTCGCGAACACCTGGCGATTTATGGAGATCTTGCGGGCGGACGTCTATCGGGCATCATAACGGCTGTATCGGGTTAGATTTGCCGGATGAGGAATGAAAGGGATTGGGCTTCAGTTCGGCGCTTACCCAGAATGGCCGCAAGTGTGCGGCGGCCAAGCTCTAAACCTCAGCCGCCCATCCGACTGGATCCGAACCCACCGGCATTAGGCCTGGGTAGCCACGATAACGATCCTCGGCAACCCGCCAAACCCTTGTGCGGCATTCCTAATGGCCGAAATCGACGGTGATCGGCCGGTCTAGCGTGACGATGTCGCAGTCGCCGGGGCCGACCCGGCCGACCACCAGCGCCTCCGCCGGGACGCCCAACGCCACGGCCGGGTGGTGCCAGGTGCCGGTGGCGAAATTGACGCCGCTGCCGGGCGGGACGGCGAAGACGCGGATCGCCGCGGGATCGAGCCGCTCCGCCGCGGGGGCGACGATCGCCAGCAGCGTCCCGGCGCCCAGCGGGATGAAGGCCTGGGTCGAGGCGGGGTGGCGTTCCATCACGCCGATGCGGAAATCGGCCGGCGCCGCCGCGACGCGGTACAGGCTGAGTGCGGCGACGCCTTCCTGTTCGGTG
This sequence comes from Allostellaceae bacterium, assembly GCA_035555315.1. GTDB lineage: Bacteria > Pseudomonadota > Alphaproteobacteria > ATCC43930 > CGMCC-115725 > DATMGU01. Next base: position 10,628 of record DATMGU010000013.1, read on the forward strand.
AGGCGCAACCGGGCCAGCAGCCAGCTTTCGCCGGAGCCCTGGTTGATGCTGTGGCCCGGCGTATCGGGCTTGGCCAAGATCTCACCGAAGGGAGCGAAGGCCTCGGTGGAAAGCGTCTCGACGCGCCGGATCATGCCGATCGCCCAGTCATGCCGATTGCCCCGCCATGGCGACCGCCATGTCCGCAGGCGGAGTCGGGGCGAACAGGTCGGTTTGCCGCCGCTCATGGTCGAGCAGCCAGCGTTTGCGTTCCAGCCCGCCGGCATAGCCGGTCAACTGCCCCTTGGCGCCGATCACCCGGTGGCACGGCACGACGATCGCCACCGGATTGAGTGAATTGGCGAGGCCGACCGCGCGCGACGCGGTCGGTCGGCCGATCCGCTGGGCCAGCGCGCCATAGCTCAGCGTGCCGCCGGCCGGGATCGTCCGCAGCGCCGCCCAGACGATCCGCTGAAACGGTGTCCCACCGGTCCGCACCGCCAGGCCGTCCACGGCGGTGATGTCCCCCGCGAGGTAGTCCGTGAGTCGGCGCGCGGCATTCGACGCCGCCTTGCCGGCGACGAGGCTGACCGAGCCGAGCCGGGTCGCCAGCAGCCGTGTCATGCGGGCGTCGTAATCGCCGAAATCCAGCGCCACCAGGGCGCGGTCATCCGAGACCAGCACGATCGTGCCGACCGGTGACGGCATTTCCTCGATCGATAGATGTTCCATATGGCTTTCCGTGGTCGCGGCGGTATGCATCATTGCGGGCGCTGCGCCGCTATAGTGGTCCGCACCCTAACTCAAGCCCCGTGAAGAGCATGCCAAGCACCTCAGCAGAAACCATCCCATCCGACAACCATCCGCCGATCATTCTGGTGGTCATGGGCGTCTCCGCGGTCGGCAAGACGACGGTGGCCCGCGGCCTGGCCGAGCGGCTGGGCTGGGCGTTCGAGGAAGGCGACGACCTGCACCCGCCGGAGAACGTCGCCAAGATGAAAAGCGGCCAGCCGCTCGACGACGATGATCGACGGCCCTGGCTGCTGCGCATCGGCGTCTGGATCGACGCGTGCCTGGCCGCCGGCCGGTCGGGGGTGGTGACGTGCTCGGCGCTGCGTCGGCGCTACCGCGATCTTCTCGCCAAGGACCGTCCCGCGGTCCGCTTCGTGTTCCTGCACGGCGACCACGCGCTGCTCGCCGGCCGGATCGCTCACCGGCACGGGCATTTCATGCCGACCGGCCTGCTCGACAGCCAGTTCGCGACGTTGGAGCCGCCTGGGCCCGACGAAAACCCGATCTCGATCGAGGTCGGGCCACCGGCCGGCGACCTGGTTCAGCAGGTGATCGATCGGCTTGGCATCGGCAGCGGCCGATAGGCTGGCCAGGCGTTGGATCGTCGGGCCGTTGGATCGTCGGGCCGTTGGATCGTCGGGCCGTCGGATCGTCGGGCCGCCGGATCGTCGGGCCCGCGTCCAGCCCTCGTTAACTATTCCGGGACATAGTAACGCGTGCCGACCGTGCGGATCGCGGCAGGAGGCTATTATCCTCCAATAGGGATGGCTTCTCCGCAGCCATACGGATCTTCGAATGACGCGTCTTACCTGGTTTATCGACCGCCTGACGATCCGCACATTGATGAGGGCGGCGATCGGTACCCTGGCGGCGGTGGCATTGATCGGGATGGCCCGGTTGGCCTGGGTCGATTACGACAATGCGAGCAACGCGCAAGACGCTTCCAAGACCCTGAAGCTGCTGGGACGCGTGATCGCCGTGTCCCACGGTATCGGGGTGGAGCGTGGCCAGACCGTCGCGATGCTGCTGACGCCGGAACCGGCGAATCCCGCCGCTTTGGACGTTCTCGCCGCCGCGCGGACGAACACCGACGCGCTGTTCGGCGCGGTTCTGAGATCGGTACCCGACAGCGCCTTCGATGAGGCATCTGAACTACGCCGGAACGTGACGCAGCTTCAGCTGTCGCTGGGGCTGATGCGGGGGAGCGCCGACCTTCAGATGGCGCGTCCATCAACCGAGCGTACGCCAGGTTTCCTGGACCGCTATGCGTTGGCGATCGCCGGCATCAGCGACGGCACGTCACGGTTGAGTGCCCGCCTTAGAACGATGACCATTGGCTATGCCCCGGAGGTCGGGGCGAATTTGGACTTGGCGCGCATCGCCATGGAAATGCGGGAATATGGCGGCCGCCGGTCGTTGTCTGTGTCGGCCACCGTCCGCCGACAGCGGACGATGACCCAGGAGGAGGTGCGCAGCTGGGCCGAATTCACCGGGCGGCTTCAACTGCTGTGGAAATTGGTGGAGACGCAAAGTGTCGCGAATGCCGTCTCCCCGACGGTGAGGGCAGCTATCGATTCCGTTCGCTGGCTCTATTTCGGCGAGCTCGAAAAGCTGTACGAGGAAATTCTCGCCCGGAAAATGGCAGGCGAGATCGGCATATCCCCGGGTCAAGCGGCGGAGCTGCGTGCCAAGACCACCGCGGCGATGACACCGATCTATGACATGGCCAGCCTATCGATCGCCGAAAGCCAGGCGAGCGTCGATGAAGCGTGGTTCCACGCGCTCTGGCGATTTGCCCTGACATCGTCGGGGTTGGTGGCGATGCTGGTCCTGGCGCTCGGTACCTTCATCGGGTTCGACCGCCGCGTCGGGCGGCCGCTCGGGTCGTTGACGTCGGTGCTGCTGCGACTGGCCGATGGCGATCCGAATGTCATTGTGCCTGGCCAAGGGCGCGCCGACGAAATCGGCCGGATCGGTCGGGCGATCGAGACGCTGCGAACCAAATCCCTGGAAATGGCGGAATCGCGGGATCGCGAACACCGTGTGATGCTGCAGGCGATCATCGATCAGGTGCCGGCCCTGATCAACGTCAAGGACGTGGGTCGCCGTTATATCCTGGTCAACAGTGCCCAGGCTGCGGCCTTCATCGGCGATACGCGGGATATCATCGGCAAACGCGCCGAAGATTTCCGGCGGACCACCGCCGATGAGGCATCGGATCAGGCGTTGCTGGCGGACATCAATCAAAGCGAACAGAAGATCTTGGAGACCGGCCAAGGCTACATGAATGTCGAGAAAACCGTGGTCACCGAGCACGGCGAGACACAACATCTGTTGCTCTCCAAAGTGCCGCTGTTCGATGCCGAGAAACGCGTGATCGGAATCATTACCGCGGCCGTCGATTTCACCAAGCAAAAGCGCATCGAGGCGGATCTGCGCGAGGCGCGGATCGCGGCGGAAAGCGCCAATGTGGCGAAGTCCGAATTTCTGGCGAATATGAGCCACGAGATCCGCACGCCGATGAACGGCATCATCGGCATGAACGGCCTGCTGCTGCGGACGTCCCTGATGCCCGAGCAGCGCAAATTCGCCGAGGCGGTCCAGCTTTCGGCGGATTCATTGCTCGTCATCATCAACGACATCCTGGATATCTCGAAACTCGAGGCCGGCAAGGTCGAGCTTGAAGAGGTCGATTTCAACCTCGAACCGCTGGTCGAGGACGTCGTCGAACTGTTCTCGCCGAAGGCCCATGAGAAGACCATCGAGATCGCGTCGTATCTCGATGATGGCGCTCGGCGGCCGTTGCGCGGCGATCCGACGCGGCTGCGCCAGATCCTGCTCAACCTGGTATCGAACGCGATCAAATTCACGCAAAGCGGCGTGGTTTCGGTCGAGGTCAGATCCTGGGTCCGAAAACCCGATCGCACCGCGTTGCGCGTCGAGGTGCATGACACCGGCATCGGCGTCAGCGCCGAGGCCAAGGCGAAGCTGTTCCAGAAATTCCAGCAGGCGGATGGCTCGATTACCCGCCGGTTCGGCGGTACGGGCCTCGGCCTCTCGATTTCGCAGCAACTGATCCATCTGATCGGCGGCGATATCGGTGTCGCCGATCGGCCCGGCGGCGGCAGCACCTTCTGGTTCGAGGTGGAGCTGCCGAATGCCGGCCGGGTGATCGCCAAGCCGCGGCGATCGGGTGCGGGGTTGCGCGGTGCCCGGGTGCTGGTCGTCGATGACATCGAAGTCAACCGACGCATCTTCATGCGTCAGTTGGAGCCCGAAGGCGCCCTCATGAGCGAGGTCGCCGATGGCGAGGCGGCACTTGCCGCCCTGCGGCGCGCCGAGGATGAGGGGCGGCCTTTCGATATCGTGCTGCTCGACCAGATGATGCCGGGCATGGCTGGTGAGGTCGTGGCGGAGCGGATCCGCGCCATGACGGGATGGCGGCAACCCAAGCTGGTGCTGGTTTCCTCGGTTGGCATTCCGACGCGGCGCGACCGGGCGGCCACCGCCGGTTTCGATACGTTCCTGACCAAACCGGTCCGCTACAAGGAACTGCTGACCTGCCTTTCCGGCCTGTGGCGTGCCGACCAGGCGCCGACGACCCCACCGCTCGTCGAGATGCCGCTCCTCTCGGACGCGGCGCCCGGAGCCGCGGCGGGCCATGTGCTGCTGGCCGAGGACAACGAGGTCAATACGCTGCTCGCCACGACCTTGCTGCGAGGGGCGGGCTATACCGTCGATTGCGTGGCGAACGGCGTCGCGGCGGTCGCGGCGGCAAAAAGCACGGCCTATGATTTGATCCTGATGGACGTCCAGATGCCGGAGATGAACGGTCTGGAAGCGACGGCGCTCATCCGTGGGCTCGATGGCGGCGCTGGTGCCGTGCCGATCGTCGCCATGACCGCGAATGCCATGCGCAGCGATCAGGAGGTTTGTCTGGCCGCCGGCATGAATGATTTCATCGCCAAGCCGATCGATGTCGACGCCTTCCTCTCGCTCGTCGCCCAGTATGTCCGGCCGGGCAGGGCCGATCGGCCTGCCTCGATCGGGCCTGCCTCGACCGGATCTGTGGCGGCCGATCCGCCGGAGGTCGACGAGGCTTATCTCGACGGGTTGATCAAAATGCTGCAGCCCGAACGCCTGCATATGATCATCGGCATCTATCTCGACGGCGCGGACAGCCGGTTGGCCCGCATCGAGGCCGCCGCGCAGGCCATGGATCTCATCGTCCTGGCGCGCGAAGCCCATGACTTGAAAAGTACATCGGGAAATTTCGGTGCCCGGGGACTGCAGAGGTTGGCCGAGCGGCTCGAAACCGCCTGCAAGACCGCCGACCATCCAGCGATACCGTCGATCGTCGAGGCCATCCGCGACGCCTCGGCTCGCGCGTCCGAGCGCCTCGGCCAAACACTCGCGAGCCTCGATCCGGTGGCAAAAAAGGTCTCGGTCATCGGCGGCTGACCTTGGAGACCTCTCCGGCGTGTCGTCATGCGCAGCGTCGGGCGGCGCCGAGCCAAGCGCCATAGCGGGCGAGGAAACGGGGGGTTTCCGAGGGGCTGAAGACATGTTCCAGGACACTGTGGGCGGCACCCAGCAGGCAGGCTTCGTCGACCGGGGGCGAGGCTAGGAGCACCAGATCGCGCGTCGCCAGCGGCAGGCAGCGCCGATAGATCATCTCCCGTATCCCGGCCAGGAGCGGAGCGCCCGCCCGGGCGAGCGTGCCGCCGATGACGATCTGACCGGGATTGAGGATGCTGATCGCAGCGCAGATCGCTTCGCCCACCGCCCGGCCGGCGGCCTCGACGCGCTGGATCGCTTCCGGCACCTGCCGGTCTACCAGAGCGATCACGTCACGCGCGTCGGTGGCGTCGAAGCCGAGGGCCCGTAGATCGCGGGCAAGCGCCCAGCCGCCCGCGCGGGCTTCCAAGCATCCGAGTTTGCCGCACCGGCACAGCGGCGCCTCCTGACCGAGGAACTGGATGTGGCCAATGTCTCCCGATGCCCCTTGTGCCCCGCGATGGAGACGTCCGTCGGTGACGATGCCAGACCCGATGCCTGTGCCGATCTTCACGAAGAAGAGCTCCTTGGCCGTCACGTCCGGGCGACGGTACTCGTAAACCGTCATGAGATTCACGTCGTTCTCGACGATGGCCGGCGCCTCGAAGCGCGCGGCGAGCCAGGCGCCAATCGGAAAATTGTCCCAGCCCACGAGGATGGACGGCCCGACGACGCGCCCGGCTCGATGGTCGACCGGGGCGGGAAGGCTGATCCCGGTTCCGAGGACGAAGCTTTCGGCCGGTCTGAGAAGCCGATCGAAGCCTTCCGCGATGCGTTCGAGGGCGGCGAGAGGGCCGGCCGAAATGCGGAAACTGATCGTCTCCTGTGCGAGGATCGTCGGCGATAGGTCCGTCACGGCCAGGCGGATATGGGTTTCGCCCATATCCGCCGTCAACATGACGGCGGCGGATGGGTTGAGGGTGAGCAGGCGGGTCGGCCGCCCACCGCTCGGCACCGTCCTGCTGCCTTCGCGGACGATGCCGGCATCAAGGAGCGCATAAAGCCGCTGGGCGAGCGTCACCCGCGATAACCCCGCTGCCTCCATCAGCGCCGCCCGCGACAATCCGTTCGAGCGGGCCACATGCGGCAGGACCGACCCCGCCATGAGAAGCGGCGAACCCGTGGCGTCTTCCCTGAAATCGGCGACAGGCACTGTAGCGAAACCCTCCAATTTGCCGGTGGAACCGGCCTTGGCATGAAACCCTGAAGGTAATTTTGCATAATTTCATGCAAAACACACTTGTCTTATTGTCGATATAAGGCTTAAGTTGGTCTGACGTTGGTCGGCGAGGCGCGGGATAACCCGTGTCGATGATCGGGCAACGGTGGCGGCTCCGGTCGGAGGCGCTCAAGAAATAAAGAAGGCGGCGCCGATGGTGCTGCGGGGGAGGACTTATCCGGCCGTCTCGTTTCGGCCTGGATCACCGACGCCACCAGCGGTTCTTCCCGTCGCATGGATCGGCTGAAACGAGCGGCAAGCCTGCGATCGCCGGCCTGCCGTCTCGGATGCGGCTAGGGGAGAAACCATGAACGACCTCAAAAATTTTATGGGCTGGACCCGGTTTTTGTCGGGGGTGGCAGCTCTTTGTTTCGTGGCCGGCCTTGTGATCGGCACCGTGACGCCCGCGGCGGCGAAGTCCGGCGCGATCGTCATCGGTCTCGTGACCAAGACCGATGCAAATCCGTTTTTCGCGAAGATGCGCGAGGGTGCCGACGCGAAGGCGAAGGAACTTGGCGCCACCGTCCAAAGCTTCGCCGGCAAGTTTGACGGCGACCATGATTCGCAGGTGACCGCGATCGAAAATCTCATCGCGTCGGGCGTCGATGGAATCCTGCTTGTGGCCAGCGACAGCAAGGCGATCGGCTCCGTGGTCGAGCAGGCCCGCAAAGCCGGCATCCTGGTGATAGCACTCGACACGCCGCTCGATCCGGAGAGCGTGGCCGATGCCACCTTCGCCACGGACAATGTCAAGGCCGGCCGGCTGATCGGCCAGTGGGCCGCCAAGACCGTCGGCGATCCGGCCAAGGCCAAGGTCGGCTTTCTGGATGCCCTGGAGAACCAGCCGAGCGTCGACGTCGCCCGTGACCAGGGTTTCATGCTGGGTTTCGGCATCGATCCGAAGGATATGACACGCTATCTCGACGAGGATGATCCGCGCATCGTCGGTCATCAATGGGGCAAGGGATCGGAGGAGGGCGCCCGCACGGGCATGGAACTCCTGCTTCAGAAGGAGCCGAACCTCAATGTCCTCTACACGATCAACGAGCCGACCGCGGCGGGCGCCTATGAAGCGCTGAAGGCCGCCGGCAAGGCGGGTTCGGTGATCGTGACCTCGGTCGATGGCGGCTGCCCCGGCGTGCGTAACGTCAAGGCTGGCGTCATTGGTGCGACCGCCATGCAGTATCCGCTGCTGATGGCGTCGCGCGGCGTCGAGGCGATCGTCGAGTTCAAGAAAACCGGCAAGAAGCCCGAGCCGACCCCTGGTCTCAGCTTCTACGACACGGGCGTGACGCTCGTCACCGACAAGCCGGTGAGCGGCCTGGAGTCGATCACCTCCGAGGCCGCTCTGAAGCAATGCTGGGGCTGAGCATCGGAAAAAGCATTCGAAGGTGAGGAGGGACGCGATGGGAGCATCCGATGTATCGGGGCCAATTCATGCGGCCGATGCCGCGATCGCCTCCTTCGACGATAGCCGCAAATCGCCGCTCAGGCGCCTGCAGGAGGGGCTCCATCGCTATCCGACGATCGTGCCCATCGTGGTTCTCGCGGTCAGCCTCGCCTTCTTCAGCGGCATCGTCGGTAACCGGTTCTTCCAGCCGTTCAACCTGTCGCTGATCATGCAGCAGGTGACGATCATCGCGATCATCGGGATCGCGCAGACGCTCGTCATCCTGACGGCGGGGATAGACCTCTCGGTCGGCGCCATCATGATTCTGGCGACCGTGGTGATGGGGCGGCTCGCCGTGCTGGCCGGTTTGCCGACGGGGTTGGCCTTTGCCATCGGCCTGCTCGTCGGCACGGCTTGCGGCGCCATGAACGGCTTCCTCATCACCTATCCGAAACTGCCGCCGTTCATCGTCACGCTTGGCACCTGGAGCGTTTTCGGGGCGACTTTCCTCTGGTATTCCGGCAGCCAGACGATCCGTGCCCAGGAAGTGGCGGCTGCCGCGCCGTTTCTCCAGCTCACGGGGACCGCCCTGCAAATCGGCGGCGCGCGTCTCACCGTCGGCACGATCCTGACGCTCCTGGTCGGGGCGGCGGTCTGGTATCTGCTCAACCGCACGGCCTTCGGCCGGCACGTTTATGCCACCGGCGACGACCCTGAAGCCGCCCGCCTCGCCGGCATCGACACGCGGCGGACGTTGCTCGCCACCTATACGCTGGCCGGCCTTGTCTGCGCCATCGGCGCCTGGGTGCTCATCGGGCGGGTCGGTGCGATCAGTCCGACCTCCGGCGGCTCGGCCAATCTTGACTCGATCACGGCGGTCGTCATTGGCGGGACGAGCCTGTTCGGTGGCCGCGGTTCCGTGGTCGGAACGCTTGTCGGCGCCCTGATCGTCGGTGTCTTCCGCAATGGCCTGGCCCTCGCCGGGCTCGACGCCCTCTGGCAGGAGTTCACCGTCGGCCTCCTCATCATCGTCGCGGTTGGTCTCGATCAGTGGATCCGCCGGGTGTCGGCATGACCGGGACGGTTTTGGAGGCACCCGCCGGGACGGTTCTGGAGGCACGCGGCCTCGTCAAGCGCTACGGCCGGGTCATCGCGATGGACGGCGTCGATTTCGATCTTCGCGAGAACGAGATTCTCGCGGTCATCGGCGATAACGGCGCCGGCAAGTCGACGATGATCAAGGCGTTGGCCGGCGCCGTCCGGCCGGATGCCGGGGAGATCTTCTTCGAGGGAAAGCAGGTCGATTTCCGCACTCCGATGGATGCACGCCGCGCGGGCGTCGAAAGCGTCTTTCAGAACCTGGCGCTTTCCCCGGCCCTGTCGATCGCCGACAACCTTTTCCTTGGGCGCGAACTCCGCAAGCCGGGCCTGACGGGACGGTTGTTCGGTGATCTCGACAGACGCAAGATGGCGGACGAGGCTCGCCGGCAACTCTCCGCCCTCGGGCTGACGACCATCCAGGACATCCATCAGAAGGTGGAGACGCTGAGCGGCGGCCAGCGGCAGGGCGTCGCCGTCGCGCGGGCCTGCGCCTTCGGTGGTCGCGTGGTCATCATGGACGAGCCGACAGCGGCCCTCGGCGTCAAGGAAAGCCGAAAAGTCCTCGACCTCGTCCTCGACGTGAAGCGGCGTGGCCTGTCGGTTGTGCTCATCTCGCACAACATGCCGCTCGTCTTCGAGGTTGCCGATCGCATCCACATCCATCGTCTCAGCCGTCGCCTCGCGGTGGTACGGCCGCGAGATCTCACCATGTCGGATGTCGTCGCCTTCATGACGGGTGCCGCGACGCCGTCTTCCCACACGGTCGCCGCTTGATTGATCCGACCGTGTTCTCAAACGGTCTCTAACCACGTATCGCAGGGAGACACTCGATGGGTACCCCAAAACGCATGGATATGAAGCTCGCTCGGATTCGGGCCGGGCAGTATACGCCGAAGGATTTCATCATCGCCGACGCCAAGGACGGCGATATGGCGCTGGGCGTCGGCACGGCGGGGCCCGAGTACGACGAGGACGGCAAGTCGACGGGCCGCATGCGCCCGCTTTCGGTCTACCGCGACGGCATGGAGAAAATGGTCCGCTCCGATCTCGTCGACATCATGCTGACCTCGCTCTCTTCCGGCGAGTTCCTAACCCGCGAAGGTATCTTCGCCGCTTCCGACGTGACCCCCGCGATCCGTCTGAACGACGGCAGCGATATCTGGCACTGGCGGGGGGCCACCTATCGCCACCTGCCGACCGTGCCCTTCCGGACCGCGCGGCTCGACCGGGTAAAGCCGATCGCCGATCTCGGCCTCTACGCGCTCACTTTCTTCAACGACCTCGAACAGGATCGGCGCTCGCTCGACGCCTATGCCGCGTTTCGGGACGACGCGTCCGCGCTCGGCATCCGGCATTTCCTCGAAGTGTTCAATCCGCAGTTCGAGATCGCGACGCCCAATTCCGATTTCGCGACATACAACAATGATGCGATCGCCCGCTGCCTCGCCGGCGTCTCGACGATCGACCGGCCGCTCTTCCTGAAGGTGGTCTATAACGGGCCGCGCGCGACCGAGGAGCTTGCCTCCTATGATCCCGGCAATCTTATCGTCGGTATTCTCGGCGGCGCCTCCTCGACGACGCGCGACACGCTGGAGATGGTGAAGCAGGCGGAACGCTATGGCGCCCGCGTGGCACTCTTCGGCCGAAAGATCTTCTTCGCCGAGGATTCCGAGGCGATCGTGCGCGCCATGCGCCGGGTGATCGAGGACGACCTTTCCTCCGAGGAGGCGACGAAGGCCTATCACGACCACCTGTCCAAAAAGGGCATCCGACCGAAGAAGAGCCTGTCGCAGGATATCGAGATCACCGATCCATCGCTCAAAATGGGGGCCTGACGATGAAGTCGGGCCAGCGCCGAGGCTTTCTCACCGGCGGGACCTGGTGCGCCGATCACAACAAGCTCCTGGAATTCTGGCCGGCGGAGGGCACCGCCGCCCAGATCATCGAGGACAGCGTCGAAGGCGGCGGTTCCGCCTGCAATTTCGCCATCGATATCCGCCGCCTCGATCCGGGCATGCCGGTGGAAACGATCGGTTGTCTCGGCGACGACGTGGATGGCCGGCTGCTCGTCGCGCAAGCCGATGCGCATGGCCTCGGACGCGACGGGCTCCTCATCGTCAAGAACGGCCGCACCAACTATACCGATGCCTACAGCGTGCGCTCCACCGCCCGGCGGACCCATCTGTTCCACCAGGGAACGAGCGCGCTGCTCTCGCCCGACCATTTCGACTTCTCCAGAACGACGGCGCGCATCTTCCATCTCGGCCTTCCGGGCATCCACGCGATCATGGATGGGCTGTGGAAGGGGGAGGCGAACGGTTGGCTGGCGGTCCTGAAAGACGCGAAAGCCCATGGGCTCGAGACCAATTTCGAACTCGTGCAAATTCAGCCGGAGCGATTGCGCGGCTTCATCGAGCCCTGTCTCGGCCATCTCGACTATCTCGTCATCAACGACTACGAGGTCGGCGCTATCACCGGCCGGCAGACGGTCCATGACGACGTCACCGATCTCCAAGCCTGTCTGGAAGCGGGAGCCGACTTGATGGACCGGGGGTCGATGCGGATCCTCGCGATCCACTTCCCGCTCGGGGCATTCGCCTTCGAGCGTGGTCGGGGCGTCTTGCGCTGGCCGGCCGTGGCGGTGCCGGCGGACGCCGTGAAGGGAGCCAACGGCGCGGGTGACGCCTTCGCTGCCGGCTTCCTCTATGCCATCCATGAACTGCATCCGGTTGTGGAGGCCCTGCGCCTCGCCCACGCCGCCGCCGCCGCCTCGCTGCGCAGTGTCGGGACGACGGGCGGCGTCGAGAGGTGGCAGCGCTGCCTTGAGCTCGCCGAGCGCTGGGGCTGGCAGTCGATGCCGGCCTGAGCCGTGGCCTGAGCGAAGCGGGCGGCGGCGCGCCCGATTTCAGAAAATCGAAATCCCCGCTGAGGAGCACGGTTATGATAGCCCTTAATCATAACAACAGGCGGGGAAACGACGATGGCGGGAACAAACTTGGGGCGGCGAGCCGTTCTCGGCGGAGCCGCGCTGCTGGGCGCGGGCCGGTTTTTGGGCAGTGCGCGGGCGCAAGGCAGCCCGGTGCGCATCGGCGTGCTGACCGATGAGAGCGGGCCCTATGCCGATAGCGGCGGGGCCGGGTCGATCACGGCGGCGCGGATGGCCGTGCAGGATTTCGGCAAGACCGTGCTCGGCAACCCGATCGAGATCATCCACGCCGATACCCAGAACAAACCGGATATCGCCGGCAGCTTGGCGCGCGAATGGTATGATTCGGGGGTTGATGCGATCATCGACCTGCCGGTCACCCCGGTGGCGGCGGCCGTGCAGAACATCGCCCGGGAGAAGATCCGCACGGTGATGATCACCGCCTCGGCGATCAGCGAGTTCACCTCCAAGAATTGCGCGCCGATCAGCAGCCATTGGGCCGACGATACCCATGCCCTGTCGACCGCCATCGGCAAGGTGGTGACCAGCCAGGGCGGCGACACCTGGTTCTTCATCACGGTGAATTTCAGCTTCGGCGAGGGATTGCAGGCGGCTGCCACCACGGTGATCGAAGCCAGCGGCGGCAAGGTGCTCGGCAGCACCAAATTCCCGATCAACAACCCGGATTTTTCATCGCAGATCCTACAGGCGCAAAGCTCCGGCGCCAAGGTGATCGGCCTCGCCAGCGTCGGCGGCGATCAGGTCAACCTGATCAAGCAAGCGGCGGAATTCGGCTCGCAGGTCAACGGCAAGCAGAAGCTCGCCGCCTTCCTCGTCTACATCACCGACATCCACGCCTTGGGCTTGCAGGTGGCACAGGGGCTGACCTTTTCGAGCAGCTTCTATTGGGATCAGAACGACGCGGCGCGGGCCTTTGCCAAGCGGTTCAGTGCCGAGCGCAAGGCGATGCCGACCAAGAATCAGGCCAGCGTCTATGCCGGCACGCTGCATTTCCTGCGTGGCATGGCATCGGCCGGCACGCGCGACGCAGTGGCGGTGAACAAGGCCATGCGGGCGATCCCCGTCGATTTTTTCGGCCGCCCGGCCACGCTGCGCGAAGATGGACGGCTGCTGTGCGATCTGAAGATTTACCGGGTGAAGACGCCGGCGGAAAGTCAGGCGCCCTGGGATTACTACACCGAAATCGGCGGCCTGCCCGCCGCCGAGGCCTTCCTGCCGATCAACCCCGCCTGCCAAACATGACCGCCTGCCAAACATGACCGTGCCGGGCGGTCAGCCGATCGGCTTCGCCGCCGCCGGCAGGATATAGCGCTCGACAGCCTCGGCGAAGCCATCCTCCTCGTTGCTGAGGGTGGTGACGGTCGCCGCGGCCTTCACGGCGTCGGTGGCATTGCCCATCGCGATGCTGAAGCCGCTGCGTTCGAACATGCGGACATCGTTCGACATGTCGCCGATGGTCGCGATCTCGGTCGTCGGGATGTGCAGCAACTCGGAGAGCGACATGACCGCGGCGCCCTTATGCGCCAGGAGATGAGTGATATCGAGATAGTATTTCTGCGACAGCGCGATCGATGCGTCGTGGCCGAGCGTCGCCTGCATCAGGGTCTCGCAGTCGGCGAGCCGTGCGTAATCCTCGCTGACGCCGACGATCTTGGTCGCGGTGCCGATCGCCGCCTCGAAATCCGTCACCACGATCGGATCGTAGTCGATGGTCATCTGTTCATGGGTGACATGGGCGCCATCTGGCTTGCGGATCAGCCAGTCATTGCCGCTGAAGAACCAGGTATCGACGCCGCTCTCGTCCAGCATCGCCAGGACCTTGCGCGTGATGTCCGGCGCCAGCGGGTGCTCGCGCAGCACGGTCTGATGGCGATCGACGATCATGCCGCCGTTGAAACCGGTCAGCGGGGTCGACAGGTTGAGCGGTTCGACCAGACTGGCCAGGCCCTTGGGCGGGCGCGAGCTGGCGATCGCGAAGGCGATGCCGGCGAGGCCCAGGCGGCGCACGACGTCGATCGCGCGCGGCGTCAGCACCTTGGCCTTGGTGACCAGCGTGCCATCGACATCGCTCAGCAGCAGCGAGATCTTCAGGGGCCTATTGGCGTCGTGGATCATCTTGCTGACTCCCGGCTTGATGCCGGGCGGCTGACGACGCGCACACCCTCCGCATCGGCGATGACGATATCGGTGGCGAGTCCGATGAAGAGGCCGGTTTCGATCACGCCGATCGAGGATTTGATCCGATCGGCGAGGCCGGCCGGATCGGCGATGGCGCCGAACCGGCAATCGAGGATCGAATTGCCGCCATCGGTGATGCGTGGCCGGCCGTCGCCATCGACCCGCAAGGTCACCTCCGCACCCAATGCCTCAAGCCGGCGAATCGTCACCTGACGGCCGAAATCCACCACCTCGACCGGTACCGGCGTTCGGCTGCCCAGCGCGCCGACGGTCTTCGAGATGTCGACGATCACCGCCATGCGCGCGCTGACGCTGGCGACGATCTTTTCGCGCAGCAAGGCGCCGCCCAGCCCTTTGATCAGCGTGAAATCGACAAGATCGACCGCGTCGGCTCCGTCGATGGTCAGATCGATCGCGGTGTGAGTGCTGAAATCCACCAGCGGTATGCCCAGCGCGCGCGCCTGCGCGGCACTCGCCTCCGAGGTCGGGATGCCGACCAGCTTGAGCTTCTCGGCGACCATTCGCCGGCCGATCGCGGCGATCGCGAAGGCGGTGGTCGACCCGGTGCCGAGGCCAAGGACCATGCCGTCTTCGACCATCGCCACGGCGCGCTCCGCCGCCGCCTGCTTCAGCCGATCGGCGGGGCTCAACATAGCATCGCTCATGGCGTGCCCGCGCCCGACGCCGCGGCGTGATCGAGGAAGATGTGCAAGTCGCCCAGCGGCCTCACGCCGGATGCCGGCAGGGCCGGGTCATGGGCCTTCAGCCGTTCGACCATCGCATGCTTGCCGGCGCCGGTGATCAGGAACGCCGCCGTGGCGCTGCTGTTGAGCGCGGGGTAGGTGAGGCTGATCCGCGGTTCGGGCTTGGCGCCGACCACCGCGGTCACCCATGCGGTGCTTTCCGTGAGTGCCGCGGTATTGCCGGGGAACAGCGAGGCGGTGTGGCCGTCATCGCCCAGGCCCAGCAGAGTGACGTCGAACAGCGGCCGATGGGGATCCAGCTCGGCGGCTTCGTAATACGTCCGCAGCTCGTGGGCGTAATGCTCGGCCGCGGCTTCGGGCTCGCCATGGGTCGGGATCGGATGCACGTTCTCCGGCGGCACCGGCACATGGCTCAACAGGACTTCGCGGACCATGCGGAAGTTGCTGTCCGGATGATCCTTGGGCACGAAGCGCTCATCGCCCCAGAACCAGTGGACGCGCTTCCAGGGGATCTGTTCGGACCAGAGCGGTTCGGCAAGCAGACGATAGAGGGTGCGTGGCGTGGAGCCGCCGGACAGGGCCACGGCGAAGGGGCCGTCCTTGGCCCGCGCCGCCGCGATCAGCCACTGCGCCACATGGGCGGCGAGGGCGATGGGGTCGGGCAGCACCGTGACGACTGGATCAGCGCGCATGATCACCCTTTCTTGGCTTTCCCGCCTTGACGGCGCGGTGGTTCGACGTCGACGCCGTTCGGTCAGCTGCGCGGGACGCGCAGGGCGCCGATCGCTTCGCGGTAATCAGAGGCACCGAACACCGACGACCCGGCGACGATCGCGTCGGCGCCCGCCGCCACCGCCTGAACAGCGGTTTCGGCGTTGAGGCCGCCATCCACCTGGATATACGGCTCCAGCCCCAGGCTGTCGCAGCGCTGCCGCACGTGTCGGATCTTGGGCAGAACCTCAGGCAGGAATTTCTGGCCGCCGAAGCCCGGATTGACGGTCATCAGCAGGATCACGTCGCAGAGCGGCAGGACGTAATCCAAGATGTCCGGAGGGGTGGCGGGGTTGAGCACCGCGCCTGCCTTGCAGCCGAGCTCGCGGATCCGGGCGAGGGTCCGGTGCAGGTGTACCGTCGCCTCCACCTGGACCAGGATGTGGTCGGCCCCCGCCCGTGCGAAATCCTCCACATAGCGTTCCGGCTCGACGATCATCAAATGCACGTCGAGCGGCTTCTTGGTCGCCCGCCGCACCGCCGCCACGACCGGTGGCCCGATCGTGATGTTCGGGACGAACCGTCCATCCATCACATCGACATGGATCCAGTCCGCCCCGGCCCGGTCGATCGCCCGCACTTCCTCGCCCAGCCGGCAGAAATCGGCTGACAGGATCGACGGGGCGATGATGACGGGGCGTTGGGGCATGGTGACTGGCGCGCTTCTATGGGGACGGGATCAGGTCAGCTCATACCAGCGGCGGCCCTCGCGGGCGAGCAATTCATCCGCCTCGGCCGGCCCTTGCGAGCCTGCCGGGTACATCGCGAGCGGATGCTCGGGATGGGCCTTCCAGCTATCGATGATCGGCTGCACCACCTTCCACGAGGATTCGACGCTGTCGGCCCGCTGGTAGAGCGTCGGGTCGCCCTGCATGCAGTCGTAGATCAATGTTTCATAGCCGGTGCTTGGCGAGGCCTTGAAATAATCCTTGTAGCGGAAATCCATGCGCACATTGCCCATCTGCACGATGGGACCCGGCACCTTGGCGCCGAATTGGAGGGATACGCCCTCATCGGGCTGGATGTGCAGGATCAGTCGATTGGCCGTCAGCCGATCGACCGCCGTCTCGCGGAACAGCATGTAGGGCGCGCGTTTGAACTGTACGACGATCTCGCTGGTCCGCCGCTTGAGCGACTTGCCGGTCCGCAGATAGAACGGCATGCCGGCCCAACGCCAGTTATCGATCATGACCCGCATCGCCACATAGGTCTCGACCGACGACTTCGGATTGACATCCGGCTCGTCGCGATAGGCATTGACCCGCTTATCGCCGATCGATCCCGCGCTATATTGCCCGCGCACGGTGTTTTCCAACGCGTTTTCCGGTGTGAACGGATGGATCGCATCCAGCACCTTGACCTTCTCGGTCCGCACCGCGTCCGCCGCGAAGGTATTGGGCGGTTCCATCGCGATCAAGGTCAACAGCTGGAACAGATGGTTCGGCACCATGTCGCGCAGGGCGCCGGTCTTTTCATAGAACGACGCTCGCCGCTCGACGCCGACGGTCTCCGCGACCGTGATCTGGATATTGTCGATATGGTCGCGGTTCCACAGCGGTTCGAAGATCCCGTTGGCGAACCGGAACACCATGATGTTCTGGACCGTCTCTTTGCCCAGGTAATGATCGATCCGATAGACTTGATCTTCCGCCAGCACACCCAGCACATCGGCGTTGAGTGCCATGGCCGAGGCGTAATCGGTGCCGAACGGCTTCTCGATGATGACCCGGCGCCAGCCCTTCGATTGATTGGTGAGACCGGCTTCGGCCAATTTATGGACGATCGGGCTGAACAGGCTGGCGGCGACGGCGAGGTAGAACAACGCGTTCGCGACGCCATCATGCTGCTGCGCGGCTTTCTCCAGATGCTGCGTCAGCTTTTCATAGGTGGCGTTGTCGGCGATGTCGCCGGGGAAATACTCCGCCCGGTCGATCAGCTTTTTCCAGGCCGCCTCGTCCAGCCCCTCGGGCGCCGCCGAGCTGCCGCGATTGGCGACGAAATCATTCATCGCATCGGTTAGGCCACTGCGGAATTCCTCGCTGGACATCTCGGTGCGGGCGATGCCGATCAGCGAGAAATCGTCGCTCAGCAGGCCGTCGCGCATCAAATTGTATAGCGCCGGCATCAACAGGCGGCGCGTCAGATCGCCGGCCGCGCCAAAGATCACCATGGTGCAGGGCGATGCGGGGTTTGGCTTTGCGGATGGTTCGGTCATGGCACCTCGATCGCGAAGCTGGTTTGCGGGCCCGGTAAGCCGGGCGGGAGAAGCGGGCGGGACGGGCGATCACCCTTGAGGGGGTTTTTCCACATGTCCGCCAAACCCAAAGCGCATCGCCGACAAGACCCGCTCGGCGTAGGTATGCTCCTGGCGTGACCGGAAGCGGGTGTAGAGTGCTGCCGACAAGACATCGGCCGGTACCGCTTCCTCAAGCGCCGCCATGATCGTCCAGCGACCCTCGCCGGAATCCTCGACGAAGCCGGAATACTCGGACAGCGATGGGTTCTTGGCCATGGCATCGGCGGTGAGGTCGAGCAGCCAGGACGACACGACGCTGCCGCGCCGCCAGACCTCGGCGATGTCGTCCAGCTTGAGATCGAAGCCGGCATTCTCCGGGACGTGCGCGGTGCCGGCGTTCTTCAGAATGTCGAAGCCTTCGGCATAGGCCTGCATCATCCCGTATTCGATCCCGTTATGGATCATCTTGACGAAATGCCCCGATCCGCTGGGGCCGCAATGCAGATAGCCTTGCTCGGCCCGCGACGGGGCGCCGGTCCGGCCGGTGGTGCGGGGGATCCCGCCGACGCCCGGCGCCAGGGCGGATAAGATCGGATCGAGATGGCCGACCGCTGCGGGCGAGCCGCCGATCATCATGCAATAGCCGCGTTCCAGGCCCCAAACACCCCCCGAGGTGCCGACATCGACGTATTCGATGCCGCGCTCGGCGAGCGTCTTGGCCCGCCTCACATCGTCCTTATAGAACGAATTGCCGCCATCGATGATGATGTCGCCGCGTTCCAGCAGGTTGCTCAGTCTTGTCACGGTCGCCTCGGTGATCTCGCCCGCCGGCAGCATCACCCAGGCGATCCGAGGCGCCTTCAGTTTGGCGACGAAGTTTTCCAGCCCATCGGCGCCGACGGCGCCTTCGTCGGCCAGTTTGCTCACCGCGTCGGTGCTTTGATCGTACACCACGCAGTCATGTCCGGCGCGCATCAGGCGGCGGACGATATTGCCGCCCATACGGCCCAAGCCGATCATACCGAGTTGCATCGGTCGTGCCTCCAGCCGAGTTTCAAAAATCCCAGGTCTGGCCCGGGCCTAGCCGACGACCTTGTGCAAGGCCGCCGATAGTTTCGCCAGGCCGTCCTGCAGATCGCTCGGCAAATGGACCCGCAGCGCGCGCCGGCCCCGTTCGATCAGGACATCCAGGTCACCCCGGGCCTGGGCCGCCTTCACCGTGCCAAAACTGTATTTATGGCCTGGTACCGGCAGATCGGTCGCATCGTCGCAGGTGATCTGAAGGAACACCCCGGTGTTCGGGCCGCCCTTATAGGCCTGGCCGGTCGAATGCAGGAAGCGGGGTCCGAAACCCACCACGGTCGCGACGCGCTTGGTGTCGCGGATCGCCAGCCGCAATTGCTGCATGACCTCGATCGTCGCCGGTTCACGGGGGATATAGGCCAGCAGCGCGGCGTAATCGCCGGGCTTCAGCCGGCCGAGATGCGCGCGCAGCACATCTTCGAGGCTACCGCCGCCGAGGGCCGCCGCGTTCTTCGGATCGGCGAACAGCTTGATGCCGTCGATCGTCAGGAACGGCGTTTCGGGCGGCAGCGTACCGCTCGCATCATAGCCGTCTGTCAGCTTGCGCGTGGCGATCTTGCTGGCCTCGACATCCGGCTGATCGAACGGGTTGATCTTGATGATCGATCCGGCGACGGCGGTGGCGATCTCCCAGCGGAAGAACTCCTGGCCCAGTTGCATCCGGTCGCCGACGGTGATCCGCACCACCGGATGACCGGCCTGTTCCAGAGCGGCGATGGCGCTCTCCTGCGCCGCGTCGACCCGTCCGGCGAGCGTCAGATAGACGAACAGGCGGTCGTCGCCATAAACGCTGGGCGGGCCGACCGGCTCGGCATCGACCGGGATCAGGCCCTTGCCCTGCTTGCCGGTGGATTCGGCGATCAGCTGTTCGGCCCAGGCACCGAAATCATCCAGGTCGGTCGATGCGACGACCGTCACCTTGTTGCGGCCCTGCTGTTCGGCGACACCCATGATCGTGCCGAGCAGCACCCCCGGATTGCCCAGCGGCGGGACCGTGGCACCGCAGCTATGCGCCATGATCTGCGTGGCGGTCAGGAACTTCTCGACATCGATGCCCATCGCCGCCGCCGGCACCATGCCGAAATTCGACAGCACCGAATAGCGGCCGCCGATGCTGGGCAGGCCGTAATAGATGTGGCGGAACTGGTCTGCCTCGGCGACCTGCTGCATATGCGAGCCGGGATCGGTGATCGCGACGAAGTGGCGCCCCACGGCGGCGGCGCCGACCACGGCCTTCATCCGCTCGAAGAAATAGCCGTCCAGAATATTGGGTTCCAGCGTGCCGCCGGATTTGCTCGATACGATGACCAATGTCTTGGCGAGGTCGATCTTGGCTTCGAACGTCTTGATCTGGCTCGGGTCCGTGGAATCCAGCACATGCAGGCTGGGATGCCCGTCGATCCGTCCGAAGGTGCCCGCCATGACCTCGGGTCCGAGGCTCGATCCGCCCATGCCGACCAGAAGGACGTGCTTGAACCCGTCCTTGACCAATTCCTCGCTCAGGCTGCGCAGCTCGTCGATATGGGCGAGGCCGGCCTCGACGACGTCGAGCCAGCCGAGCCATTTCGCCTCGTCCTTGCCGGACCAGAGCGTGGCGTCCTTCTGCCACAGCCGGCGTAGGTGACCCTCGCCGCGCCACGCCTCCAGGGAAGCATCCACCGCCTTCTGCAACGTCTCGGGGAGTTTCCAGCTCAGGCTGTTGAGCTGCGAACCCAACAGCTTCACGCGCTTACCTTCGACCGCGGCGAGCAGCTTGTCGGCGGCATCGGCGAAGAGTTGAACGCCGTCCTTGAGCAGCTTGTCGGTGACTTGTTTCAGCGGGATGCCGAGCGGTTCCAGCGACGCCATCACCCGGTCGGCGTCGTCGAGATTTTCCTCGATCGTCGCGCGCACGACGCCGTGGTCCCGGAATGCATCCATGGTGGCGGGCGGCATGGTGTTGACCGTGTCGGGGCCGATCAACTCCTCCACATAGAGCACGTCGCGGAAGGCCGGGTTCTTGGTCCCGGTGCTGGCCCACAGCAGCCGCTGCGACCGGGCGCCCTTGCCGGCGAGCTTGGCCCAGCGGTCGCCGGAGAAGAGTTGCTTGTAACGCTGATAGGTCTGCTTAGCGTTGGCGATGGCGACCTTGCCGATCAGACCCTGCAGCTTGGTCTTCTCGGTGGGATCGGTCGTCGCGGCGATCCGTTTGTCCAGAATGCCGTCGATGGCGCTGTCGATGCGGCTGATGAAGAAGCTGGCGACGCTGGCCAGCTTCGAGATGTCGTAGCCGTTCGCGGCGCGGGCCTCCAGCCCCTCCAGATAGGCATGCGCCACATCGACATAGGCCTGCTGCGCGAACAGCAGGGTGACGTTGACGTTGATGCCGTCGGTGATCAGCTGGCGGATCGCCGGGATACCCTCCGGGGTCGCCGGAACCTTGATCATCAGGTTCGGTCGGGCCACGCGGTGCCAGAACCGGCGGCCCTCCTCGATCGTGCCGGCGGTATCGAGCGCCAGATAGGGCGAGACCTCGAGGCTGATATAGCCGTCATAGCCGTCCGTCTCGTCGTAGACCGGCCGCAGCGCATCGGCGGCGTGCTGGATGTCCTCGATCGCGATCGCCTCGTAGAGGGCGATCGTGCTCTGCGGCGCCGTCGCCTGCAGCTGCTTCAGCGCCTCGTCGTAATCGGCGCCGCCGCCGATCGCCTTTTCGAAGATCGCCGGGTTGGAGGTCATGCCCTTCAACCCGTCGCGCTCGATCAGGGTCTGCAATTCGCCGCTTGTCAGCAGTTGGCGGCTGATGAAATCCAGCCAGACCGACTGCTTTTCGGTCTCTAGCGCCTTCAATGGATTCATGACTGCTGCTCCTTGACCCGGGCGAGTTGCGCCTTGGCCGTGGCCAAGACCTTGTCGGTGGTGAACCCGAATTTCACCAGCAGATCCTTCAACGGTGCCGAAGAACCGAATGTGCTCATGCCGATACGCGCGCCTTGCATGCCGGCATAGCGCTCCCAGCCAAAGGTCGCGGCCTGCTCGACCGACACGCGGGCGGTGACCGAAGCGGGCAGCACCGACGCGCGATAGGCGTCGGATTGCTGCTCGAACAGCTCCCACGACGGCAGGCTGACCACCCGGGCCTTGACGCCTTCGGCGGCCAGCGCCTCGAAGGCCTCGACGCAGAGCTGCACCTCGCTGCCGGTGCCGATCAAGATCACGTCCGGCTTGCCGTCCGGCGGATCCGCCAGCACATAGCCGCCCTTGGCGACACCCTCGGCGGAAGCGTACTTGGATCGGTCGAGGGTCGGCAAGGCTTGCCGGCTGAGGATCAGCGACACCGGGTGATGTTGCAGCCCGGCGATGACGCGCCAGCACGCCACGACCTCGTTGGCATCGGCTGGCCGCAGGGTGATCATGCCCGGTACCGATCGCAAGGCGGCCAGTTGTTCGACCGGCTGGTGGGTCGGGCCATCCTCGCCGACGCCGATCGAATCATGCGTGAAGATATAGACGACCGGCAGCTCCATCAGCGCGCTGAGCCGCAACGCCGGCTTGAGATAGTCGCAGAAGATCAGGAAGCCGGAGCCATAGGGCCGCAGCTTGCTCAGCGACATGCCGTTCAACAGCGCCGCCATGGCGTGTTCGCGGATGCCGAAATGGAAATTGCGCCCGCCCGGTTGCCCCGGTTCGAAATCGCCGGCGCCGTCGAAGGTGAGGCGGGTCTTGGTCGATGGCGCCAGATCGGCCGAGCCGCCCAGCAGCCACGGATAATGCGGCGCCAACACGTTCAGCACCTTGGCCGAGGAGTCCCGGCTGGCGATACCCTTGGCATCGGCCGGGAAACTCGGCAGATCCGCGTCCCAACCCTTGGGCAATTCGCGCCGCTGCATCCGATCCAACTCATCGGCGAGCTCCGGATATTGGCGCCGGTAGACCGAGAGCTTCTCATGCCAGGCGGCACTCGCCTCGGCGCCGCGCCGGCCGAGCCCGTTCCGGATATGCTCGTAGACGCCGTCCGGGACCAGGAACTTCGCATCCTCCGGCCAGCCATAGGCGCGCTTGGCAAGCTTGATCTCGGCCTCGCCGAGCGGCTCGCCATGGGCCTCCTTGGTGTCCTGCTTGTTGGGCGCCCCGAAGCCGATATGGCTGCTGACGATGATCATCGTCGGCCGGTCGAGCGTCTGTTTGAAAGAGTCGATCGCCTCGGCGAATTTCGCCGTGTCGTTGGCGTCGCTGACCCGGATGACGTGCCAGCCATAGGCCAGGAACCGCGCCGCGACGTCCTCATCGAAGGTAAGGTCGGTCTTGCCTTCGATCGTGATGCGGTTGCTGTCGTAGATCCAGCACAGGTTGGCGAGCTTCAGATGGCCGGCGATGGAGGCGGCCTCGCTCGACACCCCCTCCATCATGTCGCCATCGCCGCACAGCGCGTAGACCGAATACTCGAACAGGTCGAAGCCGGGCTTGTTGAAATGCTGGGCGAGCCAGCGTTCGGCGATCGCCATCCCGACGCTGGTCGCGACACCCTGACCCAGCGGGCCGGTCGTGGTCTCGACGCCCGTGGTCCAGCGATATTCCGGATGTCCCGGGCATTTGCTGTCCAGCTGGCGGAAATGCTTGATGTCGTCGAGCGTCACCGCCGTGCGGCCGACCTGCTCGTATTTCTCGTCGACCGCCTTGACATCGGCCAGGTGCAACATCGAGTAGAGCAGCATCGAGGCATGGCCGACCGACAGGACGAACCGGTCGCGACCCGGCCAGATCGGGTCCGCGGGATCGAACATCAGGAACCGCTGCCACAGGGTGTACACCACCGGCGCCATGGCCATCGGCGTGCCGGGATGGCCCGAATTCGCCTGCTGCACCGCGTCCATCGCCAGGGTGCGGATGGTGTTGATGGTCTTAAGGTCGATCGGCTGCTGCTCGATCGTTTGCGGGATCGTCTCGGCTGTCATGGCACGCTGTGCTCCACTACGCGGGTCCGAACGCCAAACGAGTGGCGCCGGGTCGGATCGAAAACCCAGGTCCAGAGCGGTATCCCGTCATGGGAACGCTCAGGGTCGAGTATAGCGCCAATCGGTGAGCGCCGGATGACAGTCTCACTCGATCGTCACCGAATAGTCAGCTCCCTCCCACGTGTGCGCCGCATGCCATCGAAACGTGAAGATGACCTGGGTACCCACCGGTAGCGCCTCGGTCGGCAGATCGGCGATATGCGTGCCGAGGCCTGTCGCTATCGTGTCGCAATCCGTGGTGGTGGTCCAATGATCGATGCTCCAATGCACGGTGGCACTGGCGAGCACTTCGATGCGAAACGCCCGGCCGTGCGAAATGGTTCGTCGTTTCGCCGAGAAACTCCACAAGGCGAGGCGCGGTGTCACCCGGTCGACCTGATAGCGCTGCACCGTTTGCGGCGGCATGTCGAAGACCCGCCCGTCGCGCAGCGAGCGCAGCAGCTTGATGTGTTCGGCATGGGCCCAAACCAGCGGCATGGCGGAGCCGGTCGGTCGGCCGAAGAACAATTCGCGCTCCGGTATGTCGGGGCCGTCCCAGATCTGCTCGGGCAGCATCCCGCCGGGATTCGCCGAGGCTTCGAGCGTGGCCAGCAATGCCCGGGCGACCGTGTCGCGGCCCGCCGCCAATTCGTAATGCGCCCGCTCCCCGGTCAGCAGCGGCCAGGCCCGGCCGATGCCGGTGCCGTCGAACGGCGACCCGTCGGGATGTTCACCATAGCCGTCGCCTGTGTAGCGGCGCCAATACGGCCCGGCCGGCGTCTCCAGCTTCAGCCGCGCATCGATCGCCGTCACCGTGTCGCGCAGGCGCGGATCGTCGGCCGCGCGCAGGCCGAACCGGACGAGTGCCAGCGCGTCGGGGCTGATGATCTGGGCGGCGGGGGCGACGCTGTCCGCCGGCGGCCGGTTCTTGATCGGCACGAACCCGTCGATCGGCGATGCGGCATCGGCCGTATCCGGCGACGCGATCCGCACATAATAGCCGTCGATCCCAAGGTCTTGGGCAAGCTCGGTGCCGCTCACATACATCCACCGTTCGATATCGGCGTTCCAGCAATCCGCGGTTTCGCGCAGATGCAGAGCTATATCGGGTGCGTGGTTCAGTTCCGCCAGATCGGCCGCGACGAGCAGCCCGGCGATCTCGACCGCGATGGTGAAGGGCGAGAACCCGCCATCTTCCTCCCAGCGGTCCTGGCCGGTCACCGGCCCGTTGCGGATGATGAACGCTGCCGCGTCGCGTACCATCGGCCAGTATCGCGTCATGTCCCCCGGGCCGAGTGCCCCGCAGCGCTGGGCCAGATCGACCAGCAGGATCGGAAAGGCGCTTTCGTCCAGCTGGATGCCGGTCCAATAGGGCGTGCCGTCCAGCCAGCTGTTCTGCGGCCAGCCGCCATCCGGTTCCTGGGTCGCCTGCAGGTAGTTCAGCACCCGCCGCGCATCGTCCAAGGCACCGGCGGCGAGGAAACCGCCCGCTGTCTCGACGAGGTCGCGCGGCCAGACCAGGTGATAGCCGCCCAGATCCTCGTCGCCCTTGTTGAAGCCCCAGGGGATCGACAGGCTGGCGATCACGCCGCCCGGAAAGGAGTCGGCGGCATGACTGCGCAGCACGGCGGTGCTGATCCGGTAGAGGCCGTCCTCGGCCGTGGTGTCGCCCTTGGCTGGTTGGTCCAACGCCAGCAGCGGTGCCTGCCAGGCGCGCCAGCCGGCGACATATCCCGCCAATGCCGCGTCGAACCCGTCCTGCAGGCTGGCGATCGCCCGGTGGCCTGCTTCCGATGGCTGCCGGCCGAAGCCCAGCGCCAACACCACGCCATCGGCCGCCGCGGCGATGTCGATCTCGGCGATCATCGCGACATTGCCGTGCTCGGCCCGCGACCAGGTGTTCATCAGCTGGCGGTTGGCCTCGAGTTCCCTCCAGCCATCGGTTTCGCCGACGAAGCCGACCGATCGGGTCACCCAACCGGCCGAGGACGCCAGCGCCAGGGCCGCGGCGCCACCCTGCGCGAACAGCATGCCGATGCCCTTCTGATCGGCGACCCAGGCGGTATTGTCGGCGCCCGCATTGACCAGATGCGGGGCGATCAGCGCATAGAGGCGATAATCCCGCACCGTGCCGCGCAGGGCGGTAAAGGTGACGTGCTGCAGCACGACATCGCGCATCGGATCCGTCACGACCCGCTTGTCGATCCGATACCGCTCGGTGGTGTTGGTCAGATGAAACGCCGGCGCCCCTGGCGCCAAATAGCGTACCGCGTGATCCGCGTCGCGTTTTTCCTCGGACAGGAAATCGAGCCCGGAGGTGACGATCAAGCCCATGTCGCGGATGCAGGCCTGGTCGACGCGCGGGTAATATACCTCGTTCAGGATGCCGTGGCTGAGCGTGAACCAGACGCGACTGAGCGAGCCCGGTGCCGTGCCGACCCCGGTTTTGGCGCTCGACGTCCAGCGCGGCTCGATCCCCGGCGCACCGGGTGCCAGCTTTCCCGACGGGACCCGGCCGCGCATATCCTGGGTGCCAAGGCTCGGCCGCAGCGATACGAGCGGGGTTTTCGCGGGCGTCATGTCATTCATCGCCAAGACGTTTCCACGCTGCTGCCGGGACCCCATCAAAAAAGCCGCTTGGGTAGAGGTAGCGTCTGTTGACGGCTTTTGCCACCCCGGCGGCTGCGTCGGGCGTGGCATCGTCATGGCTTGGCACGGTTTTTCGCTATTGTTGAAGGCCCCGCGCGGAGGGTAGCCTGCGCTCCTTACAGTTTTGTCGCCTGGCGCGGAGATTTATCGATGCCGATCAACAATCGCATTGCGGCGTTCCATCCCGAGATCACGGCGTGGCGCCGTGCGCTGCATGCCCATCCCGAGATCTGCTACGAAGAGAAGTGGACGTCCGACTTCGTCGCGAAGAAGCTCGAGGAATTCGGCATCGAGGTGCATCGCGGTCTGGCCGGAACCGGTGTCGTCGGCACGCTGAAGGGCAATCGTCCGGGCAAGGCCGCGATCGGTCTGCGCGCCGACATGGACGCCTTGCCGATGACCGAGAAGAACACCTTCGACCACGCCTCCCAGATCCCGGGCCGGATGCATGCCTGCGGTCATGACGGGCACACGGCGATGCTGCTGGGGGCGGCGAAATACCTCGCCGAGACGCGCAACTTCGCCGGCACGGTGCAGTTCATCTTCCAGCCGGCCGAGGAAGGCGGGGCAGGCGCCCGTAAGATGATCGAGGAGGGGCTGTTCGAGAAGTTCCCGGTCGATGCCGTGTTCGGCATGCACAACTGGCCGGGGGT
Source organism: Allostellaceae bacterium (assembly GCA_035555315.1). Lineage (GTDB taxonomy): Bacteria > Pseudomonadota > Alphaproteobacteria > ATCC43930 > CGMCC-115725 > DATMGU01. The sequence goes on from DATMGU010000013.1 coordinate 37,860, forward strand.
TCCGGTCGGCACGATGTCGGGCACCGTCGGTCCGATCATGGCCGCCACGGATACCTTCGAGATCACCGTGCATGGCAAGGGCGGCCACGCCGCCCATCCGGAAAAGGCGGTCGATCCGATCGTCATCGGCGCCCAGCTGGTGACCGCCTTGCAGTCGATCGCCAGCCGCCAGGTCGATCCGATCAAGAACGCGGTGGTCAGCATCACCCAGTTTCACGCGGGCTCGGCCTATAACGTCATTCCCGATGACGTGGTCCTGCGCGGCACGATCCGGACCTTCGATCCCGATGTGCGCAAGCTGGTCGAAACCTCCATGAAGCAGATCTGCGAAGGCATCTGCGCCGGCATGGGCGGCTCCGTCACGGTCGAGCATCGGCCGGGATACCCCGCGACCGTCAATAGCGCGCGGGAGACCGAGGTGGCCCTGGGCATCGCCGAACGGCTGCTCGGCGCCGGCAACGTCGATCGGGCGCCCCAGGCCTCGATGGGCGGCGAGGATTTCGCCTATATGCTGCAGGTCAAGCCGGGCGCCTATCTGCGCATCGGCAACGGCCCCGATACCGAAGGCCGCAAGCTGCACCAGACCAATTACGACTTCAACGACGAGGTCTTGCCGATCGGTGCCAGCTATTGGGCGCAGCTCGTCGAGCAGACCCTGACCAGCGAGGCCTAAGAGGCCGTTTGAGAATGCGGCGGCGGAGGGCCGGCGCGGAAAAGACCCGCTGGACTGACCCGACCGCGTTCTCAAACGGCCTCTAAGCAGGCTTGGCCACAAGGTCGAGCGCCTCGATCTTGTGGCCATACCCTTTCGAAGATTTTCGCTGGTCTATCGCAGATAGCGCGCGGCCGCGTGTTCCTGCCGGAAATTCGGCATCATTGCCTGCCGCGCGGCGTTGAAGCTGTCCCATTGGCCGGCATCCGGCAAAGGCGGGATGGTGATGGTCTCGCGGCGATCGAAGCCGACCAGCGCCGCGTCGACCAACTCACCGGCCTCCATCACCCCTGGAATGTCGTCTAGCGACCGCCCGGAACGCGCCCAAATCTCGGTGCGCGTGGCGGCGGGGAGCACCGCCTGCACGTAGAGACCGCGCGGCCCCAGCTCGGCCTGAAGCGATTGCGAGAAGGTGAGGACGAAGCTCTTGGTCGCGGCGTAGATGCCCGGCATCAATTCGGGTGCTAGGGCGAGTACCGAGGCGATGTTGACGATGGCGCCGCCGCCCTGCGCCACGAAACCGGGGGCCAGAAAGCGCGGCACGACGGCGCCGGCCAGGCGCGTCACCGCGGTGACGTTGAGGCGGATCAAGCTGTCCAGCGCATCGAGGTCGGGATCGGCGAAGCCGCCGGGTGCCGCGGCGCCGGCATTATTGATCAGGAGTCCGATACGGTCGTCCGCGCGCAGCCGCGCCTCGACGCGGGCGACGTCGCCGGCTTCCGTGAGATCGGCCGGAAGCACGTCGATGGCGACCCCGGTCTCGGCGCGAAGGCGCTTGGCCAAGGCTTCCATGCGATCGCGATCGCGCGCGACCAGCACCAGATCGTGGCCCCGATGGGCGAGGCGATCGGCATAGGTCGCCCCTATCCCCGATGAGGCGCCGGTGATCAGCGCGGTCTTTGGAAGAGTGTCCGTCATGCTTGGCTCCTCGGTGCCGGATAATTACATGACGATCGTCATGATTTAATATTTATGGCGATCGTCATATATTTCGTCAAGATGGGGTCCAGACGAAAGGAACGCGCATGCGGGTGACACGGGAAAAGGCGGCCGAGAACCGGCGGAAGATCGTCGCGGCGGCATGCCGCCTGTTCCGCGAGAAGGGCTTCGACGGCGTCGGCGTCGATGCCATCATGGAGGGCGTGGGCCTGACCCATGGCGGTTTCTACGGCCATTTCCGATCGAAGGAGGAACTCGCCGTCGAGGCCGTGGCCCACGGCTTCGCCGTCAGCTCGGCGTGGCAGGGCTCTATGGCCTCGTTGGACGATTTCGTCGCCTCATACCTGTCGACCCGGCATCGCGACGATCGCGGCGGCGGATGCCTGATCGCCGCCCTGGGGGGCGATATGGCGCGGCAGGGTGCCGGGGTTCGGCGCGGGCTGACCGAGTATGTGCGGGCGCATCTCGACCGGCTGACGGGGTGGATCGGCGGACGCGATGCCCCCGCTCGACGCGAACAGGCCGCCCGATACGAACAGGCCGCCCCACGCGAACAGGCGATTGCCACTCTAGCCGGCCTCATCGGCGCGCTGGTCCTCGCCCGCGCGGTCGACGATCCGGAACTCTCCGACGAGATTCTCGCGGCATCGCGCGCGGCCTATGGCAATCGCTCGACCGCCCCTGTCCCCAGCGTCGGCCGGGCTGCCGACCGAGCTTGACCGCGCCGATCTTCCCCTCGTAGGGTTGCGGCGATGGTTCCGCCCGTGAGGGAGGATGAAAAGGGAACGCGGTGCGGGGGTCGCCCCAATGCCGTGGCTGCCCCCGCAACTGTAAGCGGTGAGCCGATCGCCTTCTGAAGCCACTGGGCAACCGGGAAGGCGGCGATCGGTCAGGACCCGCGAGCCAGGAGACCTGCCATCACTGACGTCACTGCAAACGCATTGGGCGGGGTGTCCTGATGGGTGAGGTTCCGCGCGCGGGGCCGTGCCGAGTCTGCATTGACAAGCGACGTCAAGAGGCAGGCATTCCATGATCCATTTTTTGAAGCGTCTTCTCGGCCGTGACGCGCCGCTCCGCCGGCCGATCCTGGCGATCTACACTCTCCTCATCGGCGCGAATGTCGCGGCGTGGGTTTGGGCGCTGATCGCCTTTCAGGCCTATCCGGTGCTGCTCGGCACCGCCCTGCTGGCCTATAGCTTCGGGCTGCGCCACGCGGTCGATGCCGATCACATCGCGGCGATCGACAACGTCACCCGCAAGCTGATGCAGGATGGCAAGCGACCCGTCGCCGTCGGCCTGTTCTTCTCGCTCGGCCATTCGACCGTCGTGATCCTGGCGACCGTGGTGGTCGCGGTGACGGCGAGCGCGCTGGATGGCCGGTTCGCGGCGTGGAAGGATGCCGGCGGCATCATCGGCACCTCGGTCTCGATCTTCTTCCTGTTCGCCCTCGCGATCATGAATGTCATCATCCTGCGCGCCGTCTATCGGGCGTTCCGGCGAGTGCGTGAGGGCGGCCGGTATGTCGAGGAAGACCTCGACCTCATCCTGGCCCAGGGCGGGTTGCTGGCACGCATCTTCCGGCCGCTGTTCAAGCTCATCCGCAGCAGTTGGCAGATGTTCCCGCTGGGGTTTCTGTTCGGCCTCGGCTTCGAGACCGCGACCGAGGTGGCGCTGATCGGCATTTCGGCGGCCGAGGCGTCGCGCGGCCTGCCGATCTGGTCGATCCTGGTGTTTCCGGCCTTGTTCACCGCCGGCATGTCGCTGGTCGACACCACCGACGGCATCCTGATGCTCGGCGCCTATGGCTGGGCCTTCGTCAAGCCGATCCGCAAGCTCTACTACAACATGACCATCACGGCGGTGTCGGTGCTGGTGGCGGTCCTGGTCGGCGGGGTCGAGGCGCTGGGGCTGATCGGCGACCAGTTTTCCCTGGACGGTCCGTTCTGGGAAATGGTCGGCGGCCTCAACGAGAATTTCGGCATGCTCGGCTATCTCATCATCGGGATCTTCGCGATGAGCTGGCTGGTCTCGATACTGGTCTATCGGGCGCGCGGCTATGACCGTCTGACGGTCGAAGGCCCGCTCTAATCAGCGGCCGGCGGCCTGGATCGCCCGCCATACCCGTTCCGGCGTGGCGGGCATATCCAGGCTGCGCACGCCCAGCGGGGCGAGCGCGTCCAGGATCGCGTTGATCAGGGCGGGCGGGGCACCGGCGGCACCGGCCTCGCCGCAGCCCTTCATGCCCAGCGGATGGGACGGCGCCGCCGTCGCCACCGTTTCCAAGGTCAGCGCCGGCAGGTCGTCGGCGCGCGGCAGGCAGTAATCCATCAGCGAGCCGGACAGCAATTGACCGGAAGCCGGGTCATAGACGACCCGCTCGAACCCGGCCTGGCCCAATCCCTGGGCGACGCCGCCCTGCAACTGCCCTTCGAGCAGCGGCGGGTTCAGCACCCGGCCGAAATCATGCACCATCGTATAGCGTTCGATCGAGACCACGCCGGTCTCCGGATCGACCTCGACCTCGGCGATATGACAGCCATTCGGGAAGGTCGGTCCGCTGGGCTGCCAAAAGCCGTTGCCGGTCAGGCTCGCCGGCAGGCCACCCTTGCCCAGGGCGGCGGTCACGGCGGTCATGCCGACCGCCCGGTCGGTGCCGATCACGGTGAATTGCCCATCCCCGAATTCGATATCCGCCACCGCCGCTTCCAGCAGGTCGCCGGCGATCTCGCTCGCCTGGCGGATGATGTCGTGGGAGGCGCGTTCGACGGCGGCGCCGGCGATGGAGATCGAGGCGGAGCCGCCGGTGCCGTGGCCGGTGGCGATGCGGTCGGTGTCGCCCTGAACGACCTCGACGGCGTCGATGGACAGGCCGAGCTGTTCCGCCACCAACTGGGCGAAGGCGGTCTCATGGCCTTGGCCGTTCGACATGGTGCCGACGAAGACGGTGGCCGTGCCGTCGCCGCCCAGCACCAGGGTCGCGGCCTCCGACCAGCCGCCGGCGACGCGCTCGCAGTAATGCGCCAGGCCCATGCCGCGCAGCTTGCCCCGCCCGGCGCTCTCGTCCCGCCGCGCCGGTAGCCCCTTTCGATCGGCGCGCAGCAGCGCCGTATCGAGGGTCTGCGCGAAATCGCCGCTGTCGTAGGTCAGGCCTAGGGCGGTCTTGAACGGCAATTCGGCCGGCGTCACCAGGTTGCGCCGGCGCAGCTCGACCGGATCGATGCCGGTCTGGCGGGCCGCTTCGTCGACCAGCCGCTCGACCAGATAGATCGCCTCCGGCCGTCCGGCGCCGCGATAGACCTCGGTCGGCACCGTATGGGTGAACACGCCGGTGACCGCGACATGGATCTCCGGCGTGCGATAGACCCCGGCCAGCGCCGGGGTGTTGCTGGTCGGCGAGAGCTGGCCCTTGGGGGCGAGATAGGCGCCCAGATTGGCGAGGGTCTCGACGCGCAGCGCCAGGAAATTGCCCTCCCGATCCAGGGCGAGGGAGCCCCGGGTGACGTTGTCGCGGGCGTGATAATCGGTCAGGAAGCCATCGGCGCGGTCGCCCACCCAGCGGACCGGCCGGCCGAGGCGCCGGGCCGCCCAGAGCACCACCACCTGTTCGGGATAGAGCGCGTTCTTGATGCCGAAACTGCCGCCCACATCGGCGACCACCACGCGTACCCGATCCGAGGGCACCCGGAACACCTCGTCCGCCAGCGCATCGCGCACGCCGTGGGGCATCTGCGTGCCGGTATGCAGCGTGTATTTCCCGGCGACCGGATCCCAGTCGCCGATGGCGCCGCGCGTCTCCATGGCACCGACCACGACGCGGTTGTTGACCACGTCCAGCTCGACGATCCGGTCGGCCCGGGCAAAGGCCGCGTCGACCGCCGCGGCGTCGCCGGCCGACCAGCGGAAACTGATATTGCCCGGTGCGTCGTCCCAGACCTGCGGGGCACCGGGCCGGGCGGCGGCCGCGGTGTCGGTCACCGCCGGCAGCGCCTCGTACTCGACCTCGATCAGTTCGAGCGCGTCGCGCGCCGCGTCGGCGGTCTCGGCGACCACGACCGCCACCGTGTCGCCGACGAAGCGCACCCGATCGACCACCACGGCCGGGTGGGGCGGCTGCACCATGGCCGCGTGCTCCGGCCGGGTGCCCGGCAATTTGATGAGCGCCGAGCCCGACGGGACGCCGCCCAACCCGTCGGCATGGTAATCCGCCCCGGTCAGCACGATCAGGACGCCCGGCGCCGCTCCAGCCGCCTTGGTGTCGATGGCGATGACGCGGGCATGCGCATGGGGGCTGCGCAGCATCGCCGCGTGGCATTCGCCCGGCAGGTGGTGATCGTCCGTGAAGCGGCCTTCGCCGGTCAGCAGCCGGTGATCTTCCTTGCGCCGTACCGGCTGCCCGAACGCGTATTCACCCATGCCTCGATCCCATTCCGCTCATCAATCGACCGATCAGATCATGCCAGGCTTTTGCTGGCGATCTCGAACACGCCTTTGGAGAGCGTGGGTTTGGCAAGAATGCGCGCGAGGGCGGCCCTCATCTTGGCCTGGCGACCCGGCTCGTGCCGGCGCCAGGTGCCGAGCGGGCTCAGGATACGCGCCGCCGCCTGGGCGTTGAAGCCATCCAGCTCGATGACGATATCGGCCAGGAACTCATAGCCGGCGCCGTCGGCCGCGTGGAAATGCCGCTGATTGGCCATGGCGAAGCTGCCGACCAGGGCGCGCAGGCGATTGGGGTTCTTGAAGTCGAAGGCTGGGTGCCGGATGAGCTGCTTGACCGCGTCCAGCGTGCCGGGCAGGCCGGACATGGCCTGCAGGGCGAACCACTTGTCGATGACCAGCGCATCGGTCTGCCAGGCATCGTAGAACGCCGCCAAGGCCGTGGCGCGTTCCGGCCGATCGAGATCGATCAGCACCGCCAGCGCGGCGATGGTGTCGGTCATGTTGCCGGCCGTTTCGAATTGCCGCAGCGCGCGCGGCGCCATCTCGTCGGGTAGGGCCGCCGCCAGCAGGGCCAGGCAGGCATTCTTCAGGGCGCGTCGGCCGACCGCCGCCCCATCGATGCGATAGGGTCCCGCATCGGTATAGGCGTGATGGGCGGCCTCCAGCTCGGCGCGCAACCGGCGCCCCAACTCGGCGCGGGCGAAGCGCCGGGCGGTGTGGATGCCCTCGATATTGACCGCCGCCATCTGATCGGCGAGGAACGCCTCGCCGGGCAGCGCCAGCGCTTCGGCGGCGAAGGCGGGATCACCGGCCGCCTTGCGCAGCGTCACGGCGAAGCCTTCGACGAAGCCGTCATCCAAAGCGAGCGTGCCGCCGCGCGCGTTGACCTCGACCAGGTCGAGCAGCACGCGGGTGCCGACCTGCTGACCGGCCTCCCACCGCGCGAAGGCATCGGTGTCATGACCGAACAGAAAGCGCAGCTGATCCAGGCTCTGGCCCTTGACGATGACCGGTGCCGAAAAGTCGCGCAGCAGGGACGGGATCGGCTGCGACGGTACATCGACGAAGCGGAAGGTCTGGCGGGCTTCGGTCACCGCCAGCACCCGTGTGCCGATCGTGGCGGCGGCTTCGCCGTCGAGGCGCATCGGCAATTCGGCGCCGCTCCGGTCCAGCAGGCCGATCGCCAGCGGGATCACCACCGGCAGCTTGCTGGGCTGTCCCGGCGTCGGCGGCGTGGCTTGCGATACCGTCAGCTCGAAGCTGCGCGCCGCCGGATCATAGGCCTCGCTCACCGTCAGTTCGGGCGTGCCGGCCTGCGCGTACCAGCGCTTGAACTGGCTGAGATCGACGCCCGAGGCGTCCTGCATCGCGGCGACGAAATCCTCGATGGTGACCGCCTGGTTGTCGTGCCGCTCGACATAGAGATCCATGCCCTTGCGGAAGGCGACGGCGCCGATCAGCGTATGGATCATGCGGACGACCTCGGCACCCTTCTGGTAGACCGTCGCCGTGTAGAAATTGTTGATCTCGATATAGCTGTCCGGCCGCACCGGATGGGCCATCGGGCTGGCATCCTCCCGGAACTGCGCCGCGCGCAAGCCGCGCACATCCTGGATCCGCTTCACCGCCCGGCTGCCCTGATCGGCGGTGAATTCCTGATCCCGGAACACCGTCAGCCCCTCTTTCAACGACAGCTGGAACCAGTCGCGGCAGGTGACGCGGTCGCCGGTCCAATTGTGGAAATACTCATGGGCGACGACCGTCTCGATGCCCTGGTAATCGCCATCGGTCGCCGTCTCCGGCTTCGCCAGGATGTACTTGGTGTTGAAGACGTTGAGGCCCTTGTTCTCCATCGCCCCCATGTTGAAGTCGGAGACGGCGACGATGTTGAACACGTCGAGATCGTATTCGAAGCCGTAGACCTCCTCGTCCCAGCGCATCGAGGTCTTCAGCGCCGTCATGGCATGGCCGCAGCGGTCCTCGTCGCCCTGCCGCACCCAGATGGCGAGCGGGATGGTGCGGCCCGACCGAGTGACGAAGCTGTCGCGATGCGCCACCAGATCGCCCGCGACCAGCGCGAACAGATAGGCCGGTTTCGGATGCGGATCGACCCACTTCGCCCAATGCCGCCCGGCGCTGCTGGTTCCCGCGTCGACCGGATTGCCGTTCGACAGCAGCACGGGATACCGCGCCCGGTCGGCGAGGATGGTGGTGGTGTAGCGCGCCATCACATCGGGCCGATCGAGGAAATAGGTGATCCGGCGGAATCCCTCGGCCTCGCATTGCGTGCAGAAATTGCCGCCGGAGGTATAGAGGCCGCTGAGCTCGGTGTTGTTCTGCGGCTCGATCACCGTCTCGATATCGAGCGTGAAGGCGTCGGGCACCTCCGCGATGGTGAGGCTGGTGGCATCCACCGCATAGGCGTTGGGGCCGACCGGCTCGTCATCGAGCAGCACCGAGACGAGTTTGAGCGCCTCGCCATCGAGCACCAGCGGCGCGGTCGGCTTGGCCGATGCCGGGTTGCGGCGCAGCGTCAGCCGCGCCTTCACGGCTGTGGAGGTCTCGCCCAGTTCGAACACCAGATCGACCGTGTCGATTAGGAAGTCGGGCACGGCATAATCCGCCAGCCGGATGGCCCGGGGGGCGGTCTCCGGGGCGGAGGAGGGGGCGCCGTCGCGCAGGCTGTCGAGCATGGTCACTCCGAAATCGTTGTCCC
>DATMGU010000014.1:0-187323 GCA_035555315.1 Allostellaceae bacterium
AACGCCGCGTTCTCTGAAGAGCTGCGTCGCTGCGGCAATAATAGCCTGGCGGTTTTCCGCAGCCTGTTCTCTCGACACGCCCAAAGCTTGCTCCTCAAATCGTTACCGCAGACGGTTTCTCAGCAGATGACGGCTTTGCTAACCGACGAGGCGGAAGCGGCAGTCAAGGGCGTCGTCGCGGATATCCAGAAGAGCCTGATAGGCCGGCGAATTATACCATGCGAGAGCGGTCTCCTTGTCTTGGAAACGGATGATCATGCCGTTGTCATGGCCGGGCTCTCCGCAGAGCAATCGCCAGGGTCCGAACGTAACAACTTCAGCGCCGAATTGCTTCAGCACGGCACTGGTTTGCGAGCCGTAGCGATCACGAGCCTCTTGGTTGCGAACGGTTGCTTCAACGACGACGTACGCGCTCATATTAGTGTCCTTTCCGTCTCCAGACGAACCGCTGTCACGCCTAGCTCTTCGCTTCAAGCCTTGGGACGACTTTGGCCGAGCTCAATCCGTGGGCCCAAGATTCGGGCACAGGCAAAACTCACCCCATCCATAAGTGCGCCGGCCGTGTGAGGTGGTGCAGCCAAGCCCGCATCCTGTCGCTATTGCGTCGTCGATATCGATTTCAAAAGATATCGTATATCGATGTCGATAACAATTGAAATGTCCGCACAAATTGAAGTTCCTGAATCGGCAGAGAGGCCAGGTTTAAGCCATTTTTCCGGGATCCTGCTCATCTGGTAAATGCATCAGGGCTTGACGACATTTAAAAATGAGATCAAAAGACAATTGTGATCGAAATTGTAATGTGCCGGTCAGACGGCTTCGCCGCAAGGCAAGGCGGCCCTGGAGTGGGTCGAAGGAGTAGGAAATGGTTCAGGCAATCGAGGAAAAGAGCATGTCACTTGCCAAGGCCGTCGTTGTGGGTGTCGGCGCCGAGGATGGTCTTGGGGCGGCGTTAAGCCGTTGCTACGCAGCCAATGGCCGTCACGTCCTGGTCGCCGGACGCACCCTCGAAAAGGTGGAGAAGGTCGCAGCCGCGATTCGGCGCGACGGTGGCCGCGCGACCGCCTATGCCGTCGACACGACGCAGGAAGAAGAAGTCATCCGGCTGTTCGATGCCGCAATGACCAGCGACGAAGACGGGGGTCCCGCCGACCTCGTCACCTATAATGTGGGCCAAAACCAGAAGATCGACTTCCGCCAGATGGAAGTCTCGACGTTCGAGAACTTCTGGCGGCTGAACACTCTCGGCGGATTTCTGGTGGGCCGAGAGGCGGCGCGGCGTTTTGCGCCTCTCGGTCGCGGATCCGTCTTCTTTACGGGCGCTTCCGGATCGCTTCGCGGCATGCCGGGTTTTGCCCATTTCGGCGCGAGCAAGGCGGGTTTGCGCATGATCTCGCAGAGCATGGCGCGCGAGTTCGGGCCGCAGGGCATTCATGTCGCGCACGTCATCGTCGACGGTGCGATCGAGGGCGATCGGGTTCGGTCGCTGTTCCCGGGCATCTTCGAGCAACTCGGGGAGAATGGCGCGCTCAATACCAAGGCGATCGCTGAGACCTATTGGCAGCTCCATCTCCAGCATCCGTCCGCCTGGACGCAGGAGCTGGACGTCCGCCCGTTCAAAGAACAGTTCTGAGGCTTTGGGTTAATCCTAATCTTGACATGGAGAAGACGATGAAACTGGTTGGCCCTTATATTTCCGGATTTACGCGCCGGACTGCGATCACGATGAAGCTCCTTGGAATTCCTTTCGAGCATCTCAACCTCAACGCCTATACCGACAAAGAAGAAGTTCGACGCTATAGCCCGATGGGCAAGGTACCGGCGCTTGTTCTGGATAACGGCGAATCCCTGATCGACAGCGCCGGCATCATCGACGCGTTGCAGGAGATGGTCCCGCCCGAGAAGGCACTCATCCCGCCGTCCGGCGTTCCACGTCTCAAGGCGCTGCAACTCATCGGTATCGGCCTTAACATCTACCCGAAGCTCAGCGCCCTATTTGACGAAAGCCTGCGCCCAAAAAGCCATCAACTGCAATCAGTGTTCGAGGGATTGGCCGAGCAGGCGATCATCGGATTGAAACTGCTCGAAGCGCAGACCGGGGACGGTTGGTACGTGAACAATACGCTCAGCCAGGCCGATATTATGGCCGTGATCTGCTATCAGGCGTCTGCGAGCTTCGTCCTTCCCGATCACGTCAACGCGCAGAACTTCCCGCGTTTGGCGGCGTTGTCCGAACGCGCGATGAAAATCGACGCTTTCGCATCCACTGTGCCTCATCAAGTCCTAAACCCTGGATAAGCGAAAGCGAACCCGCGGTCGAATGGCCAGACGGAGGGGAAGGTCGCCAAACTCAAGCTGGTCAAGCATCAGATGTATGGGCGCGCGAACCCGGACCTGCTCCGCGCACGCTTTGGGCCGGGTAGCACGTCGTAGCCGCTAGCTGTGCGGCCGAGGCTACCATTGTGACGCGAAGCGTCTGCGCCCCGACATCGCGCAGTTGCTTGTCGGAGGCTCAGACAAGGCGGGTCCGCTTAGCTCGGGATGCAGGACGCGTTTCCGACATCAAGCGGGGCTGCCCGTCCGACGCTCGGATAACAAGTTCCGGCTTCCAGACCTCTTGGAGCTCTTCAGTCGGGACGCCGTCCATAGCGTTCACAAGCAGCTCTGCCAATCGACGGCCCGCTGCGACGCGGGGTGCAGTGAAGGTAGTCAGAGGCGGGGACATGAAGGGGCCGAACGGGTTGTCGTCGCTTCCGATGATGCCAACATCTCGCCCCGGCGCCCGACCGCTCTCATGCAAGGTGCGCATCGCACCCATTGCAACAATGTCGTGGCCGCAAAGAATTGCCGTCGGAGGGCTGCTCAGGGCAAGCAGACGTCGCACACCGGCCGCACCTCCTTCCTCCGTCAAATCTTCTTCGACGATGAGCTCAGGGTCTAGATCGAGGGATGCAAACTGTAGAGCTTTCTCGTATCCCCGGCGGCGATGATGGCTGTACATCAACTCGTTAGGGGTGTTGAGCAGACCGATCCGCCGATGCCCAAGCGCGATGAAGCGGGCGCACCCCACATTCCCCACGATCTCGTGATCGATATCCAGGAAGGGAGCTGGTGAACCGGTCTCACTTCGGCCGTGAGTGGCGAAAGGTACGCCGCGGGCCTGAAGGTAGGAAATGCGAGGATCTATGCGTCGGGTTCTAGCGAATATGAGCCCGTCCACTCGATGCCGTTCGACAAGTTCTTTGAACCGCTCGATCTCGTCTTCGAAGGAACTGGCGGAGACGATCACGAGATGAAAGTCCGTCTCGCGCAGACGCTCCTCTATGCCGACCATGAGATCAAGGAAGAAGGGGTTCGCAAAGTTCTTCTGCGGCGGCGAAAGGACGAAGGCGATGAGCCCGGAAGAGCGTTTTCTCAAGCCCCTCGCCGCGGGATCTGCCGTATAGCCAGACTTTTTGGCAGCGCTCACGACCCGCGCTCGCGTGCTTTCGCTCACGTCCGAGTAGCCGTTCAGGGCGCGGGATACGGTGCTAACCGAGAGATTCAGACTCTTGGCCAACTGACGAATATTCATGCGGTCACTTTTTGCGGCACAGTTGCAAGACTCGATCTCATGACCGCGGTGTTGGCAGGCCCTGGTTTACAGCGCAAGCAGCAAACGGCACGGCTGATCCGGATGACCGGCGGGGTGGGCGCAGGTCGATTGGACTAACCGAATCGGCCGCAGTATGGCGCTTACTAGCGTCGTGTTGTGCCTCAATCTTTACCCGGCGCTTGCGGCGATTCGGCACGTGCATCTTCAGGTACGCGCGCGATCCAGTACGAACTGGGCAGCAAACAGATCCTGCAAGGCGACGCCCGTCCCGTCAAATAGGGTGATCTCGTCCTGCCTGGTCCGTCCCGCGTGTGTTCCTGACATGATGTCGCCTAGCGTTCCGACGATATCACGCCGCGCAAGCAATCCGGAGCGGACAGCGCTCTGACATTCGCCGATCGTTACAGATTGCTCGATGTCGTCGGTGAAGACGCGAGCCCGCGTCAACAGTCGAACATCCACCTCCTGCTTGCCGGCCGTATCTGCCCCCATGCAGGCTAGATGGGTTCCGGCGCGAACCCATTCGTTGTCGATCAGAGGCTCGGTCGAGGGCGTCAATGTAATGACGACGTCGCTGAGCCCAATCATGGATCTCAGATCACTTATGGCTTCGCATTCACAGGTATCCTTGAAGGATCCCGCGAGATGCTCTGCGCGCGAGTTTGAGCGACTCCAGATGCGGACTACCTCGAACCCACGGACGTCCAACGCGGCACGGATATGCGCCTCGGCCTGCGCTCCGGCGCCCACGACGCCAACACTGCGAACGTCCGGTCGGGCCAGGAGATCGATCGAGAGGGCGCTAGCCGCCGCCGTTCTCAGTGCGGTGATGTGGTTGCCTGAGACGATGGCGCACACACGGCCTGTTTCGAAGTCGATTAGCATCACGGAAGATTGATGCGCGGACTCTCCGTTCGCGAGGTTTGAAGGGAATGCTCCGCCCGCCTTGAAGCCAAGCACCTGGCGCGCCTCGTCCACGGCCGACTTGATGCCGAATACGCGTCCGGTCAGTTTTTCGCGTACGACCGGAAAGTTGCGCGCGGTTCCCGCCGTCGCCGCCATGAACGCGTCGCGAACGACTTTGAGCGCGTCCCCCCGGGTCATCGAGGACCGCACGTCCGCTTCCGACAGAATGACAGGTTGGAAGGATGTCATGGACGATCTCCCTTACCCGATTCGCCCCAGAATTGGTCATAATCGGGTCGGCGCTTCTGCATAAACGCGTCAAGCCCCTCCCGCCACTCAGCGGCGGGGACCTCGCCCGAACAGGTGAGGATGCTCTGCCAGTCGAGCGGCTGGTGGTGACCGAGCTGCTGCTTCGCGACGCCGAGCGCGCCGGGTGGGATCTTGTCTACGATTGAGCGGGCAAGCGCCACCGCGGCCGACATAACGTCGTCGGCCTCGGTTCGGTGGGTCGCAAGACCTATTCTCACCGCTTCCTCGGCACCAATTTTTCTTCGCGTCAGCACCATGTCCATTGCCCGGTGGCGGCCCACGATGTGCGGCAGAAGGGCTATGCCGAGCGGTGGAATGACGCCGTGCCCGAGCTCCGGCGCGAGAAAGGTCGCGCGCTCTCCGGCGATGACGAGGTCGCAGGCAAGAGTGAGTTCCAACCCCCCACCAGCGGCGATGCCCTGCACCGCCGCGATCGTGACACGCCGATCTGTGGCCAAGCGCCGAAAGAAATGAAGGGGATCCGTTTCGGGATCGCCGCCCTCCATCCAACCAGATCGGAGATCATCGATGTTCGCCCCGGCACAGAAGCTCGGTCCGTGGGACCCGAGCACAATGGCCCGGGCGCCGTCTCGGATGGAGCGGGCATGCAACCGATTGAGTTCGGCGATCATGGCCCGTGACAGGGCGTTGTGGCGAGGAACGTCATCCAGCGCCAGCACCGCGACGCTGTCTTCAAGTCTGTAGGATACCGTCACGGCTGCTTGATCCTCGCATGAGGCGTGAACAGCGCCCGAACTGCGTCCGGAACGCGAATGGGCTTATGCTGCGCCCGTTCCATCATCACGCAGGTCGCTTCGCTCGTCGCGAACCGTCCTTGAGTTCCGTATAGCCCTTGCGAAACCTGAAAAGAGGTGTTGCCGATCGCCGTCACGCAGGTTCCGACCCGCACGGCTCCCGGGTAAAACAGCTCCCGCTCGAACAATATGGTCAATTTGACGACGACGACATTCAGCCCGGCGATTGCCTCCCGCAGAGTTGGTTCCGCAAAAAGCTCCATGCGCCCGGCTTCGCAATAGCTCGCGATGGCAGCATTGTTGACGTGCTGGAATTGGTCGGTATCCGCATTGCGGATCCTCTCACCGACCCAAAAGGGATAGGCCGCGCTGTCGGGGAATTCCGTTGGGTTCACCATGTCACGACCGTCTTCACTCTTCCGGACGCAGGTGGCGGGCCGCCTCCTCTTCCATCCTGAAGTAAATCTCCTCAGCCATGGGCTGCCGCATCTCCTCCATGACATGGCCGACGAGGCCGATCGCCCGCGCCGCCACAGCCAATCCGCGGCACATTCGCCAGGGGAGGCCAAACTCGGAGGCCACCGCGCCCATTGCGCCGGTGACGTTGACCGGAAGATCACGTTTTGAAACGCGGGCCGCCTCGGCGCCAATTTTGGTCATGAGCGCGACATGGCGCCCATTGAAACCCGTTTCTTCAGCGACCTTGAAGAGAGCCGGGGTGCGTGGATCGATCGGCTTGTGGAAAGGGTGGCCGATGCCGGGAATGATCTCGCGACGCGCTTTGTACCCCGCGACGATCTCGGCCGCCATGGCGTCGAGATCCGCGTCGGCGGGTGCCTCCGCCAATGCTTCCTGCAGCATGCGTGCGGCATTGTCGAGCGACCCAACGAAGACCGACCCCAAGCTGAGCAGCCCGGCAGCGATCGCCGCCTGCACGGCCTCCGGCGCGCCGCAAACCGTCATCCGCGTGGCGAGCGACGATGGCGTAATGCCGTGCTCGACCAGGATGACCATCATCGCATTGAACATGCGAAGCTCGGAGACCTTAGGCAGACGTCCGAAAATTTCCAGGAACGCCATTTGTCCGAGATCAAGTTTCCCGACGATCTCCTCGCAGAGATCAAGGCCCTGAACCACGATCTTGGTTGGCGTCGCCCAGGCAAGATCCGATCTGACCGTGCGCATTTCTCTCATAGCGGGCTTCCCTTTTTGATGAGCGTGTCGGCTAACTCGCGGAGTTTATTCTTCTGAATCTTCACGCCGTTGGGTCCGGTAATTTCCGGAAACCGATCGACGAAGACGATACGGCTCGGGACTTTGTAATTTGAGATGCCGTTCGTGCAGTAGCTGATCAGCTCTTCCTCCGAGCCGGTTCTGCCGTCGCGCGGACGGACGAACGCCACGGCAACGTCGCCGCGACCTTCTCGATGAATGCCGACGACCTGGGCTGCACCGACGCTGCTATGTGTCGTCAGGAAGTATTCGATCTCGGTCGGGTCGACGAGATATCCGCGGAGCCGGAGGCTGTCTTTCATGCGGGCGAGATAGACGAAGCTCGCCCCTTCGCCGGAGGCGAGATCGCCGGTTCGGAACCACCCATCCGCGGTCATTGCCTCGGCGGTCGCCCCAGGATTGTTGAGGTAGCCTGCCATGACGTTCGGGCCGCTGATCTGCAACTCACCAGGCGAGGGATCCGGTTGGACCATTCCGGTCGTCGTATTGACAATGCGGAATCTAATGTCCGCGGAAGTCGGCGACCCGCCCGGCATCGCTCGTCGCTCGGCCGGCAGGGCAGGATCGCGCAGCGCCATAAGGGCGAAACATTCGGAGGAGCCGTAGATTCCGCAGAGGCTAAGCCCGAATCTTTCCTCCGCGAAATCGATCAAGCGTCGACCGAGTCCGGCGAATTCGGCAAAGCCTCCCCGACGCAATTGACGGAATGCATGGCCGGGCACGCGCAGGACCGCATCAAGCAGGCCGTCCGATCCGTAGAAATGCGTGACACCCTGGTCGTCAATGATTTTCGCGGCGCTCTCAGCCTTGAACACAGGCTGGGATACGCAGCAACCGCCGCCGGCGATGGTTGCCATGGTGGAGACGAAGCCAAGCACGCCGTAGAGCGGCAGCGCGCAGAGGGTCACCGTGGCCTCGTCGATGTCCAGCGCCTTGGCGACATCCTCGGCGTGTTTGGCAATGCCGGCTTGGCTATGCGGTGCGAGCTTCGGCTTTCCGGTGGTGCCGGAGGTGCTGAAGGTGCAAAGCAGCGCGGTCGGGTCGGGTTCAGGCAGGGACAAGGCCGCATCTCGCTGCGAGCCCCCGAAGAAACCCTTGGTGTTGTCCAGTCCGACGAGATGTTCCAGGGTCGGCAGGGTCGGCGCCAGGGTCTCGATGATCTGCTGGAAGTCCGCCTTCAGAAACTGTCGAATGAACACCACGCCCTTTGCCCGCGAGGTTGCCAGGACGTGCGCGATCTCGAGATCGCGGTAGCGCGTGCTGATCGGCACCACGAGCACGCCGAGCTGCGACGCGGCGAAGAGGAACTGCAGCCAGACCGCGCTATCCGGAATGAGGAGACAGACAACGTCGCCGCGCCGGAAGCCCAGTGCATACAGGTGCTGGGCCGCCGCCCGACTCGCCGCGAGAAGCTCTCCGCGCGAGACCGCGGCATCACCGATCCGGAAGACGCGGGTGTCTGGCGCGCGGCTGAGCCACCGTTGCATCGGTGACAGGGTGGACACATCGGAAGTGGTCATGGTGCGGCTCAGTCTGCGAGAGCATGGCGCGCGATCTGGATGCGCTGCATCTCAGACGTGCCTTCGCCGATCCGAAAGCCGCGTGCGTCGCGATAGAAGCGCTCCACAGGGAGTTCGCACATATAGCCCATGCCGCCGAATATCTGCAGAACGCGGTCGGAAACGCGGCAGCCCATCTCGCTGGCGTAGAGTTTCGCCCGAGAGGCCGCGATGCGGAAACTGGGATCGTTCGCCTCGGCAAGGGCAACCGCTCGATGGATGAGCGCCCGTGCCGCTTCGATCTCCACGTCGTTGTCGGCGACCATCATCTGGATCGCCTGATGCTCGCGCAGGAACGCCCCGAACGCCCGGCGCTCCCGGGCGTAGGCGCAGGCCATCTCGTGTCCCCGCGCCGCCAGTCCGAGCGACCGGCACGCTGAGAAGATGCGGTCATGATTGATGGAGGCCATCATCGCGAGGAAGCCGCCTCCGACGTCGCCCAGGACGTCACGGTCCGGCACGAAGCAATCCTCGAGCGTGAACCCGTTCAGGTGGTAGCCGCGCCAACCCATCTTGCGGTAGCGCGTCATGCCGACGACGCCTGGATTGTTGCGCTCGACGATGAAGGTCGTCAGCCGCTTCTTGAGCGAGGCATTCTCTTCCGTGACGGCGAGTACGAGGATGTAGTCCGCCGTCTCCGCATGGGAGATGAAATGCTTGGATCCGTTCAGGCGCCAGCCTCCCTCGACACGAACGGCGCGCGTGCGCACGCCGCCAAGATCGGAGCCAGCACCGGGCTCGGTCAACGCGTACGTCACCGTCTTGTCCGCATTCAGAACCGGATCGACGACACGTGCGCGCTGCTCTTGGTTGCAGAACGTGAGCGACAGCGGCAGGTAACCCAGAACCTCGGAGAGCGGAACTGAGGTGTAGGTTAGCTCCTCCAGAATCGCGAGCTGCATCGATGCTGACAGGCCGGGCCCGCCAACCTCGGCCGGCATATTGAAGCCGTAAAGCCCCAGGGCAACCGCCTCTTTGCGCAACCCGGAAAGAACTTTCGGATCGATTTCGTCCGCCTTTTCGATCGGGTCTTCCAGGGGGACGAGCCGCGAACGTACGAAACCGCGAACGGTCGCGCGCACCATCTCGATCTCAGATGTGTCGGTGTCTGACAAGGCACTCTCCAGAGCAATTTACAAAAACGTTTCTGGAAACTAGGATCACGAACCGCGACGAGGATGTCAATGGTCCTAGGATGCCTTCGCTGATTCTGAACTAAATGAGGTATAGATGCAACGAAAGATGACATATTAACAATATCATGATGAAATATATCGCATATAATGTCGTAATAAAGTCGGTATTCAAAATATTATTTGACATTTATTGATTCATTTTTGAATATTTTGATCGATATAATCTTGATATGTAGGTTTATGACGCTAAATACCAAGATTTATCGAGGTTTAATTATGACGTATTGTGACTTATTGTTCATAATTGATGCGTTATCGATCGTTTGACAACCTTGAAGAGTCGAGCTCAGAAACGATTTTGAAGGCGCGTCAGCCGTTGACAGGCTGTCATCTCTGCGTCATAAGCAAAAACGTTTCCGGCGCCTGCGATACCGCAGTCGACAGTGCCGTCGGCATTCTACCAGATATGCCCATCAGGAGATCGGCACGTGTCCACTGTGAAAATAGCTTCAGAAAGGGACCGGAACAGGCCGTTGCCCGCTACAGCCCGATCGACCATCGGCGCTGGCGCAGCGCGGATGACTGGCTTGCTTATGCCATTCGTGGGCGTTGGAGCCCTTCTCCTGCTATGGGCACTCATAACGACGATATTCAAGATTCCGGACTATCTTCTGCCATCCCCGATATCCGTTATCAGGCGCGCATCTCTTGAATGGCGCATCCTGCTCGCTCAGACGAGCTACACGCTGATCGAGATCGTGGCCGGTTTCCTCGGCAGCCTGCTGATTGGCATTCCGATGGCATTCGCGGTGGTTCTGAGCCGCCCGGTCGAGCGCGTGGTACTACCCATGGTCGTCGCGTCGCAGGCCATCCCCAAGGTCGCCATCGCACCGATACTGGTCGTTTGGCTTGGCTTCGGCCTCTTTCCCAAGATCGTGATCTCCTTCCTTATCGGATTTTTTCCAGTCCTCGTTTCGACGATCACAGGTCTGAAGAGCGTCGAAACGGAGATGATCGATCTGGTGCGCTCGATGGGCGCCAGCACAACGAAGATTATGCTCCGCGTCAGGCTGCCTTCCGCGCTGCCACAAATCTTCTCCGGTTTGAAGGTGGCCATCGCCTTGTCGGTTGTCGGCGCAATCGTCGGCGAATTCGTTGGCGCCGATAGAGGGCTTGGCTACCTGCTGCTGACGGCGACGGGTGCGCTGGACGGCACGCTTGTCTGGGCCGCGCTGCTCGTCCTCATCGGCCTGGGCATCTTGCTTTTTGAGATCGTCGCAGCGGTCGAACGCGTCGCGATCCGCTGGCACGTATCCATTCGCGCCAATGATCAACAGACCTTCACATCGTAATAGCCAATGACTTCACCCCATCGGCGAAATAGCGCACCAGCCCGAGAGAGGCTCATGCCTGATCCAATCATTTCTCCGCAGCCAATCATTTCTCTGCAGCCAATCATTTCTCTGCAGAACGTCGACCTGTCCTATGCAGGCCGCGCACTGCCCGTAAGAGCGCTTGAGAACGTTTCTCTGGCCGCCGCTGATGGTGAATTCGTCTCCGTCGTTGGCCCGAGCGGGTGTGGCAAGAGCACGCTGCTGAAGATCATCTCTGGATTGCTTCCGCATTCGAGCGGGACGGTCCTGGTGAACGGACAGCCCGTCAAGGGCCCGCCGCCATCGATCGGGATCGTGTTCCAGAGCCCGCTGCTTATGCCCTGGCGCAACATCCTCGATAACGTACTCGTCCAAATCGACATGCGTGACCTGCGACGGTCCGATTACCGGGAGAAGGCGCGCAGCCTGCTCAAGATGGTGGGGCTCTCCGCATTCGAAGGCGCCTACCCGTATCAGCTGTCAGGCGGCATGCAGCAGAGAGTCGGCATCTGCCGCGCGCTTGTTCACTCGCCGCAGCTTCTCATCATGGATGAGCCTTTCGGCGCGCTCGATGCGATGACGCGCGAGCAGATGATGATTGAGTTGCAGCGCATCTGGATGGACCAGAAAACGACCATCCTCTTCATCACGCACAGCCTGTCGGAAGCGATCTTCCTGTCCGACCGAGTGCTTGTGATGGGGCCGCGCCCCGGCCGGGTCGTGGGAGAGTTTACGATCGACATTCCTCGGCCGCGCCGGATCCGGGACGAGCGGTCCCCCGCCTTCGCCGAATACGCAGATCGTGTCCGCACATGCCTGGAGGCCAGCGGCGCTCTTCCGGCTTACCAGGAAGCAACAGCAGGGTGAGATCCATCTATGATCATCGATATGCACGCACACGGCCTGAGCGAGCGCTTCTTGGCCGATTTGGTGAAGACCCCCCAGGCCGGCCTGTCCTGCGAGCGCAACGATCGCGGTGAATTCGTGCTTTTTCGCGACGGCGTCTCCGTCGGAAAGTCGCTCGACCGGAATGTGCATGATCTGCCGACACGCCTTGCAAGCCTCAAGCGCCGCAACGTGGAGCGGCAGCTGTTCGGGCCCCCGCCGGGCTTGCTCGCATCGCCGGGGTACGCGACCGGCGCCGAACGCGCGCGTCTTCTCCATCGCCAGCAGGACGATATCGTCAGCGCGTCGGAAGGCCTGATGGAAGCCGTCGCCGTACTGGCGCTCGGCGAGCCGGAAAAGGCTTGCGACGAGCTGAAGCGGGCGGTCGAGGAGCACGGGTACCGCGCTGCCATGATCCCGAGCACGGCCGGCGGACGCCCCCTTGACGACCCGGCTTTCGCACCGCTGTTCAGCCTGATCGAGAAGCTCGGCCTCACCCTCATCATGCACCCGACGTCGGGAACGCCCTTCGATCCCTTCGGACGATTTGTCGTCCAGGTGCTGGTCGGTTGGCCAGGAGAAACCACTTTGTCGGTCGCTCGGCTGATCTTCGCGGGCCTCTTCGAGCGGCATCCGGCGCTCAAGCTCGTTCTGGTCCATGGCGGCGGCAATCTCGTTTTCCAAAAGGGCCGCCTCGACTCGGCCTATGAGGCGACCGGCTGGGAAGCCGATCCCTACTTTACTGACAACATCAGCAAGCCGCCGAGCCATTACCTCAGCAAGCTCTACTACGACACTTGCACCTTGAGCACGGACAGCAATGCCTTCGTCATCCAGACGATGGGCGCCGATCACGTCGTGTTCGGCACCGACTATCCGTTCGACATCGGCGATCCCGAGGGACGCCGGTCCGTGCCGGTGATCGACGGCCTGCCCGAACCCGAGCGCAAAAAAATCTACAAGGACAACGCCGAGACGCTACTTGCACGCGGATGGTCGGGCTCGAAGCCCTGATCACGGCCCACGAACGGCGTCGGAAATCGACGCCGTTCGTAGACGGCATGGCCATGTCTGAAGACCTACCTGGGCGAATAAAACGGCGGGAAGAATTCTGCACATTCACAGGAGAAGATGATGAAACATATTTGTGCATTTCTAGTCTGTCTTGGACTGCTTTCCGCGACGGTTGCTCAGCCCGCCATGGCGGAAGAAAAATTGGAAAAAATAGATTTCCGTCTCGACTGGTCTTTGACCGGATATCATCTGCCATTTTATTGGGCCATGAAGAAGGGTTACTACAAGGAGGAAGGTCTTGATGTAGATATCAAGCAGGGCTCCGGCTCTCAGCAGACAATCAATCTGGTCGCCGGCGAACACGATGAGATCGGATTCGCCGATTTCTCTTTGATGGCTGCGTCGGCCGACAAGGGCATGAAGGTGAAAGCCATCTTCGGCATAATCCAGAGCGATGCCTGGTCAATCTTCTCGCACGTCGATAGGCCCATCCGGAAGCCTGCGGACTTGCTTGGAAAATCCGTCGTGCTGGTTGTCGACCACAAGCCCATGATCGACCTGCTGATGAAATTGAACGGGGTGGATCCAACCGCCGTTCAGCTTCGATTGGTGAATCCTGCCACGCGTGGAACGGTGTTTGCGCAACGCGCCGCCGACGGGATTTTGGCCATTTCGCTCTATTCCGGAACATCCCTGGGCGGTGAAGAGACGACTTCAATGGCGCTCAGCGCCTACGGAGTCAATTTGCTCGGCCAGGGGCTCATCGCGAGCGAGGCCTTTCTAACAAAACGGCCCGATGTGGCCCGACGGTTCATTAAGGCGACGAGCCGAGCCTTCCGAGAGACAATTCTCGAAAGTAATATCGAAGAAGCCCTCGCCATCGCAACCCAGATGTCAGGCACAACTAACAGGGCAATTGAGGACACACGAGGCGAATGGAAGAATACCATTCCTCGTCTTGTCTCGAAGAACGCGCCAGGCAAACCGGTTGGCTGGATGAGTGAGGTGGATTGGCGCGATACGATCAAGACTCTTCGTGAGACGGGTCGCATCAACACCGACATAGGGCTGGCGCAACTTTACACCAATGATTTTATCCCAGCGGAATAGTCGATTGGTATTCGGGATAACGCCGAGGGGTAGAATATGACCTTTCCACTTGAAATATCGGATCCGTCAAGTCTTGGCTTTGATGTTGCCCAGCTTTCGAAGCTTGAGCGGATGATCCTGAAGCACATCGACGAAGGCCGCTACCCTGGTGCGCAATTCGCCCTAGCGCGGTTTGGAAAGCTCGCTGTTTTCAAGAGTTACGGTAATGCGCGAACGGAGCCGGACCCGATCCCGACGGGCCCGGACACTCTCTTCCTTCTGTTCTCCAATACCAAGGTGCTGGTGAGTTCGGCGGTGTGGCTCCTCGTCGAGGACGGGACCATCTCCCTCAGCGATCCGGTCGCCGAATACATGCCGGAGTTCGCTGCGAACGGCAAAGAAGGCATTACCGTTCAACACGTGATGACCCATCAGGGCGGTTTCCCCAACGCGAACATCACCCGAGCGGCGTGGGCCGATCATGCCCTCATGCGAGAGCAGGTGTGTGCGTTCAAACCGGAATGGCCCGCCGGTTCGCAGCTCCACTACCACCCGCGAGCAGCCCATTATGTACTTGCCATGCTGATCGAAGCCGTCACCGGCTGCGACTACCGCGATGTGATCCGCGAGCGGATGATCGAGCCGCTCGGTCTGGGCCGTGAGCTCTATCTCGGCGTTCCCGCCGATCAGCAGGCGCGCTGCGTCGATGTCGGCGGCGAGCCGGTCGAAGAAAAGAACACCGCGGGGTTCCGCGAAGCTGGCCTACCGTTCGGGGGCAGCTTTGGAACGGCGCGCGCGCAGGTCGCCTTTTATCAGATGCTCATCCAATCCGGCCGCCTGAACGGAACCCGGATACTTTCACCCCGCATGGTTGAGTATCTGACGACTGATTTCACTGGGAACCGCATCGATGACAATCATAATCGCGAGATGCATCGCGCGCTCGGCCCTCACAAGCGGGGCACAGGCGGGCATGCCTGTATCTTCGGGTCTCTCGCTTCGCCGCAAACATTCGGACACGGCGGGATCGGAACGAACGTCTGTTGGGGCGATCCTTCGAGCGGCGTGTCGTTCACCTACCTCTCCAACGAAATTCAGCCTAACGAATGGAGTTCCTCGCGCTTCGATCGCGTCAGCAACATCATTCACGCAGCCATTGACTGATCTGCGACGAAGTCGATGGCCTTCAGTGCGATCAACATAGTCGCGCTTCGATACCTCCTGGAAGTCGTGGAAGCCGGAAGCTTCACAGGCGCTGCGGTACGATTGGGACTGAATCCGTCGACCTAGAGCCGTCGAATAACGGATCTTGAGGATCAGGCGGGCATCACCTTGCTGGAGCGGACGCGAACAGGAGTTCGAGTCACGTCACCGCGATCCGTTGCCATGAACCTGGCGGTCATCGGCCCAATCAGCCTTGCCGGCTCGATGGCAGCCTGTCGGAAGCCTCACCCCACCTTTAAGCCCCTCGTATTAAACCTGATCTGCGCCTTGCTTGTCGGTCAGTCGTCATTCAAGGACGCAGAGATTGGGTGCGCGGCCGCGATCGCCGGTATGTCTGCGCTGATCGCGCAGCGCAACTCGAGCATGGCCCGCTGGAGGTGGCGAGTATCCACGTAGATCTCGCCATCGGACAACCAAGTTACGCCTCTGCGGATCGTCTCCGAAGGCGCCGTTGCGACCTGATTGCCTCGGCCATTCGGCATCTTGTTGGCCCTCGCTCGGGCGTTCCCTGGCCGCGGCCGCCTCGGTGACCTGTCCGCTCTGACGGCCTGTCTTGAGGGACTGACCTTGGGCCGTTCCAATTAGGATCCGCCGCCCTCCGTCAGGACGCGGCGTGCCGTCTCGCGCGCCACCTCCATGAAGTCCTCGACCAGGCGGGCATTGCGGCTGTCCCTGCTGCGGCAGAGCCGGAAGTCGTACGGGATAGCCGGCTCGAACCGGCGGACGATGAGCCGTTCGCCGAACCCCCCCACCATCGCCGGATGCAGGAGGGAAACACCGAGCCCCGCAGCGACGAACTCACAGAGCGTCGGCGCCTGGTTCGCCACCATCACGACATTGAGGCGAGCCTCGTGCTCCGCGAACAACGCGGCAAGGTGCTGGCTGGTGCGGCCCTCGGGGTTGAACGACACGAAGGGCATCCCATCCAGGTCGGCGGGGCGCACGAGGCTCTTGGCTGCGAGGGCATGACCAGCCGGCATGATGCAGATCAGCGGATGTTCCATCAGCGACTCGCTCACCAGATAGGGGTTGTCGATGTCCGAGCTGACCAGTCCGACATCCAGCTTACGGGTCAGCAGCCACTCTGCGATCCGTTGCGAACTTCGGCTCTCCACGACGCAGAAGGCCTGCGGGTGGCGTTGCAGCAATCCCATCGTCACCTGCTGGACGAAGCTGCCGGACAATGCTGGCATCACACCGATCGCGATCCGCCCCTGGTCCTCGCGCAGGATCGCGTCGACGGCGTTCTCGACCTGCTGCACGCCGCTGAAGATGCGGTCGATCTCGTCGTAAAGGCGCATGCCTCGCTGAGTCGGCGCGAGGCGGCCCTTTAGCCTGTCGAACAGCACAAGGTCCGCATCCGACTCAAGGTTCGCGATCATCTTGCTCATCGCCGGTTGCGATACATGCAGGACAGCCGCCGCCCGGCTGATGGTGCCGTGCTCGATCACAGACTTGAAAGCCTCGATTTGGCGTAGACTGAGACGGCGTCGCATGCATAACCCCCTGGAATACGATTCGCTGAATTACGACTTCGACGTTCTGGCCGTCGATGTCTAGCGTGATCTTTCAATGAAGGGGGCCACATGCAGACCGACGTGATCGTCATCGGTGCCGGAACGGTCGGGGCCGCCATCGCCTACGGCTTGGTCGACCGCGGGCTGCGGGTGATTGTTCTCGACGGCTCCGACACCGACCACCGGGCCGCCCGCGCGAATTTCGGTCTGGTGTGGCTGCAGGGAAAGGGCGTCACCATGCCCGAATACCACACGCTGACCCGGCGGAGCGTCGACCTCTGGCCTGGATTTCATGACCAGCTTACGCGACTGGTGGGTGGTTGGATCGATTACGAGCGCAACGGAGGGCTGGCGTTCTGTCTCGGCGAAACCGCGTTCGATGAGCGCCGTCATGAGCTACAGCGGCTGCACACTATGCTTGGCGGCGATCCTGACTGGGAGATGCTGGACCGCGCGGCGCTGCGGAAACTGCTCCCGAAGGTCGAACTAGGTCCCGAAGTCGCCGGTGCCAGCTTCGGTCACCATGACGGTCACGTGAACCCGCTCAAGCTGCTCGCGTCGTTGCACGAGGCCGTCCGCCGGCTCGGCGGGACGATCCGCCCGAATACGCCCGCCCAGACGATCACGGTCCAGGACGGCACCTTCGTCGTCGCGTCCGGAGACGAGCGCTTCGAGGCCGGCCGGGTCGTGGTCTCGGCCGGCCTCGGCTCGGCGGTGCTGGCGAGGCAAGTGGGAGTCGAGGTGCCGCTCCGGCCGCAGCGCGGGCAGATCCTGGTGACGGAGCGGATCGAGCCCCTCCTGCCGCTACCGGCGAGCGGCCTGCGCCAAACGGCGGAGGGTACGCTGATGATAGGCGTGACGCAGGAGGAGACCGGTTATGACGCCGGCACGACGGCTGAAGCGGCGGCACGGATGAGCCGCGACGCCCTGCGCAAAGTGCCCCGACTGGGAGAGCTGCGCATGGTGCGGCAATGGGCGGGGCTGCGCGTGATGACGCCGGACGGCTTCCCGGTCTATGCGCAATCACCATCCCATCCCGGAGCATTTGTCGCCCTGTGCCACTCCGGGGTCACGCTCGCCGGGCTGCATGCCGATGTGGTGGCGGATGCCGTGGCCGCGGGCAGCCTGCCCGCGTCGCTGGACATGTTCCATCCCGGGAGGTTCGATGTTCCACACGCTGCATGATGCCGCGCATGCAGTGACCATCCACATCGACGGCGTTCCCATCGCGGTCGAAGCCGGCGAGACGGTCGCCGCGGTTCTGTTGCGCCAGCCCGAGGTGTGGTCGCGGACGACTCCGGTCAGCGGTGCACGGCGTGCCCCCTATTGCATGATGGGGGTCTGTTTCGACTGCCTGGCGGAGATCGACGGTGTCAGCTCGGTCCAAACCTGCCTGACCGCGGTGTGTGACGGGATGGTCGTGCGACGCCAACTGGGCCGGCGGAGCCTCGTTCGATGACGGTCGACCTTCTTGTCATCGGCGCCGGCCCGGCCGGCATGGCCGCGTCCATCGCCGCCCGGCGGCATGGCCTCGATGTGGTTTGCGTCGACGATCAGCCGGCACCGGGCGGGCAGATCTGGCGCGCGGTCGAGACCGTGGCCGCAACGGCGCGCGGTCGCATCCTGGGCGCCGCCTACCAGGAGGGCGTCGCCATGGCCGCCGCCTTTCGCGCCAGCGGCGCCGCCTATCTGCCCGGGACCCAGGTCTGGCAGATCGAGCCGGGATTCCACGCCTGCGTGACCCGCGCCGGGCAGGCGACGTCTATCGCCGCCCGCACCGTGCTGCTCGCGACCGGGGCGCAGGAGCGGCCGGCGCCGCTTCCCGGCTGGACGCTTCCCGGCTGGACGCTTCCCGGCGTGCTCACCGTCGGCGCGGCGCAGATCCTGCTTAAAACATCAGGGCAGGTTCCGGCGCGACCGGTCTGGATCGTTGGCTGCGGGCCGTTGCCGCTGCTCTATGCGACGCAACTCCTGCAGGCTGGCGGGGCAATCGCTGGCTGGCTCGATACCGCGCCCACCGGCCGCTTCGCCGCGGCCTTTTGGCATGGCCGTGGCGCGATCGCGGCGCCGGCGGCACTTTGGAAGGGGCTTGGCTGGATGACGACCCTTCGCCGCACCGGCGTGCGCATCATCCGCGGCGTGACGGAGGTCGAGGCCACCGGCCAGGGCCGGGTCGAGCATTTGGCCTGGAGCACCTCGGCGGGATCGTCCGGCGGCGCCCCGGCGGATGTCGTTCTTGTGCATGAAGGGGTGGTGCCCAGCATCCACGCGCCGCTCTCGCTGGGCTGCGAGATGCGCTGGGACGCGGCCCAGGATTGCCACGTTCCGGTCCTGAATCCCTGGGGTGAGACATCGCGCGCCGGTGTCTTCATCGCGGGCGACGGCGCCGGAATCGGGGGCGCGGAGGTGGCGGGGCTGCGCGGCGAGCTAGCGGCGCTAGGGGTCGCTGTTCAGCTCGACCGCCTGCGCGCCGATGCGGCACACGCGGCCGCTCGGCCGCTGCGTCGCCGCCTGCGCCGGGCGCTCTCCGTACGGCCGTTGCTGGACGCGCTCTATCGCCCTCGCCAGGCGGTATTCGCGCCCGCCGATGAGACGATCGTTTGCCGGTGTGAGGAGCTGACGGCCGGGCAGCTCCGGACCATCGCAGGCACCGCGCCGATCGGCCCCAACCAGCTCAAGGCCTTCAGCCGCGCCGGCATGGGTGCCTGCCAAGGCCGTCAGTGCGGCGCCACGCTCATCCGCCTACTGGCCGCCGCACAGGGACGCACACCCGCCGAGGTAGGGCTGCTAAGCGTCCGGCCCCCACTCAAGCCCGTGACCCTTGGCGAACTCGCCACACTTGCACAAGGGCTTCCCGTCCAATGATCATCGTCGCGCCGCGCCGCGTTCTGCCGTGGAAGACCGCATCCGCATCGCGCGTGCCAAAGGGGGCCAGATGACCACGCTTCACGGGGAGCCGTAATTGGGCGCTTTCCGCTTTATCCTGCGCCGCCTGGCATTTTCCGCCGTGCTGATCCTGGGCGTCAGTTTCATTCTGTTCGCGCTGATCAACGCCATTGGCAACCCGATCCAGATCATGCTGGCGGAAACGCCGGGCGTGTCGGACGAGATGGTCGCCACGCTTAGCAAGTTCTACGGCCTCGACGGCAACTTTATCGACCGCTACTGGTCGTGGCTGTGGGCGATCCTGCATTTCGATTTCGGCACCAGCATCATCTACAACCAGCCGGTCGCCGACCTGCTCCAGGTCTGGGGAATGGAGACGCTGAAGATCCAGCTTCCCGGCCTCGTGCTGTCTACCCTGATCGCCACCGCGGCGGGCGTGGTGGCGGCGACGAAGCAGCACGGCTGGGCGGATTTCAGCATCGTCTCCTCGGCCATGCTCGGCCATTCGCTGCCGGGGTTTCTGATCGGCATCCTGCTGATCCTCATCTTCTCCTATTGGCTTGGGGTGTTGCCGTCCTACGGCGCCTATTCCACCCGTAACCTGTTCATGGGCAGCATCGTCATAGACGGGCTGTGGCACATGGTGCTGCCGGTGGCGATGCTGACGGTGTTCAACACCGCGACCCTGACGCTGCTGATGCGATCCTCGCTGGTGGACGTGCTGCGGCAGGACTACATCACCGCCGCCTGGGCCTCCGGCCTGCCGGCGCGGCGCGTGGTGCTGCATCATGCCCTGCGCAACGCCTTCATCCCGCAACTGACCTATCTCGGCACGCTGTTCGGCCTGATGCTGGGCACCGCCCCGGTGACGGAGACGGTGTTCACCTGGCCCGGCCTCGGCGCGCTCTACATCTCCGCCATCCAGCAACTGGATTATCCGGTGATCATGGGAGAGACGATGATCATCACCGTCATGCTGGTGCTGGCCACCTTGCTCACCGACATCGCCTACGTGGCGATCGATCCCCGTATCCGGCTGGCCTGAGATGGATCTGGCCTGAGATGAACGCTGAGCTCGCCCCCACGGCCTTGGCCGAGACCGCCCCGCTACGGCGGCCGCCCTTGGGCGTTTGGCGGCAATCCTGGCATCGCTTCCGCCGCAACCGCGCCGGCATGATCGGGCTTTTCCTGGTCGCCCTGGTGGTGCTGACGGCGATCATCGGGCCGTTTGCCGCCCCCTACGATCCCAACGACCAGTCCGCCATGCTGAGGGGTGCCGCCCATGCCGCCCCCAGCGCGCGCAACTGGCTCGGCACCGACCAGAACGGCTACGACGTGCTCAGCCGCGGCATCTACGGTGCCCCCACGGCGCTGGCGGTGGGGCTGGGCGCCATGGTGATCGCCTCCCTCATTGGCGTGCTCGTCGGCGGCATCGCCGGCTATGTCGGCGGCTTCGTCGACGAGGCGCTGATGCGCGGCGCCGACTTCTTCATGATCGTGCCGATCTTCGTGGTGATCCTGGCGGTGGTGCGGCTGTTCGGCATCATCGTCGTGGGAACGGCGCTGGAGCGCATCCCCAACCTCAACCTGATGACCATCATCCTGCTGCTGGGCTTGTTTTCCTGGCCGCCGATCGCCCGCATGGCCCGGGCCGAATTCATGCGGCTGCGCCATGCCGAATTCGTCGAGGCGGCGCTGTGCATCGGCACCACGCGGCGCGATATCCTGTTCCGCCACATCCTGCCCAACGCCTTGCCGCCGCTGATCGTGCTGGTGGCGCTGGGCATCGGCACCGCCATCCTGACCGAGGCGATGGTGAGCTTTCTCGGCTTCGGCGACCCGAAATCCATCTCTTGGGGACAGATGCTGTTCTTCAACTACCAGGCCCTGAAAGTGGCGCCCTGGGCGTGTCTGGTACCGGGTGCCGCGATCTTCGTGACCGTGCTTGGCTTCAACCTTTTGGCGGATGGCTTGACCGATGCATTCAACCCCCGTGTCCGTGGCTGAGCCAGCACCCCCGATCGTGGGGCAACCGGCGCCGCTGCTGGCGGTCGAAGGGCTCAAGGTGCATTTCCACACGCGCGACGGCGTGGTGCGGGCGGTCGACGGTGTCGATTTCCAGGTCGGCTCCGGGCAGACGCTGGGCATCGTCGGCGAATCCGGCAGCGGCAAGACCATCTCCAGCCTGACGCTGCTCCGCCTGGCGCCGCCGCCGGCGCGCATCATCGCCGGCCGCGTGCTGTTCGAGGGTGAGGACCTGCTGCGACAATCCGACAAGCGGCTGACGCAGATCCGCGGGCGGCGGATGGCGATGATCTTCCAGAACCCGGCGACCTCGCTCAATCCGATCCTCAGCATCGGCCGGCAATTGACCGAGATCCTGCGCTGGCACACCGGCGCCTCGCGCCAGGCCGCGCGCGACCGGGCAGTGGAACTGCTGGCGCTGGTGGGCATCAGCGATCCGGCGGCGCGGCTGCGGCAATATCCGCACGAGCTGAGCGGCGGCATGAAGCAGCGCGTCGGCATCGCCCGGGCGTTGCTGTGCGAACCGGCGCTGCTGCTGGCGGACGAGCCGACGACGGCGCTCGACGTCACCATCCAAGCGCAGATCCTGGATCTGCTGGCCGAGCTGCGCCGGCGGCTGGGCATGTCGATGGTGCTGGTGACGCACGACATGGGGGTGGTCGCCCGCATGGCCGACCGCATCACGGTGATGTATGCCGGCCGCGTCTGCGAAACCGCCGACGCCGCGACGATCTTCAACGCGCCCCAGCACCCCTATACGCGGGCGTTGCTGGAAAGCATGCCGCGCATCGACCACAGCTACAGCGGCGCCCGGCGGGTGCTGCCGAGCATCGCCGGGCGGCCGCCGGATCTGCTGCACGCTCCGCCCGGCTGCCGCTTTCATGACCGCTGCCCGGAAGCCATACCCGAGTGCCGCCGGGTGATGCCGCATGAGTATCTGCTGGCCCCCGGCCACACCGTCAGCTGCCTGCGCCGCGGCTCGCCGGGGGAGGCCACGCCATGACCCCGCTGCTCGATATTCGGGGGCTGCGCAAGCACTACGCCGTCGTCAAACGCGGGCTGATCGGGCGGCGCCAGACCCGCATCTTGCGCGCGGTGGACGACGTCTCCTTCGTGCTGCAGGCGGGCCAGACCCTCGGCCTGGTCGGCGAGAGCGGTTGCGGCAAGACCACCACCGCGCGCAGCATCCTCGATCTGGTGCGCGCCGATGCCGGCGAGATCCGCCTCGACGGGCGGGATGTCCGTCCGATCCTGGCCGGGTCGGACCGGGCCGCCATGCTGGCCGTGCGTCGGCGCATGCAGTACGTGTTCCAGGATCCGTACCTGTCGCTGAACCCGCGTTGGACCATCAACGAGGCGTTGCGCGAACCCTTTCGGGTGCATGCGCCGCAGCACCCGCGCGACTGGAACGGCCGCGTCGCCGCCCTGCTGGAGACCGTCGGGCTGGAGCCGCGCAACGGCGTGCGCTACCCCCACGAGTTCAGCGGCGGCCAGCGCCAGCGGGTCGGC
Source organism: Allostellaceae bacterium (assembly GCA_035555315.1). Taxonomy (GTDB): domain Bacteria; phylum Pseudomonadota; class Alphaproteobacteria; order ATCC43930; family CGMCC-115725; genus DATMGU01. Next base: position 23,016 of record DATMGU010000014.1, read on the forward strand.
ATCGCCCGGGCCCTGGCGGTTGAGCCGGACGTGGTGCTGCTGGACGAGCCGGTGTCGTCGCTGGACATCTCCGTGCGGGCGCAGATCCTGAACCTGCTGGCGTCGCTGCAGGACCGGCTCGGCGTCGCCTATCTCTACATCTCACACGATCTGAGTTCGGTGCGGTTCATCTCCACCCATGTGGCGGTGATGTATCTCGGCCGCATCGTCGAGATCGGCGCCGTCGATGAGATCTTCGCCCATCCGCGGCATCACTATACCGCGGCCCTCATCAGCGCCATTCCGGTGCCAAGCCCCGGCGCCGTCGACCAGCGCGTGCATCTGCGCGGCGAGGTGCCGAGTGCGATGAACCGCCCCACCGGATGCCCGTTTCACCCCCGCTGCGCCGCCGCCCTGCCGATCTGCCGCGAGCAGGATCCGGCACTGCAACAGATGGGCCCGAATACCCAGGCCGCCTGCCACAACCCAGCATGATCGATTGGAAGTTCACTTATGAGCCCTGATTTTTCGTCGAAATTCACGCCAAGCCGCCGTACCGTTCTCCAGGCCTCGCTCGCCACCGCGCTCACCGCCGTGGCGGGACCCGGCAAGGCGGCGACGCCGTTTTTCAAGCTCTACATGATGATCCCCAACACCCAACCGTCCCGCATGGTTTGGGGAACGCTGGCGGCGGCGCAGATGTCGCGCATCGGCATCGACGTGGTGTCCAGCTTCGTGCCGTTCACGGTGATCGCACCGCGGCGGACGCGCGGCGACGGCAAGACCCATGTCGATGGCGGCTGGGATTGCTATCTGGAGCGCTATTTATACGCGTCGATCAAACCGTCGCCGTACGCGCTGTTCGGCAGCTCGGAAATGCCGCCCAATGGCCAGAACTTCTACTATGTCGACGACAAGGAGATCGACCGCTCGCTGCTGGCCGTCGCCAACAGCCTGCACGATGCTGATCGGCTGAAGGCCTACCACGATTTCGAAAAGCGCTGGTACGATATCCAGCCAATGACGATCCTGTTTTATCCGCAGGATGTGATCGCGGTGAACCCGAAGCTCACCGGCTTCGACGCCACCACCTACACTCCCATCTTCTACCCGCAGCCCGAGCATTGGACGATCGAAGGCGCTGGGGCCGATGCCACCGCAGCCTTCGCTTCCTGGCCAGCGCCAAGTTCGCTGGTTCCGATGTACTCCATCGGCTACCACGAATCGAACATCTTCGGCCCCGCCTACAACTGTCTTTACGAATACCGCGGCTGGCAGGACAAGACGCTCATTCCAGCACTCGCCACCGGCCATACCATGTCCGACGACGGCAAGCATTGGGTGGTGACGCTGCGCCAGGGGGTGAAATGGCATTCGGGCGAGGAATTCACCGCGGCCGATGTGAAGTTCACCTGGGATACCATGCTGAACAAGATCTATGGCTCGCAGATGCAGGCGACCTGCGCGCGGGTGTTCGGCGGCCCGGACGCCTACCAGGTCACCGGCAAGTACGAGATCACCGTCGATCTGCCGGTCTACAGCATGGATTTCCTCAACAGCGTGCTCGGCGCCTTCGCGATCATGCCCGAGCACGCCTACAAGGATATCAAGCCGGAGGCGCTGCGCAGTCATTCCGCCAGCACCTGGCTCGGCAGCTACACGGTCAAGACCTCGGACGGGAAAAGCTTCACCGCCCATGGTGCCGTCGGCACCGGGCCGTGGATCCCCACGGGCTTCGACCCGTCGCGCAAGGCCTATGGCTACACGCGCAACGAGGCCTATTGGAAGCCGCATACCGGCAACGTCAAGACGTTCTACGTCGTCAACATCAACGGCACCGATGCGGTGTTGAGTGCGCTGAAGGCCGGCGAGATCGACGCGCATGACCCGATGTACGATATCGGCCCCGTGGTCAGTACGATCGATGCGAGCTGGGGCAAGGTGGTGACCTTCGATTCCTACAAGTGGCAGCACGTCTGCTACAACCTCAAGCATCCGGTGTTCGGCGTGGGCACCGAAACCCCGCTCGGCAAAAGCGATCCGTCGCGGGCGGCGGAGGCCGCCGCCTATATTCGCCAGGCCATCAGCCATGCCATGCCGCGCGACCAGATCGTCAAGGAAATCGCCGGCGGCTATGGCGCCGCCGGCACGGTGCCGATGGCCTGGTCGGCGCCGGAATACGACCATGATCTGCTGAAGCCGATCGCCTATGACCTCGATCTGGCCCGCGAATACATGGAAAAGGCCGGCTATATTTACTGAAGGAAGCGGCATGATGCCCAAAAATAAAATGAAACTCGGACTCTCCATGCGCTATCTCGGCTACCACGATGCCGCCTGGCGCCATCCCGAGGTGCCCCCCGGCGGTGCGACGGATTTCAAGTATTTCCTCAACAGTGCCCTGATCGCCCAGCGCGCCAAGTTCGACATGGTGTTCTTCGCTGACGGCATCGGCATCCGGGCCGACGACAATCCCCCCGGATCGCTCGCCCGCACCAACCGCAACGTCGAGCTGGAACCGCTGACGCTGCTGGCCGCCCTGGCGCCGATGACCAGTCATATCGGCCTGGTTTCGACCGCCTCCACCACCTACAACGAGCCGTATCATATCGCCCGCAAGTTCGCCTCGCTCGACAACATCAGCGGTGGCCGCGCCGGCTGGAACATCGTCACCTCCTGGTCCGAGCAGGAAGCCTGGAACTTCAGCCGCGACACCCATCTGGATTACGACACCCGCTATGACCGGGCGCAGGAGTTCGTCGACGTCGTCACCGGCTTGTGGGACAGCTGGGAGGACGACGCCTTCGTCCATGACAAGGCTTCAGGCCAGTTCTATGACCCGGCCAAGCTGCACGTGCTCAATCACCGCGGCAAGCATTTCGCCGTGCGCGGCCCGCTCAGCGCACCGCGCACGCCGCAGGGACGGCCGATCCTGGTGCAGGCGGGCGCTGCCGAGCAGGGGCAGGAGATCGCCGCCGCCAACGCCGATGTCGTCTACGCCGCCCAGGTCGATCTCGCCGGTGCCAAGGCCTATTACGCCGGGCTGAAGGCCCGCATGGCCAAGTACGGCCGCGCGCCGGAGCTGCTGAAGGTGATGCCCGCCGTCACCACCATCGTCGGCCGCACGCGGGCGGAGGCGCAGGCGAAGTTCGACCAGTTGCAGGAGCTGATCGATCCGATGGTGGGCCTTGCCAGCCTGTTCCGCTCGTTCGGCGATCTGTCCGGCTATCCGCTGGACGGGCCGGTGCCGGAACCGGTCGATGCCCCCGTGCGCAGCATCGCCTACAACATGTGGCACCTCGCCCAGCGGGAGAACATGACCATCCGCCAGTTCTACCAGAAGAAGTCGGCCAGCAGCGGCGGCCTGCTGCTGATGGGCACGGCCGAGGACGTCGCCGATGTCATGGAGGAATGGATCGCCGAGGAGGCCGCCGACGGCTTCAACCTCACGCCCACCCACCTGCCCCACGGCATCAACGATTTCGTCGATCTGGTGGTGCCGGAACTGCGTCGGCGCGGCTCGTTTCGAACCGAATACGAGGGCACCACCTTGCGGGAAAACCTTGGCCTACCGCCGAACACCAACCCCCACGCCGCCGCCGCACCGTAACCGCCACCGGTCGCATCGGGGCGGCCGTGATCCGCGGACCGTCGACGATCTAGCCGCTGGCTAAGAAACGTCAGTTCCGATCAAAGGCTGCCCTCGACAAGGGGCCGGCGCCACGGCCGGACACTTCGAGGGCGTCGCGCCGCAACTGATGCAGGGCGCGTGTCAGGGCCCTGAAAACCCGAGCCTACGCGACGCCAAGGTCGCCCCCATGGTGGGTAAGCTACTTCCATGGGGGATGGTCCATTGCTCCACACAGCTCACGGCACGTCCCAGCCACGGAGGATCGCCATGACCTCCGATTGTAGGTTGCGGAGATGCCGCAGCATCGAACGGCGGGCCACCTTGGCGTCTCCGGAAGCGAAAGCCGCCAGGATGGCGAGATGCTCTTCACCGTCGGCCTTAACGCGCCGGATCGGGCTGGATATCTCGAACAGCCGCGTGTTGATCCGCACCTGGCGGATGTGCTTAGCCAGCATTTCATTACCAGACGCGTCGGCGAACATGAGGTGTAGTTGGTCATCGGCTTTCCAGTGGTCGGCTGCCTGTTCCGCCGCGGTGGCGAGCCGTTCGATCTGGGCACCCAAGGCTGCGAGCCGGGCCGGCTCGATCCGGCCGACCGCAAGACCGATCGCCTCGCATTCAAGCATCTCGCGCAGCTTCATGCATTGAAAGAACTCGGTGGCAGTGACCTTGCGGACGGTGAAGGATCTGGTTCCCTCCCGGACCAGCAACCCCTCGGCCGCCAGTCGGACCAGCGCCTCGCGCATCGGCGTTCGTGAGATTTCCAGTTCCTCCGCCAACCGACCCTCAATGACGGAGGTGCCGCCCGGTAGTTGGCGCAACAGGATCATCTTGGCGAGCTTTTGGTAAGCCAGCTCGGAGAGGTTAATGTCCGGTGTTGTGTCGCCTGCCATGCGGCGCGTCAGTCCGCAAGCCCGGCGAGGCGAAGGGCATCCGCTAGCATGGCGACTTCCGCCTCGCCTAGTGGGCCGATCGGCGGACGCATCCGGTCCGACGGCCAGCGGCCCAGCAAGCGCATGCAGGTTTTCAGGCGTGCGGTCGCATGACCGCCCGGTGCCACCCCATAAACCGCCTTCGCCAAGGGATAGATCCGGTCGTGCAACTGCCGGGCGGCCACGAGGTCGCTCGCGCGCACGGCCCGGTCGAGGGCGACGATCACCTCCGGCATCAGCACGGCGAGACTGACCAGGCTGCCTTCGCTGCCGAGTACGAAACACGACAACAGATGTTCGTCGCCCGACGCCATGACCGCCACATGGGGAGCGACCCGCTTGACCAGCCGCCGGTTCGCCTCATAGGCACTGGTCTCCCAACTGCCCTCCTTGATGGCCACGACGGAGGCGATCTCGACCAGCCGCTCCAGCACGGCGGGAGGATAGGCCAGGCTGCCGGTGTGGACGCCCGCCTGGTACAGCATCAAGGGGATATCGGTCGCCTCGGCGATCGCCTGATGATGGGCGACGGCCATGTCGTCATCAAGGGAGAGCGCCCAGGAAAACGGCGGAAACACCAGGACCGCGTCGGCTCCGGCGGCCTGCGCATCCATCGCGTGTCGCGCGGCCTCGCGGCTCTCCTCCGCATTGACACCGGCGACAATGATCGACTTGTCGCCGATCGCCTCGGCGGCGATCTCGACGACCCGCCGCTTTTCCTCTCGCGACAGGGTGAAGTTCTCGCCGGCATGGCCGTTACACAACACACCGACGATACCGTCGACCGCGGCCATGTCACGAAAGTGCCGGTACAGCAAAGCGTCGTCGAGGGAGCCGTTGGCGAGCAGAGGGGTCAGCGTCGCCGCATAGACGCCATCGAATGGGGCGGTTGTCCGATCCGGGATCATGCAACCGAACCCGATCTGACTGGTGCACCGCCGGTCACGAGACGCGCTGGATCGAACAACGGCATCGAAGTCGCCTTACCAAGGATCAGTTCGGCTAGCAGTTCGCCCATATAGGGGCCACTGGTATAGCCGGAATGGACGCAGCCGATGACATAGGCATCGGGCACGCCCGGGACCGCGCCGATCATCGGCAGCGCGTCGGAGGTTTCGGATTCCAGACCGAGCCAGATACGGGCGATACGCGCCTGAGCCAGTGCCGGGATCGTGTAGCGAGCGAGCCGCATATTGCCCATCAGATTGTCGGGGATCGCTTCGACGCCGCCCCGCACGGTATCGCCGATCCCCTGCCATCCGCCGCCAATTAGGACCGTCCCATTCTCGAATTGCTTCAGCGACAGCAGGCCGCTCGCGACACCCAGAACCGTACGCATCACCGGCCGAACGCGTTCTGTGACAATCAGCTGGTTTATCAGACATTTGACAGGGATTGTCACGTCGATCCAGCCGAGCATCTGTTCAAGCCAGACGCCGCCAGCCAGTACCAGGCGTCGTGCGCGGATAACCTCGCCGGTTGCGGTGCGGATCGTGAAACCGCCTCCGGTCCGATCGATGGCAGCTCGATCGACGCCGACAACCGCCGTGGCCTCTCGGATCTCGGCGCCCGCAGCGACCAACGCCGCTCGATAGGCGCGGCCGGTAAGGTAGGCACTGGCATAGCCATCGATCTCGCTATACGCAGCCAGGATGACCCGCTCGTTGAGGCCGGGCTCGACCGCGCGGGCGCGCGCCGGAGAGATCACCTCGATCGGGGCCCCCTGTTCTCGGCGGCTCTTCGCCCGTTGCTCGACCATCTCGGCCTCGGCCGGGGTGAAGGCGACGGACATGCCTTCCACCGCCCGGCCTCCCACATCGGCGCCCAGCCAAATAGGGGCATCGATCCATCTTTGGCGTCCGGCCATCGCGTAGGGGATGAGGGCCGCGCGGGTCATATGCAGGGTCAACGTGCCGGCATTGACGCCGGACGCCTCGCGGCAGATGGCGCCACGATCGATGATGACGGTCCGCATGCCGGCACGGGCGAGATGCAGCGCCGTACTCGCCCCCATGACACCGGCGCCGATCACCGCCGTATCGAAAGACAAGCCGGTCATCTACAGCGGTGCTGGACCGGGTATCGGGATATCCGCATAATCGTATGTACCGGTCAGAAGGTCGATCGGGATGGGGCGCAGCGGGGGACGGCCGGTGAATTGCCCGGCGCTTTCACGATCGCCAACCCGCAGCGCCATCAACGCGCCGGCGGTATCGCCGCACATCCTGCCCTGGCACGGCCCCATGCCGCAGCGGGTCCAGGCTTTCAGCTGATCGACCGTGGCGGCGCCCTCGTCGATCGCGGCATCGAGTTCGGCGCGAGTCACGTCCTCGCAGCGACAGATGATCGTCTCCGGCGCGATCGCCGCTGCCTGACCGAGATGTGCCGCCATCAACCCGCTCATCGCCCGGCCGAACCGCTCGTTCCTGGCACGGGATCGCTCGATCGGTGTCACTAGCCGGTCGAAGGTCGCAGGATCGATACGGCCTCGGTCCCGCGCCGCCGCGAGACCGGTCATGCGGCCCTGTTGGAAGGCAGCGGCGGCACCGAGGATGCCGCCGCTGTCGCCCGCCACATAAAGTCCCCCGACCGACGTCCGGCCCGTCCGGTCCCGCTCGGCGATCCATCCGCCAAGCGAATGTTCGAAACGATGCCGAGCACGGAAGATTCGGCTGATCTCGGTTCCCGGCACCAAGCCGTGGCCGACCGCGACGCAATCGATGGATAGCTCACGTTCCAGGACACCGGAAATCGGTCGGCGAGCCGCATCCACGGGACCAATCGTGGCAGCAAGCCCGCCGGCGGATCGCCGAACTCCGATAATTGCGTGCCGGAAGAGAACCGGTACGCCTCGGCGCTTGAGCAGTGTCACCCAGCCCACGCCGCGTGCCAGCAGATCCGGCCGCGACGCGAGGGCCGGCAATGTGCTCATCCAATCCACCGGACTGGCGAGGTCAACCACCGCGGCGACCCGTCCACCAGCCTTGAGGATGCCCGCGGCCACGGCGAGCAGCAAAGGGCCGCAACCCGCCACTAAGGTCGTTCGGCCAGGCAGCATCTGTTGCGACTTCAAGAGAGCGGTAGCGGCGGCGAGGCCGATGACACCGGGTTCCGTCCAGCCGGGAAACGGGATCACCCGCTCGGTGGCGCCGGTCGCCGCGATCAGGGCAGGTGCCGTCCAATGGGTCGGTCCGTCCTCACCGACCGCGTCGACCCGGAAGGTCTGGGACACCGACCAGACAAGTTTCCCAAAAGCCGTGCGAACAGGGCTCCGAGCGAGCAACTCGCGCTGTGCATCGCCGATCGCCGCATCGGGGCCAGGGCTACCTCGTCGCGCGAAACCCGGCGGCATCGGACGATAGACCTGGCCGCCGGCGGCGTAATTCTCGTCGATCAACACGACGTCGAGCCCGTGCTCGGCCGCCATGGTCGCGGCACCCACACCAGCCGGTCCGGCGCCAATCACCAGAAGGTCCGCAGCATTGGTCATAAGCGCGGCATCCGTCATGATTCCAGTCCGGCGATCGTGCCTGATCGAGCCTGAAGTCCGTCGCGCAGGGTCACTTGACAGGAGGGCTGACGCCGACCTTCGATCCAGACGACGCATTCCTGGCAGATGCCCATTAGGCAGAACATGCCCCGCGGCGTGCCGCTACGCGGCGCTTTCCGCAAGTCCGTGATCCCGGAGACGAACAACGCTGTCGCCAAACTTTCGCCGGGATAGCCGCGCAGCGGAACGCCGTCGAATGTGAAGTCGACGAGCGCCCCACGCTCCACCGCGTCATCGATGCGGCCATTTCCGATCGTCTTCATATTTGCAACACACTGGTGATCCGACACGAACCGTATACGAATGGTATACTGTTTGCTTGTCAAGCAGTGCACTTTGGATCTGAGGGGAAACATGAAAGCTTTCACCACGGGCCTCGCGGCGCTTGCCGTCGGTATGGCCATCTGCATCGGCGGCGCGGCATCGGCCCGTTCCTTCGACGATATTCTGTCCAGCAAGAAGCTGGTGGTCGGCGTTAACCCGACCCTGCCGCCCTTGGCCAAGTTTAACGATCAGAACCAGATTGAAGGCTTCGACGTCGATGTCGCGAAGAAATTCGCCGACATGCTGGGGGTCTCGCTCGAAGTCGTCCAGGTTGGTTCGCCTGACCGGGTGCCCTTCGTAGCATCTGGCAAGGTCGATATCGTGATGGGCGGCCTGACCCGCACGCCGGACCGCGCCAAGGTGATCGACTTCACCGTGCCGCTGCACACCGAGGCGCTGGGCGTGCTGACCACCGAGGCGAAGCCTTTCAAATCCTGGAAGGAACTCAACAACCCGGACGTCAAGCTGGTCGAGGTGCGTGGCACCACGTCGGTCGACTTCATCAAAAAGAACTTGCCCAAAGCCCAGATCATTCTGCTCGATAATTACCCGGACGTGATCCGCGCGCTGGCCCAAGGCCGGGGTGACGCGGTGGTTGACGTCATCGACTATCTCGGCATGTTCATGAAGGCCGAAACGGTGAAGTGGAAGATCCTGAACGACGTCAATGCGGGGGTCGATTACGACGGCATCGGCGTCGCCAGAGGGAACGAGGCCCTGCTCCGCTGGCTGAACGTGGCGTTGTTCCAGTTGCAGAGCGACGGCGTCATCGACGACATCTACAAGAAATGGTTTGGCCTCGAGATGGTCTATCCGATCAAGCCGTCGCCGTATTTCTAGCGTTTTTCCTCAAAGGATGCGGGGGAGCGGCACTAGGCCGATCCCTCTCTACCTGTACGGGCGATCGCATGAACTACACGCTCCATTACGGCCAGGTAATCGGCTATTTGCCCGATCTGCTGATCGGTGCCGCGATCAGCCTGGAGATCGCCTTTCTGGCGTTTTCCGGCGGGATGGTGATCGGCCTGGTAGGTGCGCTGGCACGGACCCATGGCGGGCGGTTTTTGTCCGCCATGGCGAAGGCCTATGTGATTTTCTTCACCAACACACCGCAATTGGCGCAGATCTATTTCATCTTCTTCGGATTGCCCGATCTGGGGATCTTGCTGTCGCCGTTTCAGGCGGTGCTCCTGGGCATGACGCTGAATGCGGGGGCTTATCTTACCGAGATCCAGCGGGCCGGCCTCGCCTCGGTCCGTCGGAGTGAGCTTGAAGCCGCCCAAACCCTGGGCATGAGCCGGTTGCAACAGGTTCGCTATGTGATCCTGCCGCATATCATCCGGATGCTGTTCCCGCCGCTGTCCAACCAGTACATCATGGTGACGCTGGGAACCTCGATGGCGTCGGTCTTCGGTGTTGAGGAGTTGACCGGCCGCGCCCTGAACGTCAATTCGACGACCTTCCGGTCGATCGAGATTTTCTCGCTAACCGCAGCCATCTACGTTGGCATGACACTACTGGCGAGCCTCAGCCTGACAGTCGCCGGACACCACCTGTTCCGTGCCCGGATGAAGACGACGTAATGCTCGATCGGATCCTGAGCGAGCTGCCGCGCTTCTTCGGTCCCTACAACCTGATCTTTCTAGGCGAGGCGCTGTTGTCGACGCTGGCGCTGTCGGCTGCCGGCTGTCTCGTCGGTTGCCTCGTTGGTTTTCCGATCGCCTTGCTACGGCGCACACGGGGTTGGGCCACGCTGCCTTTGCGCGCCATCGCCACGGGCTTTGTCGAGCTGTTCCGGCGGGTACCGTTTCTGGTGACCCTGCTGACCATATTCTTCGTCAGCCAAGCGGTCGGGCTCAGCCTGTCGACTTTTTCGGTCGGGTTGGTCAGCGTCTGTCTGATCGCCAGCGCCTTCATCTCCGAGATCGTGCGCGGCGGCCTGGCATCGGTCCATGCCAACCAAACCGATGCTGCCAGGGTGTTGAATCTCTCAAGCCGGCAGACGCTGGTTCATGTTGTGCTGCCGCAGGCTTGGAAGGTCATCATACCCCCGATCTTCGGCTTTTTCGTCCTGTTCATCAAGGACACGGCGCTGGCCTCGCAGGTCGGTGTCCTGGAACTCACCTACGCGAGCAAGGTTCTGAACAGCCGGGGATTTTCCGCCGTCCTAGTATTCGGAACGATCCTGCTTCTTTACTTCGCCCTGTCCTATCCGCTGTCGCGGCTGGGAGCCTTGTTGGAGATCAGACTTGCCGTTCGTCGCTCTCAGCGGGATTAAGGCTGCCTACGGCGCCCAGCCGATCCTGACCGGTGTCGACCTGTCGATCGAACGCGGCGAGGTGGTCAGCCTCATCGGCCCGTCCGGCTCCGGCAAAAGCACGCTGCTGCGGGTAATCGTGGGCCTGCTGCGTCCAAGCGCCGGCACCGTGGCGGTCGCCGGCATGCCGATCGACTATGCCAGCAAGCGCGATATCCAGGCGGTGCGCGACCGCGCCGCGATCGTGTTCCAGCAATACAATCTGTTCCAGAACATGACCGTGCTGCGCAACACGACCATCGCACCGATCAAGGTGAAACGCCGGGCGGCCGGCGAAGTCGAGGCGGAGGCCCGCGCGATCCTGGCCAAGGTCGGCCTTGGTGCCAAGCTCGACGCCTATCCGGACGAGTTATCAGGCGGTCAGCAGCAACGCGTCGCGATCGCCCGTGCGCTCGTTCTGAAACCCGAAATCCTGCTGCTCGATGAAGTGACATCGGCGCTCGACCCTGAATTGGTGGCGGATGTGCTGGACACGATCCGTCTGCTGGCGACCGAAGGCATGACTATGATCATTGTCTCTCATGAGATGGCCTTTGTACGCGAAGTGTCGTCCAAAGTCGTCTTCATGGCCGAAGGTCGCGTCGTCGAAGTCGGTTCGCCCGAAACGGTGTTCGACGCACCCCAGGAGGCGCGCACCCGCGACTTCGTCAGCAAGATCCTAAGACATCGATGAGGGGCTCCGCCAACTCGGATTTCTCGGTACATCCGGCGGTGCGATCTTTGCTAAACCTCAACTGATACGAGCCGCGTCACTGCCTGCTTAAAGCGCCCTTTGGCCCGATGGGGATCTGACTCGATATGGCGCGCTTCAACCAAAGCTCTCCTGTCTCAGAAGGATGACAATCCATGGCTATGGCCTTCGGACAAGCTCCCCCGCCAACGGGAATCACGGTGTGTGAGGCAACGCCCCATATCGGTACCGGATGTTGGTAGGGTTCCGTTCGGTGCTTAATCACAGCCAGCCACCGCGTCGGCCATTGATCCTGCCGGTCCACCCAACGCTGGGCGTGGCCGACGCCGTGACCCGAGGGCCGAGTTGGCATTAGTTACGGAGTGACCGAACGCGGGATTTGGTCAGAATCCTGTCGCATAAAATCGGTGAGACGCGCCGAAGCAACTTGCCGAATGACACGCTGCCGACTTGCTTATCCAGCAATACCTGAGGTGCTGTTTGGCGGTTAACTGCCTCTGTCCCGGCTTCAACGTGACGGGGCTCGGGCGCCAGTCTCGCAGTCAGGCTTGGATACGGTTCCGAAAGCGCATTCGGCAATGCCTTCAGGCGTGTTCTCGGAAGGCCCCGAAGCGGTACTGGTCAAAATACTCGGCTTCTCCACACGGGAGAAACGTCAGGTTCGATCAAAGGCTGCCCAAACCGCCTCGGCTGTATGACCCTGACGCGCCACGGGACGAAAGAGCCGAATTTCGATAGGAATCGCGAGGTCCGGGTTGCCCGCTTCAACCAGCAGCCCGGCCGAAATGTCCTCTTCGGCCAGCGTTCGAGGCAGCCATGCCACGCCGTCTCCGGCGCGGGCCATCGACAGCAGCGTGGCGGCGAGGTGCGACGTGAAGATCGTTTCGAGCGCAAAGGCCCGGTCCGCCGCTCCCCACCGCGCTGCGATGATCCGGCCCAACCCCGATTGCGCGCTGTAGGCAAGGTATTTCACGGGCTCGCCGCCATGCAGCCGCCAGCGCGGACCCCCGTTCCGGCCAGGCGCGCTGAGCGGCACCAGAGTATCGGCGCCGACCACGATGCTCTTGAACTGGCCGGTCTCGAACCGGCTGCTCATGTCCTGGTGATAGTGACAAAGCAGAAGCTGCGCGTCTCCCCGCAGCATCATCTGCTCGCACGCCTGCAGGCTGTCGGAGATCAGGTTGAGATTGCCGAGCGCCAGAATCCGTTCGTTGCCGCGAACCCATTTCGGGAAAAACGTGAAGGAAAGCGCGTGCGTCGCCGCGATCGACAAGAGGCCGGCGCCACGGCCGGAAACTTCGAGGGCGTCGCGCCGCAACTGATGCAGGGCGCGTGTCAGGACCTCCGCCTGAGTGTGAAAATGCTCTCCTGCCGGGGTTAGTGCGACATTGTGCGTCGTGCGGATAAACAAGGCCGCGCCGATCCACGCCTCAAGCGCGCGAATTCTGCGGCTGAAAGCCGGTTGGGTGACGTGGCGTGCCTCGGCCGCCCTGGAAAAATTCAGGGTTTCCGCGAGCGCCAGATAGTCCTCAAGCCAGATCAGCTCCATTGGTGATGTCGAATCCACATAACCAATTCCGGGATTAGCATTGGCGTTCGCCAGAATCCAGTTCTAACGATCTCCTCTAGCGACGCCTTCGATCAGCGGCAGGCCGTGGAGGTCGTGCGGCACCATCAGTCAGCATGCGAGACCTGCACGGAAGGAAAATTCCATGCGTATCGTCGATGTCGTCGAGATCACCAAGCCCATCGCGTCGCCGGTCCGGAACGCCTATATCGACTTCTCGAAGATGACGGCGAGCCTCGTCGCCGTGGTGACGGATGTCGTGCGTGACGGTCGTCGGGTCGTCGGATACGGCTTCAATTCGAACGGACGCTATGGCCAGGGCGGCCTGATCCGGGAGCGCTTCCGCGACCGCATCCTCGAGGCCGAGGCCAAGAGCCTGCTCGACGACGAAGGCGACAATCTCGATCCTCGGCACATCTGGGCGGCGATGATGTCGAATGAAAAGCCCGGCGGCCACGGTGAACGCTCCGTGGCGGTGGGTACACTGGACATGGCCATCTGGGACGCGGTCGCGAAGATCGCCGGAAAACCATTGTTCCGCCTTCTCGCCGAGAAAAAGCGCCTGGAGGCTAACCCTCGCGTCTTCGTCTATGCCGCGGGTGGGTACTATTATCCGGGCAAGGACAATTCGGCGCTCCAGGCGGAGATGCGCGGCTATCTCGGTCGCGGCTACACCGTGGTCAAGATGAAGATCGGAGGCGCCTCCATCGACGAGGACCGCGGACGGATCGAGGCCGTATTGAAGGAGATCGGATCGGAAGCGCGGCTTGCCGTCGATGCGAACGGACGCTTCGATCTGGAGACCGGCATCGCCTATGCGAAGATGCTGCGCGACTATCCGCTGTTCTGGTACGAGGAAGCCGGCGATCCGCTGGACTACGCCCTTCAAGCGGCTCTGTCGGAATTCTATCCGGGGTCGATGGCGACGGGCGAGAATCTCTTTTCGCACCAGGACGCGCGCAACCTGCTCCGCTATGGCGGCATGCGGCCGGATCGCGACTGGCTGCAGTTCGATTGCGCCCTGTCATACGGGCTCGTCGAATATCTGCGGACGCTTGACGTGTTGGCTCAGCATGGCTGGTCGCCGTCGCGCTGCATTCCCCATGGCGGGCACCAGATGTCGCTGAACATCGCGGCGGGCCTTGGCCTGGGCGGCAACGAGAGCTACCCCGACCTCTTCCAGCCCTATGGCGGCTTCCCTGACTCCGTTCGCGTCGAAGATGGTCATATCGTCATGCCGGACCTGCCGGGCATCGGCTTCGAGGGTAAATCCGACCTGATCAAGGTCATGCGCGACCTGGCTGAATAGGTCTAAGCTCGGAAGAAACGATGCGACGCAGCTTCCTGGGATGGCACGCTGAGTTCCCGCACCCGGCGTGCCATTTCGACGATCAATCAAGAGGGTGGGCATATGTCATGGGCCAGGCGGCACACCAGTACCTGATCTTCGAAACCGTGAGCGGCTTCTGCGGCATCGCGTGGAACGATGTCGGCATCGCACGCTTCCAGCTGCCGGCACGTGGCGCCGAAGCGGCCGAACGGACTCTTCTCCGTCGGCTGCCGGGCGCCAAGCCCGGCACGCCCAAGCAGGACGTGCTTGAAGCAATCGAGGCCGTGAAGCGCTACTTCCAAGGCGAGGAGGTCGATTTCTCCGACATTCGCCTCGACCTAGATGAGCAGGACGCGTTCTTCAAGCAGATCTATGCCGCCGCGCGGCACGTCGGTTGGGGCCATACAACCACATACGGCACCTTGGCGAAGGAACTCGGCGCCGGCCCCGAAGCGGCGCGTGATGTTGGCCAGGCCATGGCCAAAAATCCGGTGCCGCTGATCATCCCGTGCCATCGGGTATTGGCCGCTGGCGGCAAGGTCGGTGGCTTTTCGGCGCCGGGCGGCTCGGCCGCGAAAATCCGCATGCTGGAACTGGAAGGCGTGCATGTCGGGCCGCCGCCGCCGGCACAGCAATCGCTTGGGCTGTAGTCCCGGCCGCCTATTCGAATTGCCCGAAGATGCCGTTCAAGTCGCGGCCCGACATGCCGCCGGCCAGCGCACTGAACGAACCTTCCTTGATGGCTTTCGCCGACGCCACGGTCGCCGCCCAGGCAACCCTAGCCAGCGCGCCTCCGACGCTCAAACGCCGCACGCCGAGATCGGCCATCTCGGCGACGGTGGTCGCCGGATCCATGATCAGGACGTTCAGCGGTTTCGGTGCCACGGCGCGCACCATGGCCGCGATCGCGTCTTTTCCGGCCACGCCGGGCGCATAGAGACAATCCGCGCCGGCCTCCGCGAATGCCACCAGCTTGTCGATGGCAGGCGTGAGTGCGCTCGGATCGATGAGCAGTCCCTCGGTCCGCGCCACCAGAATGACGTCTTCGCCCGACTGGTCGATCGCCGCTCGCGCCGCGCGGACCCGCTCCACGGCCATCGACTTGCCGTAGAGGCCGGACTCCTCGAGGTTCCGATCCTCGATCGAGAAGCCCGCGATCCCCGTGCCGATGGCGAGCCGGACGCTGGCCGCGACGCCTTCCGGGTCGGCCGCGAAACCGGACTCGAAGTCCGCGTTGATCGGCAGATCGACGGCGCTGCTCAATGCGGCCAGATGTGCCAGGACATCATCGCGCGTCACGGCATAGTCGGGTCGTCCGGTGGTCCAGGCATAGCCGCTGCTGGTCGAGGCCAGTGCTGCGAACCCGAGATGCTGGAACATGCGGGCACTGCCCACGTCCCAGGGATTTGGCAGCACGAAACACCCCTCTTGGTGCAGCGCGCGAAAGCTGAGGCGTTTTTCGGCGAGGGATAGGGTCATCTGGAATCTCCTTTCAGGTCGGCGAGTTGAGTCGAAGGCTGTGTCACTCTCTGGTGCCAGGGGACATTCGTCTTTTCGGCAACGGATCGCGGCCTGCCGTTATGGCCTCTCTCGTGACGATGGTCCGCCGGCGCCCCGCGCTCAATCCAAACAATTTCTTCGCATGGTTGAGTTGCGGCGAGTTTGAATCCTGACAATTCTCTGATCACCAAATGCCAGGGGCGGTGCGGGGCAGGCTGTGCCAAAACCCCGCCGCAATCCCCTTACCAGTATCGGATAAGCGGATGTCCGGAAGTCGGTCGAGGGTGGGTTAGCGGACATAGGACAGTGGCCGGGGGTGGACCTCAGCTAATTCGTGTGGCCGCTACCGATGATCGATAGCGCAAAGCGTCGAGAACGATCGCGAACGCGGGGGTCATCTGGCGGCGGCTAGGGTAATAAAGGTGGTAGCCCGAGAAAGGCGGCAGCCAGTCACCAAGCACCTCGACCAGCCGCCCGGTTTTCAAGTGCGGTTCAGCTAGCCCACGCGGCAGATAGGCGATCCCGAAACCATCTAAGGCAGCGACCAGCATGGGCGGGCTGCTGTTGAACATGGCCTGTCCCTGGACGCGCACCCGAAACTCTCGCCCCTCCTTCTCGAACTCCCAGGCGTAAACGCCGCTCTGGGTTTTCAGACGGAGTTGGATGCAGTTGTGCTGAGTGAGGTCCGCAGGGACGAGCGGCGCGGGATGTTCGAGAAAATAAGTCGGCGCCGCCACGACCACCATGCGTTCGTCAGGCCCGATCGGCACGGCGATCATATCCTTGTCGATGACGCCCCCCAGGCGAATGCCGCCATCGAAGCGTTCGGCGACGATGTCGGTCAGGGCATAGTCAGTGATGAACTCGATGTTGATGTCGGGATAGGCCGCGAGCACCGGGCGAAGTCGAGGCCAAACGGTCCAGTAAAGGGTGTAGTCGTCAAGGGTAAGGCGCACATCGCCTGCGGGCTTGTCCCGTAGCTCGGCCAGCGCGCGAAGCTCGGCTTCGATCTCGTCAATCCGAGGCTCCAGAGTCAGCAGCAGACGTTCGCCCGCCGCCGTTGGCGTGACGCTGCGGGTGGTGCGGGCCAGCAGGCGCACGCCCAATCGCTCCTCCAAGAGCCGCATCATATGGCTGAGAGCTGACGGCGAGACGCCCAGCCCGGCCGCCGCACGGGTGAAGCTGCGTTCGCGGGCTACAACCGCGAACGCAGCGAGATCGTTCAGGTTCGTCCTGGTCATTCATGAATTTAGCTCACAAGCGCACTGGCTTTCCAGCGTCTAATCTTTGCAGTGCGCCGGGGTTAAATTCCTCAGGTAGCCACCGGAGGAAAAGCCATGCATCTCAGGCGCGCCGGATCGCAGCCGTCCCAGATCGGCCCTGAAGCCTACTTCACTGGGAAGGTTCGCATTGATCCCCTGAACACGCCGCCCGAGCCCGCCCGGGCCCTGACCGCTTACGTCACCTTCGAGCCGGGCGAACGCTCGGCCTGGCACACCCATCCGCTCGGCCAGACCCTGATCGTCACGGCCGGCTACGGCTGGACCCAATGCGAAGGCGAACCGATCGTCGAGATCAGGGTGGGCGACGTGATCTGGTGTCCCCCGGGCCACAGGCACTGGCACGGCGCCACGGCGACCACCGCCATGACCCATCTCGCCGTCACCGAGGCCCTCGACGGAAAGGCTGTCGAGTGGATGGAGAAGGTGACCGAGGAACAATACCTCGCTCTCCAACTACAGGATTAGGTTATGAACCCGACCTACGATTTCACGGGCCAAGTGGCCCTCGTGACCGGCGCCGCCTCGGGCATGGGCGCGGTCACCGCCAAGGCTTTCGCCGACGCAGGTGCGGCAGTTGTCCTCGTCGATCAGGACCAGGAGAAACTCGACTCCGTAGCTGACGGCCTGATCGCCACCGGCGCGAAAGTGCTGTCGCTGGCTGGCGATGTCTCGGACGAAGCGTTCGCCAAGTCCGCGGTCGAGCGCGCAGTCGCTGAGTTCGGCCGCTTGGACATGGCGTACAACAACGCCGGCATCCTCGGCCCGATGTGTCCGATGAATGATGAGACGGGTGAGGGCTACGACCAGGTGCAGGCGGTAAATCTGCGCGGCGTCTGGACCTTCATGAAGCACGAGCTTCTGCAGATGCAGAAGCAGGGTTCGGGCTCAATCGTGAACTGCTCGTCCCTCGGGGGCCTCGTCGGTCTGCCGGGCCGCGCCGCCTACCACGCCAGTAAGCACGGTGTGATCGGCCTAACGAAGTGCGCGGCCATGGACAACGCCGCGCGCGGCATCCGCGTAAATGCCATCTGTCCCGGCTGCATCGACACACCCATGGGCGACGGCATCGACCCCGCCGCGATGAAAGAGTTCCTGAAGGAACAGCCAATCGGCCGGATGGGTCGCCCCGAGGAAATCGCTGCGGCGGTGCTCTGGTTATGCAGCCCCGGCGCGAGTTTCATCCTCGGCGTCGCGCTGCCCGTGGACGGCGGCTTCGTCACCCACTGAACGCTTGTCCCCGCCCCCCACCACTGCCGGACCTCGCCATGACCACCGAACCCACCAATGCCCGCAAATCCTTTGGCGACATCGCGCCGAACCTCGCCGAGATCACCGACAAGGTGCTCTTCGGCCAGGTTTGGGAGGACCCTACGCTGTCGCCGCGCGACCGCAGCCTCGTCACCATCGTCAACCTGGCGGCGCTCTACCGTCAGAACGAGTTGCCATTCCACCTGGGCAAAGGGCTGGATAACGGCCTCTCGAAAGAGGAGGTTATCGCTGCAATCACTCAAACCGCCTTCTATGCGGGCTGGCCGACCGCGATGACCGCGATCCAGATCGCCCGCAAGGTTTTCGATGAGCGGAAAGACTGAAGCCGGTCAGATGATGCCACCACCGAACTGGCCTCAAGGGCTTCGCCAATCCGAGTAAATCACCTCAGAATCAAAGCGTTGAGGCGGGAGGAGATCGGCCGTGAGCTTCATCGACGGCGAGAGCCGAGATCAGGTCAGTCTGCTTCCAGCCTGTGTCGACGACCATGTTTCTCCGGGCGCCCTGGTCCGCGTCGTCGATGTCTTCGTCGCCAGCTTGGATTTGACCAAAATGGGGTTCGCTCGCGCCGCCGCGGGGCGGCCCGGCCACCACCCGGGGGAGCTGCGTCCGCTCAGGGATTTCGACCTGACGGGCCTCCTTATGCTTTCTGTGCCTGATCGACGCTAGCCTATGGTTGTCTCCCATCATCGTCACCGGTTGCCAGCACGGCCCCCCTCAATTTGTCGGAATTCCCACATGGGCTCGTTGATTTGCATTTGTCTTTTGTAGACGGTCTGTCTATATATTATTGGTCTGATGTAAGGGAAGGCTGGACAAGCGCTCGATGGTTAAGGGCAAGCCAGCCGTTTAGGATGATCTCGCACCAGAACGATTGCAATTGGCTGGCTGGAGTCTGTTGGGTTGGCTGGGAAGGGGTGGTGCTTCGTGCGAAACTCGAAAGGCGGGTCGATCCACGGAGCGCCCTTTTTTGCTGGGATATAGACGATCGGTCTATTTAATTAGATCCACGCCAAAGTGGCCGAATAGGGGGAAACCGACGCCATGAATAAGCTTCTGACACCGGACACCATACCGACCATTCGCAACGTGATTGGCGGGACTCACGTCGTGGCCCACGGCGGGCGTACGCAAGACGTGTACAATCCCGCGCGGGGTACGGTGACCGGGCGTGTCTGCCTGTCGTCGACCGTCGATGTGGATGCGGCGGTCACGGCCGCGAAACAGGCATTTCCAGTCTGGGCCGATATCCCACCAATCCGCCGGGCTCGGCATATGAACAAACTGCTGGCGCTGTTCAACACGCGCAAGGATGATCTTGCCCGCGCCATTACCGCGGAACACGGCAAGGTCTTTTCCGACGCCCAGGGCGAAGTGGATCGTGCCATCGATGTTATCGAGTTCGCCTGCGGCATTCCCCAGTTACTCAAGGGAGACTTCACAGACCAGGTCTCGACCGGCATAGACAATTGGACTTTCCGGCAACCCCTTGGTGTCGTCGCCGGCATTACGCCTTTCAATTTCCCCGTGATGGTCCCTGCCTGGATGTATCCGATAGCAATTGCCGCGGGGAACACTTTCATTCTGAAGCCGAGCCCGATCGATCCGACGCCCTCTCTCATGGTGGCCGATCTGTTCAAGGAAGCGGGCTTTCCGGATGGCGTCTTCAACGTCGTGCAGGGCGACAAGGAGGCGGTCGACGCGATCCTCGCCCACCCGGACATTCAAGCCGTGTCTTTTGTCGGTTCGACGCCCATCGCCAACCTTGTCTATGAGAAAGGGGCTCGGAGCGGCAAACGCGTGCAGGCGCTCGGTGGGGCAAAAAACCATCTGGTCGTCATGCCCGATGCGGATATCGAAAAGGCCGTCGACGCTCTGATCGGTGCCGCCTATGGCTCGGCAGGCGAGCGCTGCATGGCGATCTCGGTAGCGGTGCTGGTTGGCGACGCGGCGGACAAGCTCATGCCATCGCTGACCGAGCGTGCAAAGAGTCTGAAGATCGGTGATGGGCTCGCCGATCCGACGATCGAGATGGGCCCCATTGTCACGGAAATCGCGCGCCGCCGTATCATCGGCTATATCGACAAGGGGGTGGCCGAGGGGGCGACGCCGCTGGTTGACGGTCGTGGCTTCGCGGCGAACGGCCGGGAAGATGGCTATTTTCTCGGTGCCACGCTTTTCGATCACGTGACACCCGACATGACGATTTACCGGGAGGAAATTTTCGGACCGGTCTTGGCTTGCATCCGCGTGCCGCATTTCGAGGAGGCGTTGCGGCTCGTCAACGACCATGAATACGGCAACGGCGTCAGCCTGTTCACGAGGGATGGCAACACCGCGCGTGAGTTCGGCCGGCGCGCGCAAGTCGGGATGATCGGCGTCAATGTGCCAATTCCCGTGCCCATGGCCTGGCATGGTTTCGGCGGTTGGAAGAAAAGTCTCTTTGGCGGCACGCATGCTTATGGCGAGGAGGGCGTGCGATTTTACACGAAGCAAAAGTCGATCATGCAACGCTGGCCGGAGGGGATCGCGAAAGGGTCTGAATTTGCCATGCCGGTCGCTCGCTGAAGCTCCGATCACTGTCATTGGGGTTCTCATCGTGCAAGCAACAAACGAAACCGAAGCAAAACGCGGCCCTCTCTCCGACATTACCGTGCTGGATTTCTCCCGAGTGCTGGCAGGCCCCTATTGCACGATGATTCTCGCCGATCTGGGCGCGCGGGTCATCAAGGTCGAGAAGATCGGGACCGGCGACGATACCCGCGCTTTCGGCCCCTTCGTCGATGGCGAGTCCGCTTACTTCATGTGTTTCAACCGAGGCAAAGAGAGCATCGTTCTCGACATCAAGTCGCCACGTGACCGGAAATTGCTGGAGCGGTTGCTGGATGACGCGGATGTCGTGGTCGAAAACTTCCGACCCGGCGTGATGGATCGGCTGGGCTACGGCGCGGACCGCTTGGCGAAAACCCACCCGCATATCGTCTACGCTTCCATCTCGGGATTTGGTCATACCGGTCCGTTCAGTGACCTGCCGGGCTACGACATGGTCGTTCAGGCCATGGGTGGGGTGATGAGCCTTACGGGCTGGCCCGATGCGCCGCCCGCCCGGGTCGGCACGAGTCTCGGCGATTTGGGCGCGGCTCTTTTCGCCGCGGTCGGCATTGTCTCCGCGCTTTACAAGCGCACTCAAAATGCGCAGGGCGCCCGCGTCGATATCGGGATGCTCGATTGTCAAGCCGCGCTGATGGAGACGGCGCTCGCCCGGTTTGACGTCGAGGCGAAAGTGCCGACCCGCACGGGCGACAGTCATCCTTCGCTAGCGCCCTTCGAAAGCTTCTCGGCGAAGGACGCGCGGTTCATCATCGCCGCCGGAAACGATACGCTCTTCATGCTGATGGCGGACGCTCTTGGGGCGCCGGGGCTGGCACTCGATCCGCGCTTCATAACCAACGACCTCAGATGCAAGAATCGCCCGGAAATGGTCGCGGCCATCGAGGCGCTGACGAAAAAAGAATGCATCGACCATTGGATCGAGAAGCTCAACGCCGCGGGCGTCCCCTGCTCGCCGATCAATACCATCGACAAATTGATCGATCATCCGCAGTTGAAAGCGCGAAACATGATCATTCAGGTAAAAGGGGAAGGTCCGCGAACCGTCCGGACCGCGGGCAATCCGATCAAACTGACGGGCTATGCCGAAATTGATCCAAATCGGCCAATTCCCGCGCCAGGACTCAATCAACATCGCGAGGCGATCCTTGCCCAACTCATGGCTGGCTATGCCGAGTAGTCCAGGACGTCTCATTCAACCGGGACGCTTCACTAAAAAAGCGGAATTCCAGGACACGGGAAAAGGGGAGTGGCGGCCATGACGGGTAATCTCGCCAAAGTTCAAAAGGACGAAAGCCAAAAAGGCGTGCCGAACGTGGATCCAGCAGCTCGTCCAGCGAAACCTTACGAGCTCATCATTGTTGAACGCCGCGAGCGCGTCGGGCTTATCACGCTCAATCGCCCCAAAAGCCTGAACGCGCTCAACATCCAGCTTGGCTTGGAGATGCTCGCCGCATTACGGGCGTTCGATGCCGATGAGCAGGTTGGAGCCATCGTCATCGCCGGAAGCCCGCGGGCTTTCGCCGCCGGCGCGGACATCGCCGAAATGGCGGAGAAGACATTCGGATCATTTTACATGTCCGACTTTCTGGCCCCCTGGGACGATTTGAAATCGATCGCAAAGCCCATCATCGCCGCGGTCAGCGGATTCGCGCTCGGCGGGGGCTGTGAACTCGCATTGCTGTGCGATTTCATCATCGCGTCCGACGATGCCCAGTTCGGCCAGCCCGAAATCAAGCTTGGCATCCTCCCCGGCATGGGCGGTTCGCAGCGGCTGACGCGCGCTGTCGGAAAGGCTTTGGCCATGGATTTGATCCTGACCGGCCGAAGCATCGGGGCGATGGAAGCCAAGGCGGCGGGATTGGTCGCCCGCGTCGTACCGGGAACAGACCTGCTGCAGACCGCGCTCGAGGCCGCCCATACCATCGCCGGCTACAACGCACCCGCCGTCAAGATGGCCAAGGATGCGGTCAATCGCGCCTTTGAGGCGCCCCTGTCGGAAGGCTTGCGCCACGAGCGGCTCTTGTTCCAAGCCGCCTTTGCGACGGAAGGCCAAAAGGAAGGCATGCACGCGTTTGTCAACAAGCGCGCGCCGGTATTCCGCAACCGCTGAGTCTCGATGAGCGACGGTGAGTCTCGATGAGAGAAGGCCGGCGCGTCCGGCCCAAGGTGATGAATTAGTTCATGATTTCCCCATCCGAAGTGCAACGGCTCGACGGCGAATACGACTACATCGTCGTCGGCGCGGGCTCCGCCGGTTGCGTGCTCGCGAACCGGCTTTCGGCCAATCCCGCGAACCGTGTTCTGGTCCTCGAGGGCGGCGGCCGGGATAATTGGATATGGTTCCACATTCCTGTCGGGTATCTCTTCGCCATCGGCAATCCGCGTTCTGACTGGATGTTTGAAACGGAAAAGGAGCTAGGTCTGAACGGGCGTTCGCTCAAATATCCGCGCGGCAAGGTGATCGGCGGTTCTTCGGCGATCAATGCGATGATTTCGATGCGTGGCCAGGCCGAGGATTATGATCACTGGCGTCAACTTGGCTTGAGGGGCTGGGGCTGGAACGATGTTTTCCCAGTCTTCAAACGCCTGGATGACCACTTCATGGGGGAAAGCGATCATCATGGCGCCGGCGGCGAATGGCGTGTCGAGGAGCCGAGGTTAAGCTGGAAAGTGCTGGATGCCATCGGTGAGGCGGCCGTTCAGATGGGCGTGCCGAAATCATCGGATTTCAATACCGGCGACAATACCGGCGTCGGGTATTTCCACGTCAATCAGAAGCGCGGGTTCCGCTGGTCCGCTGCCCGCGGCTTTCTCAAGCCCGTACGGAAGCGCCCAAACCTTCGACTTGAGACGAACGTGCTTGTAGAGAAAATACTATTGGAAGGAACGCGTGCCGTCGGCGTGCGCTTCCGGCAGGGCGATCGGGTTATCGAAGCTCGGACGACGGGTGTGGTTATCCTCTCCGCCGGCTCGATCGGCTCCGTGCAACTCATGCAGCTTTCCGGGATTGGTCCGGGGGAATGGCTCGGCGAGCTCGGTATTCCGATAGTCCTCGATAAGCCGGGCATCGGCCGTAATCTTCAGGATCATCTCCAGCAGCGCGCGATCTATAAAGTACAGGGCGTCAAAACGCTAAACGAGACCTATCATTCACTCGCGGGCCGCGCGCTGATGGGCCTCGAATATGCACTGTTCCGGCGGGGACCGTTGACCATGGCCCCCTCGCAGCTTGGCATTTTCACGTGCTCCTCACCCAGCCACGAGCGCGCCAATATCCAGTTCCACGTCCAGCCGCTATCGCTCGATAAGTTCGGCGATCCGCTCCACCGTTTCCCCGGCGTGACAGTCAGCGCTTGCAACCTTCGGCCGACGTCGCGCGGGACTGTCCGCCTCCGATCGAGCGACTCCTCGGCCATGCCGATCATCGCGCCCAATTATCTGTCGACCGACGCGGATCGCGAAGTTGCCGTGGATGCGATCCGTGTCACGCGCCGGCTCATGCGGCAGGCGGCGCTTGAGCGCTATCGACCCGAGGAGCTTTTGCCAGGTCCTCTGGTCGGCGACGATGCGGAAGCCCTCGCCATAGCGGCGGGCGATATCGGGACCACGATCTTCCATCCCGTCGGCACGGCAAGAATGGGGCTTCCCTCCGACCCGTTGGCCGTCGTCGACGACCGTTTGCGTGTGATCGGGCTTGAAGGTCTTCGCGTCATCGACGCATCCGTAATGCCCACGATCACATCGGGCAACACCAACACGCCGACCATCATGATCGCCGACAAAGGCGCATCCATGGTGATCGAAGACCAAAAGATTTAGGCCATCGATATGGATACGGAACATCTGAAGACATTTGTCGAAGTCGTTCAGCAGGGAAGTTTCGCGGCCGCTGCCCGGAAATTCGACATCGACCCCTCCGTCGTGACGCGGGCAATCGCTTCCCTTGAAAGAGACCTGGGATTGCGGCTGCTGGAACGCACCACCCGCCAACTCGTGCTCACCGAAGCCGGCAAGCTCTACCACGAGAACGCCTGCAAGCTGCTGCGGGATCTGCAACAAGCCGCCGATGAGGCGCGCGACCTCGCCGGGCGCCCCGCGGGCATCGTCCGGGTGACGACTTCGGTAACCTATGGCTACGCCGTCATCCTGCCGTTGCTCCCCGCATTGCGCGAAGCCCACCCGGCCCTTGAAATCGACTTGCTGCTCTCGGACTCGATCGTCGACTTGCTTGCCGAGCGAGTCGATGTGGCCCTGCGCCTGCGCCAAGAGGCCGATACGTCCTTGATCGGGACTCGCCTCGCCAAGATTCGATATCATGTGTGTGCAAGCCCGGAATACTTGAAACGGCAGGCTGGGCCGGGGACGCCGGCCGACCTTGCCGAGCGCGATTGTCTTCGCTGTTCCTTGCGCGCCTACCACACGCAATGGAAGTTCCGCGACCCGGCGGGGGCTGTCCAAACCGTCAATGTCGGCGGTTGGCTGGTGGTATCGAATTCGCTTGGGCTGCACCGCGCTGCGTTGGATGGCCATGGTCCGGCGTTGCTCGCGGATTGGCTCGTGGCGGACGACCTCGCCGCGGGCCGATTGATCGACTTGTTTCCGGATCACGAGGCTACGCCCACGGATTTTGACAACGCCGTATGGCTGCTCCATACGTCGCGCTCCTACGTGCCCAAGCGGGTGAGGGCCTTTATCGAGTTTATCAAGCAACGAATGCGCGGCGCCGATCCCGGTCTCGGTGCGTCCGTGGTACACAGTACCTTGTCGAAAGATAGGGCCGCCGCGACATATCATTTGTTGCGCGATGCACGACAAGTGATGCATTCCCTCGTCTGAATCCGTCTCCGGCCATTCTTGCATTTCCTGCAATAGTCTCGTGAGAGAAGCGGTCTGTTACCGAAAAGACGGGCAAATATAGTGGCCGCTCCCCCATGAGGAGCGTAGCCATGAAGCGTCAAGCCCATTCCAAATCCCTTTCGCCCCGCAAGACGGAAACAGCCCGTTTCGACCGGGGCGCCGCGCCTCGGTTGATCGGGCGTCTGGTCCGTAACCTCCCGGCTTCCACCGCGGTTGTTGCCTTACTGGCGATCGGCGGTTTCAGCGGCGGGGGAGCCCTCGCAGGCGCGCCGAGGTTCACGCTATCGAGTCCGGACCTGGCGTCGGGCACCTTCGATAAGAAGTTTACCCTGAACGCCTTTGGCTGCACCGGATCGAACCTGTCCCCGGCCCTCCAATGGTCCAACCTGCCGGCGGGAACAAAGTCGCTCGCATTGCAAGTCCAAGACAAGAATGCGACGACCGACAGCGGATTTTGGCACTGGACGGTCTACAATATTCCAGCGACCGTGCCGGGGCTGCCGCAGGGAGCCGGCAATTCGCCCACTACGCTGCCTGCCCCCGCGTTCGGCGGCGCAAACGACTTCCTCGATACGGGTGCGACCGGCGGAAACGGCAACTACGGCGGTCCGTGCCCGCCGATCGGCGACAAACCGCATCGCTATACATTCACCCTCTACGCTCTCTCCGTTGCCGATGTGGAGGCTGCGAGCGGAATTCCCAAAACGGGTACCGCTGCGCTGCATTCGTTCATTTTGAACAAGGGGCTGGGCGAAAAAGTACTCGGCAAAGCAAGCTTTGTCGCAAGCTATGGGCGCTGAATAAAAACCCCCATAGTTCGAATACCAAAGGGAATTGCAATCTCGGCTAGATGCCGAGATTGCAAGAGATGGAAAAATGAAAAAATCGCGCATTCTTTGCCTGCACGGCTATCACGGCAGCGCCAAAGTGCTATCTGGTCAAATGAAGATGCTGACCGATGGGGTGGATCACCTGGCAGAGTTCGTCTGTGTCGACGCGCCGTCCTTGGCAAAGGGGGACTTTGGCTGGTGGCACGCCATCGGGGATGAGAGGGCGACGGACGCCGAAGAATCCGGCGCCGCGCGATACGAGGGCTGGTCACGGACCTATGATGGGATCGTCTCGGTCTTTGAGAAAGCGGGACCTTTCGACGGGATTTTCGGCTTCAGCCAGGGTGCCGCGCTGGCCGCCTTGCTCGTCGGCTTGCGTTCGCCCGACGGAGGGACCACCGAGCGTAAGCCGCTCGCCTTCGATTTTGCCATCATGGTCGGGGCTTTCCTTGCCAGGGATCCCAGCCTGGCGAGACTGTACGAAGCGAGACCGAGCTACGAGCTGCCTTCCATTCATATCGTCGGCCGATCGGATGTCATCGTACCGAGCGAGTCCTCCCGCATGGTTGCCTTGAAATTCAAAGATCCCCTCGTGGTTGAACATTGGGGAGGACATGTCATCCCCGGCACGCCGGAAGTTCGCAAACTGGTTTCCACCTTTTTGGAGGAAAGAAGACCATAGTGGCTGTCACAGGCCGTGGATTTACGCTTGCCCTCGATAGACGATCGGTCCACATATTAGGTATCCGATTCAAGGGAAGGCTAAACAAGCGCATGACCGCCGTTCCCCGTCGCCTCGGGCGACCGCCAAAGGCGCTTGCCGGCTATAGTGAGACGCGCGAGGCGTTAGTCCGGGCAGGAATAGTGGCGCTGACGGAAAAGGGCTTTTCCGCCACTGGGATCGACGAGGTGTTGCGGAGCGTCAAGGTCCCCAAGGGATCGTTTTATCACTACTTCCCGAGCAAAGATGCGTTTGGCGCCGAGTTGGTTGACCGCTATGCGATGTATTTCGCAGGGAGGCTTGATCGATACTTCCTAAACGAGGGTCGTCAGCCGCTAGAGCGGGTACAGGATTTTGTCGAGGCTTCCGCTCGCTCGATGGAACGATATCGGTTCACGCGGGGCTGTTTGGTCGGCAATCTTGGGCAGGAGATGGGAGCCTTGTCGGAATCCTTCCGACAGCAGCTTTTCGCGGTCTTCGTCGACTGGCAGCGGCGTACGGCTCGGTGCCTAAGAGCAGCCCAAGCGTCCAACACGATCTCGCAGCGGCACGACTGCGATTGGCTGGCCGAATTCTTTTGGATTGGCTGGGAAGGGGCGGTGCTTCGTGCAAAACTCGAAAAGCGGTCCGCCCCCTTGAACTCCTTTGCCAAGGGATTTTTCGAACTCTCAAGAGGATAGCTTTTTGAGAGGCCGTAGACGATCGGTCTAGGCGGTTCACCCCTCCGCCGGCGCATCCCGTCGATGGAGCAAGTTCGTCGACGTATGGACACTCAGCAGGCCCGAACCTCGTCAGGTCGCGGCATGGAGCGGTCAAAGCTTAGCTGGGCGCGGGAGGCGCAATGCACCATAGGGAACTATATCGCACCTCATTTTGACAGTGCGATATAGTGTGATGTGATACGCTATTCGGGTCGTCTGGAGGACCTCTTGCTATCTTTCATCCCCAGCCTGAAGCTCGAAAAGGCTTTGAAGTCGGTCCAGGCGGAATTGAATCGGCTTGGCGCCGAGTCGGCGCAGATGCAAGAAGCGGAGGCTTCATGGCTGCACCGCTGGGCGCTGATCAGCACCATCGGCGCATCGACCCGCATCGAAAATGCCGTCCTGACCGATGCCGAAATCGAGTGGGTTGATACCACATTGTCCCAGGACGGGCATGTCACGGCCTTCGAGGCGCACAAGCTGGCGATCTTCGACAAGCTATCGAAGGACCGCGAGCGGAGTGTCGAGGAGGTCGTGGGCTGCCGGGAGGTTCTGGGTCTCATCTATCTCCAGGCTGCCGAGTTGTTTCCATTGACGGAGAGCGCCATCCGGGGGCTCCATCACACCTTGCTGAGCTTCTACCCGGCCGCCGCCTTTCATGCCGGCGGGTATAAGATCAGCCCGAATCAGGTGATCTCGCTCAATCACGACACAGGCGAACGCCGCGTCGTTCTCGATCCGGCCCCACCCGGGCCGCGAACCGATGCGGCCATGCGCGACCTGATCGGGTGGTACAATCAGACGATCCGCGAGCATCCCTGGCCGCTGCTGGTCGCGACCGAATTCGTGTTCCGTTTCCTGGCGATCCACCCGTTCCAAGACGGCAATGGCCGGCTCGGGCGTGCGTTGTTCCTGCTGGCGCTCATGCAAGGAGATGACTCGGATTTTGGTCGGGTGATCCGGTTCATCTCCATAGACCGTCAGATCGAACGCCACCGTCCACTCTATTACAGCGTTCTGCAACAGGTCTCCGGGGGCCGTTTCCAAGACGATCCGAGGCTTTATCAGGTCGAGCCTCTGGTCTGGTTCTTTCTCAAAATGCTTGAGTTCGCTCTTGCCGATGTCGCCATCCTGCGCCACCGCTACGCGGCGTTGCAGCGTCTCTCGGAAAGCGCCGTCAAAGTGCTGGCCTGCTTCAAATCCGCCCCGGAACGCCGCCTTAAACTGGCCGACCTGATGGCTGAAACCGGGCTGGTCCGCCGAACGGTGCAGAATGCCCTGGTCGCTCTCACCGAGGCGGGCCTGGTGCATCGTCGCGGGGCAGGGCCAGGAACTCGGTATCAACTCATATTTTAACCCACGCCGTGTCAGGATCATTGCGCAGATCGTAGGGTGAATAACCGAACATCCGCTTGAAGGACTGGCTGCAGGATGTCCGAGAGCGATAGCCGTTTCGGGCCGCGATCGTCGTGAAGGGCAGGTCCGTGTCGATCAGCGATCGGCGCACCCGATACAGGCGCCACCGGGTTAGATAGTCGAGCGGGGCCAGGCCCACGCGCATACGGAACCGTTCGGCGAAGGACGAGCGCGACATGCCCGCCGCCACCGCGAGCCGCGCGACCGTCCAGTCGGCGGCGACATCGGCGTGGAAGCTTCTGAGCGCCTTGCCGATGCGTGGATCGGCGACGCCGGCAAGCCAACTCGCCTCCTCCGGTCCGGCGGTGGCGAGATGCGCGCGGAGCGCCTGGATGAGGAGGATGTCGGCGAGACGATCGACGATGACCGCCTCACCCGGCGCCCCGCCGCCCGCTTCCGCCGCCAGGAGCTGGAGCGTCGCGCGGAGCGGGGCGGCGGCCTTCGACGCGGCGGTGATGTGGATGACGGGCGGCAGCGCCCCCCGCAGCCAGGCGGCGCCCTCCTCATCGAACAAGAAGCTGCCGCCGATCACGATTTTGTCCGGGGGACCGCCGCCCAAACGAACCACGCCGTCGGCACCCCGCGCCGTGGCGAAAAAGAGGTCGCCATCGATCTCGGGAACGTCCTCCGCATTGGCGGTGCGGTAGGGACGGCCATCGGTCAGGAGATAGCAGTCGCCCGCCTCCAAGCTGAGCGGTCGAGCATCGCCATCCACCCAGAGACGGACTTGTCCGGAGAGAACGGCGCCGAACTTGATATGATCGACGCCGCTGAACCGCATCGCGTAAGGCCCTCGGCTTTCAAAGCGGACTTGCGCGGCACGCTCGACGGTCAACATGGTCAGCATGTCGGAGAGCGGGTCCATGAATGCCTTTCGGACGATTGGATACACAATGTGGATTAATGGAGACGTATGGTCCGGCGAACAAGCCCCATATCCCCTCTGACTGGACACTCCGCAACCAATTGGGGCTCGCTCATGCAGTATCGTCAACTCGGCACCACCGGCATCTTCGTCTCGCGTCTCTGCCTGGGGGCGATGACCTTCGGCGGGCCGGAAAACGCCATCTCCAACGCCATCGGCCGCCTGTCGCTCGCAGACACCGATCGCATCGTCGCCGCGGCCCTCGATGACGGCATCAACTTCATCGACACCGCCGACGTCTACGGTGCCGGTGCTTCCGAAAGCCTGCTGGGCGACGTCCTGAAGGGGCGGCGGAACGACGTCGTGCTGGCGACGAAGGCGAGCGGACGGGTCGGCCCGGGGCCGAACGACGTCGGCCAGTCGCGGCTGCACATCATGCAGGCGCTCGAAGCGAGCCTCGGCCGGCTGAAGACGGACCATATCGACCTCTACCAGATCCATAATTTCGACCGTCTGACCCCGCTCGAAGAGACGCTTGGTGCGCTCGACGATGCCGTGCGTCAGGGCAAGGTCCGCTATATCGGCTGTTCGAACCTCGCCGCGTGGCAGGTCATGAAGGCGCTCGGCATCTCCGAACGCCGGCTGCTCGCGCGCTTCGTATCCGTGCAGGCTTATTATTCTCTGGCCGGCCGGGATGTGGAGCGCGAGCTGGTGCCGGCCATCGCCGACCAGGGGCTGGGCCTGTTGTGCTGGAGCCCGCTGGCCGGCGGGCTGCTCTCGGGCAAATTCGATCGCAGCGGCGCTACGGAAAAGGGGTCGCGGCGTGACGCGCGAGGGGTGGAGAATCAGTTCCCGCCGGTCGACGAGGCCCAGGCGTTCGACATCATCGACGTTCTGAAGGAGATCGCCGGGCGCCACGGTGCCAGCGCGGCGCAGGTGGCGCTCGCATGGCTGCTGGCCCAACCGGCTGTGACCAGCGTCATCATCGGCGTGAAGCGCGTCGATCAGCTTGCCGACAACCTCGCCGCCATCGACCTCGAACTGACCGAGGACGACCTCGCAAGCCTCGACACGGTGAGCCGCACTGCGCCAACCTATCCGGGCTGGATGCAGAGCTATCGCGCCAGAGCGCGCGTTCCGGGAGGCCACCCATTCGACGGTCCGAGCTGGGGTCCGGGCGATGGGCCCTTCCCGACGGTTCTTAAAAGGAGGCCCGCATGAAGGCTTGGCGGCTGGAGCGGCTTGGAGGGGAACTCAGCCTGAAAGACGTACCCATGCCGGAGCCGCGCCCTGGCAGCGTGCTGGTACGGATCGAGGCGTCGGTGCTGATGTCGTACCTGAAGCCTTACATCGAGGGCAAATTGCCTGTTTACAACCCGCCGCCGGGCCCGTTCACCCTCGGCACCAATGGGGTCGGGGTCGTGGAGGCGGTTGGCCGTGATGTCTGGCACCTCAAGCCGGGGCAGCGCGTGGTGCTCTCGTCGCATTTCGTCGCTCGCGAGAATGTCGAGGATCCGGCGCAGATCCTCATCGGCCTGACGTCGGGCGCGGGCGCGGAACCCGTTCTGGCGGACTGGCCGGACGGAACCCTCGCCGAATATGCGCTG
Organism: Allostellaceae bacterium; assembly: GCA_035555315.1. Classification (GTDB taxonomy): domain Bacteria; phylum Pseudomonadota; class Alphaproteobacteria; order ATCC43930; family CGMCC-115725; genus DATMGU01. The sequence goes on from DATMGU010000014.1 coordinate 54,999, forward strand.
ATGCCCGTCGAGGCGGTTACGCCCGTGGATGGGCTGGACCATCTCGATGCCACTCACCTCGCGGCCGTCAGCCGCTGCGTCGTTCCTTATGGCGGCCTGCTCAGAGGCCGGCTCGCGGTGGGTGAGACGCTTGTCGTGAACGGTGCCACGGGTGCCTACGGCACCGCCGCCGTGTTACTCGGGATCGCGATGGGGGCAGCCCGCGTGATTGCCGCCGGGCGCAAGCCGGCGGCGTTGGAAGCGGTGGCCCACGCCGGCGGGCCGCGCGTTTCGACCGTGGCGCTGACCGGCGACGTGCAGGCGGACGCGGGCACGCTCCGCGCAGCCTCCGGTGGCGGCGCTCACATGGCATTTGACATGGTGGGGCAGGCCGGCGATCCCAACTCCCAACTCCACACTCGCGGCACTTCGCAGCCTGCGTCGCGGCGGCAGGCTCGTGCTGATGGGGAGCATGACGACCGACCTGCCGGTCCCCTACACCGCGGTGATGCTGAACAGTTGGGAAATTATCGGCCAGTTCATGTATCCGGCGGATGCCTATCGACGGTTGCTCGACTTGTTACGCGGCGGCCTGCTCGACATCAGCCCGATCCGCCCGCGCGCGTATCCGCTCGCGGCGCTGCCGGAAGCCATGGAAGCCGCGGCCTCGGCCGGCAATCTCGACTATGTCGTGATGCGGCCGTAGCGCCCTATCAGAAATCGTCGGCGCCGAGCGTCCGGAACGTCTCGGCCAGTTGCGGGGAAATCGGCAGGTTGATCAACTCCCCGGTAGGCGAGGGCTGCAGGAACCATTTCCGGTAGGTGCCTGTCAGGAGGCGGCTTTGCGCCATCGTCGTAAAGGCCCGCGTCACGGCGGCGGCCATCAGCGGATCGTCCTTGCGGAACATGATGCCGTAGGGCTCGTAAGTGATGAAATCGCCGACCACTGCCATCGTCGCTTCGGCCTTCTTGGCGGCGATGAAGCCGTAGAGCAGCACGTCGTCGGTCGCGAAGGCATCCGCCTTGCCGGCGGCGAGCAGGCCGTAGGATTCGTCGTGATCATGGGCGGCGACGATCGTGATGCCGAGCTTGTATTTGTCGTTGAGCAGCTTCATCGCCGTCTCGTTGGTGGTGCCCGATGTCACCACCAGCGTCTTGCCCGTCAAATCTCTGTAGGAACCGATGCCCGACCCTCGCTTCACCATGAGCTTGGTGCCGGCGACATAGGTGATCGGCGAAAAGGCCACGCTCTTCTGGCGCTCGATATTGCTGGTTGTCGAGCCGCATTCGAGATCGACCTTGCCGGACATGACCGCGTCCATGCGGGTATCGGCGGTCACCGGCGCGTAGGCGATTCGCGTCGGGTTGCCGTTCAATTCGCGGACGATCTCATCGACGATCCCCGAGCACAGATCGATCGCATAGCCGAGAGGCCGCGGCGAGTCCTTCCGCACATAGGAGAAAGGAAACGACGCGTCGCGATAGCCGATCGTGACGACGCCGCTCTCCCGCACTTTCTTCAAGGTGCCGGAAAGCACCACGGGTGTGGTCTCTTCGGTCGCCGTGGGCGGTGCCGTGAGATCGGCCCCGTTGGTATCCTCGGCGACGGCGCAACCGGCCGTCACCGCCATGAGGCCGGCGGCGAGCACGGTAGCCAGTCCAACCCCGACAGCCAATCCAAAGATGTTCCGCACCGATGTCTCCCCTGACCGGTCGAGCGACGCTTAGGCGTGGGCCGGTTTCGGTAAGGCGTCGATTTCGGCGTCGTCCTTCGCCGGTCCGAGATCCTTCTCGAATTTGGCGACCGCGGAGGCCGCCAGCGAGTTGCCGATCACATTGGTCGCACTGCGGCCCATATCCAGGAATTGGTCGATGCCCAGAATGAGCAGCAGCCCGGCCTCGGGTATGCCGAACTGCTTCAAGGTCGCGAGGATCACCACGAGCGAGGCGCGCGGCACGCCGGCGACGCCCTTCGAAGTGAGCATCAGGACGGCCGCCATCGCGAGTTGCTTGCCGAGCGGCATGTCGACGCCATAAGCCTGCGCGATGAACATGGTCGCGAAGGTGCAATAGGCCATCGTGCCGTCGAGATTGAAGGAATAGCCGAGCGGCAGGACAAAGCTCGCGATCTTCTTCGATACGCCGAACCTTTCGAGCTGATCCAGGATCTTCGGGTAGGAGGCCTCCGAGCTCGCCGTCGAGAAGGCGAGCAGGAAGGGCTCGTACATCCGCTTGATGAGATCGAACATCCGCGTTCCGAGGGTCAGATACCCGACGGCGACGAGGATCATCCAGAGGATGAACAGCGTGAGATAGAACCCGCCGAGGAATTTGGCGAAGTTCAACAGGATGCCGGGCCCCGATTTGGTGATGACCGATGCCACCGAGGCGCAGACGGCGATGGGCGCCAATTTCATCACATAGCCGGTGATCTTCAGCATCATATGCGAGACGTAATCGGCGAGTTCGATCAATGGCTTGCCGCGCTCGCCCAAGGCCATGATGGCGACGCCGGCGAAGATGGCGAACACGACGATTTGCAAGATCTCGCCCTCGGCGAGGGCTTTGAAGATCGAGGTCGGCACCACGTGATCGACGAAATTCTCGATGCTGAAGGCCGCTGTCGAGAGGTTGGCGGTATTGGCGCCTTGATCGGCGATGACGATGCCGACGCCCGGCTGCAGCAGGTTCACCATGAACAGGCCGAGCAGCAGCGAAACGATCGAGGCGCAGACGAACCAGGCCATCGTCTTGGCGCCAACCCGGCCGACGGTCGCCGCGTCACCCATATGCCCGATGCCGACCACCAGGGTCGAGAGCACCAGCGGCCCGATGATCATCTTGATGAGCTTCAGGAACACCGAGCTGATGAGCGACATGTATTTGGCGACATCGGCCGCCGTCGCCTTATCGGGGAATGAATAGAAAGAGGTGACTCCGAGCACGATGCCGAGCAGCAGCCCGATCATCACGTAGAAGAAATTCTTGTTCAAATCCGCCCCCTCGCCCGTTCGCCGCCACGTATGCCGCCGGTTGTGTGCCGCCGATGCCACGCAAAGGCTATGCCTACAAGCGGGGGGCCGTCTCCTGTCCGACCCCCGCTGACACAAAACTGCCACATTGTTTCTCGGGTGGCGAGGGGCGTGCGGCTTGGCTCGTCGAATCGCCGTGTGGGGGGCCTTCGGCGCGGCGAGATAATACATCGTGGCGGAGTAATCGGCCGTGGTCGGCGGGCGGTGGATACTACTTTCGGAGTATTCGTCCGGGTTTCCGGCGGCATCGGCTTGACAGGCCGGCGACCCCCGCAGCAGGCTTGTTGGGCGGAGGTACTCGGCCCGTTACCGCTTATCGGACCGACTCCAGCGCCATGGACATTCGACCGACCTACTCACTGTTTGATGGGGGTGTCCGAACAACCAATAGCATCGCGATCCCACCGAGAACCGATGACGCGGTCGAGAGCCTTTTCCGATGGTCTCACATCGCCCGCGATCAGCGACGCGGCCGCGAGGGCATTCCAAACTCCACGGGCATTCCAAACACAAAGCCATAAAAAAGGGAGGGGACCCATGAACCACGACACATCGCGCGGATCTTCCAGGCGTTGGCTAGCTGTGATCGCGCCCATCCTGTTCGCGGCCTCATTGGCCGCGGGCTTATCGACCTCCGCCGGCGCGCAGGAACTCAAGCACTACGATTCCTCAGGCAAGGGCTTCTGGCAGAAGCCGCCGCCGGACTGGTTCCTGGGTGATGAAACGAGCGACCAGAAAGGATTGTCGCCGCCGCCCAATCCGGCGCTCCCGACCTCGCTCGACGAGCTCAACGCCAACCTCAAGAATATCAAGTTGCCGCCAGGCTTCTCGATCGCGGTCTATGCCAGCGGCCTTCCCGAAGCCCGGCAGATGGCGTTCGGTGACAAGGGGACGCTGTTCGTCGGCTCGTTCGGAGCGACCAACGTCTATGCCGTGGTCGACCAGGACGGCAAAAAAGTCGTCAAAACGATCGTGAAGGGGCTCAACATGCCTACCGGAGTCGCCTTTCGGGACGGCGCGCTCTATGTCGTGGCGATAGACAAGATCCTGCGGTTCGACAATGCCGAGGCGAATCTGGACCATATGCCGGAGCCGGTGGTGGTCTACGACGACATGCCGTCCTACGCGGCGCATGGCTGGAAATACCTGGTGTTCGATAAGGCCGGCTGGGTCTACGTCCCGTTCGGCCCGCCGTTCAATATCGGCAACCCGCCCAGCAGCGTCTCGCAAGTGCGCCGCATCGACCTCACGACGGGCGCCGCCGAAATTGTCGCACTCGGTGTCCGCAACAGCGTGGGAGGCGACATCGACCCACGGACCGGCCAGTACTGGTTCACCGAGAACGCCCGCGACTGGATCAGCGACGATCTGCCCAGCGACAAGTTGAACCACATCACCAAGGTAGCGCAGCATTTCGGCTATCCCTATTGCCACCAGGGTGACCTGCCGGATCCGAAATTCGCGCAAGGCCACACATGCAGTGAATTCACCCCGCCCGTGGCGAATCTGGGCGCGCATGTCGCACCGCTCGGAATGAAGTTCTATACCGGCAAGCAGTTCCCGCCCGAATATCAGAACAACATCTTCATCGCCGAGCACGGGTCCTGGAATCGTCACAACTACCAGGGAGGGCGGATCGAGCGGATGGTGGTCGATGCCGACGGCAGCAATCCGCATGAAGAGACATTCGCCTCCGGCTGGATCAAAGGCCCCCGCGAATATACCGGCCGACCGGATGACGTGATCGTGGCGGCGGATGGCTCGATGCTGATTTCCGACGACTGGGCCGGAGCGGTCTACCGCATCAGCTATACGCAATAGCGACAATCGTGAGCCCAAGGCTGTGGCCGCTCGTTGGCGTCATCCCGGCCCTCGTTGCTTGCCGGACCGGGGCGTGGGCCGGGGATATCGAAGCCGGACGCCGGATCGCGGAACCCTGCGTCGCTTGCCACAGCGAGGCAGGCATGTCGGCGATGGAGGAAATCCCCTCCATCGCCGGCCAGCCCGACAACTTCATTCAGTGGCAGCTGGTCTTTTACCGGACCGGGCGGCGCAAGAACGAGATCATGGAGGCGGTGGCGAGCCCGTTATCGGATGACGACATCCGCAATTTGGGGGCGTTCTTCGCGTCTCTGCCGCCGAGCCGGCCCCCGCAAGTCAAGGATGCGGAAGCCAAGGATGTAGGAGCCAAGGATACAACGGCGTCCGCCGAGCCTGGGCACACGCTCGGCGTACAACGGCACTGCGACTCATGTCATGGCGAGACCTTTGCCGGGCAGCAGGCCGCCCCCCGGCTTGCCGGTCAACGGGAGGCGTATCTGGTGAAATCGCTGCGCGACTATCAGTCGAACGCGCGCCCCAGTTCGGGGGGCGCGGCGATGACCGAGGTGGCGGGCGGTCTATCCGATGGGGATATACAGACGCTGGCGCGGTATTTGGCGAAACTGCCGTGACGGCGCCCCCCGCTTGAAACAGCTCGTTGGTATTCTTCAAGCCCCTCCGGCTGCCGCGCTTTTGCCGGCAGCGGCTAGAGCGCTGGATTCCTTGGCATATCGGGTCAGCGCCAGGAACCGGTAGATGCCGTGCACGAACTTGCCATAGGGCATCGTGAGGAACAGGCTGAACACGACTCCGAGATGGAGCGCCAGGAGCGGCCCCATCGTCGGCGTCTCGCGGAAGACCACGAGTGCCAGCCCGGTCAGGCCGGTCAGGAACAGCATGGCGATGAAGGCGATGTCCATGCCGAGGCGCGTCTCGTCGCTCAGCGCCGGATCGCGTTGCCGCTTGGCCGCCAGCAGGCCCGCCGGGCCGATCACCAACCCGATGCCGCCGAAGGTGCCGAGCAGGACCGGCAGATCGTACCAGGGATAGGGCGCTTCCCGGCCGAGCAGATAGTGGTAGAGCGTCGCCGTGACGGTAGAGGCGAAACACAGCAGGAAGCCGTAGAAGGTGAGGTGATGGTAGAGCTTGCGCCGATCGGGCACGCGCTCGTCCCCGTCCGCGCAGCCGACACCGCCGCCGTCGAGATAGCGGAGCCGGCTCGCGTCCTTCATCGCCTGCCACAGCGAGCGTGGTTCGATCAGCGTGGCGGCCGGCTCCTGGATGTCCCGCCAGAACAGGCGCACCCCCATGGCGATCGCGACAACGGCATAAAGGAAGGCCGCGCCGAACAGCAGCGCCATCGCCGTGTGCGGCATCAGCGCGTAGAAGGCGCCGGGCCCGACGTGGCGGCCGAGCAGGATCGCCGGATCATTGAGCGCCGCGAAGCCGAGGACGAACGCCGCGACGCTGAGCGCCGTGGCCAGACTGATCGCGAGCCCGTTGCGCGCGAACAGGCCGGAGAACGCCCGCGGCCAGGCATAGTCCTGGTAGGATTCGCCGCGTAGCCGGGCCAGAATCCGCGGCACATTCACATTGAATTCGTGCGGCGGCGCGAATTGGCAGTCGTCGTAGCAGGCACCGCAGCCATGGCACAGATTGGCGAGATAGTTGAGATCGCCCCTCGGGAACGCACGCCGCATCTCCATGGCCGGGAACACGGCGCAAAGCCCCTCGCAGTAGCGGCAGGAGTTGCACACCGTCATCAGCCGTTCGGCTTCGATCAGGGTAGTCTCAATTGCGTGCATTGGCGGCGGCCTCCTGTCCCGCGATGCGGCCGAAGACGCTGCCGATGGTCATGCCGATGCCGGCGGCATAGCCCTGGCCCAGGACGTTGCCGGCCATGATCTCGCCGGCGGCGAACATGTTGGCGGACGGACGGCCATCGTTCATCACGATACGGGCCTGCTTGTTCACCCGCGTGCCGAGATAGGTGAAGGTGATGCCGGGACGCACCGGATAGGCATAGAACGGCGCGGTCTCGATCCGTCGCGCCCAGTGGGATTTCGGCGGCGTCAGGCCTTCGGTGCGGCAATCATCCAGAACGGTATGGTCGAAGCTTCCCGGCCGCACGGCGGCGTTGAACGTGCCCACCGTCGCGTCGAGTGCCGCGGCGTCGAGGTCGAGCTTGCCGGCGAGTTCGCGGATGCTGTCGGCCCGGATCGGCGGATAGAGCGATGGCATGAAGAGCTCGAGCGAGGCCGCGTCGAAGACGATATAGGCGATCTGATCGGGCTGGGCCGCCACCAGACGCCCCCAGATGGCATAGCGTTTAGGCCAGACATCCTCGCCTTCGTCGTAAAAGCGCTGGGCGTGCTTGTTCACGACGATGCCGAACACGACGCAGTCGAGCCGCGTGATGATGCCACCGTCGAAGCGGGGCGCGCGCGCGTCGATTGCCACGGCGTGGCACTGGGTCGGGTCGCCGATCCGCTCGACGCCCTTGTCGAGCAGGAGCTTCAGTACCGAGCCGCGATTATAGGGCGTGCCCCGGATCAGGAAATTATCCGCGATGTCGCCCCAATACATCTTCAGCCAGTCGATATTGGCCTCGAAGCCGCCGGCGGCGGCGACCAGCGTGGCCGCCCGGATCGCCACCCGCTCGCCGTCGCGCAGCAAGGTTGCGGACAGGAACATGCTGTCCGCGATCTCCAGATCGACGATTTCGGCATCGTAGAGGACCTCGACGCCCAGGCTCGTCGCCGTTCGATAGAGGGCATTCAGCATCGCCCGGCCACCGCCGAGGAAGAAGGAGTTGGTCCGCCCCAGGCTGAGCGTGCCGCCGAGCGACGGTTGAAAACGCACGCCCTGCTCGGCGATCCAGTCCAGCATCTCCTTGGACTGGCTGATCATGTGACGCGCGAGCAACTCGTCGGTGTTGCCGGCGGTGACGCGCCGCAGATCGTCCCAGAACTCATCTTCGGTATAGGGGCCGCTCAGCGTCGCGGTGGCGCTGTCATGGGCGCACCGCATGTTGCGGGTGTGGCGGGTGTTGCCGCCTCGATAGAATTTGGGCGCCGCCTCCAGAACGAGAACCGTGGCGCCCAGGCGCCGGGCGCTGATCGCCGCGCACAGCGCCGCGTTGCCACCGCCGGCGATCAGGACGTCGAACCGCCGCGTCAGGTCGATCAATGGTGCTCTCCGGTGAGGGTAATCCGAGGGCTCGCCGGCCGGGTCACTCGTCCTTGACCGGGGTCGTCACGACGATGAAGACCAGGTCGTTGAGACCGTTATTGGCGATCGAGTGGGCGATGCCGGGCGGCAGGAAGATCACGTCGTGTTTGCGCACGACGGTGCGCTGTCCGTCTATCACCATCAGCCCTTCGCCCTCCAGCACATGATAGACCTGCTCCTGCACCTTGTGGCTGTGCAGCTCGACACGGGCCTTCGGCTGATAGGCGGAAATCCGATAGTCGATATGCCGGCTACCGGCGGTGTCCGGATGGACCAGCGGCTTCGACAAGGCCCCGCCGAAATGGCCGGGAAACTCCAGCCAGTCGACCTCGGCGATGTTGCGTATGAAGGGTTTGCGTTCCAAGTCTGCCTCCTACCCGATGGTGTTTTGTGATTATTGAAGTTCTTCGCGCCGCGCGGCGATGCATGCGGCCAGGCCCGCCCGGATGTCATAGCGAGGGGCATAGCCGAGGTCGGTCCGCGCGCGGGTGATGTCGAGCGCGCCCTTGCGGACCACCTCGACGCCATCGGCGAAGGAATAGTTGCCGGGCCCGATCGAAATGTCGGCCCCGGGAACGAGGTCGCGCAGGATGGCGACGATTTCGCCGAGCGACCGGGCCGTGCCGGTGGCCAGGTGATAGGCGTCGAACGTCGTGGTAGGGGCGTCGAGCGCCAGCACGATGCCGTCGACCAGATCGTCGATGAAAACGTGATCGACCCGAAAATCGCCGCCGCGCTCGATATGCAGCGAGCGGCCGTCGACCGCCGCGTCGACCAGGGTCTTGGGCACGCGCGGCCGCGGCAGCCCCGGGCCATAGACCCAGCAGGTCCGCAGATGGAGGATGCTGAGGCCATGTTCCGACGCCATGTCGCGGCCCAGCTGCTCCACGGCGAATTTCGAGATGCCATAGGGCTTCATGGGACGGCAGGGATGGGTTTCGTCGATCGTATCGGCGCTGAACGGGCCGTAGATCTCCTCGGTGCTGAGGTTGACCATGCGGCGGATGCCGTGAAGCCGCATGGCGGTCATCACGTTCAGCGAGCCTTCGACATTCACCCGCAGGGTGGCGATCGGGCTCGACAGCGACTGCACGACGCCGACGATCGCGGCGCAGTGCACGATGCCGTCCGGCCGGTACCGCCGGACGACGTCCATCACCTGCGGCCATTCGGTCAGCTCGCCGGGCGCGAACACGATGGTAGGATAACGCGCCCGCAGCGCCTCGAACGCGGGTGATGACCGGATGTCGAAGGCAACCGCGGTGTCACCGCGCTCCGCCAGCCGCCGACAGACCGCGGCCCCGATGAAGCCACAGCCGCCGGTCACGAGTATCGTCGCCATGGGTGAGGTCTCCGGATCTATTCTCAGGCGACCGGCGCGAACGAGGTGGTCCGATGGCGCTCGCCGAAGACCGGTTCCTTGTGCGGCGTCGGCGGTAAGGCCCAGGCGCCGGTCGCGGGGGGGCGGATATTGGCGTCCACATGCACATCGATCAGATAGGGAATGTTCGCCGCGATCGCGTGCTCCAGGGCCCCCGCGAAATCCTCCGACCGGGTGATGGTGACGCCCTGAACGCCGGCGGCGCGCGCCCAGGCGGCGAAATCGGGATTGTAGGGCGCGCCGTTCTGGTCCGGCCGATAGAAGGCGGTGCCGAGTTCGCGCCCCTCGAACAGCCCGTATTGGATGTCGCGGATGGCGCCCCAGGCGAAGTTGTTCCACACCACCCAGATGACCGCGATGTTGAATTCCACGGCGGTGCACAGGACATGCGGTACCATCGAAAAGCCGCCATCGCCGCACACGGAAATGCATACTTTGTCGGGGGCCGCGAGCTTGGCGCCGAGCACGCTGCACGGCCCAAAGCCCATGCCGGAAAATCCCCAGCTGTTCAGCATGGTCTGCGGGTGGCGGGACGGCCAGAACTGCATATACCAATTATGGTGCACGCCCGCGTCGAAGGTCAGGATGGCGTCTCGCGGGATCACCTTCAGGCAGTCGGCCACGATCCGCTCCGGCCGGATCGGATGGGAGTGCAGTTCGAAATTCGGCGCGGTGAAGTCGTGCCATGCCTTGCGCCATTCGGCGATATCCGCGTGCCAGCCCGCGAGGCGCGGCTCGGCGCCGACGCCACGGGTGTCGAGGTCGGCCAGTACCTGGCGCAGGAAGCTGCGGGCATCGGCCAGGATGCCGAGATCTGCCGCGTAATTCCGGCCGATCTCGGCATGGTCGACATCGACATGGACGAGCTTCGAATCGGGGAAATTCCAGGAATAGCCGGGCATCCAGGACGAGGCGGAGCGGTCGTCGAAACGCGCGCCCACGGCCAGGACCATGTCGCAGAACCGCCCGGCCTGATTGGCGGGATAGGCCCCGTTGCGTCCGATGAAGCCCAGCGATAGCGGATCATCCATATCGATGCAGCCCATGCCGTTGGGCGAGCTGATGACCGGCAGCGACAGGCGGTGGGCCAGGGCGGTCAGTTCCGCGCTGGCCTCCGACAAGGCGACACCATGGCCGATGAATACGACAGGGCGCTCGGCCGCCAGCAGCAGGTCCACCGCCGTCGCGACATCGGCGGCGTCGGCCGAGCTGCGCCGCTGGTTGAGGCGGTGCGGCTCGCCCGGTTCGAGGGCAACATCGGCTTCTTCCTGGAACAGGTTGAAGGGGACATCGATGTTCACCGGCCCGGCGCGGCCCGACAGCATCGTGCTGGTGGCCTGACGCAGGGCCAGCGGCAGCATGTCGACCCGGCTCGGCTGATAGCTGCGCTTCACCACCGGACGCATCACATTGGGGAAATCCGCCTGGTTATGGCGGTTCAGCTCCTGGAACGGGCTGCGGTTGAATTGCGAGGTCGGCACATTCGCCGTGATGGCGAGAAAGGCCGAGGAATCCGACAGCGCCAGGGCGGTCGCCATGATCAGATTGGCCGATCCCGGCCCGCAGGAGGTCAGCGTCGCGACCGCCTCGTGCTTCACGCGGAAATAGCCGTCGGCCATGTGTCCGGCCGTCTGTTCGTGGCGTGGCGAGATCAGCGTGATGTCGTCGCGCGCCGCGTAGAGCGCGTCGAGCATGCCGACATTGCCGTGACCGCAGATCCCGAACACGTAGGGGACCTTCTCCTTGACGAGATGTTCGACGATGAGTTCGGCGCCCTTGGGCATGACGGTGACTTCCCTGTTTCTCGATGAGGCCGGCTGGGGACTCTCAGGTCGCGGCGGCTGGTAGGAAGGAGGTGGCGAGCGATACGGCTTCCCAGCGGTCGATCTCCTGGCCGACCGAAAACAGCTTGCGGCGGATCGCCTGGACGCAGATCTCGCCCAGCGGCAAGTGCAGGGGCGGTTCGGCCGCGTTCACGGCGGCGATCATGGCGTCCGCCGCGCGGCGCGGGTCGCCCGGTTGCTTGCCGTCGGTCTCCGCCATGGCCTTTCGGAAGCATCCGACCGTCTCGGCATAGGCATCCATCGGCGGTGCCGAATACATCGATCGGCTGCGGAAATCGGTCCGGAAGGGGCCGGGTTCGACGATCGTGACCTTGATGCCGAACGGGGCGACCTCCAGCGCCAGGGCCTCGGACATGCCTTCGACGGCGAACTTGGTCGCGTTGTAAAACGCGAAGCCGGCGCCGGCGACCAGGCCGCCCATCGACGAGATGTTCAGGATGTGGCCGGCATGCCGCCCCCGCATATGCGGCAGCAGCGCCCGGATCACCCGGTAGGTGCCGAAGACATTGGCATCGAAGACCCGCTGCCCTTCCGTTTCGTCGATCTCCTCCAGCGCGCCGACGATGCCGTAGCCCGCGTTGTTGACCAGCACGTCGATGCGCCCGGCCCGGGCCACGGCTTGGTCGACCGCGGCGGCGATGCTGCCGGGATCGGTGACGTCGAGTGTCAGGGGAAGGGCGTGGCCGGGGTATTCGGCGACCAGATCGGCGATCGAGGCGGTGTTGCGGGCCGTGACGACGACCCGGTCCCCGGTCTCCAGGACCCGCTGGCAGAGGGCGCGGCCGAGGCCGCTTGAGCATCCTGTGACGAGCCAGACCCGCGATGTGGCTGCCGAGAAATCAGTGTCCACCTTAACCCCCAATACCGCCATCGTTTCGATGAGGCTATTTTTTCAGAATGCCGCATGTCAATCATCATCGCGAAAAATCGTATATCGTCGAAATATCTTCCACCATCGAGACGGCCGGCCGGGGCAATGAGCCTGTCAATATATCCTCATAATATCATGCATTTATGAGAATTTCGAAGCCGATTTGGCAGTGGTGGGCCGCCATCTCGACTCCCATCGTGCCGATAATATTTAGTCGGGAAGTCGACGGAGCGCATCGATAAACTTGCGACATTGGAAAATTATAGATCATTATGTCGCATATGGTCGATGTTGCCGGGGACTTTGAGGCAATGCGGCCCAACAGCCGTTCAAGGCGAAAAGCAGGGGAGAGAAACATGCTGGATCTGGTCGAGCCCAAGGACGCGGTGCGCTCGGACGTGACACGACGGGCGGGCCTCTCGGCATGCGTCGCCGCCGGGCTGGCCCTGCTCGCGCTCGGCGTGCCCGCCGTCTTCGCGCCCCCTGTCTCCGCACAAGATACGGGACCGATCAAAATCGGGCTGGCGATCACCCAGACCGGACCCTTCTCTCCGCCGGCGAGCTACGAGCTGCGCGGCTACGAGCTCGCGGTCGATCAGATCAACAAGTCCGGCGGCCTGCTCGGACGGCAGCTCCAGATCGTGAAATACGATGATCAGGGCAATCCGGCGACCGCGGTGCAGCTCTATCAGAAGCTGTTGACCGACGATCGGGTCGATCTGCTGCTCAGCCCCTACCAGACGGACCTGGTCGGCGCCGTGGCCCCGGTGGTCAACCGGGCGAAAAAGGTCATGCCGTCGCTGGCGGCGAATGTGGAGCATTTCGAGGGCAAGTATCCCTATCTGATACAGTCGATGACCCAGACGTCGCGCTACATGGCGCCCATCATCGATCTGGCGGCGGCCAAGGGTTACAAGACCATCGCGATCCTGGTGCAGAACACTCAGTTCCCCCAGCAACTCGCCCAGGGCATCGAGGAAAAGGCCAAGGAGAAGGGCCTCACGGTCGTCTTCAAGGAAACCTATGCGCCGACAACGACGGATTTCAGTGCGCTGGTGCTGAAGGCGTCGGAGGCCAAGCCGGACGTCATCATCGGCGCGACCTATCTGGCGGATGCGCAAGGCATCGTGCGCGCCGCGAAGTCGCAGAACGTTCAGGCCAAGATGTTCGCGTTCAGCATCGGCCCGGTCGAGCCTGAATTCTACAAGGGGCTGGGCACGGCGGCCGAGACCGTGTTCGGCACGACCCTCTATTTCAAGACGCTGAAGACCAAGGGCAACGTCGAGTTCGTGGCGGCCTTCCGCGAAAAGTACAACCTCGACCCGACCTATCACGCCGCCGTGGCCTATGCCTCCATGAAGGTGTTCGGCGACGTCATCAAAAAGGTCGGCAGCCTCGATCAGGACAAGATCCGGGCGGAGTTCGTGAAGACCGCGGAGGAGACCGTGGTGGGGCACTACGAGCTCGACCAGAACGGCAAGCAGCTCGGCTATGGCAGCTACGCCCTGCAATGGCTGAACGGCCAGCAGGAGCTCGTCTGGCCGAAAGCGGATGCGACGACCGATCCGGTCCTGCCGCATCCCGGCTGGAAATGACCCGGCTGGAGTTAACCCGGCTGGAGATAACCCGGTCCGCCCCCGCCCTGTGATCCCGAGCTCCGAGGCACCATGCTCACCACCGTCGCGACCCTCGTCATTCTAGGCCTCATCTGGGGCGGCGTGTACCTCCTGATGGCCGAGGGCCTGAACCTCATCTACGGCGTCATGAAGGTCGTCAACCTGGCCCATGGCGACTTCATCGTCTTCGGGGGGCTTTTGGCGCTGACCCTGTTCGAAACCTTCGGGGTCAGCCCGGCGGTCTCCTTCCCGATCGCCGGGCTGCTGATCTTCGCCTTCGGCGCGCTGGTCCAGTTCGGCGTGATCGAGCGCATCGGGCTCGGTCGGCCGGATGCGGAACTGCGTACTCTGCTCGCGACCTTCGGGTTGTCCTACGTCGTGGCCAATACGAGCTTTCTGCTCTGGGGCTCGCAGTTCCAGTCGATCCCCTTCCTGCAGGGCTCGATCCAGCTCGGCACGATCGCGATCCCGGAAGCGCTGTTGATGTGCTCGGCGATCGCCTTCGCCATCGCGATCGTGGTCCATATCTGGCTGACCCATACGATGCTCGGGAAATCCGTCCGGGCCGTGGCGCAATCCGGGCTCGGCGCGGCATCCTGCGGTCTCGACATCGTCTGGCTGCGCATCCTGGCCTTCGCGCTCGGTTCGGCGATGGCGGGCAGCGCCGGCGCGCTGCTGATCGCGCTGATCCCCTTCCAGACCGCCTCGGGCAGCGAGTTGACGGTGCAGGCCTTCACGCTCATCGCGCTCGGTGGCCTCGGCAATTACGGCGGGGCGTTCCTCGCCGCCGAGCTGCTCGGGCTGGTCGAGGTGTTCACGCAATACCTGTACGGCTCCAATGCCGCGAGCGCCCTCATCTATCTGGTTTTCATCGGTGTTCTGGTGTGTCGCCCGCAGGGGCTGCTCGGGCGGGTGGGGCGGGTATGAAACAGCGCTATGGGGAAGGCCTCGTCTTCGCGGCCGTGCTTCTGGTCGGACTCGCGATCGCCGGTTTCGGCACCGGATATCAGGCCCAGACCCTATTCCAGATGGTGATGATGGTGTTGCTGGCCGTGGGCTGGAACGTCATCAGCGGCTTCACCGGCTATGTGTCGTTCGGCCAGGTCGCGTTCTTCGGGTTCGGCGCCTTCGCCGCGGCCGTCGCGATCCTGAACCTCGACGTGCCGTGGTACGTCGCGATGGGCATCGCCGGGGCCGCCGCCGCCCTGGTGGCGCTGCCGCTCGGCCTGATCATGCTGCGGCTCAGCGGCATCTTCTTCGCGCTCGGCATGTTCGGGCTGGCTCGGATCTTCCAGCTCACGGCGAGTTCGATCGACATCACCGGCGGTCCGATGGGGACCACGGTGCCGGGTGCCGAGTCGCCGAACCTGACGGCCATCGTCGCCATCGGCATCACCGCCGTCGCGGTCGCCATTACCTACGCCGTTTCCCGGTCGCGTCTCGGCCTTACTCTGATGGCGACGCGCGACGATCCCGTCGCGGCCCAGGCGGCCGGTGTCGATATCTGGAAGGCCAAGGTCATCGCCTTCTGCATCAGCGCCGCCTTCGCCGCCGTCGCCGGGGCCCTATACGTCTGGAATGTCGGCTACCTCGATCCCAGCAGCGCCTTCGCCGGCACGATCGAGTTGCAGAGCGTGTTGATGGTGCTGGCCGGGGGCATCGGCACCGTGTGGGGGCCGGTGATCGGTGGAGTGCTGGTCTCGCTGCTGTCGACCTTCCTATGGGCGAGTTTCCCGATGGAACAGCAAATCGTGCTGGGCGTGCTGACCATGGCGATCGCGGTCTTCGCGCCCACCGGGTTGATGGGCGCCCTGCGGCAGCGCGGCTGGATCCGGCGCGCCCCGATCTGGGGGCCGCCCCTTGCCGCCTCCGCTTCTCCGGTTACCACGACAGCCGTGCCGCGCGACGCGGGCGGCGCTCCCGTGCTGACCTGCCGAAAGCTCAGCGTGCGGTTCGGCGGCGTCAAGGCCGTGACCGAAGTCGACCTCGACGTGCGGGCGGGCGAGATGCTGGCCATCATCGGCCCGAACGGCGCCGGCAAGAGCAGCCTGTTCAACCTCATGTCCAACTTTCACCGACCGACCGGTGGCCAGGTTCTGCTCGACGGGCAGCCGATCCTCGGCATCGCACCGTTCCGGCTTGCACGCTGCGGCATCGCCCGTACGTTCCAGACCAGCCGGCTGTTCCGATCGATGAGCGTGTGGGAAACGGTCCTGGTCGCTGCCGCGAGCGTGGCACCCGATCGCCACGAGGCGGTGCGGGCGACGACCGAGATTCTCGACCGGATCGGCCTGCTCGATCGCTGGGACGATCCGCCCGATCTGCTGCCGCCCGGCCGCCAGCGGCTGCTGGAGATCGGCCGTGCCCTGGCGCTGAAACCGAGGGTACTGCTGCTCGACGAGGCCATGGCCGGCATGACCTTGCAGGAAATCGAACGCGTCCACGACGCGCTGCGCGCGGCGATCGCGCGCGGCACGGCCGTCGTCGCGATCGAGCACGTGCTGCCGGCCATCGCTCCTTTGGCGGCGCGCGTTCAGGTACTCGATTTCGGACGCACCATCGCCGAGGGCATTCCCCGCGAAGTCCTGCGCGACCCCATCGTGGTCGAAGCCTATATGGGAGCCGAATATGACGCGTGAACCCGGCGCGGCCCAGCCGATCCTGCCTCCGCCGATCCCGCGTCCGTCGATCCTGCGCTTGGACGACGTCAGCGCCGGCTATGGTAAGGTCGCCACCATCCGGCAGATCGGCTTCGAGCTCGCCCCCGGCGAATCGGCCGCGGTGATCGGCGCCAATGGTGCCGGCAAGACCTCGATGCTGCGCGCCATCATGGGGGAGATCCGCACCAAGACGGGCGACATCGCATTCGACGGCGTGTCCATGCGCGACCTGCCGACGTTCCAGCGTGCGCGGCTCGGCATCGGTTATGCACCGGAGGGGCGCCAATTGTTCCCCAGCATGTCGGTCGTGGAGAACCTCGAAATCGGCGCGGCGCGGATGGAGGCGGGTGCCCGCCGCCGGCGCATCGGCCAGATGGTCGACATCTTTCCCAAGCTCCAGCCGCTGCTCGAGACCCATTGCTGCTACCTGTCCGGCGGCGAGCAGCAGATGGTGACGATCGCCCGGGCCCTGATGAACGAGCCCCGGCTGCTGATCCTCGATGAGCCGTCGACCGGTTTGGCGCCCCGTGTCATCTCGGAACTCTACGCCTCGCTGGCGACCCTGCTGCCGACGGGGCTGACGATCCTGGTCGCCGAACAGAACGCGCGGGCCGCCCTGCGCTTTGCCAGCCGGGCGATCGTCCTGGAGGACGGACACATCGTGGCGGCCGGCCCCTCGGCATCGCTGCGGCAGGACCGGCGTGTGGTCGAAGCCTATGTCGGCGGGCTCGCGGCGGTCGGCTAATCGCTCCGGCCGTCGGCCAGGAGCGCCTGTACGGCGAGGTAGCCGAAGGTAAGCGCCGGCCCCAGCGTGATGCCCGGCCCGGGATAGGCGCCCTTCATCACCGAGTTCATATCGTTGCCGCAGGCGTAGAGCCGTCCGACGGCATGCCCGTCCGGGCCTAGCACGCGCGCGCTGTCGTCGGTTTCGAGCCCGAGGGCCGTTCCGAGGTCGCCCGGGTAGAGGGCGACCGAGAAATACGGCGGCGTCTCGATCGGTGCGACGCAGGGATTCGGCTGTTGGGCGGCATCGCCCAGATGCCGCTGATAGGCGTTCCCACCGCGCCCGAAGGCGGGGTCGCGCCCCTGCCGCGCCTCCCGATTATAGCCTTCCACGGTTTCGGTCAGCGCGCTCGGGTCGACCTCGATCCGCCGGGCCAGCTCCTCGATGCTGTCGGCCTGGCGCAGATAGCCGGTCCGCTTCGCCTGCCGCAGCGACGGGGTCGGCGTGAACGGCTTGATCGCGCCGAGGCCGTAGCGCCACAGGAAATGCCGGTCGCAGATCAGGTGGCAAGGGATCGCCGGACCAAGATTATGAGCGCGGAACATGGCCTGCACGAACTCGTGATAGGACACCGCCTCGTTGGCGAAGCGGTGGCCGGATCCATCCACGGCGATCAGCCCCGGCTTGCCGCGATCCGTGACGGTGTGCGGAAACACGGCGTCGCTGCCATCCGCCCGGCGGAACCGCGATACCGGCGTCCAGAAGGCGTTGTTCGCATTGTCCTTGCCCATCCGGGCGCCGGCCGTGAGGCCCAGCGCGATCCCGTCGCCGGTGTTGGTCGGGCAGACGGCCGACAGCGCGCCCGCGGCGGCCGGCAGGTGACGCGCACGCATCGGGGCGGAATGGGAAAAACCGCCGGTGGCGAGGATCACGCCCCGGCGTGCCGTGACCCTGTGCTGGCCCGCCGCGTCGCGGACCACGACACCGCGCACGGCGCCCTCCGCGACCACCAGATGGTCGACCTCGGTATCGAGGCTGAGATCGACGCCGGTTGCGAGCACGGTTTCGAACAGGCGCCCGGCCAAGGCGTTGCCCAGCACCAGCGTCGTGCCCCGATGCGCGATCAGCCGCTCGCGGGCATAGCGCAGGACCAGCCGTGCCGCGCGGGCGGCCGAACGCGGCGAGCGCAGGATGCGGCGGAAATGTGGGATGTCCGCGCGGTCGACCATCATGCCGCCGAACAGCATGAACTCGGGCAGGGGCGCGCGCAGCAGCCGGAAGGCGTCGCCCAACCGGCCTGCGTCGTAGGGCTCCGGCTCCAGCACGCGGCCGCCGAGGGTCGCGCCGGGCAGGTCGGGATAGTAGTCGGGATAGGCTTTGACCGGGCGCAGGCGCAGCGCCGTCACATCCTCGATCGCCGCGATAGCCTGGTCGGCTTGGTCGAGGAAGCGCAGGGCGAGATCGCCGTCTTGCAGGTCGGGCACGGTCGCGTCGAGATAGCGCCGCGCCGCCGCCGGGCTATCGGCAAGGCCGGCCGCTGCCATCTTCCGATTGGCCGGGACCCATACCATGCCGCCGGAAATCGCCGCGGTGCCGCCTACTTGCGACGATTTCTCGACCAGGAGGACGTCGAGGCCGCTTGCTCCCGCTAGGGCGGCGGCGGTGAGGCCGGCGGCTCCGGCTCCCAGCACGATCACATCGTACGCGCGATCCGGCCTGAGGCTCTGTGTGATGCCGGGTGTGCGGGTTCCGGTCGCCATCCGCGGGCGATCACGCCTCGCCGGGTTCGGGCGAGGAAATCAGTCGATAGCCTAGCTCCTGCGACAACCGGTCGGAGATTTCCTTGATCAGCGGCACTTGCTTGTTCAGCGTCTGCAGCGACAGGCGCCAGACCGGGCCCGAGACGCCGATGGCGGCGGTGACGCGTCCGGCGAAGTCGCGGACCGGCACCGCGACGCAGCGGATCTCCCCGTCGAACTCGCTGTCGTCGAAGGCGACGCCGGAGCGTCGCACATCATCGATCTCGGGCTGCAACTGATCGATGGTTATCAGCGTCTTGGGGGTGAACGCGCGCAGCTCGTTGCGGTTGATGTACGAGTTGAGTTCGGCCGGCTTCATCGTCGCCAGAAACACCTTGCCGAGCGCCGTCGCATGGGCCGGGCGCACCACGCCGACCCGGCTGGTCAGCTGGAACGCGCCGGTGCCGGCCGCCCGCGCGACGATGACGATCTCGTCGCCCGAGCGGATGGCGAGATGCGCGCTTTCTCCTGTCGCCCGGGTCAGTTCCTCCAGGAACGGCTCGGCCAGGCTGACCAACTCGACCTCATCGAGCGAACTCGACGCCAGCACGAACAAGGGTCGCCCGATCCGATATTTCTTGGTGTCCGCGTCCTGCCGAATATAGCCGAGCGACACCATCGTCTTGGTGAGGTGAAAGGTCGTGCTGTTGTGCAGGCCGACGCGCTTGCTGAGGGCGACCAGCGTGATGCCGTCGCGCGCCCGGGCGATCTCTTCCAGAATGCTGAAGGCTCGGGCGAGCGACTGCACGCCACCGCCCTTTTCCGTCGGTGGCGGCCCGGCCGGGATTTCCCCTTCCGGCATGTCGATTTCCGGGGATGCCGCCGCCTTCTTGCGTCGCGCGGGCTTTTCCTTCACTGCATCAACCACGTTTTCGGCCCAACCTATTTTGGCGCTGTCGCACGATATCGAGCGGTCTCGCGACATAGCATAGCGCTCCGCATTCCAGATCGAAGCACCGTCTACAGATTGAAGACAACCAGACGCTCCTCGGTCATGTCCCGCATGGCATAGCGCGGACCTTCGCGGCCGATGCCGCTGTCCTTGACGCCGCCATAGGGGAGCTGATCGGTTCGCCAGGTCGACGTGCCGTTGATGATGACGCCGCCGGCGCGGATCGCGCGGATCGCGCGCATGCCGGTCGCCAGCGACGCGGTGAAAATGCCGCATTGCAGGCCATAGGGGCTGGCATTGATCTGCTCGAACACCGTCTCGATGTCGCGGTAGCGGTGCACGCTCACAACCGGACCGAACACTTCCTCGCAGACGACCTTCTGGGAGCGATCGATATCGGTCAGCAGGGTCGGCGCGTAGTGGGCGCCGGTGCGGACGCCGCCGGTCAGCACGCGCGCGCCCGAGGCCCGTGCCTCCTCGACCCAGCTCTCCACACGCCGGGCCGCCGCCTCGTCGATCAGCGTGCCGACATCGGTCTCGGGGTCGAGCGGGTCGCCGGCCTTGAGCTTGCCGATCTCCGCCACCATCAGCGCGATGACCTGGTCGGCCAGGCTTTCATGCACGTAGACATTCTGGACGGAGATGCAGCTTTGGCCCGCGAGCCGCATCGAATTGCGGGCGCAGAGCGGTGCCGCGATCGCGGGATCGGCGTCCTCGTGCACGATGGTGGCGCCGTTGCCGCCCAGTTCGAGCGCCACGCGTGTCAACCCGCTGGCACCCTTGATTTCGCGCCCGACGCGGGACGAACCGGTGAAGGTGACGAAATCGACCCTTGGGTCGCGGACCAGCGCCGGACCGACCTCGTTGCCGAACAGCAGGCCGACCGATCCGGCGGGTGTTCCGGCTTCGTGAAACAGCTCGACCAGTTTCGCCACCACGCGCGGCGCCTGGGGCGGAGCCTTGATGACGATGCTGTTCCCGGCGGCCAGCGCCGGGGCGATCTTGTGGCAGGCGAGGTTGAACGGCGCGTTGAAAGGGGTGATGCCGGCGACCACGCCGACCGGAAAGCGCAGCAGGAACGCCATCTTGCCCGCCCCCATGGCGGTGCCGTCGAGCGGTACGTGCTCGCCCTCGATGCGGATGGCTTCCTCCGCCGCCAGGGAGAGCGTGTCCTGGGAGCGCAGGACTTCGGCCTTGGCGTCCTTGATCGCCTTGCCGGTTTCCCGCGTCATGATCTCGCCGATCTCGTCCGCGCGCTCGACGATCAGCGTTTGCACCCGGCGCAGCAGGGCCGCGCGCTGATAGCCCGGCATGGCGGCCATGATGGGCTTGGCGGCGACCGCCGCCACCAGCGCATCGTCGAGGTCGCGCAGGGTCGACCGGGCGACGCGCCCGACCACTTCGCCGCGATACGGATCGACGACATCGTCATGGACCTCGCCGCCGCGCCAGGCGCCGCCGATCAGCATCCGGGCCAGGGGTGGATCCCGCGTCACGTCGAGAGGGGTGGTTTGTGTCAGCGACATCGGGTGGCTCCTGATAGTGGTGCCGATATCCTACTTTATGAAATGGCCACTCACAATATAAGAGGTTCGTTCAACTAAAGGGCGGTAAAGGGTCAGCCGGTTTTCTGGCCGTCGCCCACCAACGAGACCAACGCATCCAGCCCAACCAGATAGGATTTCGTGCCGAGGCCCGTGATCATCCCCGTGGCGGCTTCGGCGGTCACCGACTTGAAGCCGCGCTTGTCGATATTGCTCATATGCACCTCGATGCAGGGAAAGCGCATGGAGCGCAAACAGTCCCGAAGCGCGAAGCCGGTATGGAGAAAGCCCGCCGGATTAAGCAGCATCCCGTCGATACCCTGCTCGGCGGCCAGATAGATCCGGTCGATCGCGTGCCCTTCGACATTCGTGTAGAAAATATCGAGGGTCGCACCCCGCGCTTCGGCGTGGCGCTGCAGCATCGCATCCAGTTCCGCGGCCGTCGTGGTTCCGTAGATCTCGGGCTCGCGCTTGCCGAGCCAAACCATGGTGGCGCCCTGCACCACCAGCAGCTTCATTCCGTTCTCCTGTTTTCCAGAATTCGATTTTCGGGCATCCGATTCCCCCGCATCCGCCGTCAGTCGTCGAATTCGATATGGCGGTCGAGCACCACGGTGCCGTCGACATTCTTCACGATGTTGTAGCTGTGCAAGCCGTCGCCGTTGCGGTCGAAACCGTAGGTGCCTTCAACCCCTCGGTACCCGCGCAGCGAGAGCAGAGCATCCCGGATTTGCTGGGGTTCGCCGCCTCCCCCTTGGCTGAGAGCCAGGGTGAGGATGCGGGTCGCGTCATAGGGCCATGCGCCGAAGAAATCGGGCGCCGTGCCATATTTCGCCTGGTAGGCCTGCGCGAATTCCCGCGCCTCGGGATTGGCGTCGCGATGGAAATCGGCAACCCCGAACGTGCCGTAAAGCGCTGCCCCGGCGAGCTTCAACGCCGTCGTCGTCGTGATCGATGGCGAACCGATCCAGGGGAGGTTGACGCCGAGCTGGCGGAGCTGGCGCGCGAAAACCGCGAGATCGGTCTCGAAGGTGATGAAGCTCGAGACGATATCGGCGCCGGATTGCCTCACCGCGAGCGCCACGGGCGTGAAATCCAGCGAGTTGTTGGGCTGCCCCTGCCGCAGGACGGGTGTGACACCCTGCTTTGCCAGTGCATCGATCAGCAACTGGCTGGCACTGGTGCCGAACGCATCGGTCGAATGAACGATCGCCCATTTGCGCTTGCCGAGCGTCTCCAGACCAAAGGCGGCGATCACGCGCGCGGTATAGATATCGTTCGGGCGACAGCGGAACAGCCAGGGATTCCCGGCCTGGGTGAGGCGTGGATCCGTGCCGCCGATCATCACCGGCTTGCCGGCCTTCAAAATGTCGGGCGCGATCGCCCCGATTTGGGTGCTCCGGGTCGGGCCCAGTATCGCCGTGATTTCCGGATCGCTGATCAGCTTGTTGAAGGCGAGTACCGTGCCTGGATTGGTGGATTGATCGTCCTCGATCACCAGTTCGACGGGCCTGCCGGACACGCCGCCGGCCCGGTTCGCCTCGTCGACGGCCAGGGTGGCGCCTTGAAGCGCGTACCGGCCGGCCTCGGCAAGCGGCCCCGTCGTTGGAATGACGGCCCCGAGCTTCACCGTGTCGGCAGCGGAGGCCGACCGCCACGAGACGGCCAGAGCCGCCGCCATGGATCCGAGCAGAATGTTCCGACGATGATACATAAACCCCCCCATCCCGGCATTTTTTTGGTTGGTGGGGGCTGTGCTGGTCTGCCGAGTCCGACCAGTAGCCCGAATGCGTCCTGGTCCTTTGGGCCTGTGAGGAAGAGTACGGCGCCGGCCGCCTTGAGTCGCACCCGCCATCGGGCGACTCTATAATCACGCAATATACTATATTATGAAATATATAATCACAATATAAGAGATACGCCCTGGTTTTCGCCGCGTTTGTCCCAGGTCGCTACGGCTCGGAGCCGTTTCGCGAACGCGTCGGCGACCTTGCCGAGATAGCCGAAGGTTATCTATTTCGGCGTGCTATTCATTGGACGCATCCCCATGAGGTTTCGCACTCTTCGGCCGCGCCCCGCATCAGGTCGGAAGCGGTCTTGACCTGGGTGTGAGTGCGGTCCTGTGACCGTCGACGAGCTTCAATACGCGCGATGCCTATGCCGCCATCGTGGCCGGCAGCGGAATATACAAGCGAACATCACGGTTCCTTTCCGGGGGATCGTCCGCAGAGCGCCGGAAACAAGGCGTCAGCTAGGGATGGAAGCGATGCGAAGCGATGGAATGAGGCGGATGATCTGGCTTGCCGGGGCGCTGGTGCTTCTCGGCGGGTCGGCGGCGCACGCCGGGGAGAAGGCGATCAAGATCGGCGTGCTCGGCGACATGAGCGGTTATGCCTCGTCCACCGGAGGGGTGGGCGCCGTCACCGCGGCGCGGCTGGCGATCGAGGATGTCGGCGGCGCGATCGACGGCAAGCCGATCACTCTCATCAGTGCCGATATGCAGAGCAAGCCCGATACGGCCGCGACGATCGCGCGCCAATGGTTCGATCAGGACGGCATCGACATCATCGTCGACGTTCCGGTCTCCTCCGTGGCGCTCGCCGTGCAGGCCGTTGCCCGGGAAAAGCACAAGGTGCTGCTGATCACCGCGGGGCTCACCACCGATCTCACCCGGGAGCAGTGCTCCCCCTGGACGCTGCAATGGGCCGACGACACCAGCGCGCTCGCCCAAGGCACGGTGCGCGCGCTGGTCGCCCAGGGTCTTCGCAAATGGTTCTTCGTGACGGCGGATTTCGCCTTCGGCCATGCCCTGCAGCGCGATGCGACAGCCATATTGCAGGCGGCCGGCGGCGAGCTGGTGGGCAGCGTGCAGGCGCCGATGCAGACCACCGATTTCAGCTCGTACCTGATCACCGCGCAATCCTCGCCGGCCCAGGTCGTGGCTTTCGCCAACGCGTCGATCGACACCATCACCTCGATCAAGCAGGCTGGCGAATTCGGCCTCGCGGCAAGCGGCAAGAAGCTCGCGGCGCTGCTGGTCTACATCTCCGACGTCCATTCGATCGGGCTCGCCGACGCGCAAGGCCTCTACGTCACCAGTGGCTACTATTGGGATGAGAGCGAGGCCAGCCGAGCCTTCGCCCGCCGCTTCTTCGCCATCCAGCACGCCATGCCGACCAAGGAGCAGGCGAACATCTATGCCGGCCTGACGAACTACTTCCGCGCCGTCAAGGAAACCGGTGGGGACGCCGCCGATCCGGTGATGACCTGGCTCAAGTCGCACCCGCTCGATTATTTCGGGCGCCAGACCACGCTGCGGGCGGATGGCCGGGTGATGTACGACCTCGCTTTGTATCAGGTGAAGTCGCCCGCCGAATCGAAGGCGCCTTGGGACTACTACAAGAAGATCGCGGAGGTGCCGGCGGAACAGGCATTCCTGCCTCTGGATGCCGCGCGCTGCCCTTCAGCGGCGTCTCGCTAGACGCGGGCCAAGCCGCCACGCGCGGGGACGAGATAGCCGCCGGTTATCGCCTTTGGCCGGCAAGTTATTGGACGAGCATGAGCCGCGGCTTGCACACTCATCGCGGGTGGAAAACGCGTGGTGAACTCAATGACCAAGAGGACGACCGATGCCTGACACCTTCGAACCCGGAACCGGGCTGCGTTTCGTCGAACTGAGCCATCCTTGGGGCCATGGCATCCCGGTCTGGCCCGGCGATGCCGATGTGAAGCTCGAACGCGCGGTCAACCACGCCAAGGACGGGGTGATGAGCCAGAAGCTGATCGCCAACATGCATTGCTCGACGCATATGAACGCGCCCATCCATCTGATCCAGGGCGGCGCCTATGTCGGGCAATTGCCGATCGATCGCTTCTTCGGAAACGGGGTCATTCTCTCGATCCCGAAGGCGCGCTGGGAATCCGTCACCGCGGACGATCTCGCCGCCGCGACGCCGCGCGTCGAGCCCGGCGACATCGTGCTGATCGTCACGGGCTGGCACCTCAAATACTCGGACAGCCAGGAATATTTCGGCGAGGCGCCCGGCTTGTCGCTGGGGGCGGCCGATTGGCTCGTCGCACGGGGCGCGCACCTCGTCGGCATGGATACCCCGGCGATCGACCATCCGCTGGCCACGTCGCTCGGACTGCAGCGCAACGGCCCGTTGATGCGCCGGCTGCCGCAGAAATATCGCACGGAACAGGGCCGCGACCCGAAGCAGGCGTTTCCCGACTGGAATCCCGCCCATCGCCGTCTGCTGTCGGCGGGTATTCCGACCATCGAGAATGTCGGCGGCGATGTTCGGGAGTTGCTCGGCACACGCTGCACGATCCACGCGCTGCCTTGGCGGTGGATGGACGGCGATGCCTGCGTCATCCGGCTGATGGCGATCATCGATCCCGGCGGGAGCTATCGCATCGAAGCCGGCGCCCGCTGAGCGGAGAGCCAGAACAGGAAGCAAGCATGTCCGGACCGATCCAGGGAGCCAATGGGCTCGTCTATTACGACCTCACCAACTACATCGGGCACGGCGCCCCGCAATGGCCGTCGAGCTCCAATCTCAACATCCGCACGCTCAAGTTCCATGCCAAGGATGGCGTCTTCGTGCAGCAATACGAAGGCATCATGCACCGGTCCACCCATATGGATGCCGAAATCCATGTGACGGCGAATGGCCGGACCCTGGCGGGCTACGAGCCCTGGCGCTTTTTCGGTACCGGCGTCGCGGTTTCCATCCCGAAGGACAAGTGGGGCGTCATCACGCCCGACGATCTGGAAAAGGTTACGCCGCGCATCGAGCGAGGCGATATCCTGATGATCAATACCGGGAGCCACCACAAGCTCGGCGACAACGACGATTACTATGCCTATTCGCCCGGCCTCTATAAGGAGGCGGCGGAATGGATCGTCGAGCGCGGGGTCAAGATGGTCGGCGTCGATGTCCAGGCGTTGGATCATCCGCTCGGCACCAAGCTCGCGGATCACGGCCCGGGGCCGTCGCACCCACATCTCAACGACGAGTACCGAGCCCTACATGGCCGCGACATCCTCGATGATTTCCCGCATTGGGAGCCGTCGCACAAGATCATGATGGGGGCGGGCATCCCCGGGATCGAGAATGTCGGGGGCGATCTCGATCTCGTGACCGGCCGGCGCTGCACCTTCATGGCTTTCCCCTGGCGCTGGCCGGATGGCGAAGGCTGCATCGTTCGCGTAATCGCGGTGGTCGATCCCGACCAAAAATTCCGGCTCGGCAACGGGCACTGATCCATGCAGATCACCCGTTTTTCCGACGCCCAGAAATACGAGACGACCGGGCATTTCGACATGGCCGGGCTACGGCTGCAGGGTGGTGCCGCGACCCGGACGGACGGTGTCACGATCTCCTTGTCGTATTTCCTGCCGGGCGGCGGCGCCGACCGTTCGGCTTCGCCCACGGAAAAGTACTACGTCGTGCTGGATGGCGAGGTGACGATCGGCCTCGACGACGGCGAGCAGATACTCGGCCCGCTCGACTCCTGCCATCTCGCCGGCGGCGAAGCTCGGTCGATCCTCAACTGGGGCAAGACCGTGGCTCGGATGCTGGTCGTGATCGTGACACCGAGAGGCGAAAAATGATCTCCGAGCCGCTGCGCAATCCGCTCTCGCTCTTCCAGGTCGAGGGCAAGTCGGCGCTCATCACCGGGGCTTCCGGGGCGTTCGGCCGGGCGATCTCGATCGCGCTCGCCGCCCTCGGGGCGAGCGTCACGATCGCCGGCGCATCGCAGACGGAACTCGACGAGGTCGCGGACGAGATCCGCGGCTTGGGTGGCGCCGTGACCACCGTCTATGGGCGGCCGGACACGCTCGCCGACGCCGACCGCTTCAGAGACGCGGCCTTGCAGGCCTATGGACGCCTCGATCAGCTGATCGTCGCCTCGGGCTACAACAAGGCCGGCTTCATCCACGAGATGGAATACGAGGACTGGCAGTCGGTGATGGACGCCAATGTCCGCGGCGCCTGGCTGATGACCAAGTCGGTCGGCACGCATTTCATCGCCCAGCAGGTCAAAGGCAAGGTCCTGTTGATGTCCTCCGTGCGCGGGCGGCACGGCAACATCTCCGGATACACTGCCTATTGCACCTCCAAGGGGGCCACGGATGCGCTCACCCGGGTGCTCGCCACGGAATGGGGAAAATACGGGATCACCGTGAATGCGATCGCGCCGACGGTCTTCCGGTCCAAGCTGACGGCCTGGATGTTCGGCGATGACGAACTCGGCCAGGCGACGCGGCAGCGCTCCTTATCCCGGATCGCGCTCGGTCGGCTCGGCGAGGCCGAGGACCTCGTCGGCATGGGGCTCTATCTGCTGTCGCCCGCCTCCGATTTCTGCACAGGACAGGTGATGTATGTCGACGGCGGATTTACCGCTGGCTGAGGCGCTCGTCCATCGGCCGGCGCTCGTGGTCGGCGGCGGCCGCATGGGCCTCGCCATCGCGCATATCCTGGCGGCGGCGGGTATGCTGGTGACCGTCGTGGAGCCGAGCCCTGGTATCGTCGAAGCCGCCCCGGAGCGGCTGCGCCAGATCAGCCGGGCGCGTGGGCTGGACGAGGCCATCGCCGGGCGGGTGACCTACATCGCCGCGATCGAAGATGTCGGCGGGGAGATCGGCATCGCGATCGAAGCGGCGCCGGAGAACCTCGACCTCAAGCGTGATATATTCCGCCGCCTCGAGGTGGCCTGCTCGCCCGATACCATCCTGGCGACGAACACCTCGGTCATCCCAATTGCCCGGATCGCCGTCGACGTCTCCCGGCGCGCCCGAATCGTCGGAACACATTTCTGGAACCCGCCCTATGCCGTGCGGTTGGTCGAGGTTATCCAAGCCGTGGAAACCTCCGACGAGACCGTCCACCAGACGATGGCTCTGCTGGCGGAAGTCGGTCAGCGCCCCGTTCACGTCTGGAAGGATATCCCGGGCTTTATCGGCAACCGGCTGCAGCATGCCCTCAAGCGCGAGGCGATCGCCCTCGTCCAGGCGGGGGTCTGCGACGCCGAGACGATCGATACCGTGGTGAAGGACAGCTTCGGCGCGCGGCTCGGGATCATGGGGCCGCTCGAACAGTCGGATCTCGTCGGCCTCGCCCTGACCCTGGCGATCCACGAGACCATCCTACCCGACCTCGATGTCAGCCGTGCCCCGCAAAAGCTCCTCGTCGATCTCGTCGCCGCGGGCGATACCGGTGCCAAAACCGGCCGGGGGTTCCGCAGCTGGAGTCCGGAAGAGCGCGTCGAGTTGGAGCAGCGGCTCGATCGGGCATTGCTCGGGAAAGCGGGCACATAGCGGGTGCGGAGCGGGTGTGCTAGCGTCAGCCGCCTCATGATGCCGGCGCAAGACCGGCTGGGAGGAAGGGCTAGGGAATGCAGTCGCGCCTACTTCGCCATTTTCTAGCGGTCTATAATCACCTCAATATCACGACGGCCGCCGAGGCGATCGCCATTACGCAGCCGGCCCTGACCAAGAGCATCCAGCTGCTCGAAGCGGATCTCGGCGTTCCTCTGTTCGATCGCCTGCCGAACGGCGTCGTGCCCACGCGCTACGGCGAGGCGCTCGCCAAGCACGCGACCATGATCTTTCTCGAATACGATCACGCGCTCGCGGAAGTCGAAGCGATGAAGGGCGGGGCGTCGGGGAATATTCGGATCGGCGCGGGCCCGATTTGGCTGACCCACTTTCTGCCCCCGGCCATCGCCATGTTCCGGGCGGCGCATCCAAGCGTGAGACTCTCGCTCGACGGAACGGTCATCAGCACGGCCATCCCCGCCTTGCTGCGCGGCGATATCGAGATCTTTTGCGGCTCGCTGGATTTTCCGGATCACCCGGACCTCATCAAGCGCGAGATGGGTGAGATCGAGCATGTGGTGATGGCGAGCCGCCACCACCCGCTCGTCACCTCCATCGAGGCCAAACCGGCCCAGCTCCTCCACTATCCATGGGCGATGCTCGCGAGCGACGATGTCGGACGCCGGCAGCTATCGGCCTATTTCGCGAATCACGGCTTGCTGGCGCCGAAAGCGATTCTCGAAAGCACGTCGATCATCGGTATCCTTCAGAACGTGCGGCAAGGCGATTTCCTCGCCTGTCTGGCGCGCCCGCTGCTCAACAGCCCGAGCGCCGAGGGGCTTTCGGAAGTGCCCGGACCCGGCCCGATCTGGCGCTATCAGGCGGGCATGGCGATCCGCAGGCGACTGCATACCCCCGTCGCGACGAACCGCTTCGTGGATAGCGTGATCAGCACATACTACCAGAAGTTCGCGGCGGCTTAGCGGGCCCCCCGTTACATGCCCAGATGATGCGGCAGCCAGACGGAGATGAGCGGCACGTAGGTGATGAACACCAGAAACGCCAGCATCACCAGCAGCCAGGGCCAGACCGCGACCGTCAGCTCCGAGATCCCCATGCGGGCGATGCCCGAGGCGACATAGAGATTGAGGCCGACCGGCGGGTGGCACAGGCCGACCTCCATGTTCACCGCCATCAGAATCCCGAAATGGATGGGATCGACGCCCAGGCTGGTCGCGATCGGGAACAGGATCGGCGCCATGATCAGCAGGATCGAGGTCGGCTCCATGACGTTGCCGGCCATGAGCAGGACGATGTTGACGACGATGAGGAAGGTCCAGACATCGAAGTGCTGCGCCACGATCCAGGCGGCCATCGACTGCGGAATATGCTCGTTCGTCATCAGGAACGAGAACAGCACGGCGTTGGTGATGATGTAGAGCAGCATCGAGCTGGTATTGGCGGCACTCAACAGCACCTTGGGCACGTCGCGCAGGCGCAGATCCCGATAGACCAGAACCGTGATCACGAAGGCATAGACCGCGGCGACCGCGGCGGCCTCCGTTGGCGTGAAGATGCCGCCATAGATGCCGCCCAGCACGATGACGATGAGCAGCAGGCCCCAGACGGATTCGCGGAAGGCATGCCAGCGTTCCCGCCAGGTCGCGCGCTTCATGCGCGGATAGCCGCGGCGCCAGGCGATGGCCAGCGTCAGGCCGATCATGAGGATGGCGAGCAGGAGGCCCGGTACGACACCGGCCATGAACAAGGCACCGATGGAGGTATTCGTCGAGACGCCGAACAGCACCAGAATGACGGAGGGCGGCAACAGAATGCCGAGCGCCCCCGATGTCGTCACCACGCCGGCGCCGAAGCGCTTGGGATAGCCTTGCTCGACCATGGCCGGCAGGATGATCGAGCCGATCGCCACCACGGTCGCGACGCTCGATCCCGAAACCGCGGCGAACAAGGCGGAAGCCGCGACGCCGGCCAGGCCGAGGCCGCCGGGCCAATGTCCGACCAGGGAACTGGTGAAGGCGATCATGCGCCGCGCTACCCCGCCGCGGGTGAGGAACGTCCCGGCCAGGATGAAGAACGGGATCGCCATGATCGAAAAATTATCGAGCCCGGTGAACAGCTTCAGACCGACACTCTCGATCGGCACCTCGGTCATCGTGACCATGAAGGTCAGCACGGTGAGGCCGAGCGCGATCGAGATCGGCATGCCCGTGAGCATGAGGGCGATCAGAATGCCGAAGATCAGGGCGGCGCTCATGGCGCGCGCGCCGTTTCGATGGCCGCGATCGCCTGCTTGCCGTCCAGTTCTTGGACGTCGTCGACATGGCCGGGATCGTGATGGGGCACATCGCCGGTTCGCCAGAAATGATAGGCGACCTGCAGGAAGCGGAAGCACATCAGGTAGGACCCGAGCGGAATGCAGAGATAGATGATCCAACTCGGCCATTCGAGATCCGGAGTCGTCTGGTCGGTTCCCATCAACCCGTAGACGAAGCGCGCGCCCATCGTGCCGATGACGCCGGTGAACAGCACGCCGCAGAGCAGGCCGAACAGGACAACGACCTTCCGTCTGCCGGGTTCGAGGCGCTTCACCAGCACGTCGACCCCGACATGGATGCCGGTGCGAACCCCATAGGCGGCGCCGAACTTTGCCATCCAGATGAACATGAAGATGCAGAGTTCCTGCGCCCAGGAGAGGTCGATCAGGCTCACCACCGGATAGAGCAGTCGAAAGCCGGCGGCATAGCGCTGGACCACAGCCAGGAAGATGATCAGCGTGGCCCCGCCGATCATCGTGGTGATCAAGATTTCTTCCAACCGATCGAGAACGCGAAACGGCATCCGGCTTTCCCTCCGTCAACCTTACACGGGCAACCTTGAAACAGGACCGTCTCGCGGCGGCCCGACCGGTCCCGCCGGTCGAACGCCTCGAAACGGTGCGAGAGGGAGTATCAGGGGGCTTCGCTCGACGTCGCCTTTTGGAACGCGTCTATCGTCGCCTTGCCGATGCGCGACGTCATTTCGGCGGTGACCGGCTCCAGGGCCTTGTGCCAGGCGGCTTTTTGCTCGGGCGTCAGCTCGATGAAGGTGATCCTGCCGGACTTCTTCATCTCGGCGAGCGCGTCGCCATTCTCTTTTTCCGACAAGTCGTTCGCATAGGCCGTCGCCTCCGCCATCGCCTTGTCGAGCTGGCCACGGATATCGGCCGGCAGGCCTTCCCAGAATTTCTTGTTCACGATGACCGCGTAGCCGATATAGCCGTGGTCGGACAGGGTCGCGTATTTCTGCACCTCGTAGTGCTTCTGCGTATACATGTTCGAGGGCGTGTTTTCCGATCCATCGACGACGCCGGTCTGCATTGCCTGATAGACGTCCGAGAACGGCATGACCTGCGGCAGCGCGCCCAGCGCCCTGAACTGGGCTTCCAAGACTTTCGAGGATTGGATGCGCATCTTCAGACCCTGGAAGTCGGCGGGCATGCGCAGTGGCTTGTTGGCGCTCATGATCTTGAAGCCGTTATCCCAATAAGCCAGCCCGGTGATGCCCTTCGACTGCAGCTTGTCGAACAGGCTCTTGCCCAAGGGACCCTCGGTCACCCGGCGCAGAGCGGCCTTGTCGGGCACGATATAGGGCAGGTCGAACACTTCGAATTCCTTGGCGCCGAGCGGCCCGAATTTGGCAAGCGACGGGGCCAGCATCTGCACCGCGCCGAGTTGCAGCGCCTCGACCTCCTCCTTGTCCTTGTAGAGCTGGGAGTTCGGATAGACTTCGATCTTCACCCGGCCATTGGTGTATTTTTCGGCCAGTTCCTTGAACTTGTCGGCGCCCTTGCCCTTCGGCGTATCCGGCGCCACCACATGGCTGAATTTGATGAGGATAGGTGCCGGTGTCTGCGCCGAAGCCGCCCCGGCGATCGGCACGATGATTGCCAAGGCTACAATTGAGGCTAGAAAATTTCTCATGACGTTCTTCCCTGTTCTAGTTGATTTATTTTTATAGTGTTTTTTGTCTTATGCTCCGGATCTTGTCCCGGATTCTATGATGAACTTTCGGCCTCCATGCAGACGTGCCCGGCCGCGTTCTCGGTCCAGCACCGGATGCCACCTTCGGCGCGGCGCGTACCCTTGACGGTGAAACGCTGACCGGCGAAGAGCGGCGACAGGCCGCGATAGCGGAAGGACGCCGGCACGCCGCCGCCGAGTTCGGCCGCGAGGTTGAACATCAGGCTCGCCTGCATCGGCCCATGCACGATCAGGCCGGGATACCCCTCCGTTTCCGTTACATAGGGGTGATCGTAGTGGATCCGGTGGCCGTTGAAGGTGATCGCCGAATAGCGGAACAGCAGGGTCGGTGTGGCTTCGACATCCCAGGCCAGGTCGGCGGCACCGGGGTGCCCGGTGGAACCGGTGGATGGGGGTTTGACGACGGGGTTGGCCGCGGGGGGTGCTGCGTCGCGGTAGACGATGTCCTGCCGCTCGGTCAGTGCCACTCCGCGATCGGTTGAATATTCGTGGTCGACCGAGACGAAACAGAGGGTGCCGGTTCGACCTTCCTTCACGGCGACATCGGCGATGATCGAGCGGCGGCGGACCGAGTCGCCGACCCGCAGGGCCGCCAGGGTATCGACGGTGCCGCCCGCCCACATCCGGCGCGGCAGCGGGACGGGCGGGAGGAATTCGCCTTTGGCGGCATGGCCGTCCGACCCGAGTGCCGCCATGGTGGTGACCGGCGGGGCAAGGCACCAATGCAGGGCAAGCGGGGCATCGCCGTCCGGAACCGGCGCCAGATGCGGATCGAGCGTCGCCCGGTATTCGGCGACGAGGCGCGGTGTGACGATATCCTCGGCCTCCATGGACCGTCCGATCCATCGCCGCAGGCTTGCGAGATCAAGCTCCAAGATGGGACTTCTCCGGGCTAGTACGAGCGCGGCATGTCGAGGACATGCTCGGCGAGATAGGACAGGATCAGGTTGGTCGAGATCGGTGCCACCTGATAGAGCCGAGTCTCGCGGAACTTGCGCTCCACATCGTATTCCTCGGCGAAGCCGAAGCCGCCATGGGTCTGGATGCAGATATTCGCCGCCTCGAACGAGGCGTCGGCCGCCAGCATCTTCGCCATATTGGCTTCGGCGCCTGGATTGGCGCCCGCCTCGTAGAGGCGCAGCGCCTCGCGCACCATCAATTCGGCCGCCCGCATGGCCGCGTAGACCTTGGCGATCGGGAATTGAATACCCTGATTCTGCCCGATCGCCCGGTCGAACACGACCCGGGTCTTGGCATACTCCGTCGCCCGATCGATGAACCATTTGGCGTCGCCGATGCATTCCGAGGCGATCAGGATCCGCTCGGCGTTCATGCCCGACAGGATATATCGGAAACCGCGTCCCTCCTCGCCGATCAGGTTCTCGGCGGGGATCTCCATATTGTCGAAGAACACCTCGCAGGAATTGTGATTCATCATCGTTCGGATCGGCCGGATGGTAAGGCCCTTGCCCAAGGCCGATCGCATATCGACGATGAAGGTCGAGAGCCCTTCGGTTTTCTTCGTCACCTGATCGCGTGGCGTCGTTCGGGCCAACAGCAGCATCAGGTCGGAATATTCGGCGCGGCTCGTCCAGATCTTCTGGCCGTTCACGACATATTTGTCGCCCTCGCGGCGGGCGAAGGTTCTGAGCGCCGTCGTGTCGGTGCCGCTGGTCGGTTCGGTGACGCCGAACGCCTGCAGGCGCAATTCGCCGCTCGCGATCTTCGGCAGATAGGCCGATTTCTGCGCATCGCTGCCGTGCCGGAGAAGCGTGCCCATCGTATACATTTGGGCGTGGCACGCGGCGCCATTGCCGCCGCTATGCTGCACCGTCTCCAAGATCGCCGCGGCACCGGAGAGCGGCAGGCCGGCACCGCCATATTCCTCCGGGATGAGCACGGAGAGGTAGCCGGCCTCCGTCAGGGCCCGGACGAACGCGCTCGGGTATTCCATGGCACGGTCGAGCTTGCGCCAATACTCGCCGGGGAAGCGCGCGCACAGCTTGGCGACGGCGTCGCGGATGTCGGCATAGGGGTCGGCGCCGATCGTTGGTGCGTCCATGACAGGGCTTTCTGAGTTCGCGGGCTCGCTCATGGCGCCGCGGCACGCCAGCGGGCGGGGCCGGCTTGATGGATCGAGGTTCCTTGGGCGTCGACGGCGACGGTGACCGGCATGTCGACCACCTCGAATTCATGGATCGCCTCCATGCCGAGATCTTCGAATGCCAGCACGCGGGCCGATCGGATAGCCTTGGAGACCAGATAGGCGGCACCGCCGACCGCGACCAGATAGGCGGCGCCATGGGCCTTGATCGTCTCGATGGCGGCGGGACCGCGTTCCGCCTTGCCGATCATCACCAGAAGGCCGGTTTTCGACAGCATGGCTTCGGTGAATCTGTCCATGCGGGTCGCCGTGGTCGGACCGGCCGGACCGACCGCCTCGTCGCCCACCGCATCGACCGGACCGACGTAATAGATCGCCCGATCCCGGAAATCGACCGGCAGCGTCTCGCCTGCCGCCAGCATGCGGATCATCCTGAGATGGGCGGCGTCACGCCCGGTCAGCAGCCGGCCCGACAGCAGCAACGTCTCGCCTGCCCGCCATGTCGCGACCTCATCGCGGGTCAGGCGGTCGAGATCGACGGGGCGGGCGCCGACGCTCATCCCGTCGAGTGAAAGTTTCGGCCATAAAGCGAGATTGGGCGGCGTCAAATGGGCCGGTCCCGAGCCATCGAGCACGAAATGCGCGTGCCGGTCGGCCGCGCATTGCGGAATGAGCCCGATCGGCTTCGATGCCGCATGGACGGGGAAGGTCCGGATCTTGACGTCGAGCACCGTGGTGAGACCGCCCAGCCCCTGGGCGCCGATGCCCAGCGCATTGATCTTTTCCCAAAGCTCGATGCGCATTTCCTCGATCCGCGAGTGCGGTCCGCGGGCGCGCAGCGTGGTCATGTCGATCGGTTCCAGCAGCGCTTCCTTGGCCATCAGCATGGCCCGTTCGGCGCTGCCGCCGATGCCGAGGCCGATCAGGCCCGGCGGGCACCAGCCGGCGCCCAGCGTCTCGACCGTGCGCAACACCCAATCGACGACCGACTCGCTGGGATCGAGCACGGTGAACCGCGCCTTGTTCTCGGATCCTCCGCCCTTGGCGGCGACGTGGATCTCGACCAGATCCCCCGCCACCATCTCGACATGCAGGTTGGCGGGCGTATTGTCGCCCGTGTTGCGCCGGTCGAACAGCGGATCGCCGACCATCGAGGCGCGCAGGGGATTGCTCTCCAGCTTCCAGGCGCGGCGCACCCCCTCATTCACCAGATCGGCCAGAACCTTCGTGGTGGCGAAGCGCGCGCCGATGCCGATCTTCATGAAGACATGGGCGACCCCGGTATCCTGGCAGATCGGCCGTCGCCCGATCGCCGCCATGCGGGAATTCACCAGGATCTGCGCGATCGCGTTTTTCGCGGCCGGGCTCGCTTCCCGCTCATAGCTCTCGGTCAGGTGCCGGATATAGTCCTCGGGGTGGAAGTACGAGATGAATTGCAGCGCGTCGGCCACGCTGGCGACGAGGTCTTCCTCACTGATCGGGCTGCTCATCGTGTCGCCCTCATCGGCCGCTCTCCGGGACGGTCTCGGCGAATTCCCGCCGGATCGTCTCGCCATGCTCGCCGATCGCGGGCACCTTGCCGAGTTGTGGCTTGGCGCCGTTGCGGATGGCCGGCGGCGCCACGATCGAGGCGATGCCGTTGGGTGTCTCCACCGCCACCCGCCGCAGGGCCGGATGAACTGCCAGATCGGACAGCTCGTTCACAAAACCATAGGCGGTTCGCGCGCGACGCAGGCGTTCCGCCATGGCGTCGCGGGTCATGGCGCGGAATGTCTGCGCGACCCGGGCGTCGACCGCCGGACGGTTTGCCACGCGGGCGGTGTTGCTCTGATAGCCCGGCTGTTCGCAAAGCCCCGGCTCCTCCAGGACCACCGCGCAGAAACTCGCCCATTCCCGCTCGTTCTGGATCGAGATCAGGACAAGCTTGCCGTCGGCGGTCTCGAATGCGCCATAAGGACAGATCGAGGGATGCGCGAGGCCGACGCGGTCGATCGCCTTGCGCGTGCCTTCGAAATACAGCAGGGGCACATTCATCCAATCGGCCATGCCATCGAACAGGCTGACCTCGAGACGGCTGCCTTCCCCCGTCACGGACCGGGCGATCAGAGCTTCCAGGACGGCGGCATGGGCGGACATGCCGCAGGCGATGTCGCAGACCGATACCCCGACGCGGCCCGGCCCCGCGGGGTGGCCGGTGATGGATGCCAGCCCGCTTTCCGCCTGGACCAGCAGATCATAGGCCTTCATCTCGGTATAGGCATTGCCGGCGCCGTAGCCGGAAATATCGACGGTGATCAGCCTAGGGTAGTCCCGGCGTAGGGTTTCGGAGCCGAAACCCGCGCGTTCGGCGGCGCCGGGCGCCAGATTCTGGATGAACACATCCGCCTTGGACAGGATGCGGCGCAGCAGGGCCGCGTCGGCCGGTTCCTTGATGTCCGCGACCAGGCTCTGCTTGCCGCGATTGAGCCAGACGAAATAGCTCGACAGACCGCCGACCGCCGCGTCATAGCCGCGCGCGAAATCGCCTTCCGGCCGCTCGATCTTGATGACGCGCGCGCCGGCATCCGCCAGGCGAGAACTGCAATACGGGGCCGCGACGGCCTGCTCAAGGGTCACGACCAACAGCCCGTCGAGGGGCTTCGTTCGAGCGGCTGTTCCCTCAGCCATTCAAGGCTTTCCTCTCCGTTGGGACGCCAATTTAGGTTGCGGCCCAGTGATCCGTCCAATATATAAAACTGCTTAACGTCATATGTGAAAAGTATGGAGCTTCGCCATTTCCGGTATTTTTTGGCTGTGGCCGAAGAGCTCCATTTTACCCGCGCCGCCGCCCGCCTCGGGATAAGCCAGCCGCCCTTGAGTCTGCAGATCAAGCAGTTCGAGGCCGAAATTGGCGCGGCTCTCTTTACCCGGCTGCCGCATGGCGTCGCATTGACCGAGGCTGGCCAGCGCCTGTTGCAGGACGCGCGGGTGCTCCTGCGGCAGGCGGATCAATCGCTGGAAAACGCCCGGCGCGCGGCACGGGGCGAGTCGGGCGTCATCCGCATCGGCTTTACCTCGTCCGCCTCCTTCAATCCATTCGTCACCGGCGCGATCCGCGACTATCGCCTGGCCTATCCTGATGTACGGCTGGAACTGATCGAGACGCATACGTCTCATCTGATGGAGTTGTTCCAGGCTCGGCATCTTAACGCCGCCTTCATCCGCCCCGCTCCGGGCGAGACGGGCACTCTGCCGACGGATCTGCTGTTTCGCGAGGAAATGCTGGTGGCGCTGCCGCAAGATCACCCCCTCGCCGACCGGGGCGTCGTCGCTCTGGCGGACCTGGCGGACGAGGTCTTCATCCTCTATCCGCGCCGCAACGGGCGAGCGCTCTATGATGACATCGTCGGCGCCTGCCAGGCGGCCGGGTTCAGCCCACGGGTTGGTCAGGAAGCGCCGCAGATGGCTTCGACCGTCACCCTCGTCGCGGCAGGGATCGGGATTTCGATTGTGCCCATATCCATGATGCAATTATCGGCATCGGGCGTCGCCTATTTGCGGATCAAGGGGGACCAGCCGCGCGCGGCGATGAGCCTTGTCCATGACGAGACGGACGCGCCGATGGTCACGCGGGCGTTCGTCGGCGTTGTCCTGGATCGGCTGCGCCGCAAGGCTGAGGAACCCGGGGCGAAACCGTGACGGCCGGATGCGAACGGGCTATTTCCGAAGATGGGGCGGGAACAGGGACGCGCCGGTGAAGGCGCAGACTTCCCGTAGCTCGGCACCCAGGCGATCCACGATCTCCGAGGCATGCTGGCCGGCGATCGTGATGCCGCTGATGCCGAAGCGGGGCTGCCCATACTGGTCCGTGACCAGGGAAGCCACCGTTATCAGACCTCGATAGAGGTTGCCGTCGTCGCGTGCCCAGCCGTCCTTCCGGGCGCGCGCCACATCCGCCAGATAGGCCTCGAAGGAGGGCGGCGATTGCCAGCGCAGCGTGCCGAAACGGCGCCGCAACTCCGCCTCCGGCAGATTGGATGCGGCGGCGATGCAGCGGCCGATGGCGCCGGCCAGGGTCGGCAAGCGCAGGCCCATGCGCATCTCGACGCGGACCGCCGTCAGGCTGTGTGCCCGGTCGATCAGCGCGATATGGCCCTCATCGGTTACCCGCCACAGCACGATAAGCATGTCGTAGTTCAACGCCAGCCGTTCCAATTCCGGCCGGATCAGCTCGGCGGGGCTGATGCCGACCAGGCCGGCCGCCAACTCCGACACGGCCATGCCGAGCGTATAAACCTTGTCGACCGTGTGAAACGCCACGAAGCGCGCCCGAGCCAGGGTGCGCAAGATGTTGAAGCAGGTGCTGGGGCTGATGCCGGTGCCGCGCGCGACCGCCGCGACCCCGAGCGGCGCGGTCGCGTCGGCCAGATAGCGCAGGATGCGAATGGCATGGACCACCGCGCCCACATCGCGCTGCGCGGCGCCGTCGCGCTCCTCGGCGGCCGCCTCGGCGATACTTTCGACCACTACACGGGATCCCAACCGAACACATCCTGGCTCCGGTCCAGCGGCACCAGAGTCGGACGGAGCGCCGGCGCCGCGTGCTCGGCGATGCTGGCCGGTGTCCAACCCTCGCCGCGGTGAACCGAGCGGATAGGACGGCTCTGGCTCATCAGGAACAGTTCGTTGTACCGGGAGGCGAAGACCTGGCCGGTGAAGGCCGCCGCCGCGTCCGAGGCCAGAAACACCGCGAGCGGCGCGTTCTTGTCCGGCGTCATCTGCTGCAGCTTCGCCACCCGCGCCTTCTGCTCCGGCGTCTCCGCGGGGATTGAACTGGTCATTCGGCTCCAGGCGAACGGCGCGATGCAGTTGGAGCGCACGTTGTAGCGCTGCATGTCGAGGGCGATCGATTTCGAGAGCGCGGTGATCCCGAGCTTGGCCGCCGAATAATTCGCCTGGCCGAAATTGCCGACCAGCCCGGAGGTGCTGGTCATATGGACATAGGCGCCGCTCTCTTGCGCGCGAAAATGCTCGGCGGCTGCGCGGCTCACGAAAAAGCTGCCGTTGAGATGCACGTTGATGACCGACAGCCAATCTTCCGGCGCCATCTTGTGGAAGATGGTGTCGCGCAGGATGCCGGCGTTGTTCACCACGATATCCACGCGGCCGAAACTATCCATCGCCGCCTGGACGATTCGTTGGGCGGACGCCCATTCGCTCACGCTGTCGCCGCTGATGACCGCGCGGCCGCCGCGTTGCTCGATGATCTGCTTGGTCTGCTCGGCCGGCCCGCCCGACAGGCCTTCGCCGGTCAGTGAGGCACCGATGTCGTTGATGACCACCGATGCGCCGGCCAGCGCCATGGCGACCGCGATCTCGCGCCCGATGCCGCCGCCCGCCCCGGTGACGATCGCGACCTTGCCCGCCAACATCGCATTGTCCTGCATAGCGAATTTCCCCGTCTCTGTTCCGCCCCAATCAGCCGGGAAGGCCGAGGACGCTCTTGGCCAGAATAGTGCGCTGAATCTCGTTGGAACCGCCGTAGATCGTCGTCGGCCGGGCCTGGATGAACAGCCCGGCCGGATTGAGATCGCGGTTGCCTTCCATCGGTTCGAGCAAGCCGGCATTCTCGCCGGCGATCTCCAGCATCGTCTCGGTGATGCGCTGATAGAGCTCGCTCTGATGCAGTTTGAGCATGGACACGTCGGCGCCCAGCAAGTCGCCGCGGCGCAGGATTTCGACATAGGTCCGATAGAGCGACGTGTGATCGGCCAGATCGAGCCGAAGCCGGACGTACCGGTCCCGAAACGCGCCATCCTCCCACACGCCCATTCTTTGGGCGAGCAGGCGCAACCGGGTTAGCGCATAGGCCGATTGCTTGGGCGAGCCGATCATGACGCGCTCGAAGCCGAGCAGCGCCTTCGCCATCGTCCAGCCCTGGTTGACCTCGCCGATCAGATAGTCCTTCGGCGTCCGCACAGTGTCGAAGAACACCTCGCAGAACTCGTCATGCATATCGAGGTTGACGATCGGACGGATCGTGACGCCGGGCGCGTCCAGGGGCACCAGCAGAAAGCTGATGCCCTCCTGCTTCTTGGCCGTCTTGTCGGTGCGGACGAGGACGAAGATCCAGTTGGCGTCATTGGCCAGGGTCGTCCAGGTCTTCTGGCCATTGATCACCCAATGCTCGCCCTCCAGTACGGCCGAGGTGGTGAGGCTGGCGAGATCGGACCCGGCATTGGGTTCGCTATAGCCCTGGCACCAGACATGCTCGCCCGTGAGGATCCTCGGCAGGAAGAAATCCTTCTGCGCCTGGGTGCCGTAGCGGATCAGCAACGGCCCCAGCATGACGATGCCATGGTCGTTGGTCCGGGCCACGCCGTGGCGCTCGAACTCCTCCATCATGAGCAGCTGCTTGGCGGCCGAGAGGCCCATGCCGCCCAAGTCGCGCGGCCAACCGGGCGCCAGCCAACCCTTCTCGGCCAAGATCATGTACCAGACCTTGTTGTCCCGCCAATGCAGCCGCTTCGGCGGGTTGCGCAGCTCCGCCGGATAATTGGCCTCCACCCACCGACGGACATGGATGCGGAAATCTTCGTCATCCAGCGTGTTCAGATCGTCGGGCTCGGCGGCGCTCATGGTCACTGCCCCTCGAAGACGGGTGGACGCTTGCCCAGGAACGCGGCCTTCCCTTCGGCATGATCGGCGGTGAGGAACAGCGCCGACTGGATGTCCCGTTCCCAATCCAGCGCGGCATCGAGGCCGTTGGCGAGATATTGCTTGGTGAAGCTCACGGGCAGGGGCGCCGTACCGGCGAACAGCCGGGATCGCTCCAACGCCGCCGTCAGCGCCTCGCCCGGGGGGACCATACGGTCGATCAGGCCGATCCGCAGGGCCTCGGCCGCCGCGACGGCCTCGCCGTAGATCAGCATCTGCCGGGCGCGGCCTTGCCCGATACGCAGCGGGAGCGTGTGCAAGGTACCGAAATCGGCGATGAGCCCGACCTTGCCGAACGACATCACGAACCGCGCCTCGGTCGAGGCGACGATCGTATCGCAGCACAGTGCCAGACCCGCCCCGCCACCCGCGCACCAGCCCTCGACCGCCGCGATCACCGGCTTCGCGCTCTTGACCATCAGGCGCACCAGCCGATGGGTCAACCGGAAGCGCTCCCGTCCCGCGGCCAAATCGGCGACATCCATGCCGCTGATATCGCCGCCCGAGCTGAACACGCCGCCCGCCCCGGTGAGCACCACGGCGCGGACCGTCCGATCCGCCTCCAACCGTTCCAGCGCGTCGACCAAGGCCTGACGCAAGGGGATGCTTAGGGCGTTGCGCCGCGCCGGGCTGTCCATCGTCAGCACCGCGGTATCGCCGTCGCGATGCTCCCGCACTATCCCCTGGTCAGACATCGTCGTCCTCCGGCAGCAGCGCGGCGAAGCGCGCTCGATGCAGCTGCGCCGAGCCGTACGCGTTCGCCAGGACCATGGCCTTTCGCAGATAGAGCCCGACGTCGTACTCGTCCGTATAGCCGATGCCGCCATGGAGCTGGATGGCCTGGCGGGTCACCAACAGGCATGCATCGGCGGCGCGGGCCTTGGCACGGGATACGGCCGCCCGACGGGTAACGATCGGGCTTCCCGCATCCACGGTCGCGGCGGCACTCTCGACGCTCGCCCGGGTCAACGCGATCTGGATCTTGAGATCCGCGGCGCGGTGCTGCAGCGATTGAAAGCTGCCGATGGCCTGACCGAACTGCTTGCGGGTCCGCAGGAATTCCAAGGTCAGCTCGAAGCCCCGCTCCATCACGCCCAGCAGATAGGCGGCGGTGGCGAGCGTCGCTTCGTCGATCGCGTCGGGCAGGGAGTCGGCTGGTAGGCCGGGTTGGGATGGGGGTAGGAGCTGGGCCGGTGCCTCCGCGAAACTCACCGTTCCCCAATGGCCGCCATCCTGGGTGGACGCGATCTCGACCGAGACGCCCGGGGCGGCGGTGTCGACCAGGGCGAGCCCGTCGCGGGTCGTGACCAGGAACGCATCCGCCCCCGCCGCCATCGGCACGAACAGCTTGCGGCCGAAGACCCGGCCCTCGCGCAGCCGGGCCTCGGCGGTGGGCTCGATCGTGTCGGCCCGTTCCTGCCAGGCTGGGATAATGATCCGCTTACCGGCGAGCAGAGCCGAGGGCACTGCATCGCCCAGCAAGCGGGCCGCCATGGTGCCGGCGACCAGTGGTTCCGGCACGAGCCCGGCGCCGAGCTGCTCGGCCAGCGCGCAGAATTCGCTCATGCCCAGGCCCGAGCCACCGGCCGCCTCAGGCACCCGCAGCCCGATCCAGCCCATCTCGCCCATCCGCCGCCAAACCGCCGGGTCGAAACCGGGGTGCGTGAAGCGCAGCCCACGGATGCGGCCAAGGCCGCCGCCGGGTGGCGCCACCGCTGATGCGCTGTCGCGCAGCATCCGCATGTTTTCGATCTGGTCCTCGGCCATGGTCATGGCTGTCGTTCCCGCCTAGACCGTGGCGCCGCTGCCGAGCAGCGCGGTCACCTGGCTCGAGAGCGTGCCGCCATTGCCGTGGCACAGCGCCACGGCGCAATCGCTCAATTGCCGCTGGCCGGCATCGCCACGCAATTG
The DNA here is from genome assembly GCA_035555315.1 of Allostellaceae bacterium. Lineage (GTDB taxonomy): Bacteria > Pseudomonadota > Alphaproteobacteria > ATCC43930 > CGMCC-115725 > DATMGU01. Next base: position 98,468 of record DATMGU010000014.1, read on the forward strand.
GGTCACGGCTTCGATGATCAGGAACATGCCGTACATGCCGGGATGCACGCACGACAACCCACCGCCATTGGTGTTCACCGCCAGCCCGCCGCCGGGCGCTATGGCGCCGCCTTGCACGAAACGGCCGCCCTCGCCCTTGGGACAGAAGCCCAGATCTTCCAGGAACAGGATCGTATTGATCGTGAAGGCGTCATAGACCATCGCCAGATCGACGTCGGCGGGGCCCAATCCGGCCATGGCGAAGGCGCGCGGTCCGCTATCCGTGGCAGCGGTGACGGTGAGGTCCGGCATCTGGGCGATCGAGCGGTGCCATTGCGCCCCGGCGGCGCCGAGCAGATAGGCCGGCTTGCGCCGGAGGTCGCGCGCCCGGTCGGCCCGCACCATGACGCAGGCGCCCCCGCCATCCGTGACCAGGCAGCAATCGCGGCTCGTCAGCGGATCGCTGACCATGCGGCTGGCGAGCACGTCTTCCCGCGTCAGGGGGCCCCGCGCGAAGGCGGCCGGGTTCAGATTGGCCCAATCCCGCGCGGCGACCGCCACATCCGCCAGCATTTCCCGCGTGGTGCCGAACTGATGCATGTGCCGGCTGGCGGCGAGCGCATAGGCGGTGATCGGGTGGCGCGGGCGGTAGGGCGTTTCGTGCCATTGCGGCTCGCTCATGGAGACCAGCCGCCCGCCCGCGGTGCGCTGGTTCGATCCGTAGCAGATGAGCGCCGCGTCGCAGAGACCCGCATCCAGTGCCAAGGCGGCCTGCAGCAGGTGCATTTCGAAGCTTGATCCGCCGACATTGGTGCCGTCGAAGAAGCGCGGCTTGATGCCGAGATATTCGGCGACCGACAAGGTGGGAAAGGCGTGCGTGCTGGTGGCGGCGAAGAGCGCATCGATATCCGGCAGGGTAAGGCCGGCGTCCTCGATCGCCGCCAGCGCCGCCTCCGCCAGCAGTTCCATGGCCGTGCGGCCCGGCGCTTCCCCGGTTCCGGCGGACCCGATCCCGGCCACGGCGGTGCGACCGCGCAGGGCATGGGCCATGTCAGGGATGCCCTTTCGCCGAAACGGGGTCCGCGACATCGAACACGATGGCCGGCTCGTCGCCCGATTGGATGATGCGGGCGCGGACTCGGGTGCCGATCGGCACGGTCTCGACGCCCTCGACCCGGCTCATCATGCGGGGACCCTCGTCGAGGTCGATCAGCGCGATGTTGTACGCGCCATCGCGCGACCGGTTGACGGTGATCGCATAGACCGTTCCACCGCCGGACGCCTCGACCCATTCGAGATCGGTTTCGCCGGTGCCGGGGATCGCGATCCGGGGATAGAACGTGTATCGGCCCGTCGAACGGCTGCGCTGGATCAGAAAGCGGCCGTCCCGCAACTGGGCGAGGTATTGCGCCTGCGGCCCGTCGGATGACCCTGTGGCCGCGGTCATGGCCGTCGCCTTGATTTATGGGGCAGACGTTCGCGGGTCAGTCGGTTGAAGCCCGTGGCGTCGATACGATCTGGCACGTTCCTGCTCCGGCTAAAGCGACCCTTGCACGCTGCTTCGCACAGGTGCCGATGGCGCAGGGTAGTAATTCTGGATAGAGAATGTCAATCACGATACGGAATGACTTTCCGGAGAAATCATCGGCGCGCGGTTGGCCTATGACCGGACCGGCTTGACTTGCTCGGTCGGGGCACCTATCCACCGCGAGCCGTGACGGTTGCGGCACCCCGTGGCCGGATCTGAATTCCAAGCCCGGATCTGAATTCCAAGTACTGTCCATGCCGGGGATCGCACCATGCTCCTCACCCAATGGGCCGGGACAGGCGATAGCCGGGCGATCGCTTGGCCGACCATCCTCCTCTACGCGGCCTTGCCCACGATCGGTCTCGCCGCCGGGCCGTCCTACGCGCCGATGATCTTCGGCGTCGGCGTCGTTCACCTGATCCATGGGATGGCGACCCAGCGGCGTTTCCCCAGCCTTGACGGCGCTCTCCTGGCGCTGGCGCTGACACTGGCGGCCCTGGGCTGGGCCAGCGCCCTCTGGGCGATCGCTCCGAAACAAACCTTGCTTGGCGCGTTGCAGCTGACGGCCATTCTGGCGGCGAGTCTGGTCTTCCTGTCGGCGCGACGGTTCCCGCCGGAGAGGGTCCGGCTGCTGTTCCAAGTGACCCTGGCAGCGAGCTTCCTGGGTATGGCGGTCGTGTCGCTCGACATAGCGCTGGCGTTTCCGCTGCATCGGTTGGTCGCCATCGGCGCCAAAGCCTGGGTCGCCACCAAATACAATCGCGGGCTGGATTACCTGGTGCTGATCGCCTGGCCGCTGCTGGCGTATTACTGGACCATGCGGAGAGTGGGCGAGCGCATCCTTGCCGCCCTGTTTGGGCTCCTGCTCATCGTGGCGCTGTTGCTGGGATCCAGTCTCTCGGGCCAGGTGGCGGGCGTCGCCGGGGCCGTTATCCTGGTGTTCGCTCTGGCGGCACCGCGCTGGCTGCCGCGGGTGCTCGCCGTGGGGACGGCGGTGGTCGCGATCGGCGTGCCGTTCATCCTTCGAGGCCTATCGCTGTATCGCGGGGCGCTCGCCAGCCATATCAAGCCGTCCGGCGTGCATCGGTTGGAGATCTGGAACTACATGACTGCCCGCGTGCTCGAACGCCCGTTGTTCGGTTGGGGCCTATCCAGCGCCAAATTCGTGCCGATCACCCCCGCCGAATTGCAGCACTACACCTATGCCAACGCCGATGGCATCTATCCCCATAACCAGTGGCTGGAACTCTGGATCGATCTCGGCGCGGTCGGTGCCGCCATCGGCCTGATCTTCGCCCTGCTGGTTCTGCGGCGCATCGGGCATCTGCGGCAGGACGTGCGGCCCTTCGCCTATGCCGGCTTCGCCTCGGCGATGGCGGTCTCCCTGGTCAATTTCGAAGTGACGACGGATTCCTGGTGGGCGGCCCTCGCGGCCGGCGCCGCGCTGTTCACGCTGCTCGACCGGTCATGCCGCCAAGCTTCGCCGTCACAGCCTGCCTGATCCCCCTGCTGGTCGGCTACGTCGTGGCGGCCGTCATCCGGTATCGCGGCGGCAAGCGCCTCGGGCCGGGGATGGCAGCTTCCGGCATCGGCCTCGGTTTCCTGGCCGGCTTCATCGGCGTCACCGGCGGCATGCCGATCCTGCACTCCGTCGCCAACCATTGGGTCGGGACCGTCGCGGTAGTGGCGACCCTGGCCGGTCTGGTCTTCGATGCGACCGGGTTGGGCGGCCGCCGCCTGCGGAGCCTTGGCATCGCCGCGGCGCTTGCCATCGTCGCCTATCTCACCGGGCTGGAGCCGCTGATGCAGCTCAGCCCGCCGGCGATCGGCCAGATGGTCCTGTTCGGCGCTGGCGGTGCCGCGATGCTGGCTCGGCTGGGCATATTGGCCGAGCGCGGGCCCATCGCCGCGCTTCTGCCCATGATGCTGGTGGCATTGACCGCCGCCGGTCTGGCCGCGATCGCTTGGCTCGACCATGCCCAATCCCTCGCGGGTCTTGCCCTGGCGCTCGCCGCCGCGGCGGTTGGTTGCCTAGCGCTGCGCTGGCGGGCGCCACCCCTCGCCTTCGGGGCGGCCGCTCTCCTCGCCGGTGGCGGCACGCTGCTGGCGCTGGGCGTGACGCTGGCGGAGACGGTGCCGCATCCGCCTTGGCCCCTGCTCCTGATGCTGCCGGCATTCTGGGCCGATCGTGTGTCGTTCGGTCGCCCCGCGAAGGGCAGGCGGCGGAAAAAGCCCCAGGCTTCGCCCTGGCATATCGCGCTGGCCGTCCTGCCGGTGCTGATGGCGGTCGGCCTGGCCTGGTTGCTCGGTCGGCTTGGTACCTAATCCGCCTGACGCGTCATTGACCCCGCCCACCTGGCCGGCCTAGCTTTCGGGTCATGTCCGGCTATCTCGATCATGTCCACGCTTGCAACCGGTTCGATCCCACTCGGTTTCGCCCGTTGCTCCATGGTGCCGCCCGCATCGGCTGGCTCGGCGCCGAAGCCGCGGCGGCGCTCGCGGCCTATCCCGGTGTGTTCGACGTGCGCGCGGATGCGGTGAGCCTCGTGCTCGGAGATGCCGATCCGGCCCGGCTGACCCGCGCGGTCGACGAGGTGGTCGAGGATCTGGTCGGGCGCGGCCTGGTCTCCAAATGGCGCAACGAGTTCTTCGAGGTCGCGGCCCGCTGGGGTGACGCCCCGCTCTTCGAGCTGGATCGCGGTGCCGTGTCGTTTTTCGGTGTGCGATCCTATGGCGTCCATCTGAATGGCGTTCGGCGTGATGGCGTCGATCTCACGCTGTGGATCGGCCGGCGCGCGCTCGACAAGAAGGTAGCACCCGGTAAGCTTGACAACATGGTGGCGGGCGGCATCGGCGCCGGCCACGGGTTGCCGGGCACCCTTCATAAGGAGGCCGCGGAGGAAGCGGATATCCCGGCCTCGCTGATCCGACAGGCGATCCCGGTTGGGGCCATCACCTATCGGTTGGAAACGCCGGGCGGTCTGCGCGACGACACGCTGTTCGTCTATGATCTCGATGTGCCGGCCGGGTTCCAGCCACGCAACACCGATGGCGAGATCGCCGATTTCCGGCTGCTGGACGCGGCCGAATGCCTGCGCCTGGTCGAGACGACCGACGCGTTCAAGTTCAACGTCAACCTGGTGCTGATCGATTTCGGCATCCGTCACGGCCTGATCGGCCCGAATCATCCGGATTACCTGGCGCTGGTGCGGGGCCTGCGCCAATCGGGTTAGCCGGGCCAGGTTAATCCGGAAAACCGGCCAAGGCCCGCACCTCGGCCGGCGACTGTCCGGCCGCGCGCAGCCGCCGCAGGCTCGGCGCGCCATCGCGTTTGGCGAGGCGCCGGCCTTCGCCGTCGGTTAGCAGCGGATGATGGTGGTATTCCGGCACCGGCAGATCGAACAACGCCTGCAGCAGCCGGTGAATATCCGTCGCCTCGACCAGATCCGTTCCGCGCGTGACCAGCTCGACGCCCTGCCGTGCATCGTCCAGGGTCACCGCCAGGTGATAGCTGGTGGGGCAATCCTTGCGTGCAAGCACGACGTCACCCTGTCGTTTCGGCATGGCCTCGACGCGGCCGAGGGCACGGTCGTGCCAGACGAGCGGCCCTGTTTCCGCCGCCGCCCGCGCCATATCGAGCCGGAGCGCATGGGGGCCACCCTCGGCGAGCTTCGCGGCGCGCTGCGCCGGCGACAGCGCCCGGCAGATACCCGGATAGACGGTATTCGGGCCATGTGGCGCCGCCTCGGCCGCGATATCGGCCCGCGTGCAAAAGCATGGATAGATCAGGCCGCGCCCATCGAGTTCCGCCAGTACCGCCCGGTACTCGTCGAAATGGTCGGATTGCCGGCGCACCGGCTCGGGCCAGGAGAAGCCGAGCCAGGCCAGATCCTCCAGGGCCGCGGCGGCGAGGTCGGCCCGGCACCGTATCCGGTCGATGTCTTCGAGCCGCAGCAGGCACGTACCCTCCGGCCCGGCCGCCGCCGCCGCGAACAGGGCGGAATAGGCATGGCCCAGATGCAGATAGCCGGTCGGGCTGGGGGCGAAGCGGGTCAGGGGCATGGCGGGAGAGGATGGATCCGAGGAGGCTCAGGGGCGCGCGGTGAACGTGCTCGGCGGATGTGCCGGCATCAATCCGGCGGCGACATCGGGCTGCGGCAGCCAGCCGGCGGCACCGGCGACGACGAATACCACCGTGATCGCGATGTTGAGGTTTTTTCGCAGCTTGCTCGGAGCGTTCACATCCGTGCTTAGGGCGGTGGTGTCGGGCAACGCAATATTAACACCTTACGCTGACTGTCATGAGTTCGGATCTTCTTGGAAAGCCGGGACGAAAATAACGCGACCGTCGAGGAATGGAAATGAGCTGGCTGAACAATCTGCGGATCAGCACTAAACTGGGTGTTCTGCTGTGCATCCTGGTATTGGGCCTCACGGCCGCCGGCTTCGCCGCCGCTCGTCTCTCCCACCAGGCACTGGTCAATGACCGGGTGCAGGCGCTGAGATCGATCGTCGATACCGCGCTCAACACGGTGGCGGCCCTCGACAAGCAGGTCCAGACCGGCAAGCTCACCAAGGATCAAGCGCTCGACGTATTGCGGGAGCGACTGGTCGCGATGACCTTCGACAAGGGAGAGGGCTATATCTTCGCCTATACGATGGATGGCATCACCATCTCGACCCCCGATCCCAAGATGATCGGCACCAATCGCCTCGACATAAAAGCCGCGAACGGCATGATGATCCTGCGGGAGCTGCGCGACGGCGTGCTCAAGAACGATGGAACCGTCGTGCTGCGCTATAATTTTCCGAAGCCGGGTCAGGTTGCGGAAAGCGAGAAGCTGTCTTACGCCGTTCACTACAAGCCATGGAACCTGCTGCTCGGCACGGGCGTCTATCTGGACGCGATGGAGGCTGAATTCTCCGGTGTCGCATGGTCCTTTTTCGGCCTGTTCGGCGCGGTCATCCTGATCATCGCCGCGGTGACCGCGGCGATCGCCCTGAATATCGCGCGACCGCTCACAAAACTGCAGGGCGAGATGCGCCGTCTGGCGGATGGCGATCTCAGCGTCACCGGTGTCGCCACAGCGCGGCGCGACGAGGTTGGCGCCATGGCCAAGGCGGTCGCCATCTTCCGGGACAATGCGATCGAGAACCAGCGGCTGCGGGACGAGCACCGGCGCGCCCGGGAAACGGCGGAAAGCGACCGTCGTGCCAGCCAGCGGGAATTCGCCCAGGCCTTCCTCGCCGAGGTCGACGGCATCATGCGCGACGTGTCTCAAGGGGCGAAGACCGTCGAAGAGGCGTCCGAGCGGATGAGCGAGACAGCGCGTCTGGCGCTCAGCCGCGCTGAAACCGTGGCGGAAGGCACGCTGACCGCCAGTTCGAACGTGCAGACCGTCGCGGCGGCCGCTCAACAGATGGCCGCCTCGATCCGCGAGATCTCGCAGCAGGCGACATTGGCTCAGGGCATCGCCTCCAAGGCGCTCGACGCGACGAATCGATCCGACACCATGGTTCAGAGCCTCGATACCAATGCGCGTGAAATCGGCGAGATCGTCAAAATGATCTCGGATATCGCGAGCCAGACCAATTTGCTGGCGCTCAACGCGACGATCGAGGCTGCTCGCGCCGGCGAAGCCGGTAAGGGCTTCGCTGTGGTGGCGAGCGAGGTCAAGAGCCTGGCGAATCAGACCGGTCAGGCGACCGAGCGCATCTCCAAGCAGATTCAGACCATCCAGAGCGCCGTCGGCGGCACGGTGGCGGCGATCGGCGAGATCAAGAGCGTGGTCGGCGAGGTGAGCGAGGTCGCGAATTCGATCGCCGCCGCGGTCGAGCAGCAGAATGCGACGACGGCGGATATCGTCAGCAACATCCAGGCTGCCGCTCATGGCACCGATCTGGTCGCGCGCAACATCATCGAGGTCAAGGACACCGCCGGCAATACCGGCAAGGCGGCGGAAACCGTACTCGGCATCGCCCGGGACGTCGGCCAGCGCACCGCCGAACTGGCGGGGTCGGTCGAGCGCTTCGTGGCCCGGCTGAACAGCGCGGCGTAAGGCGAGGCCGGCTCGTGGCGTTCCCTTCCCGACCACCCTGTCCCGGCTTTGTTCCGATAGGGCCTGATTGTTCCCCTTAGGGGATGCCGCACCCTTCGTGCAAGATGGCGGTGGAGGCACGCCATGGAGGAAACGAGCAGAACATTGCCGCCATCAGAATTCCGCGGGTTGCTTGGCCATCCGCGGCTGATCGCGCTTTTCGAGTATTGGTCGCGGATCCGGGTCGACAGGGTGATGCCGGAATGGCGGGATATCAGGCCGGAGGAAATCGCGGCGATCCTGCCCTATATCTGGGCTTGGCAGCTCGATTCGGTGGGCGAGCCGCGGGTACGCCTGGTCGGCGAGAACATCGCCAGCATGATCCGCGTTTCGACCAAGGGTAAGTCCCTGTTCGAGCTCTATCCAGAGGACTATGCCACCGAACTCCGCGCGGAGTTCCGAGACATCCTGGACGGGCCCGCCGGCTGCCACACGATGGGCAAGTTCCGAACGGAGGGCGTGGAGGGCATGGAGGGCAGCACCGGGGAGCGCCTGGCACTGCCCTACGGCAAGGCCGACGGCAGCGCGCGCGGGATCATCGGCGTGTCCTACTATCCGAAGATGGAGATGATCTACCGTTCGCCCACAAAATTCTCGCGCCTCTCCGGCCCGCGGCATTTCCTGCCGCTCGGTTGAGGCGGGTTGCGCTATGCCCGTCGATCATCACATGTTTAGGCTACCCCATCACGGCAACCGGAGGCCGCTTACCGATGTCGACGATTCTGTCCGGTCCGCGCCGTCCGCCGCTTGCCGAGGGACCGGCGCGACAGCTTGTGGTGTTGCTGCACGGCGTCGGTGCCGATGGCGAGGATCTGATCGATCTGGCCGGGGCACTGGGGCCGGTGCTGCCGCATGCCGCTTGGGTGGCACCGAACGCGCCATGGCCCTGTGATATGGCGCCGCATGGCCATCAATGGTTCAGCGTGCAGACGCGCACCGCCGCCAGCCGGGCGGCGGGGGTCGACCGGGCGGCACCGCTGTTGAACGCGTTTCTTGATGCCGAATTGGCACGCCACGGCTTGGACGGGAGTCAGCTGATCCTGATCGGCTTCTCCCAGGGCACCATGATGGCGCTGCATGTCGGGTTGCGGCGGCCGGTCGCCCCGGCCGCGATCGTCGGATTTTCCGGCGTGTTGGTGGCGCCGGAGCGGCTCGCCGCCGAGGCGACCGCGCGACCGCCGATTCTGCTGGTGCATGGCGACGCGGACGCGGTGCTGTCGGTCGATTTCCTCGATGCCGCGACCGGCGCGCTCAAGGCCGAGGGCTTCGCCGTCACGGCGGTCCGGCGTCCGGGCCTGGGACACGGCATCGACCAGGCGGGCCTTGCCGAGGCCGCCCGGTTTCTCGCGACCCCAGCCACTTGACCGTCGGGGCTGAAAAATCGCTTGAATTTGTCTTTGCCTATGATTGACCGATATGAAACCGTCATAGAGGTGTGATATTCGGCTTTGAGTGCATCGGCGACCGTTATCATACGGTCGTCCATCTGGTTCCGCTGGCGGGATCGATGCATCGGTTCGGGCCGGGCGCTAAGCCTAAGGATGGCTAAGCCTGTGACGGACCGGTGCCAGGCGAGGGTGTTGTCACGGTGATGGCCTCACTGAACAGCTGTCCGGCATTGGTGCTGAACGCGGATTTCCGACCGTTGAGCTATTTTCCGCTGTCGCTCTGGGGATGGCAGGACGCGATCAAGGCGGTCTTCCTCGATCGTGTGAACATCATCTCGGAATATGACCGCAAGGTCCACTCGCCGAGTTTTGAGATCCGCCTGCCCAGCGTGATCGCGCTCAAGGAATACATTCCCGCGGCGCGGCGCCCGGCCTTCACCCGGTTCAACGTGTTCCTGCGCGATCGCTTCACCTGCCAATATTGCGGTGAGCCGTTCATCTCGCACGACCTGACCTTCGACCATGTCCTGCCGCGCTCCCGCGGGGGGCGGACAACCTGGGAGAACGTTGTCACGGCGTGCAGCTGCTGCAACCTGCGCAAGGCCAACCGGCTACCGCAGGAAACCGGTATGTTCCCGCTGCAGCGCCCGGTGCAGCCGACCACCTTCATGCTGCAGGAAAACGGCCGGGCCTTCCCGCCCAATCATCTGCATCAAAGCTGGCGCGACTTTCTGTACTGGGATACCGAGCTGGAACAGGCATAGGCATGGCCAACCATACCTTTAGCTGCATCGACGGCCATACCTGCGGCAATCCGGTGCGGCTGGTCGCCGGCGGGGCGCCCCTGCTGACCGGCGCCACGATGAGCGAGCGTCGCCAGGACTTTGTAACCCGCTTCGATTGGGTTCGCCGTGCTCTGATGTTCGAGCCGCGTGGTCATGACGTGATGTCCGGCTCGATCCTCTACCCGCCGACCCGCGCCGATTGCGACATCGCCATCCTGTTCATCGAGGTGTCCGGCTGCCTGCCGATGTGCGGCCACGGCACGATCGGCACGGTGACCATGGCGCTGGAAAACGGGCTGGCGACCCCGCGCGAGGAAGGCGTGCTGGCGCTCGACACGCCGGCCGGCCGGGTGCTCGCCGAATACCGGCGCGACGGCCGCTTCATCGATCAGGTGCGACTCTTCAATGTGCCGAGCTATCTCGCGGCGAGCGATGTGCGCATCGACGTGCCGGGGCTGGGCGAGTTGGTGCTCGACATCGCCTATGGCGGCAATTTCTACGCGATCATCGAGAAGCAGCCGAATTTCGGCGGGCTGGAAACCCTGTCCGCCGATACCATCCTGCGGCTCAGCCCGATCGTCCGCCGCCTGGTCAACGAGGCGGTGACGATCGTTCATCCGGATGACCCGACGATCCGTGGGATCGGCCATGTGCAATGGACCGGCACCCCCCGCGATCCGAAAGCGCATGGCCGCAACGCGGTATTCTATGGCGATCGCGCGATCGACCGGTCGCCCTGCGGCACCGGTACCTCCGCCCGCATGGCCCAGCTGGTCGCCCGCGGCCGCCTGTCGATCGGCGATGATTTCGTCCATGAAAGCATCATCGGCAGCCTGTTCGAAGGCCGCGTCGAAGCGGCGGCCGAGGTGGGCGGCCGCCCGGCGATCCGACCCAGCGTCGCCGGCTGGGCGCGCATGCATGGCCTGAACACGATCTTCGTCGACGAACGCGACCCGTTCCGGCACGGCTTCCAGGTCGTTTAGCGTCGGCGGTTAGCTCCTCTAGGACGCCCCCGCCAAGCCGTCTCCATCAGAGACGTTTTTCTCTTGTCTCATCCGTCGCTATCGGCGACAATTACCGATGGAAGTTACCATCGAGCGTGCTGCGGCCAGAGGCTTCCGAAAAATGCCGCTGGCCGATGCCGAGGCACTGATCGCGGCCCTTGAGGCTATCGCCGCCGGCCATCTCGGCAGTCTCGATATCAAGGCGCTGAAGGACACCGCCGCTTCATACCGCCTCCGTCATGGCGATTGGCGAGCGGTCTATAGGATCGATGCCGCAGTCGACGTTCTTTATGTCGAACGCGCCGGCCATAGGAGGGAGATTTATCGATGACCGATACAGCGGAGCTTGTTACGCGTGCCGAGTTCGACGCGGTCCTGGACCGATTGCAGGATCTTGAAGACGCGGATTTCATGCGGGAGATCGAGGCTGATTCGAGTCGGCGCGACTACCTACCGCTTGTGGCGGTCAAGCGCCTGGTTGCCGGCGAGCACCCCGTACGGGTCTGGCGGGAGCATAAAGGCCTGAGCGTCACGGCCTTGGCCGAGGCCGCTGGTATCGCCCGCGGCTATCTCTCCGAAATCGAGGCAGGAAAAAAACCGGGCTCCGTTTCCGCCTATCAGGCGCTCGCCAACGCCTTCCGGCTGTCGATTGACGATATTGTGCCGGATAGAGAATGACCGCCGCTTCCCCACCTGAAAATCCGTGACAGATAGGGCGCGATCAAACGACGACAGGGACCAAGCGTCCGTACCCGTCTCTAAATCCGTGTCGACAGCCAGATCGCCAGGCGCGAGCCCGCCTTGATCGCCCGCGACAGGGCCGCGTAGCCGGGCGTATCCGTGGCGCCATGGGCGAGGCCGGTGTCGCGATGTTCCAGTTCCTCGATGCGGAATGTCTCGATGGTTTGCTTCAGCTCCGCTTCGCTATCGTCCAAGGCGGCGTATTGCTCGCGGTAATGCTCGTCGATGACTTCCTCGACGGCGACCGTGCAGGCCATCGCCGCCTTCTCGCCCATCAGCGCGGTGGCGGCGCCGAGAGCGAAGCCGGCGACGTCCCAAAGGGGCGACAGAAAGGTCGGGCGCACCCGGCGTGCCGCGACCAACCGGTCGAATTCGGCGCGGTGGCGTCGCTCCTGCTCGGCCATGTGGCGGATGGTCTGGCCGATCGGCCGGCGGCCGAGGATCGCCAGCTGCCCGTCATAGATCCGTGCGGCACCCTGCTCGCCGGCCTGGTCGACCCGGATCATGCGGTGCAGTTGGGCATCCGGACGCGGATCACCCGGCAGCCATTGGCCGATCGGCCGCTTCGGCGCGGGGCTGTTCACGACGCCGCCGTCTGAGGGAACCGCCGCCGGCCGGGCGCCAGCAGCAGGGCCAGCGCCGCCAGCACCAGCGACGCCACCAGGTTCCATCCGGCGAGCGACACGCCGACCAGCGTCCATTGCGGCACGTCGCAACGCACCACGGGTTGCGCCATCAATTGCGCCTTCAACGCCTCAAGCGTGGTGGCCCCGGCGCCGCTCGCCGTGCAGGCCGTCGGTCCGGCGAACCAATGCTGCTCGACCCCGACATGGTAGAAGGCGAGGCCGGCGCTTGCCAGGAACAGCAGAGCGAAAAACCCCCTGGCAACCCGCTCGATCGCCGGGCGGCGCAGTGCCACCACCACGGCCGAAACGAAGATCGCGACGTAATAGGGCCAGCGCTCGGCGAGGCACAATTCGCACGGGCTCAATCCGCCGATATACTGAAAGGCGAGGGCCCCCGCGATCAGCGCCATGCTGGACAGCAGGATCAACAATGACAACGGCGTCCGGTACCTCATGGCAGAAACATGGCGTCCCGCTCTCCCGAATCCAGCCCGCTTAGAGCAGCTTCACCAGCAGGAACCCGCCGACCAGCGCCGCGGCGCTGACCGTCGTCACCAGCATCAGCCGCTGTTCGATGAACCGGCGTACCGGCTCGCCGAAGAAGAAGATCAGCACCGCCAGCAGGAAGAATCGGATGGACCGCGACACGACGCTGGCCAGCGCGAACTTCACCAGATCGAAGCCGGCGACGCCGCTGGCGATGGTGATGAGCTTGTACGGGATCGGCGTCATGCCCTTCAGCACGATGATTTCGACGCCGTACTGGTTGAACGCCTCCTTCAGGGCGAGGAAGCGATCGACGACGCCGTAGAAAGTCAGAATCGGCATGCCAATCGACTGGAACAGGTAATAGCCGATGGCATAGCCCAGGAAGCCGCCGCAGACCGAGGCGGCGGTGCAGACGAAGGCCAGCCACCAGACGCGGCGGCGGTCCGCCACCATCATCGGGATCAGCAGCAGATCCGGCGGCAGCGGAAAGAACGAGCTTTCCGCGAAGGAGACCCCTGCCAGCACCCAGACCGCGTACCGTCCGCTCGCCTGACGCAGGACCCAATCGTAAAGACGCCGCAGCATGGTAGGGGGACCGATCGTTGGGGAGAGGGGCCGAACCAGCGGCGATGTAGCAGGTTCGGCCCGCGCCGCGCAACCGCGCGTATGGCCGCAGTGGCTGCCCTCGATGGCGCGCCGAGTCGGCAGGGCGCGAAAATGGGGCGCGAAAAAAGGGATGCCTCCCAACGGCCGATGCGCTAAAGGTGACCGGCTTGCATGCGAGCGATCCACGGCGATCAAGCGGGCGTGGTGGAACTGGTAGACGCGCCGGACTCAAAATCCGGTTCCGAGAGGAGTGTCGGTTCGATTCCGACCGCCCGCACCACCGTCTCATACGTGACTCCCCTATCAGGTGATGCCGCTGGACCTAAACCTCGCTTTGGCCATCGACCAGAGTCGCGCCGCGTGTACCGGCGCTGCATCCAGGCTGGCGGTGCGGGGTTTTTTCGATGAGGCGACCAATACGGCGAGCTACGTAATCCACGACCCGATAACGAAGCGCGGCGCGGTGATCGACAGCGTGCTCGACTTCGACGTGGCATCCGGGCGCACCGGAACCGTCTCCGCCGACGCCATCATCGGATTTGTGGAGAGCGAAAAGCTTTCCATCGACTGGCTGCTCGAGACCCACGCCCACGCGGACCATCTTTCGGCCGCGCCATACATCCAGCGGAGGCTCGGCGGCAAGCTCTGCATTGGTCGCGAGATCATCGCTGTCCAGACGGTCTTCGGAAAGATCTTCAACGTCGGGACTGAATTCGAACGCGACGGCTCGGAATTCGACCGGCTGTTCGACGATGGCGATCGGTTCTCGATCGGAGGCATCGCCGCCATCGCCCTGCACGTGCCGGGTCATACCCCAGCCGACATGGCCTATGTGGTCGGCGACGCGGTTTTCACCGGCGACACGCTGTTCATGCCGGATTACGGTACTGCGCGCGCCGATTTTCCGGGCGGTGACGCGCGCCAGCTTTACCGCTCGATCCGGCGTCTTCTATCGCTTCCCGACGAAACCCGTCTGTTCCTCTGCCATGATTACAAGGCGCCGGGGCGCGACCGCTTCATGTGGGAGACCACGGTCTGGGCCGAGCGCACCGCCAACGTTCATGTCCATGAGGGGGTGAGCGAGGATGAGTTCGTCGCCATGCGCACCCGGCGCGACGCGACCCTGCCCATGCCGAAATTGATCCTGCCCTCCGTGCAGGTGAACATGCGGGCCGGCCATCTGCCGGCGCCGGAAGGCAATGGTACGCGATACTTGAAACTGCCGCTGGACAGGCTCTGATGGATGCGGCCGCGGCCGCCGTCGAAGCTTCATGACGATTGTTTCTAGCCGGTCGGCTATGCGCTCGATCTGATGTACTCATTAGGTGAAACCCCGCGACCGTCCCTGGGCGCGGCGGAGCGGCCGAGCGCCTAAGGAGGGCTGGCGTTGACTGGATGGGTGCAGGCGGTTGTGGCGTTCATCGCCGAGCACCACGCCTGGGCGGGTCCCATCGTCGGGCTGATCGTGTTCGGTCAGGCGATCGCGGTGATCGGCCTCGTGTTTCCCGGTTCCACGGTACTGGTGACCGCCGGCGGACTGGTCGCCGCCGGGGCGCTCGATTATTGGACGATCTGTGCCTGGACGGTGCCGGGTGCCGTCCTGGGCGATGGCATCAGTTTTTGGCTGGGCCGGCGGTTCACCCACCGCATCGGTGGTTGGTGGCCGTTCCGGCGCCGGCCCGCGATGCTGGCCCAGGGCATCGGCTTCTTTCGTCGGCATGGCGGCAAAAGCGTCTTCATCGGTCGTTTCTTCGGTCCGGTGCGCGCCACGGTGGCGCTGGTCGCCGGCATGCTGGACATGCCGGCCGGCGTGTTCTGGATCGCCAACATCGCCTCGGCCGTCGTCTGGGTGCCGCTGCTGCTATCGCCGGGTCTGCTGCTGGGGTTTGTCTATCGGGCCGGTATTCCCGCCGACCTTACGACCGATGCGGCGATCCTGCTGGGCGCGCTGGCGATCCTGGCGACCGTGGTGGCCGTCATGCGACACCGCAGGCGACGTCGCAGTCATTAATTTGAAATCCGGGCGAGTCGGCCTCACGGTACCGGCACGGTGATCTCGAAGCAGTTGGTTCGGCCCGACAACACGCAGTCCTGCAGCGCTGAGACCGTGCCGAGCTGTTTTTCCAAATACAACCCAATCACCACCAACAGCAGCACGAACGCCAGGCCAGCCAGGCTGGTGGTAACCCTATGCTCTTCTTCGTCGTGATCGTTCCGTCGGTCATCCAGCATGACAAGAGCGCCCGGAACCCGCAGATAAGTCCTTTTGGGACACACCTCTATAATCGGCTCGTTTTGGCCGGCAGTTGCAACTGAAATCGGGTTACGGCGGATGCTCGATAGCGCCTCGACGACACATTTCATGCCGTCCCCTTGACCTTCCCATCATGGCAATCCCCATCTGATCCCCAAGTGGTGTTTGGGTTGATGGAAGGCGCACGGCATGGTGGTCGATACTCGGGAGGTTCCGGCGACAACCGATACGGTCGATCTGGCGATCGCCGGCATGACTTGCGCGTCTTGCGTCGCCCGGGTTGAGCGCGCGATGCGCGATATTCCCGGCGTGGCCGACGTGTCGGTCAACCTGGCGACCGAGCGGGCGCGCGTGCGGCTGTCCGGACCGTTCGCCTCCGCCAGCCTCGCTCAGGCGCTGACCCAGGCGATCGACCGGGCGGGATATGACGCCACCCTGCTGACCCCCGAGCGGCGGCGACTGGACCAGCGATCGGCGGACACCCGATCGACCGGTCCCGTCTGGCTCCAGCTGGGGCCGGTTCTGTTGGGCATGGTTCTGGCGGCACCGCTCGTCCTGCCCATGCTGCTCGGCCTGGTCGGTATTCCGATGATGCTGCCGGGATGGCTGCAGCTCGCGCTCGCGACGCCGATTCAGATCGGTCTGGGCGCCCGCTTTTATCGGGCGGGATGGCGCGCACTCCGTGCTGGCAGCGGCAATATGGATCTGCTGGTGGCGCTCGGCACCAGTGCTGCTTACGGCTTCAGCCTCGCACGCTGGCTTGTCGCGACGCCGGGGTCGATGCCCGAGCTGTATTTCGAGGTCTCGGCGGTGGTCATCGTCCTGGTGCTGCTGGGTAAATGGCTGGAACGCCGGGCGACCGATCGCACCGCCGAGGCGCTACGCCTGCTGGGCCGGCTGCTTCCCGATACCGCGCGGCGGCGACGGGACGATGTCGAACAGGACGTGCCGGTCGAGCGACTGGCGGTCGGTGATATCATCGTCGTCCGCCCGGGCGAGCGTATCCCGGCCGATGGGACCGTGCTCGAAGGGGAGAGCGAGGTCGACGAGGCGTTGCTGACCGGCGAAAGCATGCCGCTGCCGAAAACCCGAGGGACTCGCGTGACCGGCGGCGCGATCAATGGCGACGGACGATTGATCGTCGAGGTGACGGCCGTCGGGGCGGAGACCATGCTGGCCCGCATCATCCGGCTGGTCGAAGACGCCCAGGCCGCTAAGGCGCCGATCCAGCGGTTGGTCGATCGGGTCAGCGCCGTCTTCGTGCCCGTGGTGATCGGCCTCGCCGTCGTGACGTTTCTCGGCTGGTGGTTCGCAACAGGCGATGCCGCGCGCGCGCTCATCGACGCGGTCGCCGTGCTGGTCATCGCCTGCCCCTGCTCGCTCGGCCTGGCGACGCCGACCGCGATCATGGCCGGGACGGGAGCCGGTGCCCGACACGGCATCCTGATCCGCGACGCCACGGCGCTGGAGACGGCGCATCGGGTCGATACGATCGCCTTCGACAAGACCGGCACCCTTACCACGGGACGCCCGGCGATCACCGATTTGCTGCCCATCGGCATCGACGAGACCGAGCTGGTTCGATTGGCCGTCGGGTTGCAGCAGGGCAGCGAGCATCCGCTGGCCCGCGCCGTGATCGATGCCGCCAGCCGCCGCGGCATAGCGGTGCCATCCGCCAGCATGATCGCCGCCCTGCCGGGCCGGGGCATCGCCGGGACGGTCGAGGGTCGGGCGCTGCGGCTGGGCAGCCGTCGGTCGCTCGAGGAAATGGCGGATTGGGGTGGTATCCCGGCCGAGGTGTCGGAGTGGCTCGCTTCCGTCGAAAGCGCCGGGCGGACCGTGTCGTACCTCGTCGAGCTCGCCACGCCGCCGCGATTGCTCGGCGCGATCGCTTTCGGCGATGCGTTGAAGCCGAGCTCGGCCGAGGCGGTCGGCCGCCTGCGCGCCGCCGGGTTTCGGACGGTGTTGTTGACGGGGGACAGCCGGGCAAGTGCCGAAGCCGTGGCGCATGTGCTGGGGATCGAGACCGTCGAGGCCGAGATGCTGCCCGGCGAAAAAGCCGCCGCGGTGGCCCGGCTGCGTGCCGCCGGTCGGGTCGTGGCGATGGTCGGCGACGGCATCAACGACGCGCCGGCGCTGGGGGCGGCCGATGTGGGGATCGCGCTGGCGACCGGCACGGATATCGCCATCCAGGCCGCCGGCATCACCTTGATGCGCGGCGACCCGATGTTGGTCGCCGATGCGCTCGATCTTGCCCGGCGGACCGCGGCGAAAATCCGCCAGGGCCTGTTCTGGGCGGTCATTTATAACGTGATCGGCATCCCGCTCGCCGCCTGTGGGGTGCTCAGCCCGACGATCGCCGGTGCCGCGATGGCGTTCAGCAGCGTCAGCGTCGTCGTCAACGCGCTGGCCCTGCGCCGCTGGCGGCCCAGAACCGGCGTTGGAGGGACTGGCGTTCAAGGGACTGGCGCCCGGCCGGCCGGCGTGCCGGCAAGCGGCGTATCGGGAGAGATCGCATGAATATCGGCGAGGTCGCGGCGGCATCCGGCGTTTCGGCCAAGATGATCCGCTATTACGAAAGCATCGCGCTCATCCCGCCGGTGGGACGCAGCGCCGGGGGCTATCGCGTCTATCAGGCGCCGGATATCGACACGCTGCGGTTCATCCACAGCGCGCGGCGGGTGGGATTCCCAGTCGAGCGGATTCGCCGGTTGCTGGCGTTGTGGCGCGACAAGGGCCGTGCCAGCGCGGATGTGAAAAGCCTGGCGGCGGCGCATATCGCCGATCTCGACCGCCAGATCGGCGACCTGCAGGCCATGCGGCGCAGCCTGGAACATCTGGCGGCGCGATGCCACGGCGACGACCGCCCGGACTGCCCGATTCTCGACGGGCTGGCCGATCCGGTTCCTTTAGGGCGCGTCGGCTAGATACTGGTCCAGCACCTGATCGATCGGGCCGCCGCCCCGCACGGCGCCGGCGTTCATGTAGATCGCCTTGTTGCACCATTCGCGCATCAGTTGATCGCTGTGGCTCGCCAGGACGAGGATGCTGGAGCGGTTGACGAATTCGGCGAGACGCCGCCGCGCCTTGTCCAGGAAATGCGCGTCGCCGGCCATGATCCACTCGTCCATCAGCAGGATTTCCGGCGCGATGCAGGTCGATACGGCGAAGGCCAACCGCATGATCATGCCCGAGGAATAGGTCCGCATCGGCATGTCCAGATAGGCGCCAAGCTCGGTGAATTCGGCGATCTCGGCGACCTTGCCGCGGATCTCCTCGACTTTCAGCCCCAGATACAGGCCGCGCAGCAGGATGTTGTCGTAGCCCGTCGCGTCCAGATCCATGCCGAATCCGACATCGAACAGCGGACAGATATGCCCATCGACATAGACATGCCCCCGCGTCGGCTCATAGACGCCGGCCATGACGCGCAGCAGCGTCGTCTTGCCGGCACCGTTGGGGCCGACCAGGCCGACCCGGTCGCCGTGCTGGATCGACAGGCTGACATCCTTGACCGCCTCGATATTGATGCGGTTCGAGGCGTCATGGGCGACCTTGCCGCCGGTGCCGCGCCACAGCAGGCTTTTCTTCAAGGATCGGCTGCCGCCCTGATATAGCGGAAACTCGATGGTGACGGCGTCGAAAACGATCGAAGACATGGTTTGGTCAGAGCCAGTATGCGAGGCGGCGACGGAACCGCGCGAAAAAGGCAAAGGTGAAGCCCCAGCCGACGATCAGCAAGCCGATCGCCACCAGCCAGTTGGACGTCGACGGCGCCTGGCCCAACAGCGGGCTGCGGATCAGCTGCATGAAATGGAACACCGGGTTGATCTCGGCCAGTATGACCCGGTTGCCGAGGGCTTCCGGTCGCCAGAAGATCGGGCTGAGGAAGAACACCACCTGCAAAAGACTGCCGATCAACATGCCGATGTCGCGGAACCGCGCGCATAGCATGCCGAGCAGCAGCATGATCCAGGTCGCGTTCAGCGCCAGCAGGATGAAACCGGGGATCACCAGCAGACCGGTGGCGCCCGGCCAGATCCGGAAGATCAGCGCCACCACGATATAGACCACGATGTTGTGGCCGAAGATCATGATGTTGCGCGTCAATGTTCGGAAGACATGGATGCTCAGCGGCACGCGGACCTGTTTGATCAACGCCTCGGCGCTGGTCAGGCAGATGCAGCCATCGGTTACCAGCGTCGATACCAGCCCCCAGATCAGCAGGCCGAGCGACAGATACGGCAGGTAATCCGCGAGCGGCACATGAAAGAGCGCCGAATAGAGCGGTCCCATCGCCCCGATCATGACGCCCATGCTGAGCGTGATCCAGAGCGGCCCAAGCATGGAGCGCCGATAGCGTTGACGGATATCCTGCCAGGCCAGCACGCGCCACAGCTCCCACCGCTTCAAGCCGCCGATCAGGTCGTCGGCGGCGAGCCGGGTTTCCGAGGGGATTGGCGGCGGCACGAAGTCGGCAGGGAGTTTGGCGATATCGAAGCCGGCCGCCTCGGTCTGGCCGAGGCTGGCGGGCGGGTAGGCGGCGGGTTGTGACATGTAGCGCGTGTACTCTTCAGACGGTCCGCTCGGCCTTGCGAGCCGCGGATGTCGGTCGGAAATCGCATTTTTGCGAGGGCGCACCGTACAGGCTTGGCGAACCGGTCGCAACCACCGCCCCGTAATGCCTCGGTAACGGCAGGGGCGAGACGCCAACGGCTTTGACAAGCACGCCGGTTCCTCCTAGACCGGCGCTTGCGCTCCTCCCGGAGCGGCGGACGAGTTGTCTTCGCGCCGCGTCACCCCCCGCGAGACCAGTCTCCGACAGCGATGGCTCAATCCACGTCCCTTTGGCAGCGCGCCTGCGATTCGCTGCGCTACCGCATCTGCGACGGCTGGCGGCGGCTTCATCCTCGCCGGCTGCCCGGCAATCGGCATGCCCGGGTGCTGTTGCCGCTGGATTATCCGCCGTCGCGCGCGGCCGTCTCGCGCTGGGGGACAAACCAGCCGCCGATTCCGGCCCTGGTCACGCTGTTCGGCGCGGGCGCTCAGGCCCAGGCGCGCATGCTCGACGGCCTGCGCCGGTTCTCTCCCGATCTCGCCCGCATCGGGCGTCGCTATACGCGGCGCGGCGCGGCCGTGCCCGGCTGGCTCGGCGGGGCAATGACGCCTATCGACGCGGCCTTGCTCTATGTCTTCCTGCGCGACTATCGCCCGGCGACCTATCTGGAGATCGGCTCCGGCGTCTCGACCTCTTTCGCGCGCCGCGCGATCACGGATGGCGGACTCGCCACGCGCATCGTCTCGATCGATCCGGCGCCGCGGGCGGCCATCAACGATATCTGCGACGAGATCGTGCGCGACGGCCTGGAAACCGTGGACCTGACGGTGTTCGATCGGCTGCTGCCCGGCGATATCGTGTTTCTCGATGGCAGCCACCGGTCGTTCATGAATTCGGACGTCACCGTCTTCATGATCGACGTGCTGCCCCGCCTGAAGCCGGGCGTGATCGTCCATATTCATGACATCTTCCTGCCCGACGACTACCCGGATTCTTTCAAGACCTGGTACTGGAACGAACAATATCTGGTTGCGACCTATCTGATGGGTCACCGTCATCGCATCGAGGTGCTGATGCCCTCGCATTATATTTCCGGGCAAACCGGGTTCGCGGCGATCCTGGCGGCACCGCCGGTCGATCTCGGCCCGCGCAACGACGGCTGGCGACAGGGTGGCTCGCTATGGTTCACCCATACAGCACCCTTCGATCCGGCGTGAGGTGGTCAGCGTGAGGCCGCCAGAGTGACTGGGTCGGCCGCGGGCATGCATCTGGCGATCGTCGATCATTCGCTGCGGGATGGTGGCGGACATCATTACGAATATGACAGCGCCATTGCCGCCGCGGCGGCCGAGCGCGGCATGACCGTGACCGTGCTCGCCAATAGCACCTATGACGCTCCCGAGCAGTCGATGGCGCTGGCCGGGACGGTCCTGCCGTGGTTTCGGCAGAGCTTCTACGAGATGGCCGAGGGCGGCGCGCTGCGGCGTCTCGTCTATCCGCTGCTATCGGCGCTGCCGCCGGCCCTGGCGAGGTCCGTTCATCTGGCGCTGCGTCGGATCTGGGACCAGCGGCGGCGCAACCCGTTGCGGGCCGCCGCCAACGGATTCGGCGTGGACATGATGGCGGCGATCGACACGCGGCGGCTTGGCGCTGGCGATCATGTGCTGGTTCATACGCTCAATCTCGACGATTTGCAGTCGGTCGCGGCGGCGTTGATCGATCCGTCGCTCGATCCGGCTCGGCTGCCGGCGATTCATCTGGTGTTGCGCCGCACGGTCGCCGAGATGGCCGCCGGCCGGCCGCAAGGCCAGCGGCCCGGCGATGTGCTCAACCGGCTCGCCGCCGCCGGCCTGGGCGCCTGGCCGATCCGAATCTGGTCCGACACGACGGAGCTTGCCGCCGATTACGCTGATCTATCGCCCTTGCCGGTCGGGGTCCTGCCCATCGCGTTCCGCCAGGACATGTTGCTGGCGGCCCTCGCGGATCATGCCGCCAGGACGCTTGCTGCCGAGTCCGGCGCTGACCGGCCGGTGACGATCGGCTATCTGGGCAATGCCAGGCTGGAAAAAGGGTTTCAATACCTGCCCGCGATGGTCGACGCCGTTCTGGCGCATCCGCGCCACGGCCGGCGCGTTCGTTTCGTCGTGCAATGCGGCCTCAACATCGAGGGGGGCGAGCCGGGCATCCTTGCCGCCCGGCGACACCTCGCGGGGCTACCGGACCACCGGGTCCAACTGGTCGACGGGGTGCCGGATGCCGCGGCGTATTATCGCTTGCTCGCCGATCTCGATATCGTCCTACTGCCCTACGAGGCGGCCAGTTATCGCACGCGCAGCTCGGGGATCCTGGCCCAGGCGCTCGCCGCCGGATGCCCGGTGCTGGTGCCCGCCGGCACCTGGATGGCCGGCCAAATCGACCAGTATCGCGGCCGCTGCTTCGACGATTCGCGGCAGTTGTCCGGCATCCTTATCGAGATGCTCGATGATCTGCCGTCGCTCTCGGCACAGGCCGCCGACGCCGCGCCGGCATGGCGCCGGCGGCATGCTCCCGCCCAGTTCATCGATCTCTTAGTCAACTCAGTCGAGGCTGAAGCTCGCACCGATCCGGGATGCCGCGATTAGCGCGCTTCGCCGGCGATCCGATCATTCCGGCGTGCTGATGGTTGCGCGGCTCGATAGGGCGGTGCTACATCCGGCCAATAGGTGCACAATTGAGTGTTAAAGCATGATGGGCGACCGCACTTGATGCGGTGCCGACCACGCTATCGGCTTCATTCGACGTAGGGAAGATTGATGCGTATTCTGGTAACCGGCGGTGGTGGCTACATCGGTAGCGTTTTGGTGCCCACCTTACTCGATGCCGGCCATGCGGTGACGGTGCTTGATACCTTCGCCGGCGGCGGGACGGAACTTGCCACCGCTTGCGCCCATGAGGCGTTCGAGCCGGTGCGCGGCGATGCGCGGGACGAGCGGCTGCTCGACCGGCTGGTGCCCAAGGCCGATATCATCATTCCGCTGGCGGCTCTGGTCGGTGCCCCGCTCTGCGCGCGCGACCAGATCGGCGCCACGTCGATCAACCGCGATGCCATCCTGGCCTTGGTGAAGCGCATTTCCTCCGATCAGCGGATCATCTACCCGACGACCAATTCTGGCTATGGCGTCGGCGCCAAGGATGCGTTCTGCACCGAGGAAACGCCGCTCAACCCGATTTCGCTCTACGGCACGACCAAGGTCGAGGCCGAACGGGCGGTGCTGGATAGCGGCCGGGGCATCACCGTGCGGCTGGCGACGGTATTCGGCATGGCGCCGCGCATGCGCATCGATCTCCTGGTCAACGATTTCACCCATCGGGCGGTGAACGACCGGGCGCTGGTGATCTTCGAAGGGCATTTCCGGCGCAACTACATCCATATCCGGGATGTGGTGAAGGCGTTCATGCATGCGATCGCCAATTACGATAAAATGCGGGGCGAGCCCTACAATGTCGGCCTGTCCGACGCCAACCTATCGAAGCTCGAACTCTGCGAACGTATCAAGCGGCACGTGCCGAATTTCGCCTTTCTGGAGGCGCCGATCGGCGAGGATCCGGACAAGCGCGATTACATCGTCTCGAACGCCAAGATCGAGGCGACCGGCTATCGGCCGGACTGGTCGCTCGATCGCGGCATTCTCGAATTGATCAAGGGCTACCAGATGCTGCGTAACAGCCGGTTCTCCAATGTCTGACGCCGACGCATCCAAGGTGGCCGCGGGTCAACGCATGGACGTCACCTGTCGGATCTGCGGCGGGCGGCATGTCGAATTGTTCCTCGATCTGGGCGACCAGCCGCATTGCAACCGGCTGATCCCGCCGGCGCGCGCGGCGGAGCGGGAGCCGCATTACCCGCTGCGCACCGGGTTCTGCCATGACTGCACCTTGGTCCAGATCGATCACACGATCCCCAAGGAGAACATGTTTTCCGACTATCCTTACGTGTCGGGCACCACCAAGACGCTGGTCCAGCACTTCAAGGATACGTCCGAGCGGCTGATCCAGACCTATGAGCTGAAAGCCGGGGATCTGGTCGTCGATATCGGCAGCAACGACGGCTCCTGGATCGCGCAGTACCAGCCCTTCGGGTTGAAGGTATTGGGCGTCGAGGCGGCGGAGAACGTCGCCACGATGGCCTTGGAGCAGGGCCGCCCAACGATCAACCGGTTCTTCAACGAGGAAACCGCGCAGCATATCCTCGATACCGAGGGTGGTGCCGCCCTGGTGACGGCGGCCGGCGTGTTCTTCCATTTGGAAGAATTGCACAGCGTGGTGCGCGGTATCCACAAGCTGATCGGCGAGGATGGCGTGTTCGTCGTCCAGGCCATCTACCTGGGCGGGATGATCGAAAACCTCGCCTTCGACCAGATCTATCACGAGCATCTCTGCTACTACACGCTGCGCTCGCTGGAGCGGCTGTTCCTGATCCACGGGCTGGAGGCGTTCGACGCTCGCGTGGTGCCGATCCATGGCGGCTCGATCGAGGTGCATGCGGCGCGCGTCGGCCGTCGTAAGGCGACACCGGCATTGGCCGAATTCCGTGCCATGGAGACGGCGAAGGGCTATGGGGAGCTCTCGACCTATCAGCGTTTCGCGACGCGGGTCTGGGATCTGAAGCGGCGCTTGGTCGGGCTCCTGGAAGAATGGCGTACCGCCGGCAAGAGCGTCTGGGCCTATGGCGCCCCCGCCAAGGGCGCCACCCTGTTGAACTCCTTCGGCATCGGTCCCGATCTGGTGCAACAGGCGGTCGAGAAGAACCCGATGAAGATCGGCTTCGCCATGCCCGGCTCCCGGATTCCGATCATGGCCGAGGGGGCGACCCGCCCGGATGGCTATCTGGTGCTGGCCTGGAACTTCCTGCCGGAGTTTCTGGAGAAGGAGCGCGCCTATCTCGAGCAAGGCGGCGCGCTCATCACGCCCGTGCCTAAGGTCGAGGTGATCACCCGCGACAGCGCACGGTGATGACGGCGGCGGCAGTATCGTCGCGGACCGAAGCGGTCATCCTGTTCGGGGCTGGCGGCTTCATCGGCCGCCATGTGGTCGATGCCTTGGTCGGGTCTGTGCCGTTGGTCGTCGGTGTCACCGGCACCGGTCGGCCGGTGCCGGGCCTCGACCAAGTCGCGCGGTTCGATCGGCTGGAGGATATTCCCGCCCTGCCGGTCGAGACCGTCGTCATCAACGTCGCGGCGTTTCGCTATGACGCGGCGAAATTCCAGGCCGAACAGAGCCTGATTCTTGAGCGCAACACGGCGATCGCCAACAGTGTCTATGGTTTCTGTGCGGCGCGCGGCATCAAGGAAGTCCGGCTGGCGAGTTCGATGGCGGTCTATCCGGCGGAGTGGCCGGTCGGCGACGACGATCGGCCGTTCGATCTCAATGCCTGGCCGCATGACGGCGAGGCCGCTTATGCCTGGTCGAAGCGCTGGGCTGAGATCGTCGCTGAGATCCATCACCGCAGGCTCGGCATATCGACGCTGACCTTTCGGCTGACCAACCCCTATGGCCCCTATGACGCGCTCGATGTGAAGG
Organism: Allostellaceae bacterium; assembly: GCA_035555315.1. GTDB lineage: Bacteria > Pseudomonadota > Alphaproteobacteria > ATCC43930 > CGMCC-115725 > DATMGU01. The sequence goes on from DATMGU010000014.1 coordinate 124,083, forward strand.
CCGCCCATGTGGCGCCGGCCTTCGCGATCAAAGCCTTGTTGCCCGGGCCGGAATTCGAGGTCGCCGGCAATCCGGACGCGGAGCGGGATTTCGTCTATGCCGGCGACATCGCCGCCGTGTTTAAGGCGACGCTCGACGAGCGGGGACGTCACGACACGATGAACCTCGCGCAAGGCCACACCGTCACGATCCGCCGGCTGGCCGAGGCGGTCGTCGCGGCCTCGGCGACCGGCAAGACGATCCGCATCGCCGGTGCCGCCAGTTCCGGCGTGTCGATCCGCCGCGCCACGGGCGAAAAACTGCGCCGCTCGTTCGACTTGGCCCCGTTCCGTGGCCTGGACGACGGGATGCGCCTCACTCTCGATTGGTACCGCGATGCCCTCGCCCGCTGATCTCTCCTATCCCCAACCGTCGCTGATCATCGGCGCCGACGGCTTCCTCGGCCGCAACGTCACCCGCTATTTCGCCGAGCGCGGCTGGCCGGTGCACGCGATCGGCCGCGCCGATGGCGATCTGTCCGATCGCGACACCGTCGACCGGTTGTTCAAGACGGCGCCGCCGGTCGCTCGGATCTTCCATCTCGTGACCCGGCAACGGACCGGCCAGGTGCAGTTCGGTATTCAGGGCGAGTTGCTGACGATCAACGCGCGGATCCACTTGAACGTGCTTGAGGCGTGGCAGCGGCATCAGCCTCAGGCCAAGCTGATCTCCACCGGCAGCTCATGCGCCTATCCGGAGATGGATCGGCCGATCGCCGAGGACGCCTTTCAGACCGGCCCGATGCATCCCTCGGTTCGCGGTTACGGCCTCGCCAAACAGGTGCTGGCCGAGGGCTCGGCCGTCTATGCCGAGCAATACGGCCTGAAATACCTGCATTGCTTGCTGGCGACGCTCTACGGACCGTTCGATCACAAGCTGCCGGACCGAACGCATTTCATGACCGCGATGATCGATCGGGCGGTCGCCGAATGCCGCGCCGGCGCCAAGCAGTTCGAGGTCTGGGGCGATCCGGCGACGGTGCGCGACCTCCTGTATGTCGACGATCAGATCGAGGCGATCCTGCTCGCCGATGGCGGGTTTGCGAATACTTTACTGAACGTGGCGTCAAATGGCCCGGTTACGATCGGTGCCGTCGCCGCGGCTATCGTCGCTGCGTTGGATTGGCCGGCGGAAATCATCTATCCGCCCGGCACTTTCAAAGGTGCGGGTTTCAAATCGATCGATGCGACTCGCTTCCTGGCCGCGACCGGATGGCAGCCGCGCATCGATCTGGAGACCGGGATTCGCATGGTTCTGCGGACCGACTATCAGATAGGGTGAGCCGCACATGCTGATTTCCTCGCGTACGCCGCTTCGCGTCAGCTTCTTCGGTGGGGGGACTGACTATCCGGAATATTACGAGCGCCATCGCGGCGCCGTGGTCGGCATGGCGATCGATAAATACGTTTATATCAGCGCCCTCGAACTCACCGATTTCATCGAATATAAATACCGCGTCAGCTATTCGCGTCTTGAGATGGTGCAGGAGCTCAGCGAGATCGAGCACCCTGTCGTGCGCAACGTGCTCACCCATTACAAGATCGAAGCCGCCCTCGATCTCAGCATCGCCGCCGACATGCCGGCGCGGAGCGGCCTCGGCAGCTCGTCATCGTTCACCGTCGGCATGATCAACCTGATCAATGCCTTGCGCGGCACCTCGGTTACCAAGCTCGATCTGGGGCGCGAGGCAGTTTTCGTCGAGCGCCATCTGCTGCGCGAGCGGGTCGGGGTGCAGGATCAGCTGCATGCCGCGTTTGGCGGCATCAATCGCTTCGATTTCACCGAAAAGCGTATCCGGATCAGCCCGCTGCAGTTGACCGGACAGTCGCTGCGCATGTTGACCGGCAGTCTGCTGCTGCTACATACCGGCGTCAGCCGCTTCGCGTCCGAGACGTTGGACGAGCAGATGGTCAAGACCGTCAGCCGCAAGAACGATGAGGATCTGTCGCATCTGCTGACTCTGTGCGATCAGGCGGTCGATGTGCTGGAAGGCGAGGATCCCGAGGTGATGATCCGCGATTTCGGCGCCATGATCCATGATGGCTGGATGACCAAGCGCCGGCTGTCCGACAAGGTGTCGTCGCCGAAGATCGACGAGCTATACGATCACGCCCTCGCCTGCGGCGCGCTTGGCGGCAAGCTGTGCGGCGCCGGTAGCGGCGGTTTTCTGCTGATGGTCGTGCCGCCGGAGGTCCAGCCGAAATTCCTGGCGCAACTGGGGGATGTCCGGGTCATCCGGATCGGCCTTGACACCCAGGGCTCGACCATCCTCCGCAGCTGACTTGGGCGGCTCACACCGCCCATGGCCACCAATGCTGTTCGTAGCGGTTGTCGTTGAAGATCTGATAAGCCGGCTTGGTCGCCAGCCCCAACGTGCGGGCATGCCGGTTCTGCAGGCGGCCCATCAGGCGAACGACTCGGACGAGCTTTATGAAGGTCAGCTGGTCACCGGGCTGATCCAGCTCGATCGACCGATAGAACGTCAAAAGCCGCTCGACCTCCGGCCGCATCGAGCCATAGGGACCGGCATCCGGTCGCTGCTCCAACAGCGTCGCCAGGCTGAGGGCCAGGTCCAGATCGGTACTCCAGCGGTTCAGATAGCATTTGCGGTATCTCAGCGTGTCGGTGAACAGGCTGATCAGCCGTTCGGTCGGCGCGTCGCCCATCGCCCGGTCCATGCCGGCCACCGTGCGGTGCAGATACCAGGCACGCAAATCCTCGATCTCGGCGCGCGGATGCGCCGTCGTCCGCGCCTCCGGATAATTGTTGAAGACACCCAGCGTCTGCGGCACGAACTGGGTCTCGATATAGGGCAGGATCCGGTTCTTGAACTCGGTATCGCCGGCGGCGGTGAAGCTTTCGTCGTAATAGCCGAAACGGTCATGGATGGTGCGGCGATAGAGGCCGCCCACATAGCTCAGGAAGGTGCTGTCCAGATACGACCAATCCTGCCGGTAGCCGCTTCGGTCGTAGGGCATGATGTCGTTGTCGTAGACGCCCTTGCGGTCGACATTGGTGACCACCGAATTCGCCATGACCCAATCGACCGACGGATGCTGGTTCAACTCCGCGGCGAGGATCGTTAGGGCGGTCGGATGGATGCCCTCATCGACGCCCAGAAATGTCAGATATTCGCCCCGTGCCGCGTGGATGCCGCGATTCCACGCCGCCTGGATGGTCTCCCGATTGGCCGAGCGCAGATACACCGCCGACAGCGGTGCCGCCGCCATCAATTCCTGGAATATGGCATATTCGTCGGTCGGCGAGCCGCTATCGACGAAGACGATCTCTACTTGGCCGTCGGTCAGCAATGTCTGCTGGCGCAGCATGGAGACGAAGGTCGGCAGTTTGCTGGCGGCACGGTAGAGTGACACGATCACGGATACTTTGATCGGTGCCGCGGTGCGCCGGTCGTCCACCAACTCCAACGGCAGCACTGGCTTGGTGCGATGGCGCTCGTACTGTGCCTCGATCAATTCGGCGCATCTAACCCGCGCCTCCGCGGGATTGCCGAACATGGCGAGCGCGGTCTCCGCTTCCTGCCGATAGCCCTGGGCTGTCAGAGTTTCGGTGACGAAGCGCAAATCGCCGAAGTGGTCGGCCCCGTTCCAACGCATCAGGCGCAGGCTGTAGGTGGCGGCCAGCAGATCGTTGCCGCGCTTGCGCTCCAGCCGGATCAACTCGCGGAACAGCTTGCCGCGTCCGACGAAGTAGAGGCCGACCAAGCGGTTGAGCTGCTCCGTTTTCGCCTTGAGTTCCAGCTGGGTGCGTTCGTCCATGGTCAGCATGACGTGCCGCCGCCTACCCGGACGGGCAAAGTACAGGGCTTGGGCGGCTGCTTTGGCATCGAGGCCCAGATAGCGTGGCAGGACCGTTTGGCCGACAACCTTCAGGAGTTGCAGATAATCTCCAAGATTGCGTAGCTGGCGGCGGCGCAGGGCCCGGAACAGCGGCCGGAATGCGATGAGAAATCCGACAGGCAGGAAGCGCTTTACACGGGTGACACGGGCGAACGGTAGCCAGCGGATCGTCCGGACCGCCTGGTATTTAAGCCGCGGCACCCAGGAGCGTGCCGGCCGGTTGAATAGCGCGAACCGATCCGAATAATCGCGCAGGATCGTCTGGGCCTTCAACTCCGCTTCCGCCTTGGGCTCATAGATCGTCTGCAGCGTCTCGAAGTCGGGTTTGAAGCTCGCCGCCCCGACGGTATCTACCAGGCGCGCCCGGTAATCGTCGTAATTCGCCAGAATCTCGTGGATCGCCTGCGCGGCGGTGCGTCCACAATCGAGGTCGATGATCGGCGCTTCGATCCCCGTCAGGCGCTCACGCAGGAAATCCGCGGCGCCGGCCGATTCGCTCAACACGACGGGGCAGCCGTTCAACAGTGCTTCGAGGGCAACCAGGTTGAACTGGTCGTAGCGCGACGGCAGGACGACAAGGGTGCGTTCCTGGAACAACCGTTGGAGGCCGATCTGATTCAGCGCGCCGCGGATCTCCACCGAGATGCCGCGCATGCGTGCGGCACGTTGCAGAATTTCGGTCGATCCCTGGCCCAGGCGGTTGACGCTGTCGCCGCCGATGATCAGGGCGCGGTCGTAGCTCGCGCGGGGCAACCACCAGGCGAAGTCGACGAATAGATCGGGACCCTTGCGCCGTTCCCGGCGGCCGACAAAAGCCAGGTTCGGCGGCGCGTTGCCCTGTCGGTTGCCCAATGTCGGATTGGCGATCGGCAATATGGTCAGCGGGTCGAGATAGTTGATCGGCAGATCGGAATAGACATTCCAGCTTCGGCCGTAAAACTTGCTGATTGCATAGCGGATGTCGACGCAGCGGTACTGCAGATGCTCGCGCATTCTCAGCTCGGCCAAGAGGCGCCGTTCGTCTATGCCGGAGGGCCAGTTGTTGGCGAAGGCGGAGGACAAGGTGCCGTGCAGCGCCAGCGCGACGTGATCTACCGTGACGCCGTGTTCCGCCAGGGCGCTCCGGATAAACAAGCCGAGCGTCCGGTAATCCGGCGTATCGACGACATCGAACCGGGTCGACCCCAACGAGCGTTGGACGGCGTGGGCGAGGTTCTGGGCCTCCACGTAGATGTCGTAGAAGTGACGGCTATCAAGCGGCAATTGCGCGAGATGCGGTCGATAAACCCGGTCAAACTGGATCGGATGGCTGTTCGGCGAACGGGGATAGTCCAGAGGTTCGTGATCGACAAAATAGTAGAAATCGTCTTCCGGTCGCCGCTTGATGATATTCTGGTAAACCGTCTGTCCGCCGCCGACCGATTCGAAGACATCGTATTCCGCTATTAGAACCTTCATCGTACGCTCAATTTAATTGAAATAAAGTGCATCGGTCTGGTGTCGTGATCACCAAAACCTGTCGCGTCAAGCTCGCGAACCCGCATCCGACTCTTAACTCATTGTCTTGGGATGAAACCGAGGAGCGCGCCGCCCAGTTTCAACGAGGAAATTTCGCCACAATACGTCAGGAATAGCCGACTATCTCACCTTAATGTGGCGATAAGCTTTACCGTTCGTTTGAGCTTGCGGGCTTATACACTGCGGTTCGGCAACCCGCCAAGCTTATCCGAACCGTCGACGAAGGGGGCGAGCATCGGTGCCTTGCCACCTTCCGGTCTGTGACCTTCTGGACAGCCGATGAAGCCTGCCGGTATGTCTAGCGGAACAGTCATCCGCCACGTTTCAGGGGTCATTAGTTCATTGTCCATTGACGCAGTCGTCCTCGCAGGGGGCCGTGGCACGCGTCTCGCCTCGGTTGTCAGCGACGTCCCAAAACCACTCGCTCCGGTGGATGGTAAGCCGTTCCTCAATTACCTGCTGGCCGGTTTCGTCGCCGGCGGTGTGGTTGGGCGGGTCGTCTTGGCGATCGGTCATCTGGCCGACCGGGTGGTCGCGCATTACGCGGCGACGCCGCCGGCCCTGCCGCTCGATTATTCGATCGAAACCACGCCGCTGGGGACGGGGGGCGCCCTGGTCGCCGCCTGGCCGCGGGTGCGGGGACGCCGGGCGATCGTCGCCAATGGCGATAGCCTGGTCGCGTCCGATCATCGAGCGCTCCTCGATCACCATGTTCTGTCGGGTGCCTTGGTGACGATGACCCTGGTCGAGGTGCCCGATACCGCGCGCTACGGCGCGGTGACGCTGGCGGATGATCCGGCGGCACGACCGGGAACCGGTCGTGTATCGGCGTTTCACGAGAAATCCGCTATCGGCGGTATCGGGTTGATCAATGCCGGGTTGTACCTGATCGAGGCGGAAGCGATCGCGGCATTACCCGATGGACCCTTGTCGCTGGAGCGGGATGTCCTGCCGGTGCTGGTCGCGGCGGGACGGGTCCAGGCGGTTGTGACGCGAGGGCCGTTCCTCGATATTGGCTTGCCCGAAACCTATGCGGCGGCTCCCGCTTTCCTCGCCGGTCTGGGCATGGCCACTGGCGGGACCGGTCGATGACGCGCGGGCTGATTCTCGACCGGGATGGCGTCATCAATGTCGATAGCGGGTATGTCCACCGCATCGAGGAGTGCCACTTCATCGACGGTATCTTCGATCTGGTTCGGCATTTCGCGGCGCGGGGGTTCGTCCCGGCCATCGCGACCAATCAGGCCGGGATCGGCCGTGGCTATTATGGCGAGCGCGACTTCGTCCGCTTCACCGATTGGATGCTCGGCGAATTTCGGCGACACGATGTCGAGATCGCGCGCGTCTATCACTGTCCGGATCACCCGACCGAGGGGCTCGGCGCCTATCGCCGCGAGAATGCCTGGCGCAAGCCCGGCCCCGGCATGTTCCTGCAGGCGATCGAGGATTTCGGGCTCGATCCGGTGTCCTCCTGGTGCATTGGCGACAAGCCGACCGATATCGCCGCCGCCGCGGCGGCCGGGATCGGCACACGGGTGCTGTTCGACCCGGCCGCCGCGGCGGTCGATCTGGTGGATGGCACCGATGCGCCGGCCCATTGGGTGGCGCCACGGCACGCCGATATCGCGACCCTGCTGGATCGGCTAGACGGCCGGCCCGCTCGGTGACCTTGGGGGAAGGTCGGTCTGGTCGGTTCGCTCCGGGCGGCGTGCCCCGGCTGCTGCTCTGGCACTGGGGTAGGCGCGGCGGTGGTCCGAAATACACCATCGAACTGGCCCGGGCCTTGGCCGGGCGGGAGGATATCGCCACCAGCTTGTCGCTGTCGCCGCAGGCGGAGATCTATCCGGACGCGATGGCGCTCGGCTTGCCGATCTTTCCGGTAACGACCTATCGCGACCGTGTCTCGGCGGTGGCGGCTCTGGCGCGCCTGCCGTCGATCCGCCGACGGTTTCGACAGCATCTGATGCGCAACCGGATCGATGTGGTGGTCGCCACCATGTCGCATATCTGGCATCCGGTCATGGTGGATGCGGTGAAACAGGCCGGGGCTCGGCTCATCACCGTCGTGCATGATGCCGTCGCTCATCCGGGCGACGATTATCCTTTGCGCCGTTGGATGATGCGGCGCGAACTCCGCTACAGCGATCAGATCGTGGCCTTGAGCCGGCATGTCGCCGGCCAATTGGTGCGGGAATACGATTACCCGCCCTCGCTCATCACGGTCATCCCGCATGGCGTGTTCCCGTTCGGACCCGTCCGGCGGCGTGAACCGCCGATCGGCCGGCCGTTCCGCTTTTTGTTTTTCGGCCGGCTGCTTCCCTATAAGGGGCTCGATCTGCTGCTCGATGCCATGGCGCTGCTCGACCCTTCCGTGGCGGTCGAGCTGGCGATCGTGGGATCGGGCGATCTCGGGTCCCTGGAGGACCGCATCGCCGCTGATCCGCGCATCCGGCTCGACCGACGCTGGGTTCCCGAAGGAGAGGTCCGGCTGATCTTCGATGCCGCCGACGCGATTGTTTCACCCTACCGCGAGGCGAGCCAATCCGGCGTGCTGGCGGGCGCCTACGGCGCCGGCATGCCGATGATCGCCACCCCGATCGGCGGGTTGACCGAACAGGTGGCAACCTATGGGGCCGGCCTGGTCGCCGACGATATGACGGCCGCCGCCTTCGCGCGCGCCATGCGACGGCTTGCGACCGAGCCGGACCTCTATCGCCGCTGTGTCGAGAACACGCTACGGACGGCGGCCGGTCCGCTGTCCTGGCCGGCGATCGCCGGCCAGTTCGCGGGGCTGCTCCGCGATCACTGAATGACGTCCGGCGTTAACCTTTATTGTAGCCTCACCGTCTCCTGTGTCGATTGATCCGGAGCCCACCGATGTCGTCGCTGTTCGAACCGTTGACCCTGCGTTCCGTGACGCTTGCCAACCGCGTCGTCGTCTCGCCGATGTGCCAGTATTCGGCGGAGGATGGCAGCGCCAATGACTGGCACCTGGCGCATCTGGGCCAACTCGCCCTGTCCGGTGCGGGCTTGCTGATCACCGAGGCGACCCATGTCAGCGCGGTCGGCCGGATCACGCCCCATTGCCTGGGCCTCTATTCCGATGCGAACGAGGCGGCTCTGGGCCGCGTGCTGCGCTTCATGCGGCAGCATGGGTCGGGTGCCATCGGCGTACAATTGGCGCATGCCGGCCGCAAGGCCGCGTCATCGGTTCCCTGGGAAGGGGGCGGACCGCTGTCCGACGGGGCCTGGCCAGTGGTTGGCGCCTCGCCGATCGCCTTCGCCCCGGGCTGGCACGTACCGCGGGAACTCGATGCCGACGGTCTCGCCGAGGTCAAGGCGGAGTTCGTCGCGGCCGCCCAGCGGGCCGATCGACTGGGCATCGATGTGATCGAACTCCACGGCGCCCATGGCTACCTGCTCCACAGTTTTCTATCGCCCCTCAGCAATCGGCGCGGCGACGGTTATGGCGGGTCGCGCGCCAACCGCATGCGCTTTCCGCTGGAAGTCTTCGAGGCGGTGCGCACTGTGTTTCCGGCCGACAAACCGGTCGGCATACGCATCTCGGCGAGTGATCACGTCGAGGGCGGCTGGTCGCTCGATGACAGCATCGCGCTGGCGCACGAGCTGAAATCCCTCGGTGCCGATTTCATCGATGTTTCATCGGGCGGCATGTCGCCCGACCAGAAGATAACCGTCGGCCCCGGCTATCAAGTTGCCTATGCCGGTGCTATCCGGCGTGAAACCGGCCTGGTCAGCATGGCGGTCGGCATGATCGACCAGCCGCACCAGGCTGAGACGATCATTCGCGACGGCAGTGCCGATCTGGTGGCGCTGGCTCGCGGTTTCCTGCGCAACCCGCGCTGGGTATGGGATGCCGCCGACGCGTTGGGGGCCGAGGCCCATGCGCCGCCGCAATACGCCCGCGTTCGGCCAAGCAGCCGGTCGACGGCGCCATCCCGGCGCTGAAGCCGGGATGGTCTTGTCCCGGGCGCGTCCCCCGGTTGCGTCCTAGAGAACCGTGCTTGCGGTCTGGCCGAACAGCAGTTTCTTTGATTCCTCGGTGACGGTCGGGGTCGCGTTGATGGTCTTGCCGATCTCATAGGCGCGGATCGTCGCCGGGCGGCTGCCGATCGCCTTGAACCAACGCTGCAGATGGGGGAAATCCTCCAGCTTCTGGCTCTGCCGCTCATAGGGCACGACCCAAGGATACGCCGCCATATCGGCGATCGAATACGCGCCGGCGACGAATTCCCGATCGGCCAGCCGCTTGTTCAGCACGGCATAGAGGCGGCCGGTCTCATTCACATAGCGGTTGATCGCATAGGGCAGCTTTTCCGGCGCATAGGCACTGAAATGATGGTTCTGCCCGGCCATCGGGCCGAGGCCGCCCATCTGCCAGAACAGCCATTGCAGCACCTCGACCCGGCCGCGCAGATCGGTCGGGATGAATTTCCCGGTCTTCTCCGCGAGGTAGAGCAGGATGGCGCCGGATTCGAAGATCGATACCGGAGAGCCGCCGCCAGCGGGCTCGGTATCGACGATCGCCGGCATGCGGTTGTTCGGCGAAATCCGGAGGAAACCGGGTTCGAACTGCTCGCCCTTCGAGATGTTCACCGGTTTCAGGTCATAGGCGAGGCCGACCTCCTCCAGAAACAGCGTGACTTTGTGGCCGTTCGGGGTCGGCCAATAATAAAGCTCGATCATCGGTGCGGTGCTCCGGATGCTGAGGGTGAATTCCGCGGTTCAGGTGCGAACGGCGCCGATCATCGGCGAGGCGCTGCCCGGACACAATCATCGCCTCTACACTACGATTTTCGAAAAGGTGATAGCTCGTCAAAACGATATAGTCGTTGAAAAGATTAATTCTGGAGGAAATGCGATGAGTGCGACGGTGACGGTCCGGCACAACGCCGAAGATGCCTTTTCGGTTGATGGCTTGCGCACCTTCTTCGAGTATCGGGATCTCGGGATCAATGGCGCCACCGGCGGTAAGATCAACGCTCATGTCATTCGGGCGCGGGACCGTCACGAGGCACGGCCGGAATGGCATTTTCACGACCTCGACTTCCAAATGGTCTACATCCTGAAGGGCTGGGTTCGCTTCGAATACGAAGGAACCGGCGAGGTGCTGCTGGAGGCCGGTTCATGCGTCCACCAGCCGTCACGCCTTCGGCACCGGGAAATCGCCCATTCGGAAGATTTGGAGATGTTGGAAGTGACGTCGCCGGCGGAATTCGCGACGATTGTCACCGGCTAGGGCCGCTTCCACGAGAATGGAAACGGTTCTAGCGGGCGAGCGGCTTGTGCGCCGAGCCGCCGCCCATGGCCAGTTTCTGCGCCTCGCCGATCTGCCATAGGATCAGGGCCGGAACGAACACCACCAGATCCCGGATGCGGCGTGCCAGTGCCAGGGCGAGGGCGACATCCGGCCCGAGGCCGAGCAAGGTACCGAACAGCAGGAAGCCGCCTTCCTGCACGCCCATGCCGCCCGGCACCATGAAGGCGGCGGAGCTCACCGCCTGGGCCAGGGATTCGAGAATGACCGCCTCGGCCAGCCCGACCGGATGGCCGAGCGCCATCAAGGCGAAATAGATTTCGGCCGTACCGGCCAGCCAGCCGACCAGTTGCCACAGCGTGCTGGCCACGACCCGGCTGCGCCGCCGGTAGATCAGCTTCAGCACCCGGTCGAGGCGAACGGCGTTGCCGACCACATCGGCCAGCCGCTCGCCGAACAGGCTGCGGACGAGTTTCTCGCCGATATTCACGATGCCATAGCGCTGCACCGCGATCAGCCCGCCGACCATCGGGATGGCGATCAGCAACCCGCCGGCGACCCGATAGGCCGCCGCGGTATCGTCGATGCGCATCAGCAGCAGTACCAGGCCGAGCAGGGTGAACAGGAACTGGCTGATCATCGACAGCGTGATATCGGCGATCAGGCTGGCGACCACCGGCGCCGTGTTGAACCCGGCGCGCGTGGCGAGCCGCACCGAGATCACTTCGCCGCCGATCCGCGCGACCGGCAGCAGGCCGTTGACCGCCTCGCGGACCCAGATGATCCAGGTGGCACGGGACAGCGACGGTCGGCCATTGCCGACGAACAGCACGCGCCAGGCATGGGCGTTCACCGCCATCGGCACGACATGGCAGAGGCTGGCCCAGATCAAGCCGAAGCCGCCCATCGACAGCGCCTCGAAGACCGATCCGACCCCTTCGTAAAGCAATAGCCCCGTCAGCAGCGCGAAGCCGCCGAGACCGAGGATCGTTGCGAGGCGAAGCATTTTCATGGCGAACCGGCCTTATATGGGGCCGGCTTCATGTCAGGGCTAGCGTCATGTGGAGGCCGCTCACAAAGCGCCCAGGGCGCTGAACGAGGTCCGCCGGATGCCTAGATGGTCGATCGATCGCTGCACGCGGCGGCTGAGCAAGGCGTTCAGCTCGTCGGCATGGCGGTAGGTCGGCATGGTGCGCGCCAGACGGGGGGTCAGATGCGTCGCCGGATGGAAATACAGCTCGCTCACGCCGTCCGGCAGACGCGGCAGCAGGTCCAATATGCGGGCCTCGGTCATGGCGCCCGACCAGGCGATGCCGAATGCATGATCGTTGACCCGCATGCCGGCTCGGCGCAGCGACCAGCGAAGCTGCCGGGTCCAGAGGCGCAGCGCCAGCGCGCCGGCACCGGCGCCGAGGGCTTCGAGGCCGTCACCGGTGACCCGCGGTTCGGCCGGGACACGGACCGCGCGCAGGCCAAAGTCGCGGCCGATCTCGACGATCAGCCGCGCCACGGTCGGGTGCAGATGGATGTGCTTATGGGTATTGGCGTGATCGAGCGGCAGGCCGGTCGCGGCGAACGCCTCGAACTGAGCCCGGATCTCCCGCGCCAATTGCCGGCGGATGTCCGGCTTGAAAAAAAACCGGAAGCCCGCCTTCAGCATATCGCTGGGAAATCGGCCCTCGGAATCGACCAGATCGGGGATCGTTTCGGGCGCCGATATCGGTGTGCCTTCGACCAACGTCACATGCAGACCGATCTTAAGGTCGGGCAGGCGATGAGCCCGCTCGACGGCATCGGCCGCGGCGGGTTCCGCGACCATCAAACTGGCGCTGGTCAGAACGCCGTGGCGGTGGGCTCGTTCCACCGCCTCATTGACGGCGAAATCGAGCCCGAAATCATCCGCCGAGACGATGAGTGCCTTCAGTTAGCCACCTGGCGCTCGCGCAGGAAGTGGAAGAACTCCACGCCCTCGCGCAGCCGGCGCTTCATCATCTGCGGGCTGCGAACCATCTCGCCGACCAATGAGGCGATCTTGGGCGCGCGGAAATAGAACCGTTTGTAGAAGCTCTCGACCGAATGGAAGATCTCGGTATGCGACAAATGGGGGTAATGCAGCGGCGCCATCTGAACGCCGTGGTCGTCGATCAGCTCGGCATGCTCGGCATCGAGCCAGCCGTTCTCGACCGCCTGCGCATGCAGGAACGTGCCGGGATACGGGGCCGCCAGGGAGACTTGGATGGTGTGCGGATTGATCTCGGTCGCGAACTTCACGGTCTCCTCGATCGTCTCCCTGGTCTCGCCGGGGAGGCCGAGGATGAAGGTGCCGTGGATCTGGACGCCCAGCGCGTGGCAGTCCTGGGTGAACTTCTTCGCGACCTCGATCCGCATGCCCTTCTTGATGTTGTGCAGGATCTGCTGATTGCCGGACTCATAGCCCACCAGCAACAGGCGCAGGCCGTTGTTGCGCAGCACCTTCAGCGTCTCGTACGGCACGTTCGCCTTGGCATTGCACGACCAAGTCACGCCTAGCTTGCCCAATTCGCGGGCGATCGCCTCGGCGCGCGGCAGATCATCGGTAAAGGTGTCGTCGTCGAAGAAGAACTCCTTCACCTGCGGAAAATAGTGTCGGGCCAGTTTGATCTCTTCGATCACGTGGCCGACGCTGCGCGTCCGATAGCGATGGCCGCCGACGGTCTGCGGCCACAGGCAGAAGGTGCAGCGCGACTTGCAGCCCCGGCCGGTATAGATCGAGATGTAGGGATGTTTCAGATAACCGATGAAATAATCCTCGATCCGCAGGTTCTTTTTATAAACCTCGGTCACGAACGGCAGCGCATCCATGTTCTCCAGGATCGCGCGATCGGTGTTGTGGACGATCACGCCCTCGGCATTGCGATAGCTGATGCCATCGACCTTGGACCAGTCGCGGCCGTCGGCGATTTCCTTGATCGTGAAATCGAATTCGTTGCGGGCGACGAAATCGATGGCGCTCGACGCCTCCAGGCTCTTCAGCGGCTCGACCGCGACCTTGGCGCCGATGAAGCCGATCTTGAGATTCGGGTTTTCCTGCTTCAGCGCCTCGGCGACCTTGACGTCGGAGGCGAAGGACGGCGTCGAGGTGTGCAGCACGAGAAGATCATGTTGCTTGGCGAGCGGCAGCACCTCGGCCAAGCCTGTCCGGCTGGCCGGGGCGTCGATCAGCCGCGCCATGTCGCCGACCAGGGCGGCCGGCTGGGCCAGCCAGGTCGGGAACCAGAAGGACTTGATCTCGCGGCGCGCCTGATAGCGTGAACCGGCGCCACCATCGAAGCCCTCGAAGGACGGTGCCTGGAGGAATAGTGACTTCATCATGCCAAAGGATCTCCTTCGAAGGTCAGTTCGCCGCCTTGGTTGACTTGGAACCTATGATCGCGCCAAACGATCCGCTGTCCGCAGAAGCTGGCAATCAATAGGCCGAAGGACAAGGCATCGCGAATCGGAACCAGACGGGCTTTAAGCGGCGTCAGGCCAAAAACTCCATCACATGTATAAACCAGCGCCATGCGTCCGGCTAGGCTAAGGGCGAAGATCAGGCCTGCGATAGGGTTGAACTCGGAGAGTGGCAGGGCCAGCGTCGCCAGCGCCACCGGATGCGTCACCATCGAGGCGGCGAGGCCCATCGGGGTGATGCTGCGAATCGTCCGGTTCCAGCGCAGCTCATGGGCCACCAGGGCCGACAGGGTCGGTTCGAGCACCTGGTTTTCAACGACATAGGACGAGACCACGACCTTGAGGCCGAGGCTGCGGACCAGCGACCCTAACATGTAATCGTCGGCCAGTTGATGCGCCAAGGCGGCGAAGCCGCCGACCCGCTCCAACGTCTTGCGGCGCAGTGCGATGGTGGCGCCGAAGCAGCCGTCGCCGGCGCCGATCAGCAGGCCGACCAAAACCGAGGGTAAAAAGCCGTAATTGATGAAGCCGCAGCCCAGCTTGGACCAGAGGCCGCCGGCCGGGCGGCCGGAATAGAGGCAGGTGACCAGGCCGACGGCCTCGTCTTCCAGCGGGGCGACGATCGTCGCCAGATAATCGGGGCCGACCCGCATGTCGCTATCGGCGAGGACCAGCAGGTCGTGGCGTGCCGCGGCCATCATATTGGCGAGGTTGCAGACCTTGAAATTGCTGCCGGCGAGCTGCCCGTCGATCACCAGGGTGATATCGGCATCGGGCAGATCGGCTATCAGCTTTTGCACCACGGGGACGGCCGGATCGGCTGCCCGATGGGCGCCGATCACCACCTGTACGTCACCGTAATCCTGGGTACAGAAGGATTTGAGGTTTTCGTACAGCCCGGGATCGTCGCCGCAAACCGGCTTCAGCAGCGTCACCGGCGGTCGGCTGGTTGCCGGCACGTGCGGCTTCGCGGCGAAGCGGCGGACTGCGAAGATCGCGGTCAGCATGTAAAGTACGCCCAGGCCGGCTGCCGCCATCGCGACATCGCCCAGAATGCTTATGACGGACAACACGGCGAGTTAAACCCCTGTTGGCTGAAGCGAGGCATCCCGGTTGAGGAGATGGCCTGTCGAGCCCCCCGGCCCCCCTGTTGAATAGCCGTAGGGGGCTAGGAAAATCCAGTGAAACGGTCCGCCCCAGTCGCATTAACCCGGCGGGGTGCTACATATTTATCACCCGATGGGGATCTAAAAGGTTAACGGCGCGTACAATTATCCCCAATGTTTGGCGCTGTCACGATCCCATCGAAGGGCGTGCCGGCGAGGCGAGGGCCGGCAAGGTGACGGTCGCCCGCAAACCGGGTCCCGGTTGTTCGTCAGGGATACCGTCGTCGACCGCGCGCCGAAGTTGGGCGTCATCGAGGACGACTTCGCCGCCATGCAGACTTATGACGGCCTTGACTAGGCTCAGCCCCAGGCCGTTGCCGGGGGTCGTTCGGCTGCTTTCGACGCGGTAGAAGCGGTCGAAGACACGCTCGCGCTCGGTGGCCGGGATGCCGGGGCCGCTATCGGTGACCGTTAGCCGCACCTGATCGCCGCTGCGTCCGGCGGTGATGGCGACGGTACCGCCACTCGGCGTGTATTTTAGGGCATTCTCGACGAGATTGGCGATCGCTTGGCTGAGCAGATGCCGGTTGCCCGAGACGATCAGCGGCGAGGTCGCCATCGTCGAGGCGGGGCGATCCAGCGTCAGCGTCAAACGCAGTCCCGCCTCCTCGGCGACCGGCTCATAGAGGTCGACCAGGTTCACGATGATCTCGCCGAGATCGACCGGCCCCCGCGTTTCCTGCCGCGATCCGGCTTCCGCCTCGGCGATGTCGAGCAGCGCCGAGAAGGTCGCCAGCAATCCGTCGGCGTCGGCGATCGTCCGCTCCAAGGTCTCGCGGTAGCGCTCCATCGACGGTTCTTCCAGCAGCGTCACCTCGATTCGCGAGCGCAGCCGGCCCAGCGGCGAGCGCAGATCATGGGCGATGTTGTCGGTCACCTGGCGCATCGCCGCCATCAGTCGCTCGATCCGGTCGAGCATGCCGTTGAGGTTTTCCGCCAAATGATCGAATTCGTCATTCGAGCCGTGACGGGGAATGCGCCGGCTGAAATCGCCGGCGATGATGCTGCTGCTCGTGCGGTTGATCGCCTCCAGCCGGGCCAGCAACCGGCGGCTCAACAGCACCCCGCCGAGCAAACCCAGCATCACGGTCAGCAGGGCCGACCAGCCGAGTGCTTGGCGCATCCGGGCATCGAAATCGCTCCGCTCCTGGGTGTCGCGGCCGACCAGCAATTGATACCCGCCCGGCAGCACGAACGACGCCGCCTGGACGATATGCTCGGCCTCATCGCCCGTGCCTTGGCCGGCGGCGCCAACGACCAGGCTGCCGGCCCGCTGCAGCGGAAAGCGCAGCCAGCCATCCTGATCCACGGTCACGTCCGGCCAGCGTGTGAGGTTGCCGGCGATCGGGCTATGCGTTCGGTCGGTCAATAGATAGAGCGTCGTCGTCCCGCGGGTTCGGGCGGCGCGCTGCTGGATCACCGACACCAGTCCGCCCAATCCGCGCTCGTGGTATTGCTCGGCAAGGCCGGTGATCTCGGCATCGATCGTCTCGTCGATCTGGCGGCTGACGAAGACCACCGTCTGCAGATAGACAAAGCCCAGCACGGCGAACACCGAGACCGCGAACAACATGAGATAGACCATCGCCAGCCGAAACGTGCTGGTGCGGAACAGGGCGAACATGGCCGGACCCGCGTTGTTTAGGCCGCTGGTTTCAAGCAGTAGCCGGCGCCGCGGATGGTGTGCAGCATCGGCTGAGCGAAGCCCTTGTCGATCTTCTGCCGGAGCCGGCTGACATGGACGTCGATGACGTTGGTCTGCGGGTCGAAGTGATAATCCCAGACCTGTTCCAGCAGCATCGTGCGGGTGACCACATGGCCGGCGTTGCGCATCAGGTATTCCAGCAACCGGAATTCACGAGGCAACAGATCGATCTCGACACCGTCGCGCCGCACGCCGCGGGCGAGCAGGTCCATTTCCAGACCGCCGACCCGAAGGGTGGTTTCCGTCTTGCCGCCACCGCCGCGCCGCGCCAGCGCCTCGAGCCGGGCGAGCAACTCGGAGAACGCATAGGGCTTGGGCAGGTAATCGTCGCCGCCGGCGCGCAGCCCGCGCACGCGGTCATCGACCGCGTCGAGCGCCGACAGGATCAGGACCGGCGTGCGGTCGTCGTTGGAGCGTAGGGTGCTGACGATCGCCAGACCATCCAGGCCGGGCAGCATCCGGTCGATGATCATGGCATCGAACCGTTCCGAGGTGGCAAGGAACAACCCCTGGGTGCCGTCCGCCGCATGATCGACCGTATGGCCGCTTTCGCGCAGCCCTTTCATCAGATAGGCCGCGGCTTCGCGGTCATCTTCGATGACCAGGATCTTCATCGCGCTGCTCCGTGACGGCCGGCGAGGACAGGGATGATCGTGGGGGCTGCGAGTCGGGACGCGGAGCTGGGCTCAGCCCTCTTTTTCCTTGGGCGTGACGGCGACGTAGATGTTGTTGCCGCCCCGATTGATCAACAGCAGCACGCCCCGCCGATTGTTGTTCTGGGCGTCGCGCACCCGGTCGGACACTTCATCGGGTTTCGACACGCTTTGCTCGTTGACCGCGATGATGACGTCGCCCGCCTGAATGCCGCGCTCGGCCGCGGCACTGCCGTCGCGTACCCGGGACACCAGAACGCCCTTCACTTCCTTGGGGATGTTCAGCCGGCGGCGGATATCCGGGTTCAATCCGGATAGGGTGAGGCCCAGCGAGGACGCGTTCTCGATCGGCGGCGTGGGATCGGGTTTCTCGACCGACGCCACCTTGGTCTCGTCCGGCAATTGGCCCAGCGTCGCTTGGACGGTCTGGATCGCGTTCTTGCGCCATAGTGTCACATCAACCTTGGAGCCGACCGGCGTCTCCGCGACCAGCCGCGGCAGGTCGCGCATCTTATCGACGGGCTTGCCGTTGAATTTCTGGATGACGTCGCCGTTGCGGATGCCGGCCTTTGCGCTGGGCCCGTTCTCGGTGACGTTCGAGACCAGGGCGCCGGCCGGATGGTCGGTATCGAGACCCAGGCTGCCCGCGATCTCCGGCGTCACTTCCTGGATGTTGACACCCAGCCAGCCGCGCTCGACCTTGCCGTTTTTGCGCAGTTGCGCCAACACGGCTTTCGCCTGGTTCGCCGGGATGGCGAAGCCGATGCCGACGCTGCCGCCATTGGGCGAATAGATCGCGGTGTTGATGCCGATCACATGGCCGCTGAGGTCGAAGGTCGGGCCGCCCGAATTGCCCCGGTTGATCGACGCGTCGATCTGCATGAAATCATCGTAACTGCTTTCGCCGATCACGCGGCCTCGGGCCGACACGATGCCGGCGGTGACGGTGCCGCCCAGGCCGAACGGATTGCCGACCGCGATCACCCAGTCGCCGACCTTGGCGCCATCGCTGTCGCCCAGTTCGACATAGGGTAGCGGCTTCGGCGCGTCGATCTTCAACAACGCGAGGTCGGTCCGCTTGTCGCGGCCGATCAGCTTCGCCGGGTGCCGGCTGTCGTCTTGGAAGATCACGGTAACGGTCTCGGCATCGCCCGCGACGTGATTGTTGGTCACGACATAGCCGCTCGGATCGATGATGAAGCCGGACCCCAGCGACACGACCTTGCGCGCCGGCTGGTTCGGTACCGTGCGGCCACCCCGGTTCTGCTGCTGCTCGAAGAAGCGGCGCAACAATTCGTCGAAGGGGGAGTTCGGGTTGCCGGAGCCGGAGCCTGGCCCTTCGTCATCGTCCATGCCGTCCGTGCCCGCGGCGCCGGCGCGCTGGGTCACCGAGATATTGACCACGGCCGGCAGGACCTTCTCGACCAGCGGCGACAGGCTGGGCAGCGCCGAACCCAGCACGCTCGCCGAACTCTGCGCATGGGCCAGGGGGGTGAGGACCGGGACGAGCGGTCCAACGGCCAGCGCGGCCCCGATGCCGATGATCGACAACGCCCGGGTCGGGCGTCTGACAAAAATCGTCGTCGATCGAGCGAGGAGTCGGAACGGGTGCGTCGGCTGCATGATCTTCTCCGTGAGGGGGCCGAGACGGTTGAACGGCTGCACCATGCGGTCAACCCCCTCTTGTTGTAACATAGGAGCGATACTCTGAGCTGCTCCTGTCGTCGGCATTAAATCTTTGTCATTTGCCAAATCTCTGCCATTCGCCCTGCCGAGACGCCATCGCAATCCGCCGATGTCGTGCTAAGTCACGAAATTGACCGAAAACGCGATGCCGCGCTGGAGGAAAGCTGCGTTTATTCCGTTCGATATGGCAAGATGATGTCGCGGTAGGAAATGGGGGCAAGTGCGGGTCGCGCGACAACCGCACTTGAAAAGCAACCTGCTGCTAAGGATCTATGGTCTTAGATGGTCTGATCGGGTCGACGGGCGCCACTCGGGCGTTTGTCGGCATCACATTTTTCAGGACGGGAAACCCTGGACAATGATCTGTTCGGGGTAGGGGAGGCGACACACGGCATGGATCTCCAGAAGCTCATCGCCGACTACGGGGCGATGTTCTATGCCATCACCGTCGTCTGGACATTTCTCGAAGGTGAGACATTTGTGCTTTTCGCGGGCTTCGCCGCCGCGCAAGGCTCGATCAATCCCTTGCTGCTGGTCCTTTGCGCCTGGATCGGCAGCTTTTTCGGCGACCAGCTGTATTTTTTCATCGGCAAGCAATATGGCGTGAGGCTGCTCGAGCGCTTCCCGCGCTGGCGGTCGGGCGTCGACATGGTGCTGGGGTGGCTGAAGCGCTATAACGCCACCTTCATCCTGACCTTCCGCTTCATCTACGGCGTGCGTAATTTCGCGTCCTTCACCATGGGGATGAGCGGGCTGAGCTGGCCGCGCTTTCTGGCGCTCAATTTCGTGGCCGCCGGGATCTGGTCGTGTGCCTTCGTCGGTGCCGGATATTTTGGCGGCCACGCGTTGGGCTCGTTGCTCGGCCCCGCCGCGCAGAACTTCGCGATCGGCATGCTGGGCGTGTTTCTCGCCGTGGTGACTGTGGTGATGGGCATCCATAAGTGGCGGTCGAAGCGCAAGCATCGACGGGCGGCTGCTCGGTCGGGGGCCTCGGTCCCGCTCAATCCGGGGCCGCCAACCTAATTCCGTCAGCGGCTTGCCAGGTGGATCAGATAGTCGGCGAAATCGGCCGGTTTCAGCTTGAGTTCGGGGTCGCTCTCGTTGCCGGCCAAGGCGTGGGTGACGATGATATGGTTCTCGACCTGGGCGGGGACGATCTTGAACAGACCCTGCGTGCCTTTGATTCGCGGATAGAGCGTCGGGTCGATCGACTTCACCTTGCCGGCGACCCGATCGAGGATCGCCGCCTCGTCGAGGCCATCGGCCGCCTGTTGTTTCACCGGCTTCCAGTCGGTCAGCCCGGCCCAGCCCGCCGCGATCACCCCTGCGATCGGCTCTTCGGTAAAGCCCAGCTTGTAGATGTGCTTGCTCAAGCCGACATCCGACGCCCATTTGCCGAGCGTCGCACTGCGCGCGACGTAAAGATGTCCCATTCGGGTTCCCGCCTGCTTCGACGCCTATGCCGATCGGCCGATCCGATCGGCGACGTTGCGGCCCCTTAGACGATTTCCGGGCAAAAGCCCAGGCCGCCAAAAGCCCAGGCTACCAAAAGCTCAGGTGGGGGCTCCGGCGGGCGAGGGCGGTCAGTCGTGCCAGCTCGCATCCGCGGTGGCGGTCGTCAGCAGGCGCCGGGCCAGCAGAGCCGGGGTGAACGGCCGCAATCCATAGGCGAAATGCGGTGTGACCGCGCCGCCGATCAGCGTGAGGCCGGCCTCCGCCGCGGCGATCACCGGGGCCAGCCGACGGGCGAGTTCCAGACGGGTCACCATGAAGCGACGGACGCCGATGCCTGCCGCCGCATGGGCGAGGGCCGCGGCTTCGATGCCGCCCATATCGGCGGGCAAGACCAGCACCGGTTCGGCGGCGCTGCGCATGGCGAGGCGGGCGCAGGCGGCAAGTCCGGCGGCGTCATGGGCGGTAATCGGCGCGGTATCGATCAGGACGGTCTTGCTGACCAGGGCCACGAAGCCGGCGCTGGCGGTGTCGGTCGGGTCGATCGGCCAGACGCGGATGCCCAGGACGCTGGCGATCATTTCGAGGTGTTCGACACCGCCGGCGCGGTCTGTGTCCGTGGTGAGGATCGCCGGTTGGCGGTCGATCCCGTCGGGACCGCGCGCCGCGAGCTTGCCGAGCAGGGTGGTTTTGCCCGCGGCTGCCGGGCCCAGCAATAGGAGGCGGGTCGCCCCTGCGCGGGGCAGCCGGCCAAAGCCGATCGTCATCCGCAATCCCGTGGTCAGCAGGGTCAGCGGGTCACGGGAGCGCCGGATGCGCGGCTCGGTCAGGATATTGCGGCGCAATGCCGGCGACGCGCCATGCCAGATCAGGGCACGGGCGACCACGGCCGCGGCGGTGGTGTCACCGCCGTCGCCGGCGAGATCGCCACCCGCCGCTATTGCCGTGGCACTATTCTCGTCGACCAAGCCCGCGAACGCGCCTTCCTCGCTGCCTTCCACGATGTGGCTATTCGGCCCGAGGGCATCGGCGGCGAGCGACGCCGCGCGGGACGCGTCGTCCGTGTTGAGAAATCTAAGGCGCATGGCGCACACGAAGCATGGGGAGGACACGAAGCATGGGGTAACCGCCATCCGGGAGAACATTCACGACCGATAGCTTCCGCCATGGACCTTAAAATTTCGTGAGGCGGTGTGGTCGCCCGATATCCGACGTGGTGGTCCCGCCGTTTTCCGCTCGGTTCCCCGCCTTTTCCCCTATATCCGGGCCTTTTCTCCTATATCCTGTGCGCTGGATTGAACCAGGGTGTGGCATGACAATCGATCGGGAGCTGTTCAAGGCCGGCATGCGCCAATTGGCGTCGGGGGTTACCATCATCGCGACCCAGCATGATGGCGAGCGTCGTGGGCTGACCGCCACGGCAGTGTGTTCGGTTTCGACCGATCCGCCGACGCTGTTGTGCTGCGTCAACCGGCAGAGCAAGCCGCACGACTTGATCGAGGCGGCCGGGTGCTTCTCGATCAACGTGCTGGCCGTCGAGGACGCGGCGCTCGCCAACCGGTTCTCCGGGGGCGAGACCGGCGAAGCACGGTTCGAAGTGGGCAGCTGGGGCACCCTGGTGACCGGTGCGCCGATCCTGGAGACGGCGCTGGCGAGTTTCGACTGCGCCGTGACCGAGACGCTCGACGGGATCACCCATACAGTATTCATCGGACGGGTCCGCGCGGTCGCGACGCGCCCCGGCCGGCCGGCCCTGCTTTATGCCGAAGGCGACTATGCGGGCTTGGCTCGCCTCAATACGGAAACCGGCTGATGCCGAAAGGCTGCCGGACCGGCGCTACAGGCTCCCAGGGAAACGCTCCGCGGGGCATTGGCGCTAAGCGATGATATCCGGCAGCAGCATGCTTTCCAGCCGCGCGATCGAATCTTTCAGCGCCAATTTGCGCTTCTTCAGCCGCTGCATCTGCAACTGGTCGAAACTCGCGGCATCGGCGATGTGGGCGATCACCTGGTCGAGGTCGCGATGCTCCGTCTTGAGCGCCGCGAGGGTATCTTTGATCGCTTCGATATCGAGATCCATGGCCTGGCATAATCGAGGCCCGGGTGCTTTCGGGCGAAGGGGCGGGACTATATCAAACTCTGTTCGCCAGCGTGAGTGCGGTACGGCATGGCGGTTATGACGGCCGAAACCGGGCCACCTCCGGCCCTTTCGACCGATTTTTGGCGATTTTCCGTGGCCTTCTATGGCCAGCCCGGCGTCGCAGCGGCATGTCTCGCGTTGCAGGACCGACACGGTCTCGATGTGAATCTGGTGCTGCTCTGCCTTTGGGTGGGTGAGATCGGCCACCGTCTGACGCCGGCCGATCTAGCCCGCCTGAAGCGGGCCGTGGCCCGCTGGAACACGGATGTGTTGATGCCGTTGCGCGCCGCTCGGCAGGCGCTCAAACCCGGTCCGGCCTCACTTTATGCCGCGGCGAAGACGCTCGAACTCGACGCGGAACGCCATGCTCAGGGGATGCTGCTCGATGCTTTGGGGAAACAGCCGACGATGCCTGCCACCCATGCGGCCGCCGTCGCCAACCTTGATCTCTATCTACCGGCCAGGGCAGGGGCCGAACGATCGGCGCTGCTGACCGCGTTGTCGGCGGATCGGACAGAAGCCTAAGCGGGCTTCACCTTGCGCACCGCGCGGATCGGCCGGTCCCCTTGCGCCGGCGGTTCGCCCCAGCGGCGGGTCGTCCCGGTGTCGATGTCGAAGAGATCCAGCACACGCCCGACGGTATGGTCCACCATCTCGTCCAGCGATGCGGGGCGGGCGTAGAACGCCGGCACCGGTGGGGCGATGACGGCGCCCATCTCCGAGAGCAGCGTCAAGTTGCGCAGATGGCCGGTATGGAGCGGCGTCTCACGCACCATCAGCACCAGGCGTCGGCGCTCCTTCAGGGTGACGTCGGCGGCACGTGTCAGCAAGGTCGAGGTGACGCCGGTGGCGATCTCCGACAGGCTTTTGATCGAGCATGGGGCGATGACCATGCCGAGGGTTCGGAACGAGCCCGACGAGATCGCGGCGCCGATATCGGCGGGCGCGTAGCTCACATCGGCGAGGGCGCGCACATCGGCCAGTTTGCGCTCGGTCTCGCAGGCGAGCGTCACCTCCGCCGAGCGGGACAGCACCAGATGCGTCTCGATGTCGAGCGGGCGCAGCATCTCCAAGAGACGGATCCCGTAGATCGTCCCGGACGCGCCGGTAATGCCGATGACGAGGCGTCGTGCCGTGCTCATGCTCTCCCGCTCATCCTTCGCCGAAACTTGGATACCCCGCCGAGCCCTCTTGCCGACCCCCTGCCCCTCTTGCCGACCCCCTTGGAGGTCGCCGATTTCGGGCGTAGGCTACCGGTGTTCCCGGTGCTGGGAAAGCCTCAGGAGGGTTGTTCATGGCGGTGCAGGATAGAGTCCATAGCCTCCGTGCGAAACACGCCGATCTCGAGAAGGCGATCGTCAAGGAGACGACGCGAACATTACCCGATGCCGAACAAGTCACTCGCTGGAAGCGGGAAAAGCTGCGCATCAAGGACGCTATCGTCGAGCTGACGCGCGACTGATCGCCGGCCGCCGTCACCGAGCTCGATCCGGCCGCCATAGGCCGGGTCAAGCAAGGTCGGATCAGACAAGCCCTCAGAGCGGGTGGTCGCGTCCGGTCAGAGTTCCGCTGTTTCGATCCCGACCTCGATGCTGCGGCCGGCGCGTCGGCTGCGCGCCACCGCCTCTTCCAGGTCGCCTTGGCTGCACAGGCCGATGCTCACCGGATTGCGCGCCTTGATGTTGGGCGAATTCCAGTGGCTGCGATCGCGCACCGCGGCGATCGTCGGCTTGGTCGTGCCGATCAGGCGCGAGATCTGACTGTCCGACAGCTCCGGATGGTTCTTCAGGATCCACGAGATCGCGTCGGGCTTATCCTGGCGCTTGGAAATCGGCGTATAGCGCGGACCCTTGGATTTGAGCGGCGGCACGACGACCGCATGGGCCGACAGCTTAAGCCGCGCCTTGGTGTCGAGCTCGCAACGTTCGATCTCCGGCTTGTCGAGCTGGCCGTTGGCGATCGGGTCCAGGCCCTGCATCATGATCGCCACTTCGCCATCGGCGATCGCCTGCACTTCCAGAGCATGCAATCCGCAGAACGCGGCGATCTGCTCGAAGGTGAGGGATGTGTGTTCGACCAGCCAGACGGCCGTCGCCTTGGGCATTAGGGGTAGCGCCATGAGAACTCCTCGTGCGGGTCGCCGGAGGAACTTGTGCGTCAGCACGCCAGGCAAGCTTGCCCGTCACTCCGTTACCCGACCATATTCTTAATCTGCTGCGTATATAGTCGACCCGGCGGGTTGTGGGAAGCTGCGAGCGAACCGGTTTACGGAAACCGCGTATCGGGAAATCTTGGGAGAGCCGATGAAGCCCGCTGATGACGGGGGAAACCCTCCCGCGCGTTCCAAGCTTCCCTTGCCAACTCCCACTCTAACCTCCCGTATCGGCTTGACGGCGCATCGGCTGGTCATTATAACCCGGCGCCTTATTGACAGATTCGTTGCATCGAGAGCGCCTGACATATGGCTAATCATAAATCGGCGGAAAAACGTCTCCGCCAGACCGAGCGTCGCACGGCGGTTAATCATGCGCGCGTCAGCCGCATCCGGACCTTCGTGAAAAAAGTCGAAACGGCGATTTCGTCGGGTGACAAGACGGCAGCGGCCGCTGCGTTTGGCGCGGCCGAGCCGGAAATGCAGCGTGGGGTTGCCAAGGGGGTTCTGCACAAGAACACCGTCGCTCGGAAGCTCTCGCGGCTTAGTGCGCGGATTACGGCCCTCTAAGAAGTCGGCGTCATCGACGTCGACATGTGGCTGACACAATCAAAGGCAGCATAGGCCAAGACTTGGCCTGTGCTGCTTTTTTGCGTTTGTGTCAAATTTAAAATAACACGACTTATTTCTGTAAAAAAGAATCGTGTTTTTATTCTCAGTAGATTGCCTTTCGGGCGGTCGTTGGGTAACCTAGCCAATCTTATCTTTCTGCCGAAGAGCGACTGTCCTGGTCGGTCGGGAATGGACTTATGCCCGACTGCTTGGTGCGCCCGAGGTATGTCTGGATGACCACCCTTTTCGTCGTGATATCCGTCTCGTCGGGCTAGAGGGTGTGATGGAGGCACGGGGCCGGCGGCACGCATTTGGCAACGAGAGGCGGTGGAGGTGTTGGGTCGAATGGCAGAAGCGTTCCTCACTCGCCCGGCCGCGGGTGCGGTTGATGGCGGCCCGTCGGCCCGACTCCCGCATCCCCCGATCCGGCACTCCCGGATCCAGTGCGTTCGTACCGCAACAGGATTTCGCCCGTGGTGATCACCGAACTACCGAATCCTGACGATGAAAAGCTGCGGGCGCAATGGCAGCGGATCCGCGCCCGCTTGCGGGACGAGTTCGGAGAGGCGGCGTTTCGCAGCTGGCTGAAGTCGCTGACTTTCGTGGATCTCACCGACGGCAAAATCCGCATCGCCGTGCCGACGCGGTTCCTGCGCGACTGGGTGCTGGCGCATTACGCGGATCGGATCCGCGCGCTCTGGGTTGGCGAGAACAAAAGCGTCACCGCCGTCGATATCGTGGTGGGCGAGCGGTCCTGGAGCACCGATACCGACGAAGACGTGCCGAGCGTGACACCGAGCCGGCCTGCGTCCGGCCCCGCGCCGGCCACCGCATCTTCTGGGCTGGCCGCGACCGGTCTTTCCGGCGGCGGCGGGGAACAATTCGGCATGCCGGGCGGCCCGTTCTCGGGGGGCAGCTCATTCTCCGGCGGCTATGCCAACAGTGCCTATGCCAATAGCGCATACGCGAATGGCGCCGGGGCGGAGGCGGATGACCGCGAGGTCAGCGCGCCGCTCGATCCGCGGTTCACCTTCGAGAATTTCGTCGTTGGCAAACCGAACGAACTCGCCCATGCGGCGGCGCGGCGGGTTGCGGAAAGTTGCGTATCGGTGACCCAGGCGGCGCCGTTCAACCCGTTATTCCTCTATGGCGGCGTCGGGCTCGGCAAGACCCATCTGATGCATGCGATCGCCTGGCATATCCGCAAGCAGGATCCGACCCGCCGGGTCATCTATCTGTCCGCCGAAAAATTCATGTACCAGTTCATCAAGGCCTTGCGGTTCAAGGACACGATGGTCTTCAAGGAACAATTCCGCTCGGTCGATGTGCTGATGATCGACGACGTGCAGTTCATCAGCGGCAAGGATTCGACGCAGGAGGAGTTTTTCCACACCTTCAACGCGCTGGTCGATCAGAACCGCCAGATCGTCATCTCCGCCGACAAATCGCCATCGGATCTCGAAGGCATGGAGGAGCGGCTGAAATCCCGGCTCGGCTGGGGGTTGGTCGCCGATATCCATCCGACCACCTATGAGCTGCGCCTGGGCATCCTGCAGTCCAAGGCCGAACTGCGTGAGCAGCCGGTGCCGCAGAAAGTGCTGGAGTTTCTGGCCCACAAGATCACCTCCAACGTCCGCGAACTCGAAGGGGCGCTGACCCGCATCGCGGCGCATGCCCAGTTGATCGGTCGGGCCATCACCCTGGAAAGCGCCCAGGACGTCCTGCACGACCTGTTGCGCGCCAATGATCGCCGGGTGACCATCGAGGAAATCCAGAAGCGCGTCGCCGAGCATTTCAACATTCGGCTGGCGGATATGCATTCCGCCCGGCGTGCGCGGGCGGTGGCGCGTCCTCGCCAAGTGGCGATGTATCTGGCCAAGCAGTTGACGCCACGCTCCCTGCCCGAGATCGGTCGCAAGTTTGGCGGTCGCGATCACACCACGGTGATGCATGCGGTGCGCAAGGTCGAAGAACTGATGGCGTCCGATAACGCGCTGGCCGAGGATCTGGAACTGCTGCGCCGGATGCTCGAGACCTGAGCCGCCGAAGCCGGAATTGCCCATGTTTAGTGATCCAGGAGGCTCAAAGAGCCCGGATGCGCAAAGATCTCGGTCGCGGCACAGGCTTGTGGTATACGGGTTGTCCGTGAGGGAATGGCGGGAATCGCCGGCCTCGGCGGGGCGGTCCGATGAGCGACCGTCGATGGTTCTCAACCGGCCGAGTTGCAGCCCTTTGACACGATCGCGGACATCATGAAAATCACGATTGAGCGGGCCGCCTTGTTGCGTGCCCTTAGCCATGTGCAAAGCGTCGTCGAGCGACGGAACACCATTCCGATCCTATCCAACGTGCTGCTGCGGGTCGATACCGGCAGGCTGTCGTTGAGCGCCACCGATATGGATCTGGAGATCGTCGAGATCGTCGAGGCGCAGGTCGCCCGGGACGGCACGATGACCGCCCCCGCGCATACGCTTTACGATATCGTCCGCAAGCTGCGCGACGGTTCGCAGGTCGAGTTGGAGGCGAGCGGCGACAAGGCGGCGCTGACGTTGCGCTCCGGCCGGTCCACCTTCACGCTGGCTTGCCTGCCGCCGGAAGATTACCCGGTCTTGTCGGGCGGCCCGCTCGCCCATCGGTTCGAACTTACCGCCGGCGAACTGAAGACGCTGATCGACAAGACCCGGTTCGCGATCTCGACCGAGGAGACGCGCTATTACCTGAACGGCATCTACCTGCATGCCAGCCGAGGCACCGACGGTCCGGTGCTGCGCGCGGTCGCGACCGACGGGCACCGCCTGGCGCGGGTCGAGATCACCCTGCCGGAGGGGGCCGAGGGCATGCCAGGCGTGATCGTGCCACGCAAGACGGTGAGCGAGCTGCGCAAGCTGATCGAGGAGACCGACAAGGCCATCCATGTCGAGCTCAGCGAGACCAAGATCCGCTTCGCCTTCGGTGACGCGGTGATGACCTCCAAGCTGATCGACGGCACTTTCCCGGATTACGACCGGGTCATCCCGACCGGCAACGACAAGGTGTTGGAAGTCGACTGCAAGCTGTTCGCCGAGGCGGTCGATCGGGTCTCGACGATTTCCACGGAAAAGAGCCGGGCGGTGAAGCTGGCGGTCGATCGCGGCACCCTGGTGCTGTCGGCGACCAGCCCCGAGAACGGCACCGCGTCGGAGGAGATCGAGGTCTCCTACAGCGCCACCGCGATCGAGATCGGCTTCAACTCCCGCTATCTGCTGGACATCACCCAGCAGATCGAAGGGGTCGGCGCGCAATTCACGATGGCCGATGCGGCCTCGCCGACGATCGTGCGGGACGCGGTCGATGGCTCGGCGCTCTACGTCCTGATGCCTATGCGCGTGTGAGCATCGCTTACCTCATGCCTGATGGTCCCGGAATGGTCGAGCCATCGGCGCCGCGGCATGTCGAGCCGGAGTTGGCGGCCACTCGCTCGATCGATGTCGCCCGATCCATCGATGTTGCGATCCGCCGGCTCGATCTCACAGATTTCCGCTGTTATGGCCGGGCGCGGATCGATGTCGATTCGCGCCCGGTGGTGCTGACTGGTCCGAACGGTGCCGGCAAGACCAACCTGCTCGAGGCGGTGTCGTTCCTCGCACCCGGCCGCGGCCTGCGCCGCGCGCGACTGAGTGAGGTCGATCGGCTGCCGGGGCGTGATGACGCGGATGCCGACGCCGCCCCCGGCCCCTGGGCGGTCTCCGCGCGGGTCGAGCGGGGGGCGGAGACCGTGCAGATCGGCACTGGCCGCGATGCCTCGACCGAGGGCAGCGAGCGGCGATTGCTGCGCATCGACGGTCAGCCGGTGCGGGGGCAGGCGGCGCTGGCCGGGGTCATGAATCTGGTCTGGCTCACGCCGCAGATGGATCGGCTGTTCCAGGACGGTGCCGCCCCTCGCCGCCGCTTTCTCGACCGGCTGGTGTTCGGCTTCGATCCGGAGCATGCGACCAGGCTGTCCGGCTATGAACACGCGTTGCGCGAACGGGCGCGCTTGCTGCGGCAAGGGCTGCGCGAGCCGTCCTGGTTGGCGGTGCTGGAGGATACCATGGCGCGTGACGGGGTCGCCGTCGCCGCGACCCGACGTGACGTGACCCAGCGCCTGGATCACGCGGCGGCGGACGGTATCGGGCCGTTTCCGGCACCGCGTCTCGCCGTCATCGGCGCCGTCGAGGAATGGTTGACCGAGATGCCGGCTTTGGCGGCCGAGGATCGGCTGCGTGCCGAACTCGCCCAGTCGCGCCGGCTGGATGCCGAGACCGGCGGCGCCGCGATCGGCCCGCACCGGTCCGATCTGGCGGTGCGCCATGTCGTCAAGGACATGCCGGCCGATCGGTGCTCGACCGGCGAGCAGAAGGCCTTGTTGCTGGCGATCCTGCTCGCCCATGCTAGGCTGCAAGCCGCCTTGCGCGGCAGTGCGCCGGTACTGTTGTTCGACGAGGTCGCTGCCCATCTAGATAGGCAACGCCGGGCAGCGCTTTACGACGAGATCCTGGCTTTGGGCGGCCAAGCATGGCTGACCGGCACCGACCCTTCGCTCTTCGCCGAACTGGACGGCCGGGCGCAATTCTTCACCGTCGCCGATGCCATGCTCACCCCCTCGGCCGGCGCCATGTAGCGGCACAGCCCGCAAAAGGGCCGATGGCCCGCATACGAGATCTTCTCGACCCATATCGTTCCGCCATGAAAGTTCGCGCGCTATGACTACGCATCCCATCCCCGAGTCCGATCCCGTCATACCTGGGCCGGGCCTCTCCGCCTCGGGTCTGCCGGACGCGGAAACCGAGGAATACGGGGCGCATTCCATCAAGGTCCTGCGCGGCCTCGATGCCGTGCGCAAGCGGCCGGGCATGTATATCGGCGATACCGATGACGGTTCGGGCCTGCACCACATGGTCTACGAGGTCGTGGACAACGCGATCGACGAGGCGCTGGCCGGCCATTGCGACACGGTCAAGGTGACGCTGAACGCGGACGGTTCCTGCACGGTCGAGGATAACGGCCGCGGCATCCCGGTCGATATTCACGACGAGGAAGGCGTGTCGGCCGCCGAGGTCATCATGACCCAGCTGCATGCCGGCGGCAAATTCGACCAGAATTCCTACAAGGTCTCCGGCGGCCTGCACGGCGTCGGCGTCTCTGTGGTGAACGCGTTGAGTTCCAAGCTGGAACTCAGGATCTGGCGCAGCGGGCGCGAGCACGCGATGTCCTTCGTCCATGGCGATGCGGTGGCACCCCTGGTCGTCGTCGGACCGGCGCCTGTCCTGCCTCCCGGCGGCACGCGCAACGGTCCGAAAAGCGGCACCCAGATCACTTTTCTGCCCTCGACGGGTACTTTCACCCAGACGTTGTTCGATTTCGCCACGCTGGAGCATCGGCTGCGCGAACTGGCGTTTCTGAATTCCGGCGTCACGCTGGAACTGACCGACGCGCGCGGTACCGACCTGCAGACCATCCAATTGCATTACGAGGGCGGGCTCGAGGCCTTCGTGCAGTATCTCGACCGCAGCAAGACGGCCCTGCACTCCCCGCCGGTCACCCTGTCGGCCGAGCGCGAGGGTATCGTCGTCGAAGTGGCGATGCAGTGGACCGACAGCTATCACGAGACCATGCTGTGCTTCACCAACAACATCCCGCAACGGGATGGCGGCACGCATCTCGCCGGATTTCGCGGCGCGCTGACCCGGACGATCAACGCCTATGCGGTGGAATCCGGTGTCGCCAAGAAGGAAAAGGTCCAGCTGACCGGCGACGACGCGCGCGAAGGGCTGACCTGCGTGCTGTCGGTCAAGGTGCCCGACCCGAAATTCTCGTCGCAGACCAAGGACAAGCTGGTTTCCTCCGAGGTCCGTCCGGTGGTCGAAAGTGCTGTCGGCGACCGGCTGCAGCAATGGTTCGAGGAGCATCCGAACGACGCCAAGCGGATCATCGCCAAGGTGGTCGAGGCGGCGGCGGCGCGGGAGGCCGCGCGCAAGGCGCGCGAACTCACCCGTCGCAAGGGTGCCCTCGACATCGCCAATCTGCCGGGCAAGCTCGCCGATTGCCAGGAGCGGGATCCGGAGAAGTCGGAGATCTTCCTGGTCGAGGGCGACAGCGCCGGCGGCTCCGCCAAGCAGGGCCGCGACCGCAAGTTCCAGGCGATCCTGCCGCTGCGCGGCAAGATCCTCAATGTGGAGCGGGCGCGCTTCGACAAGATGCTGGGGTCGGCCGAGATCGGCACGCTGATCGCGGCGCTGGGCACCGGCATCGGGTCGGAGGATTTCGATCCCGAAAAAGCCCGCTACCATAAGATCATCATCATGACCGACGCCGATGTCGACGGCAGCCATATCCGCACCCTGCTGCTGACCTTCTTCTACCGGCAGATGCGCAGCCTGATCGATAAGGGCTTTCTATACATCGCCCAGCCGCCGCTCTACCGGGCCAAGCGCGGATCGTCCCAGGCGGTCTATCTCAAGAACGACGCGGCGCTGGAGGAATACGCCACATCCTCCGGCCTGCAGGGGGCGGTGTTCACCCAGCATGACGGCGAACAGCGCGCCGGCAACGATCTGCGCGACCTGCTGGACCGCTCGCGCCATGCGCGCACTTTGCTGCTGCCGCTGGCCCGCAAGGTCGGTGACGCCAATGTGGTCGAACAGGCCGCCCTCGCCGGCGCCTATCGCAGCGGCTTGTACGACGACCTGGTGGCCGCTCAAGTCCTCGCCGACGAGGTCGCCCGCCGACTCGACGTGCTGGCGGACGATCTCTCCAAAGGCTGGGCCGGTCGCGCGGTGGAGGGTGAAGGGTTGGTGCTGCAGCGGATGCAGCGCGGCCTGCTGCAGCGTTTCGTGATCGATCCTCCCGCCCAGCGCAGCATGGAGGCGCGCCGGCTGGAGGAGCTTCGTCCCAACCTGCTCGCGGTATTCGCCGCCCCCGGCAAGCTGATCGCCCGCGATCGGGAGTTTGTCATCCCGGGCCCGACGGCCCTGGTCGACAGCATCATGGATGCCGGCCGCAAGGGCGTCGAGGTCAGCCGCTACAAAGGCCTCGGCGAGATGAACCCGGACCAGCTCTGGGAAACCACGCTCGATCCGAATGTCCGTTCGCTGCTCCAGGTCAAGGTCAACCACGCGGATTCCGCCGAGGAAACCTTCTCGACTCTGATGGGCGACGTCGTCGAACCGCGCCGCGAGTTCATCCAGCAGAATGCGCTGAACGTGGCGAATTTGGACGTCTAAATCTGTAGGCTGATGCGTTGTTGACCGCCGCCCCTTCGTCCCAGCCAAGGGCATGATGCCGCCTTCCTCGAAGATCGCCGAACTCGACAAGCTCAAGGCGCGTATCCAAGCCCTGCGCGCCAAGACGATCGACAATGGTTGTACCGAGGATGAGGCGCTGTCGGCCGCGGCCAAGGTCGCCGAATTGCTCGACCGGCATGACCTGTCGCTGACCGACGTCGAGATCCGTGAAGAGCAGTGCGAGCGCCTCGAATTCGAGACATGGCGAAAAAAGCGCATTCCGCTCGACGGCTGCGTCGGTGCCGTGGCCGATTTCTGCGACTGCCGGGTCTGGCGCGAGAAGAACGCGACCGGCGAGTTCCGATATGTCTTCTTCGGCCTGCGCTCGGACGTCGCGGTAGCGCACTACCTGACCGACCTGATCGACACCACAGTCCGCGGCGAACTCGGTAGGTACAAGACCTCCCGCGAGTATCTCCGGTACAGGCACAACGAGCGGCACATGGCGAACGCTTCCTTCGCGCTTGGCATGGTTTCATCCATCTCGCTCAAGCTCGCGGCGATGAAGGCCGGGCGCGACGAGGCCAATCGCGGTACCGGGCGCGACCTCGTGGTGGTCAAGACGGCGATCGTCGAGGAGGAGCTTGCGAAGCTCGACCTGACCCTCAGGACGGTGCGCGATACGCGCCGCATGGTGTCGGCGGCTGCCTTCGAAGCCGGCAATGCCGCTGGAGCGTCGCTCGCCATCAATCCGGGGATCGGCATGGCGCAGGCCGCGAGGAACATCCGGCAGGGCTGATTCGAAATGCGTCAATGGGTGGCCGGCGCCCCCGGCTGACGCAATGGCAGAGCGCGGGCGATTTCGTCCCGGGCGAGGCAGGTTTCTACGATGCGGGTGACGGTCGGTAGGTCCGCGATCGTCATTCCGAAGCCGCGTGCTCCCATCGCCTGGCTCATCAGGCAGAGATCGGCGATGGTCGGTTCGTCGCCGTGGCAATACCGGCCAGTTTCCGCCTCCGCCGCCAGACGTGTCTCGGCGATCGCCAAGCCCTCGCGGAACCAATGCCGGATCCAGGCGGCCCGCGCGGCCTCGTCGAGGCTGAGTTCCTCCGCCAGGTAGCGCCGGATGCGCGGCACGATCAGCGGGTGGTGATCCGCCGCCCAGAGCAGCGCCAGCGAGCGCACCCGCGCCCGGCCGCGCGGATCGGCCGGCAGCAGCGGCGGCGTGGGGTAGGTCTCTTCCAAATATTCCAGGATGGCGAACGACTGGGTCAGCGGCGGCCCGTCATCGATGATCAGCGAGGGCACCGCCGCCTGCGCGTTGACCGCGAGATAGCCGGCGGCGTACTGCGCCCCGGCATCGAGGTCGATCATCTCTTCCGTATAGGGGAGGCCCTTGAGGTTCAGCGCGATGCGCACGCGGAACGACGCGGCCGAGCGCCAGAACCCATACATCTTGATCATCCGACCTTCCCCTTGTTCTGTTACCTGCCCGACAAACCTTCGATCAGGGCACGGCCGAATTCAACTGGTCGCGCAGCCGCACCAAATCTTCCTTGAGCCTGCGCACCTCATCCGCCGAGCGGCCGGATGCGCAGAGCATATCCTGCGGTATAGACCGCGCCTTGTCGCGCAGGGCGTGACCGGTCGCAGTCAGCCGGATCCGGACCTGGCGCTCATCTGTCGGATCCCGCTCGCGCCGAACCTGGCCCGCCGCTTCAAGCCGCTTCAGCAGCGGCGTCAGCGTGCCGGAATCGAGATGCAGCAACTCGCCGATCTGCTTCACCGCCAACCCATCCTCCTGCCACAGCGTCATCATGACCAGGTATTGGGAATAGGTGAGACCGAGGGCGGTCAGCAGCGGCTTATAGACCCGGATGAGGGCATGGGTGGTTGAATAAACGGCGAAGCAAAGCTGATCGGCCAGCTTTGGTACGGGCCCCGTTCCGTCGGCCATGATAGCTCCCCCATCCACGAACGAGCAATCATATTGCGTACAATTAAATTGTTCAAGGTGTAATGAGGCGCCCCAGCTATGCGTCGTGCAGCTCACAATCAGATTGTGCACAATTAAATTGTGAGAGATCTTTCAGGTGCTCCGGACGATCGATCGGCATTTGGCCGGATGATCAGCCCGGGCGGGAGAGTCATCATGATCCGTACCCTGCTGGGGGCTACCGCCTTCGCGACACTTGTCGCGATCAACCCCACACTGGCCGCTCCATCGGTAGAACCGGCTACCCAAGGTTTTCTGGACGCGCTCGCCGCCGGTGGCGGACCGCCGATCTACACCCTGTCGCCGGCCGATGCGCGAAACGTCCTGGCCGGCGCGCAGGCGGGAAAAGGGACGAAGCTGCCCGCCGATATCAAGGATATGACCATCCCGGCCGGCCCGACGGGCCAGATCCGGTTGCGCATCGTTCGCCCGGCCGGCATTTCCGGTGCTTTGCCGGTCGTGCTGTATTTTCACGGCGGCGGCTGGGTGCTCGGCGACAAGAACACGCATGACCGGCTGATCCGCGAACTCGCCCGGGGCGCCCGCGCCGCGATCGTCTTCGTCGATTACGACCGGTCGCCGGAAGCACAGTATCCGGTACCGATCGAGGAGGCCTACGCGGCGACGAAATATGTCGCGGATCATGCCGCGCAGTTCGGTGTCGACCCGTCACGCCTCGCCGTCGCCGGCGACAGCGTGGGCGGCAACATGGCCGCGGCCGTGACCTTGATGGCCAAGGATCGCGCGGGGCCCGCCATTCGCTTCCAGGTGCTGTTCTATCCGGTGACCGATGCGCGCTTCGATAACGGCTCCTACACGACTTTCGAGAAGGGGCCGTGGCTGACCAAGCCGGCCATGCAGTGGTTCTGGAACGCCTATCTGCCCGACGAGGCGAAGCGTAAGGAGCCGACCGCGTCGCCGCTGCGGGCCTCGCTCGATCAGCTCCGCGGCCTCCCGGCGGCGCTCGTCATCACCGACGAGAACGACGTGCTGCGCGACGAGGGCGAAGCCTATGCGGCGAAACTCGCCCAGGCGGGTGTCCGGGTCACGCAGACGCGGTATCTCGGCACCATCCACGATTTCGTCATGTTGAACGCTCTCGCCGAGACGCCGGCGACGCGGGCGGCGATCACCCAGGCCAACACCATGCTGCGCGCGGCGGTGGCCAAATAGCACCATCCCTAACCCAACGATACTTCCTTTCCCCTTTTCCCAGCGACAACGAGGTAAATCATGTCGGTCAATGTTCTCTACACCACCGCCGCCCGTGCAACCGGTGGCCGTGACGGTTCCGCCGCCACCGAAGATGGCGCGCTCAAGGTCAAGCTTTCGACGCCCAAGGAACTCGGCGGTGCCGGCGGCGAGGGCAACAACCCAGAACAGCTCTTCGCCGCCGGTTATGCGGCCTGCTTCATCGGCGCGCTGAAATTCGTCGCCGCGTCGGAGAAGAAGACGGTTCCCGCCGATACGCAGGTGGTTGCGACCGTCGGCATCGGTCCCCGGTCGGAAGGTGGCTTCGGGCTCGATATCGCGCTCGAGGTCAGCCTGCCCGGCCTGCCGCGGGCGGCGGCCGAGGCGTTGGTCGCGCAGGCACACCAAGTGTGCCCCTATTCGAACGCGACGCGCAACAACGTCCCGGTGCGCCTGACCGTGGTGTGACTTGGTCGTGGTGCGACGGCAACCGGTTCGATGAAGACCAGGGCGCGCGGGATATGCCGCGCGCCCTTTTCATCACCTGTTCGTGAAGGGCGCGTCGTTGATTATTCATGGCTGTCTTCTACCCTCTTATGGGCTATAGCCTCCAAGCGCACCTCATGAGAGAGCGGTAATGACAAGATTGTTAGCGGTGGTCTTCGGCATCGTCCTGATGCTCGCCAGCGGCGCCGCGATGGCCCAAGCACCCACGACGGTTCGGGTGCGTGGCATGATCGACGCGTTAAGCGGTGACACGCTCAAGCTCACGACGCGGACGGGTGACAAGGTCAGCATCGCGCTCGCCGCCGGATATAAAGTCACCGCGCTGACCGCCATCTCGATCACCGCCATCAAGCCCGGCAGCTATATCGGTACGGCGGCCATGCGCCAGGCGGACGGGTCGCTGAAAGCCCTGGAAGTTCAAGTATTCCCGGAAGCGATGCGCGGTGTCGGTGAGGGCAGCCGGCCGTTCGATGTGGCACCGAACAGCTCGATGACCAATGGCACCGTCGGCGATGTCGTCGGCACCGACGGCCGCGTCCTGACGGTGAAGTATAATGGTAAAGAGACCAAGGTGGTGGTGCCGGCCGATGTTCCGATCGTCACCTATGAACCCGGCGAGCCCACCATGTTGACGCCGGGGGCCCATGTCTTTATCTCGGTCACCAAGTCCGCGGATGGAACCATGAGCGCGGAGCGTGTCACCGTCGGCAAAGACGGTCTCGTGCCGCCGATGTAAGTCCTCGCTGCCCCCTGGGGGCCTAGGCCGTGTATTCCTGAGTTTCCAGCATCACTTTCAAGCTGGCGTCGCTCAACCGGCCGAATGTCGGGATGGTGGCGTCTTGCCGGGGTGGCGCCGCCGGACCGGTCGATGGTTGCCCGCTGGCTGCCGTCTGCGGCTCGTCGAAGCTTTCGGTGACGGAGTCGATCTCTTCGATAGCGCCATCGTTGCCGGCTGCTTGGCCAAGCCGTTTCAATCGCCGCAGCGCTTCTCGGCGGCGGGCCTCCATGGTTTTGGGTAGTGCTGCGTACTGGACGCTTTGTGTCATCTGAATATGGCGGGACATCGCTCGGCTCCCTCTTCGATCGGAGAGACAGCCGGCAAGAACCAAGCCATAGAAAACATATTTTAAAATCAAGGGACTACTGAGAGGAGCAATCCCAGCTAGGCAGAAATTGCCGGGGCCAAGCTGCCGGTTGTGCCCGATTCGGGACTATTTCGGCGAAGTGGGCCGGACTAGCTGATTGGGCCGCAATTGGTATCGAGCAGCAGGCTGCCGCGCGCGCTGGTGTCGGTCGAAGTCCAGGTTGCCCGGATCGTTTTCAGGTCAGCGGACAGGCTGCCGCGATAGGCACCGGCGGTCGTGAACGATCCCCGATCCGGGTCATGTTCGTGAATTTCGATGGTGAGGGTCACCGGATCTAGGGTCGCGTCGAGCGCGACATGCGTCTCGGCATCGACCGCGTAGACGCCATGGCCGGCCAAGCGCACCGTGCCGCCGGCCGATTTGGCACTCTCGAAGGTGAAGACAAGCCTCTGCGCCACGGGATCGGCCAGCCACGAGAAACTGCCGCAAAATATCCGCGGCAACGTCCGAACGAGGCAGG
The DNA here is from genome assembly GCA_035555315.1 of Allostellaceae bacterium. Lineage (GTDB taxonomy): Bacteria > Pseudomonadota > Alphaproteobacteria > ATCC43930 > CGMCC-115725 > DATMGU01. The sequence continues at coordinate 162,313 of DATMGU010000014.1, forward strand.
TATCATCGCATGTCGCGGCGGCCTCGGCCAAGCCGACGCCGCCGGGGCCACCCAGAAGGCCCAGCACCACCCCGCCCATTCCGACCACCAGTCGGATTAGGGGTGTATGTAGCGAAAATGCCGCCATCCGACGATCACCTCAATCAGCCGCGTGAACCGCTTCATGAGGTGATCGCAAGGATAGGCTTGGCGGTTCCCCGCGACGCGGAGCGGAACCTCAGCGCGCCAGGGCGATCGAGAGCGCTTCGCGACCCTTCGGCGTCTCGACGACGCGCATCGACAAGGCTTGGCCTTCGGCGATGGAGTCCAAGCCGGCGGCGCCGACCACCGAGATATGCACGAAGACGTCCTTACGGCCATCGTCGCAGGCAACGAAACCGAAGCCCTTTTCCTCGTTGAACCATTTCACCGTGCCGGTGAGTTCGACCGCGGTCGACGGATCCACGGAAACCCTGGGCGGCCGGCTGCTGCCGCCCGGACGTGGGCTGGAGGAGCGCGGGGCGCTTTCCGTGGCCGTGCTGGTGTCGACTTCAAGCACCTTGGTGATCTGGGGGCCCTTCATGCCGCTGCCGACCTGCACCCGCAGCTTGGTGCCGGGGGATACGGTCTCGTATCCGGCCGACTGTAGCGCGTTGATGTGCATGAAAGCGTCGCCCGTGCCATCCGCCAATTCCGCGAAGCCGAAGCCCTTTTCGGAATTGAACCATTTCACCGTCGCATCGACGACCGGTCCGCTCGATGCGCCCGAATCCATGCCGCCGCCGCCGAATGAGGAACGGGGCGGGGGGGACGCATCGCGACGGTCATAGGATGACGGCATGTCGTCATCGAAGCCGCGGCGTCGCGGGGCGCGAAATTCTTTACCTTTACTCATGGCGTTTGCTCGTCTTCGGCGGTCGTGTCCGTGGTTGTCTTACCGGCTTTCCGCAGGGCGGTCTCTTCCTGCTGCTGCCTTAGCTTCTCTTGCATTTTTGCCTGCTTTGCTCGGTCGCGTTCAGCACGCTGCTGGTTGTAGTTCGGCTTGAAGGGCATGAGATCTCCTCGTCGCCCCCCATCAATATCACAATATAGTGCCGCTCGGCTTCGCGTTTTTTCAAGTTTGGGTCGGTTTTAAGCGCGAACAATCATCCAAAGATCAAAGCCCTGGTCGATCATAAAGACCGATGGCGGTCAGGACACCGGCCGTAACGACGGAAACCTTGGGGGAGCGTCATACCGATCATCAACCGACGAGGACATTGCCATACCGAAATGACTGAGTTCTGGAATGGTCTGAACCCCCATCCCGAACTCGGTTTCGAACGTTCGGCATCGAGGTTCATCGCAGGCTGGCCGGCACCGGGTCGTCGGCACGCATCTGGTCGTGGCCCCGCGATCGGGCGCGGCATGCCGGGCCGATCCACTCGTCAGCGCGGTATCGAGCGTGACGCAATTCAAGGCGGACAGCGCCCTTAATGTCACTCCGCATACGGCCGGGTTGTCCGGCGCGGTGCGCACCCTCGCGGGCGACGCCGGTCAAGCGCGGATCGCCGCGTGGTCAACCGGTCCGGGTGGTTCGGGTGGCCACCGGTTTGTCGTCCAAAAAGCCGCCGGATTGCCGCTTCCATAACCGTGCATAATGGCCGTCGAGGTCGAGCAATTCGGCATGGGTGCCCTGCTCGACGACGCGACCACGATCGAGGATGACCAGGCGGTCCATCCGCGCGATGGTCGATAGGCGATGGGCCACGGCGACGACGGTTTTCTCGACCATCAGGATCTCCAGGCTCGCCTGGATCGCCGCCTCGACCTCGCTGTCGAGGGCGGAGGTCGCCTCGTCCAGCACGAGGATCGGCGCGTTCTTCAGGATCACCCGGGCGATCGCGATGCGCTGGCGCTGGCCGCCCGACAGTTTGACGCCCCGTTCGCCGACATGGGCGTCGTAGCCGCGCCGGCCATAGAGGTCTTCCAGGTCCTGGATGAAGTCATGCGCCTCGGCACGTTTCGCCGCTTCGACGACCTCCGCCTCGCTCGCATCCGGCCGGCCGTACAGGATGTTGTCGCGGATCGACCGATGCAGCAGCGACGTATCTTGGGTCACCACCGAGATCTTGGAGCGAAGCGAATCCTGCGTCAGGCCCGAAATGTCCTGGCCGTCGATCAGGATGCGCCCCGCTTCGAGATCGAAGAAGCGCAACAGCAGGTTGACGATGGTCGATTTCCCGGCGCCGGACCGGCCGACCAGACCGATCTTCTCGCCCGGCCGGATCGCGAGGTCCAGCCCGTCGATCACGCCGGCGGCGGTGCCGTAGCCGAAGCGCACGCCCTCGAAGCGGATCTCGCCGCGCGGTACGGTCAGCGCCTGAGCGCCGGGCCGATCGGTCAACTGCAGCGGCCGGGCGATCGTTCCCATTCCTTCCTGCACCACGCCGACATTCTCGAAGATCGACGTGACCTGGAATGCCACCCAGCCGGAAATATTGACCAGCTGCCAGGCGAGCGGCAGCACCATCGCGACGGTGCCGACCGGTACCGTGCCGTTGAAGGCGAGGATGATCGCGGGTCCCGCCGTGGCGACGATCAGCGACGAATTCATGATCGACAAGGAAAGGATCATCTGGGTGATCAGCCTTAGCTGCTCCCGGAACCTGTCGGTATGGACGTCGATCGCCTCGCGAACATACCGGTCCTCTTCCAGCGATCGGGCGAACAGCTTGACGGTCAGGATATTGGTGTAGCTGTCGACGATGCGCCCGGTCATCACCGACCGCGACTCCGACATGATTCGGGACCGATCGCGCAGCCGCGGCACGAAATAGCGCAGCATCAGGACATAAGCGACGAACCAGATCAGGACCGGTAGGGCCAGCCATAGATCCGCATGGGCCAGCAGCAGCAATGCGCTGGTACCGTAGACGATGATGTACCAGCAGGCGTCGCCGGCGGAGACGACGCTTTCGCGCAACGCCGGGCCGGTCTGCATGACCTTGGTCGCGATGCGGCCGGCGAAGTCGTTCTGGAAGAACGCCCAGGATTGCCGGACGACATGCCAATGGCTTTGCCAGCGCACCAGATTGGAAAATCCCGCGGCCAGCGACTGATTGGCGACCAGGCTGCGCGTGCAGATCGCCACCGGGCGCAGCACCAAGATGACCGTCGCCATGCCGATCAGGATGGGCCATAGGGTCTGCCGAGTATCGGCATTGTCCTTCGTCGCCACCAGATTGACGATCTTGCCGATGAAGACGGGGATCGTCGCATCCAGCAGGGCGACGACCAGCCCGATCGCCAGCAAGCCGGCGAACAGGCCCTTCGCCTGCCGGACGAAATGCCAATAGAATTGCAGCAGGCCGCCGGGTGGCTCGACCGGCACGATGTCGCCGGTAGCCGAGATCAGCCGCTCGAACGACCGGAACAGGGTGTCGACCAGCCGGTGGAGCCGCCGCTCGGAGGTCGCCCGCGCCGCGCCGGCGCGACCGGCCGACATATCCAAATGATCATCTGTCATCGCCGCAGTATGGCAAGGGCACATGATGGAAGGGAAACACCATCGACGTTTCGTCGGGGGTAAAATCGTGGGGCCGGCCGTCGGTGGGCACCGTCAAGGTGATGCCGTATGGCGCGAAATATGCGAATCGGACCGCTGCCGAATCAGTGTCTTCCTCCCTCACCACGATCGGAGTTTTCATGGCAAAGTACCATCTCGCACCAACGCCACGGACCGTGCGTATCGGCATGTTCAGTGCCGCGTTCCCGCCCGTGCTGACCGTCAACTCCGGGGATACGGTCGTGCTCGAATGCGTCTCGGGACGCGCCGACGTGCTGCCGCCGCCGGAGCTGGGGTTGACGGTCCCGCCGGCGCTGCGGGCCATCATCGACGCGGCCCTGCCGAGCCTGGGGGGCCATATCCTGACGGGACCGGTCGCGATCGCGGGTGCCGAGCCGGGAGACATGCTGGAGATACGGATCGAGGAAATCGAACTCGGTGCGGATTGGGGCTACAACATGATCCGTCCGCTGGCCGGGACGCTGCCCGAGGATTTCGATACGCCGGTGCTGACCCATCTTCCGGTCGATCGCGTCCGCAACCTATGCGCGCTGCCCTGGGGCAGGGATCTTCCCCTGGCGCCGTTCTTCGGCGTGATGGGCGTGGCCCCGCCCGCCGCGTTCGGCGTGATCTCCTCGAAGGAGCCGCGTATCCACGGCGGCAACCTCGACAACAAGGAACTGGTCGCGGGCAGCACGCTGTTTTTGCCGGTCTGGGTCGCGGGCGGGCTGTTCTCGGCCGGCGACGGGCACGGCGTACAAGGCGATGGGGAAGTATGCGTCACCGCGCTGGAAATGTGTCTGACGGGAACATTCACGCTCGTGCTGCACAAGGGTGGCGGGGTGAAGGCGCCGCTGCTGAGGCAGCCTCGGGCCGAGACGCCGACGCATTACATCACCATGGGTCTCAACGAAGACCTGGACCAGGCGATGAAGCAGGCGGTCCGCGAGATGATCGCCTTCATCTGCGCGCGCACCAACATCTCGCGCGAGCAGGCCTATATGGGCTGCTCGCTGGCAGTGGATTTTCACGTCACGCAATCGGTGAACGGCGAAAAGGGGGTCCACGGCATGCTGCGCAAAGGGGTGTTGTTCTGAGGCGGGCAGGCGGGTGGCGCTCCGGCGATACCCGGAGTGAGAGATACATTGACAAGCATTCCGACCCATGCGACGGGAAGGACTGCCACTGAACCTCGTGGGAGAGACCGGGTCTAGACCCGGCGCCGAAGGAGCAACCGCCCCGGAAACTCTCAGGCAAACGGACCGCGAGGGGATGGCTACTCTGGAAAGCAGGCTTGGCGTCGCTGGATGCCGGGCCTCACCGACGAGGTAAGTCGGGCGCCGTAAAACGGCCTCCGACCAATCTTTCAGGTCCACCGGACAGAGGGGGCTTCCCGCCACACCCGCCATGGGTGTGGCATCGCGAAGCCGTCCGGGAGTAGCCGATGTCCGCCGCCGATCCGTCGCCCGCGCTTCTACGCGTCCCGTTGCACGACCTGCATCGCGATCTCGGCGCCAAATTCGTGCCCTTCGCCGGCTACGAGATGCCGGTGCAATACGCTGGCGGCGGCTCGATGCCGTCGGGCGTGCTGGCCGAACACCTGCATACCCGGACCAAGGCCGGCCTGTTCGACGTCTCGCATATGGGCCAGCTCCGGCTCGTCGGCTCGCGTGCCGCGGCGGCGCTCGAAACCTTGGTGCCGGGCGAGATCCAGGCGCTCAAGCCGTTTCGGATGCGCTACACGCTGCTGACCAACCCAGCCGGCGGCATCCTGGACGACCTGATGGTGACCAATGCCGGCGACCACCTCATGCTGGTGGTGAATGCCGCGACCAAATCCGCCGACATCGCCTATCTGATCGACCGACTGCCCGCCGATGTGCGGGTCGAGCCCCTGCCCGAGCGTGCCTTGCTGGCGCTGCAAGGGCCTGAAGCCGTCGCGGTCATGGCTCGGCTGGCGCCCGAACTGGCGTCGCTCGGCTTCATGACCGCTGGGTGGGTGACGCTCGTCGGGGTCCAGTGCTTCGTCACCCGCTCCGGCTATACCGGCGAGGACGGTTTCGAGATCTCGGTGCCGGCCGAGGCGGCCGCCGCCCTCGGCAAGCGCCTGCTGGCCGAGCCCGAGGTGGCGCCGATCGGCCTCGGCGCCCGCGACTCGCTCCGGCTCGAAGCCGGCCTCTGCCTGTACGGTCACGATATCGACGAGACCACGACGGTGATCGAGGCCGATCTCGCCTGGGCGGTGGGCAAGCGCCGCCGGGTGGAGGGCGGCTTTCCCGGTGCCGACATCATCTGGGAGCAACTGGCCAATGGTGCGCCGCGCAAGCGGGTCGGCATCCTGCCCGAGGGCCGGGCGCCGGCGCGCGAACACACGCCGATCGTTGCCGCCTCCGGTGCCACGCCGATCGGCGAGGTGACCAGCGGCGGTTTCGGCCCCAGCGCCGGCGCACCGATCGCCATGGGCTATGTCGACACGGCCCATGCCGCTCTCGGCACCGAGCTTGCGCTCGTCGTGCGTGACGTGCCCCGTCCGGCGCGCATCGCCGCCCTGCCCTTCATCGCCCACCGTTATCACCGCGCCGCGACATGACCGCCGCCCATAGGGAGTTTTGATATGAGCCTGCTGCGCTTCACCAAGGATCACGAATGGGTTCGCGTCGATGGCGATGTCGCCACGATCGGCATCACCGACTATGCCCAGCAGCAATTGGGTGATGTCGTCTATGTCGAGTTGCCGGAGATCGGCAAGCGGATCGAGAAGGGTCACGAGGCGGCCGTGGTCGAATCCGTCAAGGCGGCGAGTGAGGTCTATGCCCCCATCGGCGGCGAGATCGTCGCGGTCAACGACGCGCTTGCGGTGACACCGGCCCTGGTCAACGAGGCCGCGCAGGGCGATGGCTGGTTCGTGCGGCTGCGCCTGGCCGACTCCGCTGGGTTGGACGAGCTGATGGACGAGACCGGCTACGCCGCCTACCTGGCGGAGCTTGCCTGATGCGCTATCTGCCGCTGACCGATGCCGATCGGGGCGCCATGCTGGCGTCGATCGGTGTGCCGTCGATCGACGCGCTGTTCCGGGATGTGCCTGCCCCTGCCCGACGGGATGGCTTGGTCGACCTGCCCCGCGCCATGGGGGAGCTTGAGGTCGAACGCGCCCTCGGCCGGCTCGCCGCGCGCAATCTCGGCGCCGGATCGGTGCCCAGCTTCCTGGGCGCCGGCGCCTATCGGCATCATGTGCCGGCCTCGGTCGACCATCTGATCCAGCGCGGCGAGTTCATGACCTCGTACACGCCGTATCAGCCGGAGGTCACTCAGGGCACGCTGCAATACCTGTTCGAGTTTCAGACCCAGGTGGCGCTGATCACCGGCATGGAGGTCGCCAACGCCTCGCTCTATGACGGGGCCAGTGCCTGCGCCGAGGCGGTCATGATGGCCAATCGGCTGACCCGCCGGCGCAAGGCCGTGCTGTCCGGCGCTCTGCATCCGCATTACCGCGCCACGACCGCGACCCATGCGCGGTTCACCGGCTTCGAGCTGGTCGAAACCCCGGCGCAGCCGATGGGCGACGAAGCGCTGGTGCCGCTGATCGATGACAAGACCGCCTGCGTCGTGGTGCAGAACCCGGATTGCTTCGGCCGGGTCCATGATTTCACCGCCCTCGCCGAGGCGTGTCACGCCAAGGGCGCCCTGCTGGTCGTGGTGGTGACCGAGATCGTCTCGCTGGGGGCCATCGTGCCGCCCGGCCAGATGGGGGCCGACATCGTCGCGGCGGAGGGGCAATCGATCGGCAACGCGCTGAATTTCGGCGGCCCGCATGTCGGGCTGTTCGCGACGCGCGAGCGTTTCGTGCGCCAGATGCCGGGCCGGCTGGTCGGCCAGACCGTCGATGCGGAGGGCCGGCGCGGCTGGGTGCTGACGCTGTCGACGCGCGAGCAGCATATCCGCCGCGAAAAGGCGACGAGCAACATCTGCACCAATGCCGGGCTCTGCGCGCTCGCCTTCACCATCCATCTGGCCCTGCTCGGCGAGGCCGGGTTCGTCCGGCTGGCGCGGCTGAACCATGCCCGGGCTTGCGCGTTGGCCGATCGGTTGGCGCTGGTGCCGGGCGTCGCGGTGCTCAACGACCGCTTCTTCAACGAATTCACGCTGCGGCTGGATCGTCCGGCGGCCCCGGTCGTCGAGGCCTTGGCCGAGCGTGGCGTACTGGGTGGCGTGCCGCTCGCCCGGCTGTTCCCCGACCGGCCGGATCTGGCACCGCTGCTGCTGGTCGCGGCGACCGAGATGAATACCGACGAAGATATCGAGAGCTTCGCCGCCACTCTGACGGAGGTGCTGTCATGAACGATTGGAGCCAGGCGCTGAGCCGGTTCAGCGATACAACCGCCGGCGCCCCCGTCGCGACCCATAGCGGCAACCGCGGCCTCGATCTGGAAGAACCCTTGCTGTTCGAGCAGGACAAACCCGGCCGCTGCGGTGTCGATCTGCCGGAGCCTCCGGTTTTGGTGCAAGACCGGCTAGGCGGTCTCGCCCGGACCGCGCCGATCGGCCTGCCGGGTCTCAGCGAGCCCGAGGTGGTGCGGCATTTCACCCGGCTGTCGCGGCGCAACTACGCGATCGACAGCGGGCTCTATCCGCTCGGCTCCTGCACCATGAAGCACAATCCGCGACTCAACGAAAAGCTCGCCCGGCTGCCCGGCTTCGCCGATCTGCACCCGTTGCAGCCGATCTCGACCGTGCAAGGGGCACTCGCTCTGGTCGACCAGCTGGCCCATTGGCTGAAGACGCTGACCGGCATGCCGGCGGTCGCCATGAGCCCGGCGGCGGGCGCTCATGGCGAGCTGTGCGGCATGATGGCGATCCGCGCGGCGCTCAATGCCCGGGGCGAGACGCGCAACCGGGTGTTGGTCGCCGATTCCGCCCACGGCACCAACCCGGCCAGCGCCGTCGCCTGCGGCTTCACCGTCGAATCGATCCCGGCGAATGATCGCGGCCGGGTCGATCTCGCCGCGTTGAAGGCGCTGCTCGGCCCCGATGTGGCGGCGATCATGCTGACCAATCCGAACACCTGTGGCTTGTTCGAGACCGATATCATCGAGATCGCCGAGGCGGTGCATGCCGCCGGTGCGTTCTTCTATTGCGATGGCGCCAATTTCAACGCCATCGTCGGCCGGGTCCGGCCGGCGGATCTGGGCATCGATGTGATGCACCTCAATCTGCACAAGACTTTCTCGACGCCCCATGGTGGCGGCGGCCCGGGCAGCGGGCCGGTCGTGCTGGCGGCGGCCCTGGCGCCCTTCGCGCCGCTGCCCTGGGTGGTGCATGGTACCGATGGCTTCGACCTGATCGAACAACCCGACGGTGACGCGGTGGCCAGCTTCGGCCGGTTGAAGGGCTTCCATGGCCAGATCGGCATGTTCGTGCGCGCCCTCGCCTATATGATGAGCCATGGCTCGGATGGCCTGCGCCAGGTCGCCGAGGACGCGGTGCTGAATGCCAACTACGTGCTCGCCGGCTTGCGCGACGTGATGACGCCGTCCTTCGACGGCCCCTGCATGCACGAGGTGTTGTTCGACGACCGCTTCCTCAAGGATACCGGCGTTACCACCCTCGATCTCGCCAAGGCACTGATCGACGAGGGCTACCATCCGATGACCATGTATTTCCCGCTGGTCGTCCACGGTGCGCTGCTGATTGAGCCGACCGAGACCGAAAGCCGGGCGACGCTCGATCAGTTCATCGCGGTGCTGCGCGCCCTGGCATTGGATGCGCGATCCGGCAAGGCCGACTATTTCGCGGCCGCCCCGGTGCTGGCACCGCGCCGCCGGTTGGACGAAACCGCGGCGGCGCGGTGCCCGGTGCTGCGCTGGACACCGGCCCCGGCGCTGCGATCCGCGGCGGAGTAGCGCTGGTTGCTCCGCCTATCGGGCCGCCGCCTTTTGGGCGGCGCCCGAACCAGGAGGCGGGCTGTTCGAGGCGATCTCGCTGACCAGCTTGCGGGTGATCGCCTCGGTAAAGGTGGTGAAGTCCTTCACCGCGACGACGAAGCTGCCGGGGCCGCCGATCACGTTGCGCCGGTAGTATTCCTGCAGGCCTTCAGGCGGCTGGACATGGGCGAAGGCATAGCCGGCCGGTCGTTCGTTGATGATCGCCAGCCCGTTGATGACGATGCCCGCGGCGACCGCGTCGTCGCGCGCGGTCGCCACATCGCGGCCGGCGTTGTTGGTGCCGTCGCCAGACACGTCCATGGCGCGCCGCTCGGTGATGAGGTTGTTGGCGGTCAACTGATCCGGTGCCAGCAGCTCCGCTGCGAAGTCGACGGCGGCGCTGATCGCGGTGAAGCCCGCGAAGGACCGCGGCGCCTCGGCCAGTTCGGCGGCGAAGCGGCTGGCCGTCTCCGTGTCGTGCAGCACCCGCCAGTCGATCACCGTCTTGACCTGGTTGGCGCCGGCGAACTCGATATAGGCCACCGCCACGTTGCCGGTCGGACCGGAGTGAATGGCGGCGATGACCTCGGGGTTGGTGAACGCGGCGGCGTAGCCTTGCCGTTGCAGCTTGAATTCCTGATCATCGATGCTGCGCGAGACATCGACCACCAGCACCAGCGCCAGGTCGACGGTCTCCGCCCTGGCTCGGCCGCCAAAGCCGGCGACGGTCGGGATGGCCAGGATCCAGAACAGAATGGGTGCGATCCGCATGACGCCCTTGCCTCGAAACCAGGGAAACCGGTGCCGGGAGTGCCAGAGGATCTCGTGCCAGAGGATCTCGTGCCAGAGGATCTCCCGATTCCCAGCCTCGGCCACTTGGCGGCTTAGCGCAATCGTCGATGCACCGCCAAGGGATCGGTGCCGCTGATTGGCGCCATTGGCCGTCGCCCCGTCTCCTGTGACGAGACCGTTACAACTCCGCCGAATGATTTATTGCAGGCGACCGGGCTATTTTTGATTTAGTCTCGCAATACGATGAGCGACAAACCACAAGTACATTCCCACAGAAAACCAGCCCGACTTTTTTTGGGGATGCTGTCAAGATCCGTGCGCAATAACATCGGTGCGGTACGAACGCTGCGGCTCTTGGTCGTGGGGTCTTTCGCACTGCCTATGCTGCTTTTCGTCGTGGCAGCCTGGCAGAACTACGCGCAGGTCGACCGCTCGGTCAACCAGGAGTTGGACAAGGCGGCGGGTATGTTACTCGAACACTCGCTCAAGGTGTTCGAGACGGGTGCATTGGTCCTTGGTATTCTGGACCAGCAGCTCGATCTCAGTCGATGGGACGAGATTGAGCGCTCGACGCCCGTCCATGACCTGTTGAGTAACTTGGATAAGTCGCTCGATCAGGTCGATGCGCTTTGGCTGTTGGATGCGACGGGCAAGGTTCGCAACAGCAGCCGGTTCTTTCCCACCGACGGGCTCATTATGCGCGCCGAGGACGGTGTCGTGGCCCTCCAATCATCGGATGCCGGCGCGCTGATCAGCGCGCCGTCGATCGATAAGTTGACGGGCAATCGTCGGTTCAACATCAGCCGGCGGCATTTCGATCGCAACGGCGTCTTCGACGGTGTGGTGGTCGTCTCCGCCAGTGTCGATTACTTCAGGCAGTTCTATGAAACCGTCGTCTTCGGCGTGCGGCCGGTCGTCGATCTGTTGCGCGCCGATGGCACCCTGCTGGTTCGATATCCCGACCTTGGCGAGGCTCAGCCGGCGATGTTGGGGCCGAATTCAGGGTTCCGCCAGGCGATCGTGCTACAGCCGGAAAGCGGCGACTTTCACACCAAATCCGAAGTCGATGGGGTGGAGCGCCATTTTCGGTACCGCCGGTTGAAGAACGAGGCGGTTTACGTCGTCTACGGTATCGACCGGAATACGATCATCTATGAATGGCTCCGCAATCTTAAGGTCTATGGCCTGTTCGCGATGCCGGCGACGTTGATTTTGGTACTCGTGACGTGGGTGGCGTTGCGCAATGCCCAGCACGAGCAAGCGGTGACCCGGCGCCTTCAGCTCGAAATCGAGCGCCGAGAGCACGCCGAGGCTGTCCTCCGACAGACGCAGAAGATCGAAGCCGTTGGCCAATTGACCGGCGGTATCGCGCATGATTTCAACAATTTGCTCACCGTGATCACCGGTAACCTGTCGCTGCTTGAGCGCCATCTGAAAGAAGAGAAGACCGAGCGGCTGGTGAGGGCGGCACAGCGCGCCGCCCAGCGGGGTGAGCAGTTGACGCAGCAATTGCTGGCGTTCTCGCGCAAGCAGCACCTGGTGCCGGCATCGGTCGACATCAACGAGCTGATCAACGGGATGTGCGATTTCTTGCGCGGCACGATCGGCAGCACGGTTGAGATCGAGACGGAATTCGCGCCGAACCTTTGGCCGGCGCTGGTCGATCGCAATCAGATCGAACACGTCGTTCTCAACCTGGCGCTGAACGCCCGCGATGCGATGCCGGTGGTCGGCGGGTGCCTGATTTTCCGGACGCAGAACGTCTTCGGCATCGACACCATCGGCCGCGGCAGTTTGCCGCCGGGAGAGTTCGTCCGGATCGCCGTGATCGACAACGGCACCGGCATGACGCCGCAAGTGCGCGAACAGGCGTTCGAGCCGTTTTTCACCACCAAGGAAGTCGGCAAGGGCAGCGGCCTGGGATTGAGTCAGGTCTACGGCATCGTCACCCAGACCGGCGGCACGGTGCACATCGATAGCGACGTCGGTCGCGGCACCCGGATCGACATCTATCTACCGCGCGCCTATCCCGTCCTGTCCGTCACGCCGCCACCGGCGCCGGAAGAACCGGCCGTGCGCATGCCCGGCCGGGCACGGATCCTGGTGGTCGACGACGATCCGGACATCCTGCGCTTCGTCGCGACCTGCCTTGCCGAGCTGGATTACGACGTCGTCGAGGCGACGGGCGGTGCCCAGGCGATCAAGGAACTGGGATCCGATCAACCGCTCGATCTCGTCCTGACCGATCTCGCCATGCCGGCGGTCACCGGCGCGGACCTCACCCGATGGGTCGAACGCAATCGGCCGGATTTGCCGGTGCTGATCATGACCGGGTTCGCCGATCTGCAGAGCTTCAAGTTAACCGTCGACCTGCCGGTTCTTGCCAAGCCGTTCGGCCGCGAGGAACTTACCAGGCGGGTGGTGATCACGCTTGCCAATGCTGAGGCCCGGCGCCAAGGGCTTTCCAACGTGCTGCCCCTAAAACGCTGACGAACCCTCCTCGATCGCGGGCTGTCACCCCATATAATCGAATAACGGCAGATGGACAGGACCAGGATAATGGCAAAGGCGACCTTCGCGGCAGGCTGTTTTTGGAGTGTGGAGACCGCGTTTCGACGGATCGATGGCGTGACGTCAGCCGCCGTCGGCTATGCCGGCGGAACCCGCCCACAGCCCAGCTATGCCGATGTTTGTACGGGCGGCACGGGGCATGCCGAGGTCGTCGAGGTCGATTACGACCCGACCAGCGTGGCGTATGAAAAGCTGCTGGAGGTGTTCTGGGCGTCCCACGATCCGACGCAGCGGAACCGCCAGGGGCCGGATATCGGCACCCAGTATCGCTCGGCCATCTTCACCCATGACGAGGCGCAAGCCGAGGTGGCGCGGGCGTCAAAGGCGGCTTTGGATCAATCCGGCCGCTTCCCCCGGCCGATCGCCACGGAGATCACCCCGGCCTCGACCTTCTGGCGGGCCGAAGAATACCACCAGCAATACGAGACGAAGCGCGGCCATCGATAACTAAGGATCCTAGGCCCTGACGTCCTTGCCCGACTTTGCGGCGGTACCGGCGGGTGGGGTGTTCAAATAGGCCGCGAAACGGGTGCGGTCGCGGCCGAATTTTTGCGCCAGGAAGTCGACCGCGGCGCTGGCGCTGCGCGTCTGGCCGTCCTTCTCGACGAACAGCGAGTGGTTCGCGGCGACCGCCTTGGGCAGCACCTCATCGACGGGCTTGCCGGGATCGCTCGCCGCCGTCTTGATCAGGCGCGCCGCCCCATTGGCGCCCAACAGGAACGACATCTGGACCTCGGCATCGGTCGCGGTCCGGCCGAGCTGACGGCCGAGCGACGCGCGGTTCTCATCCAGATATTGCGTCGCCGTGCGGGCCGACAGGTCCAGATCGTGGCGCAGGTCGAGCAGCGCCTGCCGCGCTTTCGGATCGCTGACCGTCAGATGACCGGTGGTCGGGTCCCGCTTGATCTGAGCGACCAGATCGGACTTTACGCCAAGCTTCAGGCCATGTTTGCGCATGAGGTCGAGCCAGGTGCCCTGCACGAACTGGAACGGCCCGGCGGCCCCGGTCGCCGTGTTTTCCGCCGTCGATTTGAAGTTGCTCTCGGCTGCCGCCTGGGCCAGCAAGGTCGCGAAATTATCCGTGCCGCCCCGCTCCCGCGCCGCCGCTTCGAACTGGTCGGGCATGATCGGGATGGAGGTTTTGGTGGCCGTGATTTCGGTCAAGAACACGTCTCCCAGGAGGGGCAGGGCCGAGTCGGTTTGTACCAGAAGTTGATTAAGGTAACCTTACGCTGTTATTCGCCTTTTGACATGCGCGGAGTGTCGGTTGGGAAGGGGAGCACAAGCGTGCCGATCAGGCTGTCGCGGGCGACGTAGTCGGGAACTGGCGGGAACGGCGCCGCTCTATAGACCATCTCTACAGCGATTTGATCGAGTGTCGGATATCCGGAGCTTTCCTCTACAAAGACGCTGAACACGTTACCTTGCTTGTCGATGACGATACGCAACTTGGTCGTGCCCTGCCTGCCCCTGGTGACTTCTGAGGAGAGCATCGGGGCGAAGCGCTCGATCATTTGGTTGAGCTTGACGTAATAGGGATCGCGGATAGCCGCCTCGCCCTCGATATCGGCATGGCCGCGTGGCGCGCCTGATGGCGCCGGCGCCTTAGGTGTCGGCCGGATCGCGCCGCCCGGTTTCAATGTCGGTGCCGGCTTCGCATCGGGTCGCGGCAGCGACGCGACCTGCTCCGCCGGCGGCTTTGGCACAGGCAGGGGCGGCGGCGCCTCGGCGGCGGCGGCTTTCTGCGGCGTGTCGATCGGCAGCGGCGTTGGCGCCGTATGATCCTTGGGCTGCTCGGTCGGCTTCGGGCCATCCGCCGCTTGCGGTTTTGGATCGGTCACCGGCGGCGGCGGTGTCGCTTCTCCCACGGTCTTTTCGGCAGGTCCGGAACCCGGTGTTGTCGCATCGGAGGGGTTACCAGGCGCGTCCGATTTGGCGCCGATATCGGCCGATGCTAGGCGTTGGTCGGGCCGAGGTGCGGGCGGTTTTTCGACCTGTTTTTGTTCCGGTGGTTTGGGCGCGGGGGGCTTCGCCGCAGCGGATTTGGGAGGCGGCTTAGGTGCCTCGGGCGGCGCCAACACCAGCGTGACCGGAATGGGCTTTGGGTCCGGCAACGGCTTGGTCCAATCGAGCAGCCCCTCGTAAAGTGCCACACCTGCCAGCAGATGCAGCAGCAGTGACAGGACGATCATCCGCCATGGCCGGCGTTTGCCCTTCGGTTCGGGCGACAGGCCAGCCTCCGGTCGCACCGTGAAAAAGCCCGCCGTTACGGTTGATCGCCGATCGAATTCAGGCTCGGCGCCGCGCGGTCGGGCGTGGTTCCCGATCGGCGTGATGTCTTTCCTAGCCGCTGCTGCCGTCATCTTGCCGTTTAAACCCCAGCCGCCGCGTCTTTTGCAACCGGAACACCGTATCCGGCCGGTAATGAGTGGCGGCTAACTATTCCCCATAACTTACGGCGCCGGATCCCTCGAAAATCCCCGTGGCATCCACGCGAATCTGGTATGACGCACCCTATGTCGGAGACCATGCCCGTGCCGACTATACGCCGTTTCGCTTGTCCACCGCTCCGTACATATGGCTGATCCACCTAAATATACCATCAGGCTCGATCCCGCCGATCGACTGCGCCCCTCGGCGCGGCACCTGCCCGATGCGCGATTGCCCGATGCGCGATCGGCGGCGGCGGGGCAGCGTGTCGAGCCCCAGGCACCGGCCCGGTCGCATGCCGCCTCGGCCCAGCCCGATGCCGGCTTTCGCGATACTCGGTCCGGTCGCTCACGCCAACCGCCCGCGCGGCCGGGCGAAGCGGGGCGGGGTGGTTCCCGGCCGCCACCGCGCGGCTGGCTCGGCTTCTTTCTGAAATGGACGGCGACGCTGGCGGTCTGGCTGCTCATCCTGGTCGGCGGCGTGGTGGGCTATGTCGCGACGACCTTGCCCGATACCAGCGCGTTGACCCGCGTCGATCGGCATCCCAGCGTCACGCTGCAGGCGGCGGACGGGTCGCTGATCGCCACCTATGGCGATCTAGTCGGCGACCACCTCACCCTGAAGGATCTGCCGCCGGCCCTGCCGCAAGCCGTGATCGCGACCGAGGATCGGCGCTTCTACAGTCATTTCGGTATCGATCCAATTGGCTTGTCCCGCGCGATGGTCACCAATTTGCGGGCGGGTCAGGTGGTGCAGGGCGGCAGCACGATCACCCAGCAGATCGCCAAGAACGTCTTCCTGACACCGGAGCGCACGGTGCTGCGCAAGCTGCAGGAAACCTTGCTGGCCTTGTGGCTCGAACGGCGCTTCACCAAGGATCAGTTGCTGGAGATCTATCTGAACCGCGTCTATCTGGGCGCCGGTACCTATGGTGTCGATGCGGCGGCGCAGCGCTATTTCGGCAAGTCGGCGCGCAAGTTGTCGGTCTACGAAAGCGCCATCATGGCCGGGCTGCTGAAGGCGCCGACCCGCTATAGCCCGGCGCGCGACCCGAAGCGCGCCGCCGCGCGTGCCAGCCAGGTGCTGGCTAACATGGTGGATGCCGGCTACCTCACCGAGGCGGAGGCCGCGACGGCGGCCAATGGCCAGGCGCCTGTCTTCGCCGCGGTCCCCACCGTGCGGCCCAGCCAGCGCTATTTCGCCGATTGGGTGCAGGACCAGATCGCCGCGTTCGGCGGCAATGGCGACATCGTCGTCACCACGACGCTCGATCCCAAGATGCAGGAAGCGGCCGAGGCGGCGATCGCCGATACCTTGGCGCGCGACGGGGCGAAATCCAACGCCGCCCAGGCCGCCCTGGTCGCCATGACGCCGGATGGTGCCGTGCGCGCCATGGTCGGCGGCGCCGATTACGGCGGCAGCCAGTTCAATCGGGCGACGCAGGCCCAGCGGCAGCCGGGTTCCGCCTTCAAACCCTTCGTCTATCTGGCCGGTCTGGAGCACGGCATCACGCCACAGGACCGCTTCGTCGATGGCCCGATCCATATCGGCAGTTGGCAGCCGCACGATTTCTCCAACAAGTACGGTGGCGAGATGACCGTCGCCGACGCGGTGGCCGAATCGATCAACACGATCGCCGTGCAGGTGTCGGAGAAGGTTGGTCACCGCCGGGTCATCGAGGCGGCTCAGCGGCTGGGCATTCAGGCCAAGTTCGATCCCAGCGATCCGACGATCGCGCTGGGCACGGTGCAGGTCCCGCTGATCGACATGACCGCGGCCTATGCGGCCTTCGCCAGCGGCGGCTACGGCGCCTGGGCCTATGGCATCGAGGAGGTCAAGGACCAGACCGGCAAGGTGCTGTTCAAGCGGTCCGGCGGTGGCCCCGGCCGGGTCATCCAGCCCGAGATCGTCGGCCAGATGGATGGGTTGCTGACCGGCGTCATCACCCGGGGCACCGGCAAGATCGCGGCCCTCGATCGGCCGGCCGCCGGCAAGACCGGCACCACCTCGGATTACAAGGACGCGCTGTTCATGGGCTATACCAGCGACCTGGTCACCGGGGTCTGGTTCGGCAATGACGACAACACGCCGATGGCCAAGGTCACCGGCGGCGGTTTGCCGGCGCGCGCTTGGCACGATTTCATGATGGCGGCCCTGCAGGGCACCCCGGTTCGGCCGTTGCGGCTCGAGGCGGCCGTCGCCGCCGCATCCCCGCCGCCCGCCGCCAGCGGTGCCGGTCCCATCGCCGATGCGTTCCTCAACGTCCTCAACCGTGCCCGAGCCAGCCTCGACAACGTGAAACCGGCGGCACCATCGACGCAACCCCATTTCAACGACAATGGCGGTCGGTAAGATACTATGGCGGGCAGGGATCAGGCGGTTTCCAGTTCCGCCACCAAGCGATGACCCAGCGCGGCGAGAGCTTCCTCGATGCGGGGTAGTTTGCTCGCGGAATTGGGATCAAGCAGCCGGCGCACTGCTTTCTCGTCGATATCCAGAAGTTTCGCCAAGGCGACCTTGGTCATACCCGCCTCGGCCATGCACTGAGCCAAAGCCGCTTTGGCTGCGATGGTGATGCTGGGTGCAATCACGCGCTCACCCGAAGACGTGTCGGACGGAACCGGAATAGCGATGCCTTTGGATAGCCGATGGGCCAAGGCTTCTTCCAGACCATCGGCGGCGGCGTCCAGCGCGTCCATGACGGTTTCGCCCTGGGTAATGGCTTCGGGCAGATCGCGGAAGGTGACGACGAAACCGGTATCCGCCGGATCGCCCCCCTCGGCCAGATTGGCGGGGGTAAGGGTGACGGGATAAGCAAGGCGGCGCATGGGGGAATCTCCTATCGCAAGTCGTCGAGGGTGATGCCGAGCTGCTTCAGCATGGCGTGCAAGGTGCCGGATTTCAGTTCGCCTCGATCGCCAACGATCGTGAATCGGTCGCCATAGGTCAAAGTGCGGTGGTCGCCTTTGCCGCGGCTGGCATCGATCCTGACCTTGACGCCGGTCTTGCGGCCCAGCTTCCGGACTTTGCGGATCAATTCGTCGCCGGTCATCATGAAAAGGGTATCGGACAAAAAGGTCCGACCACCAAGAGGATTCGGATATTTTTGTCCGAATTTTCGGTGTGTCGTCGAAAACAACCAGCACGACCGACAACCCGCCTACCTGGTTGTCGGCGCTACGCCTTTGCCGGCAGGAGATCCGCGTTGCGCGAGGCGCCGGGTGATGATTCGGCCGTTCAGATTGCCCCACGATGGGGAACACCGTGTGCTCAGCCGTAGCGCAACAACGCCCCGCCGTGGCGTTTCAGCCAGGCGCGGGAGGTGCCATGGCCGGGGGCCAGATCTTCGACCAACCGCCAGAACGCGGCGCCATGATTCATCTCGATCAGGTGTGCGACCTCGTGGGCGACCACGTAATCCAGCACCGGTTCCGGCGCCAGGATCAGCCGCCAGGAATACTTGATATTGCCGGAGGCGGCGCAACTGCCCCAACGCAGTTGCGGGTCGCCGACCGAGACACGGCCGGCGGGTCGGCCGGTTGAGCGGGCCAGCGTCTTTGTCTTGGCCGCCAACACCTCCCGCGCATGCAGGGCCAAGCCGCTGCGCGTGCGCCGGGCGAGGTCGGCTTGTCCCGAGGTCTCGACCCTGCCGGCGACCTCGATGGCGCCGTCGCCGATGCGAAAGATCGGTGTCACGCCGCGCTGGGCGGTGACCGCCCGCAGCCGATGCGGCACGCCCAGGATCGGGATCGCGGCACCATCGACGAACGCGATCCGTGGCGGCATGCCGGCGAGTTGTCGGGCTAGCCAGTCGCGCTTGAGGTCGAGGAAGCGCAAGCCCCCGGCCAGCGGCGCCGTCGCAGGCAGGACCAGTTCGACGACCGTCCCGGCCGGCGGGATGCGCAATGCCATGCGGCGCGCGCGCTGGCTGATCCGCACCTGCACCGGCACCGGTGTATCGCCGACAAGGATGGGCGGGATCTCAAGCGATCGTTGCCCCGGCCGTTTCGGGGAGCGGGAGGGGACGGCGGTGCTGCGGGTGAACGGCCACATGGGAGCGGAGGATACCCCGAGCCGGCGGGGGAACGGTAGGCGGCTTTTTGGCGCTGGACGATCGCCGAAACAGGAAGCTTCATGAAACCGTCGCAAATGTGACATTTATCGTCGGATACAAACGGGGCGGCCAAACGCCCGGCTCTTGGAGGAACGCTTGATGTCACCGCGTCCACTGCTGCTCGCTCTCTCGGCATTATCTTTCGCCGTCTCGGCCGCCAGGGCGGATACCGCGCCGATCGAGATCCAGTGGTGGCACGCGATGACCAGCGCCAACGCGGACAAGGTCGCCCAGATCGCCGATGGCTTCAACACGCAGCAGACCGCCTATAAGGTCGTACCGGTCTACAAGGGCAGCTATGCCGAGACCCTCAATGCCGGTATCGCGGCGTTCCGTGCCGGCACCCAGCCGGCGATCCTGCAGGTGTTCGAGGTCGGTACCGCGACCATGATGGCCGCCAAGGGGGCGATCAAGCCGGTCTACCAATTGATGGCCGATGCCAAGGAACCGTTCGACCCGGCCGCCTATCTGCCGGCGGTGACCGGCTACTACTCGACGACGGACGGCAAGATGCTGTCGCTGCCGTTCAACAGCTCGACGCCGATCGTCTATTACAACAAGGACGCCTTCACCAAGGCGGGCCTCGACCCGAACAAGCCGCCCAAGACCTGGCCGGAATTCTTCGACGACGCCAAGAAGATCCGTGCCTCGGGCAGCCCTTGCGGTTTCACCGCCGGCTGGATCAGCTGGACCCAGCTCGAAAGCTTCGGCGCCTGGCACAATCTGCCCTTCGCGTCCAAGGCGAACGGGTTGGGCGGTACCGATGCGGAACTGGCGTTCAACGGCCCGCTCCAGGTCAAGCACATCCAGACGCTGGCCGAACTGCAAAAGGACAAGACCTTCGATTACGGTGGCCGCACCAGCGAGCCCGAGGCGAAATTCATCTCCGGCGATTGTGGCATGATCCAGACCTCGTCGGGCTTTTACGGCAACGTCAAGGCCAATGCCAAATTCGCCTGGGGCATGGCCGAACTCCCTTATTACCCGGACGTCCAAGGCGCGCCGCAGAACTCGATCATCGGCGGGGCCAGCCTCTGGGTGATGGGCGGCAAGAAGCCGGAGGATTATGTCGGCGTCGCCAAGTTCTTTACCTACCTGTCGCAGACGGCGCTGCAAAAGGATCTGCATGAGGTGACCGGCTATCTGCCGATCACCAAGGCCGCCTATGACGCGATCAAGGCCGACGGCTTCTATGCGCAGAACCCCGAACGCGAGATTCCGGTGCTGCAGATGAGCGGCCGGGCGCCGACCGATAATTCGCGCGGGCTGCGCCTCGGTAATCTGGTGCAGATTCGCGACGTGATCGCCGAGGAGCTGGAAGCAACCTTCGCCGGCAAGGAGACCGCCAAGGAGGCGCTCGACAAGGCCAAGGCGCGCGGCGACGTCATCCTGCGCAATTTCCAGAAAAGCGCGTCCTAGGTCGGCGCCCTCTCAGCGCTGACCGGAACGCCCAATGCAGCGTCGTGTCGTATTCGACAACCGGTGGCTGCCCTACCTGCTGGTCGGGCCGCAGTTGATCGTCACGCTGGTCTTCTTCTTCTGGCCGGCGGCGGAGGCGATCTATTTCTCGGTCGAGCGGCAGGACCCGTTCGGCCTCTCCACCGAATTCGTCGGACTGGATAATTTCGTCACGATTCTGTCGGACCCAGGCTACCTGCATTCCCTGGGGGTGACCGCGGTGTTCAGCACCTCGGTCACCCTTCTGGCGATGGTGCCGGCGCTGCTGCTCGCGGTCATGGCCGACCGGGTGGTGCGTGGCTCGCGCCTCTACCAGACCGTGCTGATCCTGCCCTATGCCATCGCCCCGGCGATCGCCGGCGTGCTGTGGCTGTTCCTGTTCAACCCGGGTGTCGGTGTCGTCGCCTTCGCCTTGAGGCGCATCGGCATCGACTGGAACTATCTGCTGAACGGCGATCAGGCGCTGGCCCTGGTCATCCTGGCCGCCGCGTGGAAGCAGATCAGCTACAACTTCCTGTTCTTTCTGGCCGGGTTGCAGGCGGTGCCGAAATCGCTGATCGAGGCGGCGGCGATCGACGGCGCCGGACCGGTCCGACGGTTCTGGACCATCATCCTGCCGCTGCTGTCGCCGACGACGTTCTTCCTGATCGTCGTCAACATCGTTTACGCCTTCTTCGAGACCTTCGGCGTCATCCATAGCGTCACCGGCGGCGGCCCGTCCAAGGCGACCGAGATCCTGGTCTACAAGGTCTATTACGACGGCGTGGTGGCGCTCGATCTGGGGGGCTCCTCCGCCCAATCGGTCATCCTGATGTTGCTGGTCATCGCGCTGACCGCCGTGCAGTTCAAATACGTCGAAGCACGGGTGCACTACTAATGGAAAGCCGGCACTAATGGAAAGTCGGTCAGGCGGTTTCGCCTGGGTCCCGCATCTGGTGCTGCTGATCGGCGCCGCCCTGGTCGTCTTCCCGATCTACGTGACCTTCGTCGCCTCCACCTTGACGCCGTCAGAGATTCTGGCCGGGCCGATGACCCTGCTGCCCGGCAGCCACTTGGTCGAGAACTACCTGGCGGCGCTGACCCATGGAACGGCCTTCATCTCCGGCCAGCCGGTGGCGCGGTTGATGGCCAACAGCCTGATCGTGGCGCTGGTCGTGGCGATCGGCAAGATCGTCATCTCGCTGCTCTCGGCCTACGCGGTGGTGTTCTTTCGGTTTCCCGGACGCATGATCTGCTTCTGGATGATCTTCCTGACCCTGATGCTGCCGGTCGAGGTGCGCATCCTGCCCACCTATCAGATCACCGCCAATCTGGGCATGGTCGATACCTATGGCGGCCTGACCATCCCGCTGATCGCCTCGGCCACCGCCACCCTGCTGTTCCGGCAATTCTTCCTGACCTTGCCGGACGAGCTGGTCGAGGCGGCGAAGCTGGATGGCGCCGGGCCGATGCGCTTTTTCGTCGATACGGTGCTGCCGCTCTCGGCCACCAACATGGCGGCGCTGTTCGTCATCCTGTTCGTCTATGGCTGGAACCAGTTCCTGTGGCCGTTGCTGGTGACCAACTCAGCCTCGATGACGACCATCGTCATCGGCATCAAAAGCATGATCGGCGGCGGCGATTCCCAGACGCCCTGGCACATCGTCATGGCGACCACCATCCTTGCCATGCTGCCGCCCATGGCGGTCGTTCTCTTGATGCAGCGCTGGTTCGTCAAGGGTCTGGTCGACAGCGATAAATAGGAAACAGCATGGCGGAAGTGAGCTTAAACGGCGTGCGCAAGAGCTATGGCCAGGTTCCGGTCATCCACGGCATCGACTGCGCCATCGCCGATGGCGAGTTCGTGGTCATCGTCGGGCCGTCCGGCTGCGGCAAGTCGACCCTGCTGCGCATGGTGGCGGGGCTGGAGGCGATCACCGGGGGCGAAATCTCGATCGGCGGCCGGGTGGTCAACCGGCTGGAGCCGAAGGACCGCGACATAGCCATGGTGTTCCAGAACTACGCGCTTTACCCGCATATGACGGTGTTCGACAACATGGCCTATGGACTGCGCATCCGCGGCCTGGCCAAGGCGGATATCCGGCAGCGGGTCGACCAAGCGGCCGCGATCCTGCAACTGGCGCCGCTGCTGGACCGCAAGCCGCGTGCGCTCTCCGGCGGCCAGCGGCAGCGCGTCGCCATGGGCCGGGCGATCGTGCGCGAGCCCCAGGTCTTCCTGTTCGACGAACCGCTGTCCAATCTCGACGCCAAGCTGCGCGTGCAGATGCGTGTCGAGATCAAGCGGCTGCAGCAATCGCTGGGGACCACCTCGATCTACGTGACCCACGACCAGGTCGAGGCGATGACCCTGGCCGACCGGCTGATCGTCATGAAGGACGGCGTCGCCGAGCAGATTGGCACACCGATCCATCTCTACGAGCAGCCGGCGACGGTATTCGTGGCCGGCTTCATCGGCTCGCCGGCGATGAACCTGTTGGACGGCCGGATCGGTAGCGGCGGCGGCATCGAGTGCGGCCCGTTGCGGCTGGCATCTGGCGGCCTCTCCGTCGCCGAGGGTGTCGAAATCGTGCTGGGCATCCGGCCCGAGCATATCAAGCCCGCGGCCTCCGACTCGGTCGCAGATGCGGTGGTGGTGGTCGAGTTGGTCGAGCTTCTGGGGGCGGATACCATCATCCATGGCCGGGTCGGCGAGACCGGGCCGGTGCTGCTGATCCGGCTCGATGGCATCGCCAACCTGAAACTGGGCTCGACCCTACCGCTCAGCCTGCCCCACGATCGGTTGTACGTGTTCGATCGGGCCAGCGGCAAGCGGCTCGCTTAGCGCCTCCGCGATGGAAGCAGCCGGCTATCGTTGAGGCTGGTTTCTGCGCGATGTCGTGCCGCCCGGTACCGTCCCGCTCGGTACCGTCCCGCTCGGTATCGTGCCGCCCGGTATGGTCCCGCCGGGTATCGTTCCATAGATCTGCACCGGGGCGATCGGCACCCGTTGGGGCCCGTTCTCCGGATCCACCGGCAGGTCCGCCGGCACTTCGGCGGGATAGGTGGTGACCGGCAGCGTGGTGCGGATGGTTGTCCAATGGCCATCCTCGTGCTGGCAACCGGTGGCGACACCATGGACGATCCGGCCGCCGGTATTGACCGTCTCGGTGAGGTCGCGGCAGACCGGCCCCGCCTTCTCCTGGCGATATTCCGCGATCGGCACCACGGTGCCGCGATCGCCGCTGACCGGATTGGCCCAGCCCAGCACCGTGCCGATGGGGGCGGCATAGGCGCGCGGCTCGACCGCCAGCCGGAACTGCGCATCGGCCATCGCCGCCGCCTCCGGGCTATCGAGGCTGCTCTGCGCCCCTGCGCCGCCGGCGAGTGCCAGCAGGATGCCGATCGATATCGCGGCATACAGCCTCGATCGCCTATCCGTCGCCGTCATGTCTCTGATCTCCCGCCAAGTCGCGTCCCCTGCCAGCCTAGCGGCGCGCGGTAAAGCATTGCCTAACGGCGGGAGGTCGTTCAGCGAGCGCGTCATGCGGCGTCAAACGCGAGCGGCGCCAAATACGGGCGGCACCAAACACAAGCGACGCCAAACCATTGCGCCGGGCCCAACCCTCGGCTAGGTTCCCCCTCCGCGCGGCCCCCAGGACCGCCCGGATCCGGGGAGGGGTGGCCGAGCGGTTGAAGGCGCACGCCTGGAAAGTGTGTATGCGGGAAACCGCATCGCGGGTTCGAATCCCGCTCCCTCCGCCAGATCCCATTATTTTCCGCCATTTTTCGAGTATTTTTAAATTTTACCCGCAAAATGACCCACAAGGCGAAGGCGGATTGAGAGAGACGTTAATAGCCGTCCATAGACGGTTGGTAGTGAGATCCCGGTCTCGGCATCAACGCCTGACCTGAAGCAGCTTCGCGGCCAGATTGATGTGGAGCAGACCGCTCGCCAGCATCGATCTTTTAATGGCCGGAAATGCGGGGTTCCAACTGCTCCTAAGAATTTCCTGTACGCGGAGTTGGAGGCGGCCCTTGATGGTGCGGACGATGAGGCGAGCTAGCTTCACGGAAGAGCGGATCATAGGGCTGTTGCGGGAGAACGAGGCTGGAGCGAAGGCGGATGAGTCGCTCTGCAAGCACGGGGGACGAGAGTCCGACCTAAGCCAGAAGGCCGAGTTCTGTCAGGGAAATTTGGAGATCGAGGTCAGCATAGCGGG
>DATMGU010000015.1:0-16118 GCA_035555315.1 Allostellaceae bacterium
GACGAGAGAGGCCTCATCTACCTCATCGATCGCATGCGCGGCCTGAGCATCCTGGAGCGCGCGTAGTCTCTGTCGCATAGCCTGGTTTGGGCCAACGCCCCGACCAGGGGAAGAAGACGATGCCCGACCAAGGTGCAGGCGATTTCACATCGCCCGACGCACGCAGGGGACGATGTCCTCCGCACGCCGGTCACCCGAATCCCCATTGCAATTGAGAACCATTTTTATCAATGTGCAAATCACTCGCATTTGCGAAACAGTCGTGATCATGGGAAACAGGAGACGGAATGATGGCGTATCGATGGGTGGCCTGCCGGTCCACGGCGTTTGCCGCCATCCTGGCGTTGAGCGGCTTCGCTTGCGCAGCACACGCCGAGGAGTTCTATGTCGGTGAGCCGGTGGTGAAGAACGGCATGCAGCTGGTGCCGAACTATCTGGTCGGCATCGAGATGGACAAGATGCCCAAGGGCATGACGATGGGCCCGAACACCATCCATCTGGAATGCGACGCGCATGCCGCCAAGGACGAGCCGCATGGCTTCGCCGAGGATTCCTGGATGCCGTACCTCACGATCAGCTACACTATCGAGAAGGTCGGTTCGTCCTTCAAGGCGACCGGCACGCTGCTGCCGATGACCGCCGGCGACGGCCCGCATTATGCCAACAACATCGAAATGGATGGCCCGGGCCAATATCATCTGACCTACCGCTTCGATCCGCCGTCGAAGCGGGGCTTCCTGCGGCATGTCGACAAGGCGACCGGCGTTCCCGCCTGGTGGAAACCGTTCTCGGTCGATTGGACTTTCGCCTTTCCCAGCAAGAGCAAGGCGTAAACCGCCATGCGCTCTCTGCGACACAAGCTGGGCGTGACCCTGCTGGCGGCTATTCTTATGGGAGGATCGGCTTCCGTCGTGCTGGCGGATGATCCGGTCGCCCTCGACCTCATCATCAAGAACCACTTGTTCGAGCCGGCCGAGCTTACCGCCCCGGCGGGCAAGCGGGTGGTGATCAAGGTCAAGAACCTCGATCCCACCGCCGAGGAATTCGAGAGTACGTCGCTCAAGATCGAGAAGGTGATCGCCGGCGGCGGCGAGGGCACAGTGCGCACCCGCGCGCTGGACCCTGGGCGCTACGAGTTCATCGGCGAATACCACTCGGCGACCGCCAAAGGGACGCTTGTCGTTCAGTAAGGCGTTGTTGAGTAAGGTGGCGCCGAATTAGGAGAGTCTCATGCTCGCTGCGTTGATCATCGTGTTTCGTGAAGTGGTCGAGGCGGGGTTGATCGTCGGCATCGTCTTGGCCGCCACCCGCGGCGTGCCGGGCCGCGCGCTCGCCATCACGGGCGGCGTGGGCGGCGGGGTGATCGGCGCTTGCCTGGTGGCGGCGTTCGCCGACGGCATCGCCAATCTGTTCGCCGGTTCAGGACAGGAATTGCTGAACGTCGCCGTGCTCGGCATCGCCGTGCTGATGCTCGGCTGGCACAATATCTGGATGGCACGGCACGGGCGGCAGATGGCGGCGGAAATGCAGGCGGTCGGCGCGGCGGTGCGCACCGGCTCCCGCTCGCTCGGCACCCTCGCCATCGTCGTCGGCGTCGCCGTGCTGCGCGAAGGCTCGGAGGTCGTGCTGTTCCTCTACGGCGTCTCGGCGTCGGGTGGCAGCTCCGCCGCCGGCATCATCGGCGGCGGAGCGCTGGGTATCGCCCTCGGCGGGGTGGTCGCGGCGCTGATGTATCTGGGGCTGGTGCGCATCCCGGCGCGGCGCTTGTTCGCGGTCACCAGCGGGTTGATCGCCTTGCTCGCCGCCGGCATGGCGGCCCAGGCGGCGCAGTTTCTGCAGCAGGCCGGCATCGTCTCGGCCCTGTCGCGCCCGCTCTGGGATACCAGCTGGGTGCTGGCGGATGACAGCATCGGCGGCCGGGTGCTGCACACCCTGGTGGGCTACACCGACCAGCCGGACGGCCTGCAATTGCTCGCCTATCTGGCGACTTTGGCGATCATCATCGGACTGATGAAGCTGTTCGGCACGACGACGCCGGCGCATCGGCCGGCCAATGGACGCCCGGCCCGCGCTTAGGCGCGATCGAATGTCAGCGGTGAGACTTCCAGATGGGTGCGGCCGGCGTAGTCGATGCCGGGAACTCGGCTTTCGGCGCGGCGTTGGGCTTCTTCCAGCGCCTCGGCGGCGGCGGGGTAATCCAGGGTGGTGACACGGCCGTTATCGACGACTTGCAGCCCATCGACGAAGACGTCGCGCACCGCCCGCTCCGCCGCCGCGTAGACCAGGCTGCGGATCGGGTCGCGCAGCGGCCGCATGGCGGGCAGGGTGACGTCGACGATCGCCAGATCCGCCCTCATGCCGGGCGCCAGCCGCCCGATATCGTCGCGCCCCAGCGCCTTGGCGCCGCCCAGGGTCGCGGCGTTGAACAGATCCGTCGTGCGGATATCGCCGACATCGCCGGCGGTGGTGCGCGACAGATACGCGGCGGAGCGGATCTCCTCCAGCAGGTTATGCGGATAGGTATCGGTGCCGAGGCCCAGATTGATGCCGCGTCGCAGATAGGCGCCGGCACTTTGCAGGGTGATGCCGCGGCGCTGGAACACCGTCGGGCAATGCGCCACGGACGTGCCGGTATCGGCCAGCAGGTCGAGGTCCCGGCGGGTCGGCCAGTGCACCCAGCTGTGATGGTCGAGAAAGATGCCGTGGCCGATGATCGTGCTGGGCCCCAGCACGCCCAATTGTTCCAGCCATTGGATCGGCGTCTTGCCGTGGCGCCGGGTGATCTCCTGGAATTCGACGACGCTCTGCGCCGCGTGCAGCTGGAACGGCACGTTGCGCTCACGCGCGACGGCGATGCTGTCGTTCAGCAGCTCGGCGGAGCAGGTGTCGATCTGCGCCGGGCAGACCATGCCGAACAGCCGGCCCGAGGGGTGCTGGCGGGCGAGATCGATCAGCCGCAGGGCGTTGTCGAAGGCCTCGCGCCCGGCCGCCTCGTTCCACTCGTAGCGGACCTCGTGGCCGTTGCTGGTGTACCAGCGCGCCGACCGGTACATCGGCGCCACGCAGGCGCGGATGCCGCTCTCGCCCAGGATGTCGAGCCAGCCGTCATGCGCCATCGACAGGTCCGCGACCGTCGTGACGCCGCTCAGCAGCAGTTCCGACAAGGCAACCAGCACGCAGGCCTTGACCCCCTCCGGATCGGGGCGGAACAGCGGCATGTATTCGTAGAGCGAACTCATATAGAGGCCGGCGCTGCCGACCTCGTCCATGAAGCCCTTGCTCATCGGCTCGGAGCTGGGATGGGCATGGATATTGACCAGGCCCGGCATCACCATCCGGCCGCGCCCGTCGATCGTCCGATCCGCCGTTCCGATGAAGCTCGGTCCGACATGGGTGAGGGTGCCGTCGGTGAAGGCGACATCGGCGTCGTTCAGATAGACATGCCGCCCGGCACCCGCATCCCAGGCGACGACCCAGGCGGCGTTCTTGATCAGCGTCGTGGTCATGTGAGTTTCCGTCATTTGAATTTCAGGTCGAGCCCTTTGTAGAGGGCGCAGCCGTAGATGTTGTGCGGCGTCACCGGCGCCAGCTTGGACGAGGCCACCAGCGTCGTCGGCTCGTGGTAGAGCGGGATCCACACCGCCGCCTCATGCACCTTCATCAGCACCTTGCCGTAATTCTCCGCCCGCGTCTTGTCGTCGGTCGCGGCCATGCCGGCATCCAGCCACTGGTCGGTCTCGGCATCCTTCCAGTTCATCCGGTTGGGCGTCGGCACGTTCGCCGACCGGAAATACAGGTTCATGGCGTCGCCGGTCGAGACATAGGGAAAGCTCATGCCGAACATGTCGAATTCCTGGGTGGCGAGCTTGCTCCAGCCGATCGTCGCGTCATAGAGCTGCACCTGCAGGTCGATGCCGACCTTGCGCAGATCGCCCTGGACGGCCTCAGCCAGCTTTTCCCAGGTCGAGCCGGTGAAGGCATAGACCAGCGGCGCCAGCTTCTTGCCGTTCTTGTAGCGGAAGCCGTCCGGCCCCTTGGCCCAGCCGGCCTTGTCGAGCAGCGCGTTGGCCTTCTCGACATTGGTGCGCGGCAGGATCTTGTCGACCGCCGGATCCCAATCGACGGTTTGCTCGCTGATATAGCTATAGGCCGGCTCGACCTCGCCGAAATAGATGCTGTCGACGATCGCCTGCTGGTCGACCGCCATGTTCATGGCTTCGCGCACCATGGGGTCGCTGACCAGCTCGCGGTCGATCTTGAAGCCGATGAAATAGGTCCAGAACGCCGCCTTGCTGCGCGTCACGGTCAGGCTGGGATCGGCGCGCAATTGCGCCATCGCGTTATACGGCACGTATTGGGTGATCTGCGACTGGCCGGTCAGCACCGCCGCCACGCGGGTGTTCTCCTCCGGCACGATCTTCCAGACGATCTCGGGGATCTGCGCCGGGCCCTGGTTCGCATAGATCGGCGGACCCCAGTGATAGCCCTCATGCCGCTTCAGCCGCAGCTCGTTGCGCGGCTGCCAATCGACGAAGCAATAGGGGCCGGTGGCATTGATGCCCTTGACGCCGAAATCCGGGCCGAGTGCCTCGACATTGGCCTTGTCGATGACGACGGCGAAGCTCTGGGTCAATTGATACAGCAGCTCGCTGAACGGCTTTTTCAGGTGATATTCGACGGTGTAGGGGCCGGTGGCGACGATGTCGTCGATCTCGCCCGCGCGCCATTTGACCGGCGATTTGGTCGCCGGGTCGATCCAGCGCTTGATCGAATAGACCACGTCGTCGGCCGTCATCTTCTTGCCGTCGCAGAAGCTGACATCGTCGCGCAGCGCAAAGCTGTAGGTCTTGCCGTCGGGCGACACGGTCCAGCTTTTGGCGAGGCCCGGCTTGATCGTCGCCATGTCGTAGTCGAGGCTGACCAGCGTGTCGCCGATCATGAACAGGACTTCCGAGGCGCCCCGCGACGTGGACCGAGGCGGATCGTAGCGGTCGCTATCGACCTCCCGGACGATGGTGAGGCTCTGCGCCGAGGCGGCGGCGTTCCCCAGCCATACGCTCGCCACCAGCATTCCGATCAACGATTTCCACGCCATGCCCATCTCCCCCTCGCGCCCATCAGCTTCGTAGTCTCGGATCCAGCGCGTCCCGCAGCGCATCCCCAAGCAAATTCGCCGCCAGCACGATGACGAAGATCGCCAGGCTGGGGATCGTCGCCACATGCGGCGCCAGAAACAGAAAATCGCGGCCCTGCGAGGCCATCATGCCGAGCTCGGCCGTGGGCGGGCGGACGCCGAGGCCGAGGAAGCTCAACCCGGCACCGAGCAGCACGACCTGGCCGAACCGCAGGGTCAGGAAGACGAAGACCGAGGGCAGGCAGTTGCGCGCGAGATAGCGCCGCAGCAGCGTGAGATCGCCGAGCCCGATGGCGCGGCCACCCTCCATATAATCCTGCCGCGCGATGCCCAGGGCGACACCCCGGGTGATCCGCGCGGTGTCCGGCACGGTGGCGATGACCAGCGCCGCCACGACCGGCGTCAGCCCGGCGCCGAACACCGCCGAGAAGGCGAGCCCGAACAGGATCGCCGGGAACGACAGCACCACATCGACCAGCCGCATCAGCGGCGCGTCGAGCCGGCGGTAGAACGCCGCCAGCATGCCGACCGCCATGCCCAGGGCACCGCCCAGCGTGACGCTGACGAGGCCGATCATCAAGGTGATCCGCGTGCCGAACAGCAGCCGGCTCAGCAGATCGCGGCCTTGTCCGTCGGTGCCGAGCGGAAAGCTCGGCTTGCCGCGCAACTCCCACATCGGCGGCAGCAGCGCCTGGCGGCTGGTGGCATAGGGGTCGTGCGGCGCCAGCCAGGGCGCCAGGATGGCGCCAGCGACGATGGCGCCCAGCACCACGCCCGCGGCGAGGGCCGCTGGATCGCGGAATAGTCTCTTCTCCGGGCTTTCACTCATGCGACGCGCAGCCGGGGATCGAGCCAGACATACAGCATGTCGACCAGCAGGTTGATCAGGATGAAGGACAGCGACAGCACCATGATGGTGCCCTGGGCGATCGGGAAATCATTGGCCAGGATGGCGCCGACCGCCAGCCGGCCGATGCCCGGCCAGGCGAAGATTGTTTCGGTGATGACGGCGCCGCCCAAAAGATAGCCCGCCTGCAGGCCGATCAGCGTCACCACCGGGACCAGCGCGTTGCGCAAGCCGTGGCGCAGCACGACGGCGCGTTCGGTCAGGCCCTTGGCCCGGGCGGTGCGCACGTGATCGGCCCCCAGCACGTCGAGGACGGCGGCGCGGGTCATGCGCGCGACGGGGCCCAGGAACACGAAGCCCAGCGCCACCGCCGGCAGCGTCACATGCAGCAAGCCGTCGACGGTCCAAAGCGGGCCGCCCCGGCCGATGAACGGCAACAGGCGGAATTTGACGCCGAGCAACTCGATCAGGACCAGCGCCACGGTGAAGACCGGCATCGACACGCCGGCGACCGCGACCGCCATGATCGCCCGATCGGCGAGCCGGCCCCGGCGCACCGCCGCGAGCGTGCCGAGGGTGAGGCCCAAGGGGATCGACCAGACCAGGCAGGCGAGCATCAACTCGATCGTCGGGCCGATGGCGTTGCCAAGCTCGCTCGCCACCGTCTTGTTGCTGATCAGCGAGCGACCCAGATCGCCCCGCAGCACGCGGCCGAGATAGCGCAGGAACTGTACCCAGACCGGCTGGTCCAGCCCCATGTCGCGGCGGATCGCGGCGACCAAATCCGGCGACGCCGAGGGGCCGGCCAGCACCGCCGCCGGATCGCCCGGTGCCAATTGCAGCAGCAGAAAGCCCAGCAACAGCACGCCGAGCAGCACCGGGATGGAGAGCAGCAGCCGATGGGTGATTTGACGGGTCATCAGCGAGAGGGGCAGATCCGTGTCTGGTTCAACGGCCAGATCCCGCCAGCCGGTCGTGGACGATCTCGCCGCCCAGGATGGTGAGGTCGCAGGCGGTGTCGTGGTGGATCTCGTCCGGCGAGGCGTCGAACAGATCGCGGGAGAACACCGCGATATCGGCGAGCTGCCCCGGCACCAGCCTGCCCTTGACCCGCTCCGCATGGGCGACATAGGTGCCGTTATAGGTCATCGCCGACAATGCCTCGTCGAGGCGGATGCGCTCCTGCCCGCCCAGCAGCGTGCCCTTGCCGGTCCGCCGCGTGATCATGCCGTAGAGGTTGGGGAAGGGGTTGATGTCGCAGACCGGCGCGTCGCTGCTGGCGGCGGGGAACAGGCCGGCATTCAGCCAGCGGCGCATCGGATAGGCGGCGGCCGCGCGCTCCTCCCCGACCACCGAGACGTAGAGATCGCCGAAATCCACCATGAACACCGGCTGCGGCGCCGGCTGCACGCCCAGCGCCACCATCCGATCGATCTGGGCGTCGCTGAGGAACCCGCAATGCTCGATCCGATGGCGGCGATTGGGTGCCGGCTCGGCGGCGAAGGCGCGCTCATAGGCGTCGAGCGTCTGCTGGATGGCGGTGTCGCCGATGGCGTGGATCGCCATCTGATAGCCCTTCAAATGATAATCCAGCACGTAGTCGTTCAGCTCGGCGGGCTTCAGGCACAGGATGCCGTGCTCCGGCGTGTCGCCCAGATAGCTCTCGCTCATCGCCGCTGTTCGCCCGCCGGCGCTGCCATCGGTGAAGATCTTGACCGGCCCGAGCATCAGCCGGTCGTCGCCCGTGCCGGTCAGCAACCCATTGGCATAGGCCTCCTCTACAATGCCGCCGGGGCCGCCCAGCAGGCATTGATAGGTGCGGACCGGCAGCCGGCCGTCGCGTTTGGCACGTTGATAGGCAGGCAGCTCCGGATAGCCCGCGCGGATGCCGACAGCGGCATCCATCACGCTGGTGATGCCGAAGCCGAGGCAGAGTTTCCCGGCGCGCTCGATCGCGTCGACCAGTTGCGCTTCGGTGAGCGCCGGCAGGATCGACGTCAGCGGATCGCGGGCGTTCTCCGCCAGCAGCCCGGTCAGCCGCCCGTCGCGCTGTTCGATGGCGCCGCCCTGGGGGGCCGCGCTGCGCTCGTCGATCCCGGCGAGGCGCAGCGCCAGGCTGTTCGCCACCGCCAGATGGCCGCAGGTGCGCACCACATAGACCGGATTGCCGGGGGCCACCGCGTCCAGCTCGTCGCGGGTCGGGTGGCGTCCGGTATCGAGCTTGAAATGATCGTAGCCGCGCGCCAGCACCCATTGGCCCGGTCCCTGGCGATCCGCCGCCGCCTTGATCTTGGCCAGCAGCGCATCGAGCGTCGGGGCGGCGGCCGGCCGGACATCGACCTCCGCCATGACGATGCCGAGCGGCAGCAGATGCATATGCGCGTCGTTGAGGCCCGGCGTCGCCAGCCTGCCGCGCAAATCCACGACGGTGGTCGACGGGCCGATCAGCGACTCGATCTCGCCATCCGTCCCGGTCGCCAGCACCCGGCCGGACCACAGCGCCACCGCCTCGGTAACGCCCTCGGCCAGGCCGCCCCAAACCCGACCGTTGCGCAATACCAGATCAGCCTTCGGCAGCATGGTTCCCCCTCGATGTGAAGCCGCTGGTGTATCGTCACTGCAATCCGCTTGCCGGGTCTCGATACGAATGGCAATACCGATCGGTTGGCGCGATCATGGGTAAGGAAACCAAAGGTGGACGACATTGTCATCCGACGCATCCGGGATGAGGACATCGATCAGGTTGTCGCCTTGTGGCACGCCGCCGGTGTCGCCAGGCCATGGAACGATCCTATCAAGGACATCGCCTTCGCCCGGCAGGGGCCGCATTCGACCGTCTTGGTGGCCGAGCGAGAGGGACGCGTCGTCGCCACCGCCATGGTCGGCGAGGATGGCCATCGCGGCTGGGTCTATTACGTCGCCGCCAGCCCGGAGCTTCAGGGCAGCGGACTCGGGCGGACCATCATGGCGGCGGCCGAGGCCTGGCTGTCCGACCGCGGCATCTGGAAAGTGCAGCTTCTCGTGCGCGCGGACAATGACCGCGTGAAACAATTCTACGAACATCTCGGCTATCAGGACGTGCGCACGTCCTGCTTCCAGAAGATCATCGAGCCCGGCACGGGGGCCGGAGCTTCTACACCAACGGTGTAACGCGGGGTATAAGACCATGCGCGATTTCAGGGGGAACCGCCGATGCGATGCAGTGCTTGCAGGACGGAGAACGCGCCTAAAAGCAAATACTGCGAGAAGTGCGGGACCCCGCTCGCCCTGAAATGTCCGGTCTGCGCGAAGACGCACGCGCTGACGGCCCATTTTTGCAGTAAGTGCGGGGCATCGCTCCATGCCGGCGACACGCCGGTTCAGGAGCGTCCCTCGAAGCGCGTCGCGTCGCGGGACGAGCGCAAGCATGCCACGGTGCTTTTCGCCGATGTCGTGTCCTCCACGGAACTGATCGCGAAGCTCGACCCGGAACAGGCGATGGAGCGTCTGCGGCCGCTCGTCGCCGCGATGTGCGACGCGGTGGAGCGCCATGACGGGCGCGTGGTGCGCACGCTCGGCGACGGCATCATGGCGCTGTTCGGCGCCCCGCATTCCCAGGAGGGGCATGCGCTGCTGGCCTGCAAATCGGCCTTGGTCATGCAGGAAAGCTTGCAGCGGTCGGATGGCCCCCGCATCCGGGTCGGGCTGCATTCCGGCGAGGTGGTGTCCGGGACGACGGAGCAGGATCGGGAACAGGGCGCGCATGGCATAACGGTCCATGTCGCGAGCCGGCTGCAGCAACTGGCCGAACCGGGCGGGATCTGCCTCAGCGAGGATTGCTACCGCCTGATAACCCTGTTTTGCGAGGCGCGGCCGTTCGGCCGCCACGCGGTGAAAGGGCTGCCCGAACCCATCGAGACCTTCAGCCTGGTCGGGCTGAGATCCTCGGTCGTCGGCAAGACGTTCCGGGAGGATGAGCTGACGTCGCTCCGGGGGCGCGACGCGGAGCGGGCGATCCTGCAGAAGGCGCTGAGGCAGACCGTGAAGGGTAACGCCAGGATCGTGGGGATCTGCGCCCCGCCGGGCGTCGGCAAGAGCCGCCTGAGCCGCGACTTCGCCGAGGCTTGCCGCAAGCGTTCCATCCCGGTGCTGGAGGCCCGCGCGCAGATCTTCGGCCACGCGACGCCGCTGCAACCGGTGCTCGACTTTCTCCGCGCCTTCTTCCGGATAGCGCCCACGGACGGCCACGCCCTGGCGCGCCGGCGGATCGCGGCGCGGCTGCTGCCCCGCGACGCCGCGTTCGGTGCCGATCTGCCCTTGCTGAACGATTTCCTGGGGGTGCCGGACCCGGCGGCTCAGCCGTCCTCCCTCGATCCCAAGGCAAAGCAAGCGCGTTTACTGGATATCATGCGGCGCGTCGTTTCCCGCCTGGGCAGTGCCGAACCCACGGTCATCCTGATCGAGGATCTCCACTGGCTGGACGAGGCGAGCAAGGCCTTCGTCGCGACCCTCGTCGACGCGGTGCCGGGCACCAAGGTCATGGTGGTCTTGAACTACCGCCCCAGCTTCGAGGCACCCTGGATCAAGCTGCCGCAGTTTCAGCAAACGGTGCTCGCCGAACTTGGCGCGGACGATAGCCGCGGCCTGGTCGACGAGCTGGTGGGCGACCATCCGGGCCTCGCCGAGATGAAGGCCCGCATCGCCGAGCGCAGCGGCGGCAACCCGTTCTTCGCCGAGGAATTGGTCAGGTCGCTCGCCGATAGCGGCACGCTCATCGGGCATGCCGGCCGGTATTTTCTGGGGTTGAAAAGCACCGATGCCAACCTGCCGGCGACGGTCCAGGCGGTGCTCGGCGAACGCATCGACCGGCTGCCCGACAAGGACAAAGCCTTCCTCCAGATCGCCGCCATCATCGGCAAGGATTTCCCGCTGGCCCTGTTGGAGAAGGTGGCCGGGGAACCGGCGGTGGCGATGGAGGAGCAGCTGAGCCGCCTGGGCGACGCCGGGTTGCTCCAGGAGCGCCAGGACGCGGATCTCCGGGTCGTCGCATTCCGCCACCCCTTGATCCAGGAGGTCGCCTACGCGGCGCAGCTGAAGACGCACCGTAGTTCGCTCCACGCGGTGGTGGCGAAGGCCATCGAAGAGTTCTACGAGGCGCGTCTCGACGAAACCGCCGGCCTGCTCGCCTATCATTTTGAGGCGGCCGGCGACAAACTCAGCGCCGCGACTTACGCCGCGAGGGCGGCAAGATGGGTCGGTACGACGAATTCGCGGCAGGCCATTCAACACTGGCATCAGGTCCGGTCACTGATGGCCGGGCAGGGCCGTTCGCCGGCCAATGACGCGCTCCGCATCATGGCGAGCGGTCAGATCGCGATGTTCGGCTGGCGCAAAGGCATGACGGCCGAGGAGGCCAAGCCGTTTCTGCAGGAGGCGCTAGGTTGGGCGCGCGAAACCAACGATGAGATGGTTCAACTGCTGCTGGCGACCGATGGTCGCCTCTCGGTGGACGCGGATATTTATATAGCGCGTGTCCGGGAGGCTTTGTCCCTTGCGGAGGGCACTGGGAATATTGGCCGCATCGCGACGCTGAACGCGTTTCTCGCTCACGCCTATACCATGGCTGGTCTGGCCAACGAGGCGTTGCAGGCGGGTGCCGCCTGCCTGGCTGATGCCTCCGAGATTGGAGCATCGGATCGGGCGTTTCTTGGCTTCGATGTCGCGACTTGGGTCCGTCATCTTCGAACTCGTGCCCTGATGCGGCTGGGCCGTTTCGATGAGGCTGAAGAATCCCTGGAGACGACGCTAGAAATGGCACGCGAACTATCGGACCCGGTGGTCCGAGCGTTACCGCATATTGCTGGCGTGGATCTCGCCCGGTGTCGACATGATGCAACCTTTGCGGATCGCCATGCCAAGTGTTTTGCCGAGATCGCTGAGGCGACTGGATTACCTTACATGCAAATCTATGCCCTTAGCTGTCGCGGTATAGTTCATCTGATCACGAAGAACTTCGGGGGGGCGGTCGGTAGTTTCATGGAAGCAATCTCTGTCGCCCGAAAAGCGTCAGCGGCCATGGAGCTTGAGCCGGAGCTGCTAACAAATCTCGCTGAGGCACACTACCATCTTGGTGCAACGGGCCTTGCGCGGAGTTTCGCTCGTGAGGCAGTGGATGCGGCGCGGTGGCGTGGCGCGCGGCTGGCGGAATGCCGAGCCGTCACTGTCGCCGCATGGGCGACGCTCGCGGAATCCGGGACCACGTGCGATGCCGAGGCTCGTTTGCTGTTCGACCGTGCCGAGGAACTCCTGACGGTATGCGGCGCAGCGGGTCACGTGATGGCGTTCGAGCATGACCGTGCTATGGTCGTTTGTGGATGCTGTACCTGAGCCGGAAGCGACGCGGGAGACGGGGGCCTTCCGAAGTCCGGGCAGAAAGAAGCTCTTCATTTCAAAGGCAATAACCGTCATCCCCGCTTTCGCGCCAGTATCTCCGCACCGTCATTTTCACTGACTGAGTCCAGATCAGAGAGCGCTTTCCTCTCCGCCCCCGAGGGGCGGAGAGGAGAAGATTAGGGCTCTGTCCTCGTCTTTTTATCGGCCGTCGTATTCACGGCCTCCTTCCAGATTATTTGGACTTTCCTTTGCCCCGCACCCGAGTGGGATCGATGGGCGTCATCGGCAGGGAAATCGTCAAATAGCTCTGGGCCGAATACGCGATGGCAAGCGCCACATCCTGTACCGTCAGCCCTGGATTTATAGCCGTGGAATGGGAGATGAAGTAAATCGGCAGCGGATCCGGCAGAGAGAGATGTGCCTTAAGCAGGGATACGAGGCGGTCGTGCGCGCTTTCGCCGGTTTTGTCGGACGGAAGTTTCTTTAGAATATCCAGATATTTATTCCAACCCCTTCTGACCTGCCAGTTCTCCAGAGGCCCTATGTTCAACAAGGCAAAAGATTTTTGCAAAGAATGTCCCTTTGCGAAAATCTTGAACTCCTTTTGCAGGGCGATCATCTCATTGAGGCTGTCGCCAGGGGAAAACCGAAGATTCAGATCCTGCAGCAAACCTGGCACGTAGTGGTCGGGTACTAGGTTACCCATCATCTCTCCTGTCTTAATGTGGTCATTGGATCTTGACCGATATTGATCGTTGTTGGGTACAGTTATGGAAACCGCCCGGTGCAGAATGCTAGTTTATAGTGAATTTGTTGTTAACCGTATACCCGTCGAAGTTGTCGAGAGAGCAATCGGCTGACGGAAATCACCCTATTTCCACGACCGTCATGCCCGTGAAAATGGGCATCCATGCCGGCTCGCGCAGCATGGGGCGCGGTTCGGCCGCGTCATGGACTCCCGCTTTCGCGAAACTGATGGAGCGATCGACGCGGTTATTGTCCTGATCCACGTCGATCGCCCTGCTCGTCAGATCAGTTCAAGCTCTCGCAGGGCGCGTTGCTCGCGCTCCACTTGCCGGCGTACCCGATCGGGGGTGGCCGGTGTCATCGGCAGGGAAATCGTCAGGTAACCTTGGTACGAATAGGAAATCGCCAGGGTCGCGTCCTCGGCCATCAGCGCCGGATGGGTGAGGGTGGAGTGCGACGTGAAATGAACCGGCAAGACTTCCTCTTGAGCCAGATGGCGCTCAAGCAGCTCCGCCAGGTAATCATGGGCGTTCTGGCCGGGCGTGTCCGAGGGGAGGTTGCGCAGCAGATCGAGATATTTGGACCACGCCCGCCGAGTCCGCCAATTTTCCAGCGGCCCGATACTCAACAACGCGAAGGCGCTGCGTAATGAATGATCGGGAGAGAACATCTTGAATTCTTTTTGCAGGGCGATTATTTCCCTGATGCCATCGCCAGGGGAAAATCGAAGGTTCAGATCGTTGAGAACACCTGGTACATAATGATCTAGCAATAGACCGCCCATTATTTTCTCCCACAGTGAAGCCGTCGAAAGAACTCAAGACATCTTGAGACCCGTGACCGCTGCATGGAAAGCCTTCCAGTCTCTGGTTTTCTTGGCAAGCGACTTTATGTGTAGGTTCTGACAAAATAAAAAGAAGGGCGCGACTCGCGGTTACACCTGGACGAGAATCGTGAACTCGCGCATGCCGTATGCGTCGAGCAAGGTCGTGGTCCCGCCGAGGTCGTCCCGGCAATAGCGAATCCAGGGCTCTGGCGCGGTGCGATAGAGGCCGTGCCGGGGCGGTTGGTCGGCGGCGAGCGGGGCCAGGAAGTTGACGGCGAAGCCCGCGAGGCTGGCATTCCGCAGATCGCGCAGGGTGGTCGCGATGAACGCCTCCCACAACGCCGTGGGTTGGTCCAGTTGGACGTTGAAGATGCCGCTGGCGACGGAATAATCCGCCGCGCGGCGGGGGGCCGTGTCCTGCGCGAAGGCGGCGTCCGGCACGCCCCGCCATTTGCGTTTGGCACGCCGCACCATCTCCTTCGACAGATCGATCCCGAGATAGTCGAGGGTGAGGCCGGCGTGGCGCCGCCTCAGGAAATCGAGCAGGGCGCCATAGCCGCACCCGAGATCGTTCAGCGACAGCGCCGCCGCCGACCCGAACAGCTTCACGAGCTGGACGAAGCGCAGCTCCTGCGTCGCCTGGCACGTCCAGTCGACGCCGCGCGGCGACACGCCGTGCCGGATGATCTTCGCAGAATAATACCGATCGATGTCGCCATGCACCTCGGCGAGCGATTGACGGTCATCGACAGGGATCGCCGTGGTCATCGGGCCTCTCGCAGGGTGAAACGGTCAAGGGAACTCAAGCCATCTTGAGGGGCGGGTCCCAACGGGTGCAATGGTCATCGCGAAAATGCGCTAATCTTCTCCGCCGGCGGGGCGGAGAGGGGCAGATCAGCAGGCACTGGCCGGGCCGGAGAGGGGAGCGCCGATCAATCCGGTTCCTGTTCCGGTTCCGGCTCCGGGCCTTTCAGGGTCGCCATCTCGTAGACGGCGATGACGAAGCGGAACGGCGATTCCGCGTGGCCGGCGGTCACGTGATTTTCGCCCTCCCGCAGCTCGGCCGCCGGCCGGTTGCCGCCCCAGGAGAATTTCGTGCCGTTGACCCAGGTGCCATGCCGGCTGCCCAAATCATGCACCTCGATGCGGTTGCGATGCTGCTCGATCGAAAAATGCGGGCAGGACAGCTCCGCCTTGCCGAAGGCCGCCACCACGTAATTGGTCAGCGAGGGCAGGGGCGTCGCCTCGCTGCCGTATTTATTGCTGATGACGAAGGGCAGCCGATCTACCGCGACGGCCGCCATGCCGTATGTGTCCCGCAACACATCGCTGTCCGGCGTCAGCGTGACCTTGAAGCGGCTTACCTCGGGCAGGGCGTCCTTCGCTGATTGCGCCATCACCTCGACCAATTGCTGATTGGTCGACCGCAGCCGGGCGCAGACCATCTTGAACAGGTTCAAGGCGGCGCTGTTGCCCAGGCCGAAGCCGGCGGCGAAGGTGGAGCCATCGATGCGCAGCAGCCGGGCCCGCACGGTCGCCGTGGCGGTGGCGGAGCGCTTGCGCGCTTCCAGCACACCGGATTCGCCGAACAGCTGGCCGGGGCCGAGCAGCGCCAGCCGCGCCCGCTTGCCATGCGTCGTCGTCCAGATCTCGATCTCGCCGGCCTCGACGACATAGACCGAATGGCTGGGCTCGCCTTCGGCGAACACATTTTCCGCCGGTGCCACGTCAAGGGTTTCCGAAATCATCCAGCACTCCGCCGATCGGCCGGCTTGGGGAGAGGCCGACCGACGGCCATCATCGACCGATCCCCTTCAAATGCAATCGCCCAGGCGAGCCGCGGGTTCACCCCCGACGCCGGCGGGCTGATGGCTGGGCTGATGGCTTGCGGCCCTCTCGCGGGAAATGTAGTATCGTCTCGTCAAGTGGATATCGAGTGAGAGCCTTCCATGACGATCACCACCTTGAGCGGTCGGGAATTCAATCAGGATATCGCGCGGGCCAAGCGCGCGGCGGCCGAGGGGCCGGTGGTCATCACCGATCGGGGTGTACCGGCCTTCGTGTTGCAGCGGTATGACGACTGGCGCCGGCAGGCCGGTGCCGGCCCTGGTGTCAGCCTGCTGGCCGCCATAGCCGACCCCGCCAGCGCGG
The DNA here is from genome assembly GCA_035555315.1 of Allostellaceae bacterium. Taxonomy (GTDB): domain Bacteria; phylum Pseudomonadota; class Alphaproteobacteria; order ATCC43930; family CGMCC-115725; genus DATMGU01. Next base: position 16,078 of record DATMGU010000015.1, read on the forward strand.
ATATCGATTTCGAGCCGCCGCGCCTTTCCGCCTTGGCCTCG
>DATMGU010000016.1:0-1835 GCA_035555315.1 Allostellaceae bacterium
AGCGTCAGCACCAGCCGGTCGCCGGCGACGCCGGTTGAAACGATGCGGGCGCCCTTCGGCAGCACCGCGGTGGCGTCGATCATGGCCACGGCGCTTCCCTCGGCCTTGAAAAGGCGATAGCCGATGGCGACCAGCACGGCCGAAATCGCCAAGGCCGTGGTCAATCCCGCGACCAGCATCATCCGCCGCACCCGCAAGAACAGCGCGGCCTGCTCGGGGGTCGGTTCGGGCACAGCGGTTTCGGTCATGCAAAGCTCAATTCAACAAGGCTCATCTCAACAAGGCTCGTCTCAAGATCACGCCGGGAGGCTTCAGGTCACGGTCGCCGGCGACGAAGGCTCCGTCCGGCTCGACCGCGTGCTGGCGGCGAGAGAGCCGAGCCTGTCGCGCTCGCGGCTGAAAGGGCTGATCCTGGCGGGTTCCGTCTCGGTTGGAACCACTGCGATCCGCGACCCCGCTTATCATGTCGCCAAAGGCGATACGATCACAATCGACGTGCCGGAGGCCGTGGCCGCCGAGCCGGAGGCGGAGGATATCGCCCTCGACATCGTCTACGAGGATTCCGACATCATCGTCATCGACAAGCCCAAGGGCCTGGTCGTGCATCCGGCCGCGGGGCATGCCTCGGGCACGTTGGTTAACGCGCTGATCGCCCATTGCGGGGCCAGCCTGTCCGGCATCGGCGGCGTCCGCCGCCCCGGCATTGTGCACCGGCTGGACAAGGACACCACCGGGCTGATGGTCGCTGCCAAGAACGACGCCGCGCACCAGTCGCTGACCGCGCAATTTGCCGACCATGGCCGCAGCGGCGCGATGGAGCGCGGCTATCTCGCGCTGGTCTGGGGCGTGCCGAACCGGCAGCGCGGCACCGTCGATGCCCCGATCGACCGGCATCCCCACGCCAGGGAAAAAATGGCGGTGCGCGACGGCGGCCGCGAGGCGGTCACGCATTGGGAGATCAAGGAGACGTTTACCGGGCGCGACGGCAAGCCGGTCGCCGCCCTCCTCGCCTGCCGGCTCGAGACCGGCCGGACTCACCAGATCAGGGTGCATCTGGCCCATATCGGCCATCCTCTGATCGGAGATTCCGTCTATGGCCCGCATTTCAAGACCAAGGCCGGCCATCTCGGTCCCGAAGGCCAGGCCGCGCTGGCGGCCCTTGCGCGCCAAGCGCTCCACGCATATCTCCTGGTAATAGAGCACCCCCGAACAGGAGAAATTTTACACTGGGAATCACCCTTGCCGGAGGATTTGATTCACCTCACGAGCAAACTGCGAGCGGCGCTATGACGCAGGGCTTCCAGAAAATCAAAGTCATACCAGCAGGTTATAGCAGCCACACGGGGACGTGACGCTCGCTATCCTTCCAAATCACCCGTGTTTTGGTGTATATTGCACCTGCGTCAAAATCCGACGCGGAACATCGCAGAGCGACTGGCTTTAACACAGCGTCGCCTGCCCGGCCCGCCGCTATCGGGGGCCTGAACAACTGGAGGGCGCTGAATGGCCCGCACAGCTACGCTACCGGTTCTCAACGGAGAATCCGGACTATCTAAATACCTCGCCGAGATTCGCAAGTTCCCGATGCTGGAACCCCAGCAGGAATACATGCTCGCCAAACGCTGGCGCGAGCATGATGATCGCGACGCGGCACAAAAACTCGTCACCAGCCATCTCAGGCTCGTGGCCAAAATAGCCATGGGCTATCGCGGCTACGGCTTGCCGATTTCCGAGGTCGTCTCGGAGGGCAATGTCGGCCTGATGCAGGCGGTCAAGCGGTTCGAGCCCGAGAAGGGATTTCGTCTCGCCACCTACGCCATGTGGTGGATCAAGGC